>CAZNRN010000019.1:0-74500 GCA_964575605.1 uncultured Micavibrio sp. | reverse complement strand
GGCGTAAAGCCCGCCTCGAGGCCCGCGAGGTAGACGAAGGGCTTGAAGGCGGAGCCCGGCTGGCGCACGGCCTGCGAGGCGCGGTTGAACTGGCTCATCTCGTAGCTGAAGCCGCCGGCGATGGCGAAGATGCGGCCTGTGTGCGGGTCCATGACAATGATGCCGCCCTGGATGTCGGGAATTTGCCGCAGCCAATGCACGGGAAGGCCGTTGTCTTCCTCGTCGGCCGGTTCGGTCAGCCAGACGTCGCCGACCTTCAGCACGTCGCTGACTTTCGCGGGCGCGCTGTGGCCCTTGCGTTTGGCCCATTTCATCTTGTTGAAGGTGATGACGGCTTTCTTGCCGTTTTTCAGGCCGATGGTCGCTATCTTGTCGCCGGTTTCCAGCACCACGCCCAGCTGCATGTCGCCGGTGCCGGCGGGGTCGTCGACGCCCTTGATGTTCTCTTCCCAGTTGGTGGTGGAAATGTTTTTGACGGGGTCGCTGTGCAGGCCGTAACGCATATCGTAGTTCTGCAAGCCGTGGCGCAGCGCGTTTTCGGCGATTTTTTGGTAATCGGGCACGACGGTCGTATGCGCGATCAGGCCGTTTTCGAGCACGCCCTTCTCGCCGTACAGCTCCAGCAGTTTGCGGCGGACTTCCTCGGCGAAGTACGGGTGGTTGACGTACTGGTTTTCGTCGCGGTGGATGACGGTGACGGGGCTTTCCTTGGCCGTCTTGTATTCCCCGTCAGTGATGTATTTGTTTTCCCACATCTGCTGCAGCACGTCGTTGCGGCGGCCGAGGGCTGCGTTGTAGTAACGCTCGGGGTTGTAATCCGAGGGCGCCTTGGGCAACCCGCCCAGGAAAGCGGCTTCGGCGACGGACAGCTCGTTCAGCGGCTTGTTGAAATATTCCAGCGAGGCCGCAGCGACGCCGTAGCTGCGCGCGCCCAGATAGATCTGGTTCAGGTAGAGCTCGAAGATTTTATCCTTGGTCAGCGCCTGTTCGATGCGGAAGGCCAAAATCGCCTCGCGGATCTTGCGGCCGAATTTCGCGACCTTGTCCCCCGATTCCGCCGCAACTTCGTCTTTCAGCAGGAAGTTTTTCGCGACCTGCTGCGTGATGGTGGAAGCACCCTTGAGGCGCCTGTCGCTGCCGGTGTTTTTCAGGTTGGTCAGGACGGCGCGGATGATGCCGGTCGGGTCGATGCCGGGGTGGGTGTAGAAGTTCTTGTCCTCAGCCGACATAAAGGCCTGTTTCACCAGCTCGGGCACTTCGGTGATGGGGACGAAGACGCGTTTTTCAAAGGCGAATTCGGCCAGCAGGCGGCCGTCGGCGGCATAGGCGCGCGTGACGATGGGCGGATCATAGTTGGTCAGCGCCGAGTAATCCGGCAGGTCGCGGCCGAAATAGAAGAGGATGCCCGCAATCGCAAGGCCTCCCCCGATAATGCCAATGATGCCAAGCGAGAAGCCCAGCATCAGCAGGCGCGAAAAGAAGCCGCCCCCGCCCTTTTTCTTTTTGGGTTTTTCGGCGGGCTGTTCGGGTGTTGTTTCGGGGGCTTTGCTGCGCTGTGCTTTCAGTTCGCGTTTCGGGCGCGGTGTTTCGGCCATATCCTAGACTTCCATTTTGATGGGGCCATGCGCCTGGCCCTTGATGAACTGGTCGACATATTCGTTGCCCGAGTGGTCGATGTCTTTTGCGCTGCCCTGCCAGATGATCTGGCCCTTGTAAATCATTGCAATATCATCCGCGATCTTGCGGGCGGAGGCCATGTCGTGCGTGATCGACAGCGCCGTCGCGCCGAGGCCCTTGGAGGTTTCGATGATAAGGTCGTTGATGACGTCGGCCATGATGGGGTCGAGGCCCGTGGTCGGTTCGTCGAAGAAAATGATTTCGGGGTTCGAGGCGATGGCGCGCGCCAGGCCGACGCGCTTTTGCATGCCGCCTGACAGTTCCGCAGGCAGGAGATTGCCGACGCGGGCGGGAAGCCCGACAGCGCGCAGCTTTTCAATCGCGATGCCCTTGGCCTCGTTCCTGCCCATGCCCTTGCCCTGGATGAGGCCGAAGGCAACGTTTTCCCAGATAGGAAGTGAATCGAAGAGCGCGCCG
Organism: uncultured Micavibrio sp.; assembly: GCA_964575605.1. Taxonomy (GTDB): domain Bacteria; phylum Pseudomonadota; class Alphaproteobacteria; order Micavibrionales; family UBA2020; genus JAPWJZ01. Next base: position 72,406 of record CAZNRN010000019.1, on the reverse strand, counting down.
CCCTGAAACAGCATGCCGAATTTTTTCATGAGGTCGTCGCGGTCGGAGCCCTTGGCCTGGACGGTTTCGACGCCGTCGACCTTGATCGAGCCCTTGTCGGGATGGATAAGCCCCAGCACGCATTTGATCATCACCGATTTGCCAGTGCCCGAACCGCCGATGACGACCAGCGACTTGCCCTTGTCGATCGACAGGTTCACGCCGCGCAGCACATGGTTGCTGCCGAAGGATTTCGTGACGCCGTTAAGCTCGAGTTTCTTTGCTGCTTCGGCCATTATTTCCCCGCGAAGAAAAACTGCGTGAGCAGGTAGTTGGAAATAAGGATGAGGATGGAGGCCGAAACGACCGCTGTCGTCACCGCCGCGCCCACGCCCTGCGCGCCGCGCTTCGAGTTATAGCCGTGGTAGCAGCCCATCAGCGTGACGATGAAACCAAATGCGGCCGCTTTCCACAGGCCGGACATCACGTCATCATGCGTCAGGTATTCCCATGTCTTGTGCATGTAGTTCTGCGGCGCGAAGCCAAGTTTGTAGACGCCCACAAGGTAGCCGCCGAAAACCCCGATGATGTCGGCCACCAGCACCAGGGCGGGCAGCATCAGCGTGCCGGCCAGAATGCGCGGCGCGACAAGGTATTTGAAGGGGTTGGTGGAAAGCGTCGTGAGGGCGTCAATCTGCTCCGTCACGCGCATGGTGCCGAGCTCGGCCGCAATCGACGCGCCGATGCGCCCCGCCACCATCAGGCCCGCCAGCACAGGCGCAAGCTCGCGCGTCACCGACAGGACAACCACGGTCGCAACCGCGCCCTCGGCCGAGAAGCGCGAGAAGCCGGTGTAGCTTTGCAGCGCCAGCACCATACCGGTGAACAGCGCCGTCATGCCGACGACGGGCAGCGAGTAATAACCGATGTCGATCACCTGCCGCAGGAAAAGCCGCGGGTAGAACGGCGGCGTAAAGCAGCTGGCGATGCTGCGGCCGGTAAAGAGCGACAAACGACCGGCACCGCCCAGGAAACTCATGATGGTTGCGCCCAGCGCCTGCACCGGGTCGAGCAGCGAAAACTTTCGCGTCGGCTGTTCTTGTTTATCGTCTGCGATGCTCATATCCGTTATCCACCCGTGTATTCGCGTCTGTACCTTTTTCCGAGGCTGGTCAGTATCTCGTAGCCGATGGTGCCCGCCTGCGCCGCGAGGTCGTCAACGCCTTGGTGCGCGCCCACAACTTCCGCCCAGTCGCCCGCCTGCGGCTGGATTTTCAGCGCAGTGGTATCCACGATGATGCTGTCCATCGACACGCGGCCGATAACGGGGCATTTTTCGCCGCCGATATAGACCACGCCGCGGCCTGTGTGGCTGCGCAGGTAACCGTCAGCATATCCTACTGAAATCGTGACGCAATTGGCAGGTGGCGAGACCTTATACGCGGCACCGTAGCCGACCGTTGTGGATATGTCAATCGAACGCGCCTGTAAAATGCGGCATTTCAAGGTGATAACCCCCCGCATGGGGTTTTCGGGCAACCCTGTCGGGTTTATTCCGTAAAGTGCGCAGCCCGGCCGCGCAAGGTCAAAATGGTAGGCCTCGCCCAGGAAGATGCCGCCCGAGTTGGCAAGGCTGTAGCGGAGCGGCAGGCCGAGGGCGGCGGTGAGGTTCTTGAAGAGCGCCAGCTGTTCGGCGTTCATCACATGCGCGGGCTCGTCCGCGCAGGCCAGATGGCTCATGACATAGCGCACGTCGATGGGCTTCAGCAGCTCCCTGCGCTCGGCCAGTTCGGAGGCTTCCTTCAAAGAGAGGCCGAGGCGGTTCATGCCCGTGTCGATATGGATGACAGCGGGCTGGTTTTTCGGCATATGGCGCGAATGGTCGAACCAGTATTCGATATCGCCCAGAGTGTTCAGCACCGGCACAAGGCCGAGCGCGCTGAATTCCTTCGCCGTGGCGCCATAGGGGCCGTTGAGCACGTAGATGGTCGCGTCCTTGGGCAGGCTTTTGCGCACCACGACGCCTTCGTCGAAATGCGCGACGAAGAAATGGCGGCATTCCTGCTCGTAAAGCGCGCGGGACACTTCCATCGCGCCTAAACCATATGCATCCGCCTTGACCACCGCGGCGCAATCGGCGCCGGTGGCGAGGCGTTTGCGCAGGGTCAGGTAGTTTTCCTGCACACGGTCAAGGTGGATTTCGAGCGTCGAGAGGGGCTCTGAATAATTACTCGTGGCTTTCAATGGTGTAATTCGCAAGGTTGCCGAAGCGCGTGAATTCGCCGTCGAAGCTCAGCTTCACCGTGCCGATGGGGCCGTGACGCTGCTTGGCGATGATGCATTCGGCGACGTTATGCGCATCGGCCAGTGTGCGCTGCCAGTCCTGGTAGCGCTGGTTGAATTTCTCGTCGCTTTCCTCGGGCTTTTTCGAGGGCTCGGCGCGGGCGAGGTAGTATTCGTCGCGGTAGACGAACATGACGACGTCGGCGTCCTGCTCAATAGAACCGGATTCGCGCAAGTCCGACAGCTGCGGGCGCTTGTTATCGCGCGCCTCGACCGCACGGCTGAGCTGCGAGAGCGCCAGCACAGGGATGTCGAGTTCCTTCGCTAGCGCCTTGAGGCCGCGGGTGATTTCGGAGATTTCGAGGACCCGGTTCTGCTCCGACCCTGCGCGGCCGGAGCCTTGAATCAGCTGCAAATAGTCGATGACAATAAGGCCGAGCGCGGGGTTCTGGCGTTTCAGCCTGCGCGCGCGCGTGCGGATGGCGCCGATGGTCAGCGCGGCTGTGTCGTCGATGTACAAGGGCGCGGTCGCGAGGCGCTGGCTGGCCTCGACAAAGCGCGTGAAATCGGTGTCGCGCACTTCGCCGCGGCGGATTTTGTCCGAGGAAACCGATGTGAGGTCGGCGAGGATACGGGCGGCCAGCTGCTCGCCCGACATCTCGAGAGAGAAGAAGAGGACGCCGGAGCCTTCCTTGCCTCCCGATTCCAGCCATGCCTGCGCGGCGCGGAAGGCCATGTTGGTGGCCAGCGCCGTTTTACCCATCGAGGGACGTCCGGCAAGGATGAGCAGGTCGGATTTTTGCAAGCCGCCCAGTTTTTTGTCGATGTCGATCAGGCCGGTGGTGACACCCGTGATAAGGCCTTCGCGCGCATAGGCAAGCTGCGCCTGCTGGATGGCCTTGGTCAGCGCGACGGAAAAGGCGACAGGGCCGCTTTTGTAATCGCCCGCGGTCGCGAGGTCGAAGAGGCGTTTTTCGGCGCTTTCAATTTGTTGCGCGGCCGTCAGGTCGATGTTGTGGTCGTAGGCCTCGTTCACCGTGTCCTCGCCCAGCGAGATCAGCGCGCGGCGCAGGTGAAGTTCGTAAATGGTGCGGCCGTAATCCTCTACGTTGACGACCGAGACGACGTGCATCGCGAGGTCGGCAAGGTATTGCCCGCCGCCGACGTGGCTGAGGTCCTGGTCTTTTTCGAAGTAGCTTTTCAGCGTAATGGGGCTGGCGTCCTGCCCGCGCTCGATAAAGGTCGAGACGGCGGCGAAGATGCGGCCGTGCACGGGGTTGTAGAAATGCTCGGCGCGCAGGAATTCGGATACTTTTTCCAGCGACTTGTTGTTGACCAGCAGCGCGCCCAGGAGCGCCTGCTCCACTTCCTCGTTATGCGGCATAACGCGGAATTCCGCGTCATTGGCGCGGGATTTCGCGATGTCGGAAAATTTTACGGGGTCGGCTGTCATGGGAAAAGAAAGTACCAGAACAGACCTGCCAGTAACACGATTCTTTACCGCTCAAGGCGCGATATTTTCGTGCGTGAATGAGCAGTGAATCGGGGGTATTTGCCTAGCAGCCTGATTGTGAAGGGCATTTTTGAAAACGCCATAAAATTGTGGTTTTTTGGCGCAAAGTTACCCCCGAAATCCACATGCGATACCAGTGTCTTGCGTGATTTATGGAAAAAATTTGTACCCCATGGTAGAATAGAAGTAATGGTGAAAGGAAGCATGGGCATCAACCTCGTCCATACCTCTGAAATCGAGAAATTTTTCCTGCAACAGGCGGAAGGCGATTTGCAACTCGCGTCATGGCTCCAGCGGGGCCTGCTGCGCTCGATCAGCCGTCGCGAGAAGAATGCGGTAGAGCTCCGGGAGATGCCGGATGACGCGCCCGATTGGTTGCGCCGCAAATGGCCGGAGGGCGGGCCCTTCCACCGCTTCCAGCCCGACGCCGAACTGGTGAGCCAGGTCCGCCATATCGTCGATTGGCTCTCATGCGCGCGGCAGGAGCACGCGCCCTTCCTGCAGCGCCGCGACGCAGAGGGTGTGCCGTTCAAAATCCACAACATCAGCCTTGAATCGGCCTTCAACGCCGCCAACAAGTATTTCGGGCGCGCGCATAGCCGCGCGGCGCCGCTGCACGCCCGGATCAAGAGCACCACGGAGCCGGGCGTCACGCCCGCGATGGAACTGGCGCAGGGGCGCCGGTTCGTCGAGATCACCGCGCCCACCGCACTGGTCGCGGAGGGACGGCGCCTGCGCCATTGCGCGGCCAACTACGCCTTCCGCCTGCTAACCGGCAGCATTGCCTTCTACTCCCTGCGTGATGCGGACAACCGACCCAAGGCAACGATCAGCATCAATCCCGATGGTACTCTCGACCAGTGCAAGGGGCGTTGCGACGGTCAGGCCGACAAGTCCGACCTGCCTGAAATCGCAGCTTTCCTTGATTCTAAAAAAGTCAAAATCCCGCGCATCCACCGGGACCTGCCCGGGTATTTCCAGCTGGAGGGCGGCGGCATCCTGCCGTTCAATGCGCTGCCGGCAGGATACAGTTTTTCTGACGGTCTTCACCTGCGCGACTGCCACCTGACGGCCGAGCTGCCCGCGCGCCTTGTCGTGCAGGGCGCCGCATTCATCGAAAGATGCTCGGTGCTGAAGCGCATAGGCGAAGGGTTCACGGTCCAGTCCGGGCTTTACGTCACCGATTGCCATGCGCTCGAAAGCCTGTCTGAAGACATGCGGGTGGGCTATCAGATGCGCATTGAATCATCCGGGCTGTTCCGCCTTCCCGCAGGCCTCGTCGTGAACGGCGATATCGTGCTAAATGACTGCCGACGGCTGGTGACGCTGGGCAGCGCCCGCGTCGCGCAGAATGTTTACGTGACCGATTGCGAGAACCTTGTTCTGGAGCCGCTTACCGCCGTCGCAGGCTGGCTGTCTCTGGGCGCGCGCAAAAGGCCGCTGCACGTGACAGGCGGCGTCACTGTCGAAGGCAACCTTGCGGTGCAGGATTGCGCCATGGATGTGACCATGGGCGACAACCTGCATGTGACGGGCGACCTTTACCTGAAGGACTGCCCCAGGCTGGCATCACTGCCGCGGAACCTGCGGGTCGGCGGCGACCTCACGCTTATCAATTGCGGCATTACGGAGCTGCCCGAAGGCCTGAAGGTTGGCGGCGGGCTCAAGATCGACAACTGCCCGCAGCTGGAACAGGTGGCAGGCAAGGTTCTGGCGATCCCACGCTCGCTGCATGTCACCGATTGCCCGGCGCTGCGCCGGCTGCCACCTATCATGCCAGTGGGCGTCGACCTCTACCTGTTCCGTTGCACGGGGCTAGGGCCCGTACTGCCGTCCCAGCTGTCCCAATGCCCGAACATACGCACGGACCTTTTCCTGACCGACAGGGACGCACTTTACTAGCCGCAAGAAAAAACCCGCCGGCTTGCGCGCGGCGGGTTTTTCTTAAGACTGCTCAAGATCAGGCTGCGGCTTCTTCCGCGGGCTGTTCTGCGGCTGCTGCGGCTTCGGCGTCGGCTTTCGCCTTGGCTTCCAGCGCTGCGGCGGCTTTTTCGGCGCGGGCGGCGGCCGAAGCTGCCTCCTCGTCGTCGCGCTTGGTGATCAGCGCTTCGCCGCGTTCTTCCTGGATTTTCGCCTCTTCGGCCGAGCGTGCGATGTTGATGGTTACTTCAACAGTCACTTCGGGGTGGAGGTTGATTTTCACAGGATAGAGGCCGAGCAGCTTGTAGGCGCGGTCCATGCGGACCTGGTTGCGGTCGACCTTGAAGCCTTGCTCGACGACGGCGTCCGCGATGTCGCGGGCCGAAACCGAACCGTAAAGCTGGCCTGCTTCGGACGCCTGGCGGATGATCGACGCCTTGGTGCCGTTCAGCTTCTTGCCGACTTTTTCAGCTTCGTCGCGGCGCTTGAGGTTTTCGGCCTCGAGCACTTTTTTCTGGCCTTCGAAGTACGCGATGTTGTCTTTCGTCGCGCGCAGGGCCTTGTTGCGGGGCAGGAGGAAGTTGCGGGCGTAACCCGGCTTCACTTTCACCACTTCGCCCATCTGGCCGAGGCTTTCGACGCGCTCGAGCAGGATGACCTGGATGTTGGTTGCCATGTGTTACTTACTCCTTATTTCGACACGTAAGGCAGCAGGGCCAGGAAGCGGGCGCGCTTGATTTCGCGTGCCAGTTTCCGTTGCGCCTTCTGCGAGACGGCAGTGATGCGTGAGGGGACGATCTTGCCGCGCTCGGAGATGTAGCGGCCGAGCAGGCGGGGATCTTTATAGTCGATCGCGGGCGCGTTCTTGCCCGAGAAGGGGCAGGTCTTGCGGCGGCGGAAGAAGGGACGGCGTGCGCCGCCAGCTCCACCGGGTTTGCGATCGCCGCGTTCTTCGCGTTTTTCGAATGCCATGGTTATTCACCTTCCTTGGAGGTTTCAGCAGCAGGCGCGCTGTCGCCGCGGTCGTAGCGGGGACGGTCGCCGTATTCGCGTTTCGGGCCGCGCGGGCGGTAGCCGCGGTCTTCGCGGTCGCCACCACGGAAGCCGCCTTCTTCGCCTTCTTCAGACGCTTTCAGGACGGCCGAGGGACCTTCGGGCAGCTTGTCGATCGAGACGGTCATATAGCGCAGCACGTCTTCGTTGAGCTTCATGTTGCGTTCCATCTCGACGATGGCGGCAGCAGGGCCTTCGATGTGCAGCAGCGTATAGTGGCCTTTGCGGTTTTTCTTGATGCGGTAGGCCAGGTTGCGCAGGCCCCAGCTTTCGGTGCGCTTGACGTTTCCGCCGTTGTCGGAAGCGATTTTGCCGAAGTTCTTGGCGAGGTCTTCCGCTTGTTTGGCGGAAATGTCCTGCCGCGCGATAAACACGGTTTCGTATAATGCCATTTCTGTTTCCCTTGGTTGTTAGGTAGCCCGCCGCTGTTCCCTTATCAAAGGCCAGCCGCACGGACCGCAGCCGGCAAGAACCTTCCTGCCAGCGGGTTTAGTGGAGTGTTTTATATAGGGATTCTTCCGTTAAACACAACACTATTTGCGGCCAAAGCCGTTATTTCGCGCCTTTTGTAACTTTTGGCTTGATTTTCATTAACATAATAAAATAAAATTGCCCTTCCATGCCCGAACAGGAGGCCAGATGCGTGACGATTTCGACTTCCGCTTTGCCGGCCCCGGCCGTTACGGGGACAACTTTTACAACCAGTTTTACCTCGACGAAAACCGCCTCTACCACCGCGAGGACGGCCCCGCGATCATCGATTCCGAGGGTAATAAAATGTGGTTCTGGCGCGACAAACAGCACCGCGACGGCGACCTGCCGGCGGTCGAGCTGAAGGACGGCACTTTAGGCTGGTTCCACCACGGCAAGCAGCACCGCGAGACCGGCCCCGCCGTCATTTACCCCGACGGGCGGGAGGAATGGTGGATGAACGGCTTCAGGCTCGACGACGACGCTATCGCCGTCCAGAAACGCCTGCTGCTGCAAAAGGAATGGGCGGAACAGGCGAAGGACATCGAAAAGGGTTTCCACAGCGGGCTTGATCATACTGTCACGCCGCTGAAACCGCGCACCGTGACGCCGCGCCTGTCCTGATTCTGCACCTTGCCTTAACCACCGCCTGCCTGTAAAAGTCTGCATCCGTTTCACAATGCAGGATTTATCACGCATGCGCGCATTCGTATTTCCCGGACAGGGCAGCCAGTCGATCGGCATGGGCAAGGATTTGGCCGAAGCCTTCCCGATTGCAAAGCAGACCTTTGAGGAGGTCGACGACGCGCTGGGGCAGAAACTGTCGAAGATCATGTTCGAAGGCCCCGATACCGACCTGAACCTGACCGAAAACACCCAGCCCGCGCTGATGGCCGTATCGGTCGCCGTCGCGCGCATCCTGAAACAGGCCAAGGGCGATTTCCTCACCCCCGGCAAATGCGCCTTTGTCGCGGGCCACAGCCTCGGTGAATATTCGGCGCTGACCGCCGCCGGTACGTTTAGTCTTTCGGATGCGGCAAAGCTGCTGAAAACCCGCGGACAGGCGATGCAGAAAGCCGTGCCCGTGGGCGTGGGCGCCATGGCCGCCATCCTCGGCCTTGAACTGCCCGATGTGACGGCGATTGCCAAAGAAGCCTCGAACCATGAAATCGTGGCGGCTGCGAACGACAACTCCTTCGGGCAGGTTGTGGTGAGCGGCCACAAGGCTGCCGTTGAAAAGGCGATTGCGCTGGCGACGGCAAAAGGCGCAAAACGCGCGCTGCTGCTGCCCGTCTCCGCCCCCTTCCACTGCGCGCTCATGAAGCCCGCTGCGGATGTGATGCAGGAAGCGCTGGCCGCCGTAGCCATGCATGCGCCCAGCGTCCCTGTCGTCGCCAACGTGATCGCGGGCGAAGTGACTGACCCCGCGCGCATCCGCCAGCTGCTGGTGGAACAGGTGACGGGCATGGTGCGCTGGCGCGAAAGCGTGCTCTACATGAAAACTAAAGGCGTGACCGAACTGGTCGAGCTGGGCGCGGGCAAGGTCCTGACCGGGCTGACCAAGCGCATCGACGGCGACCTTGCCGGACGCGCGGTCGGCACGCCCAAGGACATCGAGGAATTCGCGGCAACGCTGTAAGGGATTTTCCTGTGATCTGGCTCGTCTATGCCTGCAGCGCGGCCGTCCTCTGGGGTATCAGCTATACCGTCAGCGAACAGCTGATGAAAAAAATCTCCATCCCGGGCGTGCTGCTGACCGCGGCGCTGGGCAACATCATCTTCGCGCTGGTGGTCGGGCTGTGGCGCGGCGATTTTCAAAAGGATATCGAAGCGCTGAAAACCGCCGACGGCGCGTTCAAGCTGATGCTGGGCTCGGTCGCCGTTTACGTGGGCGCGAACCTCTGCATCCTGCTGGCGACGAAATCGAAGAACGCGACCATGGCAGCCATGGTCGAAATCACCTATCCCCTCTGGACGGCGCTGTTCGCGTGGATATTGTTCAGGGAAACGCAGATGAATGTCGGCACGGCCTTTGGCGCGGCGCTGATCCTCTCGGGCGTCTGCTGCATCTACTACTTTAGCAAAACTGTTTAGGAGCAATCATCATGTTCAACCTTACCGGCAAAAAAGCACTGGTCACGGGCGCCTCGGGCGGCATCGGCGGCGCCATCGCGAAAGCATTGAAGGCGCAAGGCGCCGACGTCGGCCTCTGCGGCCGCAATGTCGAGGCGCTGAACAAGCTTGCCGCCGAAATCGGCGCAGGCGCGCATGTCTTCCAGGGCGACCTCGCCACCGCCGAAGCGGCGGAAGCGCTGATCAAGTCGGCCGAAGAAAAAATGGGGCAGGTCGATATTTTGGTGAACAACGCGGGCCTGACCAAGGACGGGTTGTTCATGCGCATGAAGGACGAGGACTGGCAGGTGGTGCAGGATGTGAACCTGACCGCGCCCTTCCGCCTGACGCGCGCCGCCATCCGCGGCATGATGAAACGCCGCTTCGGCCGCATCATCAACATTACCTCCGTCGTCGGCGTCACGGGCAACCCCGGACAGGCAAACTACTGCGCCTCGAAGGCCGGCATGATCGGCATGAGCAAATCGATGGCGGCGGAAGTCGCGAGCCGCGGCATTACCGTCAACTGCGTCGCGCCCGGCTTTATTGCGACCGCGATGACCGAGGCGCTGAACGACGAGCAGAAAGCCAAGATCAACGCGACAATCCCCGCCGGCACCATGGGCACGTCCGAAGACATCGCGGCCTCGGTGGTCTACCTCGCCTCTGATGAGGCCAAATACGTCACCGGCCAGACGCTGCATGTGAACGGCGGGATGGCGATGATTTGATGGCTGAAAAGATTGCCCTTATCGACTACCAGAATATCAATGATGAGCATCTGACAGCTCTAGCCCCGTCATTAAGGCATTACAACCGTATCCTGCTTTTTATTGGAAGCAGCGAACTGGCCGCCAAAAGTCAAAAGCCAGAACCTGTATTCATAAAAAAAATGATGGACGGCGGTGTAAGGCTCGACCTGATACCGATCCCCGCGCAGGGCAATAATAACCTAGACCTTCATCTTGCCTATTATCTTGGCAAGCTGCTGGCAGAGGAACCCAATGCCCGCTACGTCATCGCCACCAAGGACAAAAACGATTTCGGGCCGCTAATTGCCCATTTGCAGGACCGTGGCATCGCCTGCGAACGCATGGGCCCGCCTAAAGCTGCCAAACCCGTAAAGGCCGGACCGGCCGCGAAAAGCAAACCCGTTAGAACCATATCCGGGCAAACGCACGACTTCGCTGAAATCGTTGAAGCGCTGCGCAGTGAAAAAGTCCGCAGACCCAAAAAGAAAGACGGACTGATCCACTGGCTTGAAAGCCGTTCGGCCATTACCGCTCCCTTATCAGCGCAGCAGGCCTGCGACGGTATGATACGACAGCAATTGATAGCTGTTTCCGCTGATGGAACAGTCGATTATAAATCTATAAAGTAAGGCTACATCAAATGAAACGCTGCACCTTCGTCACCCTTGGCGTCAAAGACAATATGACGGCGCGCAGGTTTTATATGAAGCTGTTTGGCTGGAAGCCGCTGACGAGCAGCAACAAGGACGTGACGTTTTTCGACCAGGGCGGGTGGATACTGGCGCTGTGGTCGCGCGCGCACCTGGCGAAGGATTCGAAACAATCCGCCAAGGGCAGCGGGTTCCGCGGCATGTCGCTGGCGCATAACGTGAGTAAGAAAAAAGACGTCGATGTCTTTATGAAACGCGCGAAGAAACTCGGCGCAAAAATCAACAAACCCGCCGAGGATGTTTTCTGGGGCGGCCACAGCGGTTATTTCACTTGCCCCGACGGGCATTTGTGGGAAGTCGCCTGGAACCCGCTGATGCCGAATAAAAAGGACGGGTCGCTCGACCTCGCCAAATTCCAGCCGAAGTAATTATTTAAGGCCGATGCGAAAGCGCAGCGCGACCGCGACGCCGTCGCCGCCTTTAGGCTGCGGCATGTTACCGCCCCCTGAAAGCGCGTGGCGCAGGTCGCGTGTTTCGCTGTCGGGCAGGCCGGTCATGGCGCGGACGGTCTGGCGTATGGCGCCGTTGTGGCCGGTGTTATTGCGCATATCGATGCTGCCGCCGGCGATCGAGAAGCCGCCGCCGATGTCTTTTTCCAGAGCGGTGTCGAACATGGAATCGCCCTTCACGCTGTGCTGGTCAAAAAATTCGACCGCCCGGCCGACGAAGCCCGAGGGTTTATCGGCGAATTCGGGCGGCATGGCGGGCAGGCGATAGGTGGCCAGGCCGTCTTCCGCAGGTTTTTCGAATTTGGTGGAAAGGTCGAGTTTGTAATCCGGCTTTACCTGCCACTGCGGCGATATCTGTATGGGGGAAGTTTGGGTTTTTGCGGAGGGAGCATCCGGGAGCGGTTCCTGAGAAACTATAGTCGAGGGCGCAGGCGTTACCTGCGCCTGGGCAGCAGAGCCGAAAAAAGCGGCCAGCGTAAAGGCAGGCGTCAGCCATATCTTGCGCATGTTTTTATCCCTTCGATGAAATTTACGTATAAATATGCGCCCTACCCCCGCCTGTCAAGCAAAGCCGCATTTATGTACAGTATTGAAAAATCTGGCTTTTCTTGAACAGGGGTGCGGTTTGATGCCCCTGCCCGCTTGAAAAGCTTGGACTCTGCCGCCATTTCATACTATGAAAACGCCTGTTTTGCCCTGTTTGCAAAGCAGCAATTGTGTGATATTTACACCTTCACACTTAAAGTATGTGATCAAGTTTTAACGTAACCGACGAGGGAATTGGATATGAGCAACATCAACGAGCGCGTGAAGAAAATCGTGGTCGAGCACCTGGGCGTGGACGGCGAGAAAGTCACCGACAACGCAAGCTTCATCGACGATCTGGGCGCTGACAGCCTCGACACGGTCGAACTGGTCATGGCATTCGAAGAAGAATTCGGCATCGAGATTCCCGATGACGCGGCTGAAAAAATCCAGACCGTGAAAGACGCGATCTCCTTCATCCAGCAGAACGCGAAAGCCGCTTAACTGCGCGCTTGATACCAATTTAAATGGCCCCGGTTCTGTTTCAAACGGATCGGGGCCATTTTTCTAACCCCTACCTATTCGTGTGCATTAACAGGGAATACTGGTATGAGGCGTGTTGTCGTCACCGGCATGGGCATTGTGAGCCCGCTGGGCCTGGGTCTGGACCATAACTGGCAGCAGCTGACGGCGGCCAAATCGGGCCTGCGCAAAATCAAATCATTCGACGCCTCGGACCTTCCGAGCCAAGTCGCCGGCGAAGTGCCCCTGAAGACGGAAAACGACAATTCCCCCGGCACGCTCGATATCGGCAAGTATATCGAGCACAAAGAACAGAAGAAAATGGACCTGTTCATCCAGTACGGCTATGCCGCCGCGGTCGACGCGGTGGAAGACAGCGGCTGGAAACCCGAAGGCGAGGAAGACCGCTGCCGCACCGGCGTGCTGATCGGATCTGGCATCGGCGGCCTCACCAACATTCAAGATACTTCCATCATGATGCAGGAAAAGGGGCCGCGCCGCATCTCGCCGTTCTTTATCCCGTCGTCGCTGATCAACCTGACCTCGGGGCAGGTTTCCATCCGTTACGGCTTCAAAGGCCCCAACCACGCTGTGGTCACGGCCTGCGCGACGGGCAGCCATGCGATTGGCGACGCCGCGCGCCTGATTGCCTTTGATGACGCAGACGTGATGGTCGCGGGCGGATCGGAAGCCGCCATCTGCCGCGTCGGCGTGGGCGGTTTTGCCGCCTGCCGCGCGCTGTCAACCTCTTACAACGAAACGCCTGAAAAAGCATCGCGCCCCTTCGACAAGGGACGTGACGGATTTGTTATTGCCGAAGGCGCAGGCGTCGTGGTGCTAGAGGAATACGAGCACGCGAAGAAACGCGGCGCGAAGATTTACGGCGAAGTCATCGGCTACGGGCTTTCGGGTGATGCCTATCACGTGACCAGCCCCGCCGAAGACGGCGACGGGGGTTTCCGCGCCATGAAGGCCGCACTGAAACGCGCGCAGGTCAACCCCGACCAGGTCGATTACATCAACGCGCACGGCACCTCCACGCCGCTCGGCGACGATATCGAACTGGGCGCGACCAAGCGCCTGTTCGGCGACGCGATTAAAACGGTCAGCATCTCGTCGACCAAATCGGCGATCGGCCACCTGCTGGGCGCAGCCGGCGCGGTCGAGGCGATTTTCACGCTGATGGCAATCAAGACGGGCACCCTGCCCCCGACCCTGAACCTCGACAACCCCTCGGATGTCGCGGCGGGCGTCGACCTTGTGCCGCATACGGCGAAGCAGAAGAACGTGAACATCGCGCTCTCCAATTCCTTCGGCTTTGGCGGCACCAATGCCTCGCTCGTCTTCCGGAAGGTTTGATTGAAGGGTTTTATCGCATTCGTCGCCTTTATGCTGCTGCTGGGCGGTTGCGCCGCGGCGGCGGGCTGGCTGTACATGCAGGCCGTGCTGCCGGCACCGGGGCCGCTGCAACAGACCACGCTGATTTATATCGAGCCCGGCTCCTCCGGCAAGAAAATCGCCGGCGTGCTGAAAGAAGCAGGCGCGATTGACGACGAAAACATCTTCCGCGCGGGCGCCTTCCTGATGAAGGGCAAGGGCCCCCTGCGTGCCGGCGAATACGAAATCAAGGAACACGCCAGCACCGAGGAAGTGATCGAGACGCTGCAATCGGGCAAGGTATATCAACGTCAATTAACCATCCCCGAGGGCCTGACCTCGACGGAAATCGTCGCGCTGCTGAACGCCGCCGAGGCGATGGAGGGCACGGTTACCGCGACGCCGCCCGACGGTTCGCTGCTGCCCGAAACCTATAACTATACCTTCCACGAAAAGCGCGAGACGCTGCTGGAGCGCATGAAGAAGGAAATGCAGGACACGCTCGCCGAGACATGGTCGAAGCGCGCCGAGGGCAATATCCTGAAATCGCCGGAGGAAGCGGTGGTGCTGGCCTCCATCGTCGAAAAAGAAACCGGCATCGCGGCAGAGCGCGCGAAGGTGGCTGGCGTGTTTTACAACCGCCTGAAAATCGATATGCCGCTGCAATCGGACCCGACGGTGATTTACGCGATTACGGGGGGGCGCGAGAAGCTGGACCGCCCGCTGCTGCGCACCGACCTCAACACGCCTTCGCCCTATAACACCTATGTCACCAAAGGCCTGCCGCCGACGCCCATCGCCAACCCCGGCCGCGCGTCGCTGGAGGCGGTGATGAACCCCGAGGCGCATGAATACATCTATTTCGTCGCCGACGGCACGGGCGGCCATGCCTTTGCAAAGACGCTGGCCGAGCACGACCGCAACGTCGGCAAATGGCGCGACGTGCAGAAGAAAAACAAAAACTGATTACTTGAACTTGAAGAGCGGTTTTTTCTTCGGCGGCGCGGCCGTGGTGTTTTTGAGCTGGAGAGGCTTTTTCACCTTCATGTCTTTGGATGTGCCGCCGTGCACCGCGCGCTCGAAAGCGTCGCTGATGGCGCGCTTGACGTCGTTCTTCAATTTTATCGCGGCCTCGATGAACTCGGGCGTTTTTTCGAAGGCGCGTTTCTTTTGCTCCTTGCCGATCTTTTCCTTGTCCTTGTTCCACTTGCCGAACAAGCCGTTGCAGATGCGCGTCCAGCCGATGGCATAGACAATCGCGCCGACCGCAGGAATAGCCGCCGCCCCCACCATGCCGCCCAGCATCAGGTAAAGGTTGCCCGAAGCAAAAGCCGCCTTGCCCACCCACCAGGCCGCGGCGATAAGGCCGCAGGCCACGGGGCCCGCCGCCTTGGAATGGTATTTATGCAGGACCTGCTGGTTGCGGTCAGCCTGTTTCAGGCCCTTCTCCAGCTCCTCGTCGGTCATCTTTTCGGGTTTTTTGGGCAGCATCATCTCTGTCATCTCACGTTGAAAAGTGGGTCAGGATACCCCAATTTGCCATATTATGTCAAATAGATTCCCTTCCCGCGGGTTTGTTTTTGCCATAAAGCTGTAGTAGGCTGTTTTTGCCCTGGAATCGGGGCACAAAAGGACAAACCATGGCCGACGACTACAACGAATACCAGAAACGCATCAAGAACTTCGCCGACCTCAACGTGGCGCTGTTCCGCGCCACGACGCAGGGCGATTTGCGGGCGATGGAAGAGCTGCTCGACAAGGGTGCCGGCGTTGACGGCACCTGCAGGCGCGACGGCTGGTCGGGTCAGGAATCGATTTTATGCGCCGCCGTGAAGGACAACCGCATCGACGCGGCAGAACTTTTGATCAAGCGCGGCGCGACCGTCAACATGATCGGCCCCGACGGCCGCACCGCCCTGCACGTCGCTGCGCGCCACGGCCATGACAAGATGGTGAAGATGCTGGTGAAAAACGGCGCCGACCGCAGCATGGGTTTCGACAGCGGCACGGTGTTCGACCTCGCCGAAAAAGCGCCGGTAAACGAGTACGAAACGATCCATGCCCTGCTGGAAGGATATGGCCTGGAAACGCTGGGCAAGACTTTCCGCGACGCGGCGCGGCGCGGCAATGTGAACGTGCTGGAAGTCATCTCGGCGAAAGAAGGCGTTGACGTCGACAGCCCCGACCACCACGGCGACACGGCCGTCCACCTTGTCGCGAAATCCGCGAAAGACATGAAAGACCCCGCTGCCACCATCAAGAAGCTGCTTGAACTGGGCGCGAATGTCGACGCGGTGAATAATTACGGCGAAACGCCGCTGAACGCGCTTTGCATGGAACGCGACCCGTCGCCGAAAGCTGTCGGCGCGCTGATCGAAGGCGGCGCGGATATCCTGCGCGAAAACCTGGCGGGACTGACGAATTACGAAGCCGCCATCGCCGCCAACAACCCCGCTATCGTGCCGTTATTCGAGGCGGCCTATGAAAAGCGCGTTACGGCGGAGGTCGGGAAGGTCTATGAAGGGGCTGCAAACCACATGAAAATAAAGCCCATCCGACTGAAAAAGCCGCCAGCGCCCTGATGCCGGATTGACGCGGGATTACCCCGTAATTACAGTGCCTTCGGCCACTTACCGCTCTGTTAAGCCTTTTTTGCTAATATGAAATAATGGCAACACGCAAGACACCCGACGTCCCGCAGAAAATGGATCCCTTGCTGATGAAGGACGAGGACAGCCCGTTCCGCAACCGGCTGCTGATCGCCATGCCGTCGCTGCATGACGGCTTCTTTACCAAGAGCGTCGTCTATATGTGCGCGCATAGTTCCGCGGGCGCGATGGGCATCGTCGTCAACCAGCGGCTGCCCGACGTGCAGTTCCGTGATTTGCTCAGCCAGCTGCACCTGCCGAAATCGCAGCTGGTGGTGGAACCTGTCGTCCACTTCGGCGGACCCGTCGAAACAGGGCGCGGTTTCGTGCTGCATTCGACCGATTTCATGCGCGAGGATACCGTGCGCATCAACGACCAGCTCTGCGTCACCGGCACCGTCGATATCCTGAAGGCGATTGCAGAGGGCAAAGGCCCGGCGCGCAGCATCTTCGCCCTTGGCTATGCGGGCTGGGGCGCGGGGCAGCTGGAGGCCGAGATGCAGGCCAATTCATGGCTCACCTGCCCGCCCGACGATGATTTGCTGTTCGGCACCGAGATTGCGAAGAAGTGGGATATGGCGCTGGCGCGCATCGGCATCGATCCCGCCATCCTGTCAGCCGATATCGGCCACGCCTAGGCGACCGGTTCGGCCAGTGAAATAAATTCCTCCCGCAGCAGCGAGAAAATCTGGTGGTCGCGCCATTCGCCTGCAATCTTGATGTACTTGCGCGCCATGCCCTCGGGCTGGAAGCCGCAGTTTTTCAAGACTTTCTGGCTGGCCTCGTTCTCGGGCAGCGTACCGGCCTGCAAACGGTGGAGTTTCAGCGCGCGGAAGGAGAACTGGCAGGCCAATAACAAGGCTTCGGTCATGAAGCCCTGCTTGGTTTCGCGCTCGTCCATCCAGTAGCCGATGGTGGCCATCTGCCCCGCGCCGCGCACGATGTTGTTGACGGCAACGCTGCCGATCAGCTGGTCGGTGTCATAGCGGAAGACGAAGAAGACATAGGCATGGTCGTCACGCCAGTCGGACTGGTAGGTGGCAAGGCGCTGGAAATAGCCGTCACGCGTGATGTTGGTGAGCGTCGCCTGCGGGCTCCAGGGTTTCAGGAAACCGTAGTTACGGCTGCGCACCTCGACCCATTGTTTCCAGTCGGCACGTTGCGGCGGACGGATATAAATGCGCTCGCCCGTGATGCATTGCGGGTCGACGAGGCTGTCACTCTTGAAAAGCTGCAGGACCATATGGTTTTTGCGCCCCTTCGCACGGGAAAGGCCTTAAAAATACTGTTTTTAGAGAATATATCATCTATATTGAGGGCAAAAGGGACTTCGGATGTCTGCACAAAAAAGCCTATCTTCCATAATAATCGCCGCCGTGACGGGCTTGATGCTCGCAGCGGCCTCCCCCGCCGATTCCGCGCCGGGCAGCATCATGGGCAAGCCGTCGAAAAAACCGGTTGTCGCCAAGCAGGTGAAGAAGAAAACCACCATCACGCGCAAGGTGGAGCCTGCGTCCAACAGCACTAATGCTTCTGGCGCCAGCCTGCCGCGCCCGCTAAAGCGCGGCGCCGCCGAGGCCGCGACCGACGAAGGCCCCCTGCCGCTGAAAGACATCGACGAGAACGTGCCGCTGCCGCCCTATCCCGTGAATTCGCGCACGGCCATCGGCGAGCTGGGCACCTATACGGTTGGCGAAGAAGACACTTTCGCCGATATCGCGCGCCATTTCGGGCTTGGCTATGTCGAGCTGCGCGCCGCCAACCCCGGCGTCGACCCCTGGGCGCCGCTGCCGGGCGACACGCTGGTCATCCCCTCGTTCAACCTATTGCCACGCGCCAGGCAGGACGGCATCGTCGTCAACCTTGGCAAGATGCGCATGTATTATTTCGTGCCCGGCCGCGCGCCGATTTCCTACGCAATCGGCATCGGCCGCGAAGGCCTCGAGACGCCGATCGGCGAAACACACATCGTGCGCAAGGTGGCGGGGCCGACCTGGTACCCGACGCCCCGCATGAGGAAAGACAAACCATGGCTGCCGTCGGCCATTTCGCCGGGCGCCGCCAACCCCTTGGGCACCCATGCCATGTACCTTGGCTGGCCGGAATTTTTAATACACGGCTCGAACAAGCCCTGGGGCATCGGACGCCGCGTCAGTTCAGGCTGCATGCGCCTGTATCCCGAGGACATCGTGCAGCTGTTCGGCATGGCAGGCCCCGGAACCAAAGTAACCGTAGTCGACCAGCCCGTACTGGTGGCCTGGGTCGGCGACGGCCTTTACCTCGAGGCGAACCCCTCGAAACTGCAGAGCAACAATATCGAGATCGACGGCGTCGTGTCGCCGAAGCCGATGTCGGAAGGCCTGCGCAAGACGATCGCCGAGGCCGCGGGCGAATTTTCCGGCCGCATCGACTGGTCGACCGCCGAGCGCGCGGTACGCGACCGCCGCGGCTATCCCGTGCTGATCGCGACGCGCGGGTCGGGTGCGAAATCATCGGCGCAGGAACGCCCGCACAACCAGTCTTACAATTAAAAGGGAACACCTGTTTCTGCCCTCACCCTTTGGGAGAGGGGAGACAGGCACAACGCACGGCCGATTAAAGCTTTTAAAAAACGGACAAACAAAAACCGCGCCGGTGAAACACCTGGCGCGGCTGTTGTATCCCTTGCGGGATAAAGCGATTACTTCGTCAGCGAGTGGCGGACGGCGGTATCGGCTTTTTGTTCGACGACTTGGCCTTCGCCTGCAGTGCGGCCCGAAGACATCGGGGTCCAGGTGCCGTTGTTTTGGCAAGCTGCGACGACGAGCAGAGCGAACATCGAAAGAACGGTGAGAGAGCGTTTCATAGTTTTTTCCTCTATTGGTTTGCCCCCTGAGAGAGAGCAGTTGTACAACGTTGTAACAGGTATTTTTTACTACAGATACTGTAGCAAGTCCAGAGACTTACCGGATTCGGATGTTACCTTGCAAGGGTTAAGGGACCCTTATCAGAGCTTCTGGAGGGAGTGGATTTTTCGAAAATAGGCGTCTATGCCGCCCACAATCGCGCCTGCGATTTTACGCTGGAATTGCGGCGAGGTAAGCAGTTTAGCCTCGTCAGCATTGGATAAAAAGCCTGTCTCGATCAGCACCGAGGGCACATCCGGCGCCTTCAAAACAGCGAAGCCCGCAGCCCTGTGGGAATTTGGCAACAGTCTTACGCTATTATTGATAAAGGCTTCCTCGACGTATTTGCCGAGCAGTTTTGATTCGTTCATTTTCTCGCGCATCGCAAGGTCGAGAAGGATGTCGGCGACGTCCTGGCTTTCGGCCGCAAGGTCGACGCCGGCCACAACGCCGGAATTGTTTTCTTGCTCGGCAAGGCGCGCGGTTTCGCTGTCTGACGCCTTTTCCGAGAGCGTGTAGATGGATGCGCCCCTGACATTCTTGCGCCCGATTTTATCGGCGTGGATCGACACGAACAAATCACCCTTGGCGCGGCGGGAGAAAGCCACGCGCTCGCGCAGGCGGATATACACATCGGTCTTGCGCGTCAGCACCACTTTATAACGCCCGGTTTCTTCCAGCTGGCGCTGCAGTTCTTTTGCGACCTGCAGCGTGAGGTTTTTTTCGCGTATGCCGCCGGCGCCGATCGCACCAGGATCTTCGCCGCCATGGCCGGGGTCGATAACGATGGTGTATTTGCGGGACGTGCCGGATTTGCGCATCGGTACCTGCTGCGGCTGCAAGGGCGGCGGCACAAGCGCGGCGCTGCGCATTTCTGTTTCGGGCGCGGATTCACGCGCCAGCCTGTCCTGCAGCCGCGCGAATTCGGATTGCGGCTGCCTTGCCTTGCCGGCACCCCTCAGCGCCGCGTTGCCGAATACATCGGTCAGGTGCGCCTGGAAAAGGTTCGCCGTCGAGGGCTTGAGGTCGATGACAAGGCGGTCGAGGTTGAACGAGGTTTTCGGCAGCATGAAGGCCTGCGACACCAGCGCGGGCGCCCCGAGGTCGAAGATGATGCGCGTCAGGCCGTCATCAAGCGCGCCGCTGCGGTAGCCCTTCACAAGGCGTCCGGTCAGCAGCCCCGATTTCGGCGCATGCCAGCTGCCCGCGGGCAGGTCGACGACAAGGCGCGTGGGGCCGTCGAGGTGGAAAACGCGGTAATCCCCCTTCTGGTTGAAATCGATGACGATGCGCGATTGCCCTGCGTGGGTCCCGAACCTCACCGCCTCGATCGCGAAGGGTACAGGCGGCGATGAGCTGCGGCCGCTCTTGTAATTCAGCTGCCCCAGCGTGGTGGGTTTGGGCGACGAGGCGGGCGGATAGGATTTCGCCGCCAGCACCAGTTGTGGCGCCAGCGACAGCAGTAAAGCCAATACTATGAAAACAAAGCGACTCGAACACACGGCCAAGGCCCCCAATAACC
Organism: uncultured Micavibrio sp.; assembly: GCA_964575605.1. GTDB lineage: Bacteria > Pseudomonadota > Alphaproteobacteria > Micavibrionales > UBA2020 > JAPWJZ01. The sequence continues at coordinate 51,685 of CAZNRN010000019.1, read as the reverse complement.
CAGCTGTCCTTTGAAACAGTATATCCGCAAGCGGCAGCGCTTAACAATAAGTATCGCGATTCCAGCATCTTAGAATAGTTCCAAATATATATTGAGTGCGCGGTGCCGTTGGGACTACAATGAAGATGCGACAAAGACGTAGCTTTTCCATAGCTTTTTGCATGTTGAGAAAGCGCGTCACGTCAACGAGTTTTGAGGTCTGGCCTGTTTTACCTCCTCCCCTCCGGAACCACTTTTCCGCTGGCGGCAGTACCTAAACGGGCAACGGTGATTGTGACAGGCTACTTGGACTACCGGTGATTAAAGCAGCGTCTACCTCCCCTTCAAGGACGCTCTCTCCCGCAAGGCAGATGGGACAAAGCCTGGTCTAGAACTGAACCGTACAGCCTTCTTCAAAACATCGGCGCGCCCTTATCCCCTTTTGTCGCATGGGGATGTATGGCGTCGCGCCTGTAAAGGAACTGAATACAATGACAAAGCGCATGCTGATCGACGCCACGCATCCCGAAGAAACAAGGGTCGCGGTCGTCTCGGGCAGCCGTCTGGACGAATACGATTTCGAAACGGTCGTCCGCAAACAACTTAAAGGCAACATCTATCTCGTGAAGGTGACAAGGGTCGAACCCTCGCTGCAGGCCGCCTTCGTCGACTTCGGCGGAAACCGCCACGGCTTCCTGCCCTTCCCCGAAATCCATCCCGATTATTACCGCATCCCCGTGCAGGACCGCGAGGCGCTGCTGGCCGAGGAACGCCAGCTGGCCGCCGAACAGGCCGCCCGCGAGGACGAAGAAGACGCAGCAGAACTGGCAGCGCAAGGCGAAAGCATCGAAGACTTCGACGGCGACGAAACGCCCGAAGAAGACGGCGACGATGAAGACGCCGCCGCATCCGAAGAATATGTGCCGAAGCACACCGGCTCGATCGCCGAGGAAATCGCGCGTGACGGCGTGACCTCCGAAGCGGAAGAAGATAACGACGAGGAAGAGGAAACGGCTGAAGCCGCTCCCGCAGCGCACGAACAGCCCGTAGCCGAAGCCGCTGCACCCGCAGCGGAAGCCGCCCCCGCGGCCGAGGGCGGCGAGCAGCCCGCACCCGAGAAAGAAGACGTCGAAGTCGTCGGCGGCGATGTCGTCGAACAGCCCGCTTACCGCTCTTCCATCAAGCGCCGCTACAAAATCCAGGAAGTGATCAAGCGCAACCAGATCATGCTCATCCAGATCGCCAAGGAAGAGCGCGGCAACAAGGGTGCTGCCGTCACATCCTATATCTCGCTCCCCGGCCGCTATTGCGTACTGATGCCGAACAGCCCCCGTGGCGGCGGCGTGTCGCGCAAGGTTTCCAACGCGAAAGACCGCCAGCGCCTGAAGAAAATCCTGCACGAACTGAACGTGCCCGAGGGCATGTCGGTGATCCTGCGCACCGCGGGCGTCGCCCGCACGACGGCCGAGATCAAGCGCGACCTCGACTACCTCCTGCGCCTCTGGGACCAGATCCGCGAACTGACGCTGAAATCGACCGCGCCCGCCCTCATCTACGAAGAAGGCAACCTCATCAAGCGCGCGATCCGCGACCTCTACCGCCGCGAAATCGACGAAGTGCATGTGGCGGGCGAAGAAGCCTATAAAACGGCGCATGATTTCATGCGCACGCTGATGCCGAGCCACGCTTCGCGCATCCAGCACTATACCGACCCCTCGATGCCGCTGTTCTTCCGCTACCAGGTGGAAAGCCAGATCGACGAAATCCACAGCCCCACCGTGCACCTGAAATCGGGCGGCTATATCGTCATCAACCCGACCGAGGCGATGGTTTCCATCGACGTGAACTCGGGCAGAGCTACCAAGGGCCGCCACATCGAGGAAACGGCGCTGAAAACCAACCTTGAAGCCGCCGAGGAAATCGCCCGCCAGCTGCGCCTGCGCGACCAGGGCGGTTTGATCGTCATCGACTTCATCGACATGGAAGACAAGCGCAACAACCGCATCGTGGAGCGGAGGCTCCGGGATGCTATGCAGCATGACCGCGCGCGCATCCAGCTGGGCCGTATCTCGGCCTTCGGGTTGCTCGAGCTGTCACGCCAGCGCCTGCACCCGTCGCTGGTCGAAACAAACTTCGAAACCTGCAAGCATTGCAACGGCGCTGGACTGGTGCGCACTGTCGAGACGACGGGCGTGATGATCCTGCGCTCGCTCGAGGAAGAATGCATGCGCGGAAAATCAACGGAAATCCGCATCACGGCGCCGGCCGCGATTGCCATCTACCTCTTCAACCACAAGCGCGAAATGCTCTCGGCGCTTGAAAAACGCTATAATGTGAAGGTTTCGGTCGGCGTGGACGACACGCTGGTGAAGCCCAACTTCCAGATCGAAGGCATGAAAACGGCCGCGCAGCAGGGCGACAACCGCCCCCGCCGCCCGGCGCCGGTCCAGACCGTCGATATGTCCGACCTGCCCGAAATCCCGGCCGACCAGCTGTCCGACGATTCAACCGTCGCCGACGACAACCGCTTTGAAGACGAAGGCGGCGAAGAAGGCAGCCACGGCGGCGGCAGGCACCGTCACCACGGTGGCGGGCGCGGCGAAGGCCGCGGCGACCGCGGTGGACATGGGGGCGGGCATGGAGGTGGCCATGGCGGCGACCGCTTTGCCGATGACGAGCGCGGAGGCCGCAGGCGCGGACGCCGCGGCGGCAGGCGCCGTGGCGGACGCCATCGCGACGGCGACCGTAATTTCAACGACCGCGGCCAGCGCAACTTCAACCAGGGCGGCGAAGGCGGAGAGGGCCAACCCTTCCCGCATGACGCCGAACAGCCCGGCTTTGTCGAGGCGAGCGGCGAAGGCCACGACCAGCACTTCCAGCCTGAAGGCGGCCAGCCCGCAGAGGGCGGCGAAGGCCATCAGGGCGGTCAACGTCATGGTGGCGGCCAGGGTGGAGAAGGCCGCGGCGACCGTAACCGTGGCGGCAGACGCCGCGGCGGACGTGGCCGCGGACGCGACCGTCATCGCGGCGGCGAGCGCCACGGCAACCGCCATGGCGGCCAGCAGGGCGGCGAAGGCCAGTCGTTTGACAATCAGGGCGGCGGACAGCCGTCAGGTGATTTCGGCGGCGGTGAAAACGTGCACACGCCCCAGAACTACGACGCCCCTCCCGCCCCGCGCCACGAACACCGCGCGGCGCAGGAAGCCCCCTCGATGCCCGAACCCGCCAACGAAGGCGGCTCGGACGACAGCGGCGACGGCAAAAACCGCAAGGGCTGGTGGAAGCGCCTGACCGAATAAACGCAATATCGCTTAAAGCAAAAACCGGAAGCGGCTTTAAGCCCTTCCGGTTTTTCTTTATCTGAAGGTTTGTTTAAGTGCCGGTTTCCGTTTTCGGCAGGGCTTCGGCTTTGGGCAGCGGCAGCTTGCAAATCACAAATGTACCCGCGCCCTCGCGGCTTTCGATGGCCACGTCGCCGCCGTGCAGCTGGACGATCGATTTCACCAGCGCGAGGCCGAGGCCGGCGCCTGATCTCCGCTGCGTCTTGCGGGACTGGATTTTTTCAAACGGTGTGAAGACGCGCGCCAGATCTTCCGGCGGGATACCCATGCCAGTGTCGCGCACCCCCAGCAGCACGAAATCTCCCGCGCGCTGCGCCGAAATCGTCACGCGGCCGCCGTTGGGGGAATAGTTGATGGCGTTGGAAATCAGGTTCAGCAGCACCTGTTTCATCCGGCGTTCGTCGGCGGTAATGGCCAGACGGTCGTCGGGGCACTGGATGATGATGTCGAGGCGCTGTTTGCGCGCCCATTCTTCGGTCAGGTGCGCAACCTGTTCTATCAGGCCCTTTACGCGCACTTCAGAGGGGTAGAGCTTCAAATATCCCGCCTCGATGGTCGAGAGGTCGAGGATGTCGTTGACGAGCGAGACCAGGCGCTGCCCCGCCTCGATCATGCTGGTGGTGTATTCCAGCTGGCGTTCGTTCAGCTTGCCAAAGTATTGCTGGTTGAGCATTTCGGCGAAGCCCATGATGGCATTGAGCGGCGTGCGCAGCTGGTACGAGACGTTTGCCAAAAAGTCGGTCTTGAGGCGTTCGGCTTCTTCCAGCGCGGCATTCTTTTCCATCAGCGCCTGTTCGACCTTCACGGTGTCGGTAATGTCGAAATAGGCGTTCAGGATGTTTCCATCGGGTAGCGGGACGATGGAATATTCCAGCACCGTGCCGTTGTTACGCTGGATGCGGCCTTTTCTGGGTTCCCTTTCCAGCGCATTCGCCATGATGACCTGCTTCATCTGCGGCCAATGGGCGTCGTCGAAGAATGCTTTCGTGCGCTCGATCAGCTGCATGATATGCGGCGTGCCCTGCATTTCGGTCGTGGGGATGTTCCACATGGCGGCGAAGGCCTGGTTTGACAGGCGCACGCGGCCATCCTCGCCGAAGACGGCGATGCCCTCGGCCAGATTGTCCATGGTTTCTTCCTGCACGGCGATCAGGGTGTTGTAGGACGTTTCCAGTTGCAGGCGCGAGGTCACGTCTTCGAGCGTCAGCAGCAGGCCGCCCATGGGGCGCGGCACGACGATCATGCGCATCACCGTGCCGTCGGGCAGGTACTGCATTTCCTCGTAAGGTTCCAGCAATGACGTGAAACGGTTGAGCCAGGCCTGCTTGAACTGCTTGTAATCGGCCTGCTCGGGCAGTTTGCGCAGTTCGCGCATCTTTTCGATGATCTCCGTCATCTTGGGCTTGGCATCGAGCCAGCTGCCCGTCATGCCCGTCAGCTGTTCATAGGCGGAGTTGTAGAATTCGAGGCGCGTGTCGGCGTCGAACATGGCGATGGCGGTGCGCAGCTGTTCCAGCGATTCACGGTGCGAGGCGTTGAGGCGGTCGTAGGAAGCCGAGAGCTCTTCTTCTTTCGTGACGTCAATCGCCACGCCCACCACGCGCTTTTCCTGCGGCAGCGGGATTTCGACGATTTCGATCAGGCGGCGCTGGCCTTCCACGATCATATGGCCACGCATCGACTGCGCGGTCAGCTTCGCCAGCGCTTTCTGCGCCAATACGCGCTGCGTCAGCTCGGCCTTGTTCGCGCCCGTCATGGGCAGTTCTTTCTGGTCGGCCACCACGGCTGCGCCCGTATCGTCGCAGACTTTTGCGTATGCTTTGTTGCACCAGGTGATGTCGAGGCGGTGGTTGCGCACCCAGATGGGGAACGGCAGCGCATTCGCATTGGTGCGCAATTCCTGCTCGCGCTTTTCGACGGCTGAAATAGCGTCCGACGCGCGTGTCGCGGCGACAGCGAAATCGGTGATATCCATCGCCCAGATGACGCTGAAGACCTCGCCGCCCTGCTGCAGCACACCGCGTTTGCCGAAGATCTTCAGCGCGCGCTTGCCCGTGGCGGTATGCACGGCAATCTCGAAGTGTTCACCGTATTGCTGCAGGCGGTCGTAGAGCCCCTCGAGCGCGGCGGCGTCGCCGGGGGTGAGGCCGGTTTGAAGGTCGTGGATATTGTCGATGGTGTTGACGCCGATCAGGGCCGAAAAGCCCTGTGACATGGCCTGCACGCCGTCCTGGTTCCAGCCGCAATATTCGATGGGAATGGCGCGTAAAAACGCCTCCAGCCGCTCGTTCTGGCGGGCGAGGCGCTTGCGCTCCGCCCGGGCGGGAATGAGCGCGTCCAACAGCCGGTTGAAAAACGGCTGGGGCTTGCTGTCGGCCTTGTCTTGCGGGTTTGCTGCGCTCACCTTTTTAATGTAAAACGCTTCCCCCGTGTGAACAAGGGAAGCGTTTTAAAATAAAGGCTTAATGCCCGCTTAGTAGCGGTAGTGGCCGGGCTTGTAGGGGCCGGTCGCATCGATGTCGAGGTATTCGGCCTGTTTTTCCGTAAGCTTGGTCAGCTTCACGCCGAGTTTTTCGAGGTGCAGGCGCGCCACTTTCTCGTCGAGGTGCTTGGGCAGCACATAGACCTTGTTCTGGTACTTGGAATGGTTGTTCCAGAGCTCGATCTGCGCCAGCACCTGGTTGGTGAAGGAGGTCGACATCACAAAGCTCGGGTGGCCGGTCGCGCAGCCGAGGTTCACGAGGCGGCCCTTCGCCAGCACGATCAGGCGTTTGCCGTCAGGGAAGATGACTTCGTCGACCTGCGGCTTCACTTCTTCCCATTTGTAGTTGGAGAGCGAGGCAATCTGGATTTCGCTGTCGAAGTGGCCGATGTTGCAGACGATGGAACGGTCTTTCATCTGGCGCATGTGGTCCAGCGTGATGACGTCGACGTTGCCGGTGGCGGTGACAAAGATGTCGCCCAGCGGCGCTGCGTCTTCCATCGTCACGACCTGATAGCCTTCCATCGCGGCCTGCAGCGCGCAGATGGGGTCGATCTCGGTGACCATCACGCGGGCGCCCTGCGAACGCAGCGAAGCCGCCGAACCCTTGCCCACGTCGCCATAGCCGCAGACGACCGCAATTTTTCCCGCGACCATCACGTCGGTCGCGCGCTTGATGCCGTCAACGAGGCTTTCGCGGCAGCCGTAGAGGTTATCGAATTTCGACTTGGTGACGCTATCGTTCACGTTGATGGCGGGAACCTTCAGCGTGCCTTTTTTCTCCATGTCGTAGAGGCGGTGGACGCCCGTGGTGGTTTCTTCGGAGAGGCCTTTAACGTTCTTCAGCATCTCGGGATATTTCTGGTGCATGATCTGCGTGACGTCGCCGCCATCGTCGAGGATCATGTTGGGCGCCCAGCCGTTCGGGCCGCGCAGCGTTTGCTCGATGCACCACCAGAATTCTTCCTCGTTCATGCCTTTCCAGGCGAAGACGGGGATGCCGACGGCGGCGATTGCGGCAGCGGCCTGGTCCTGGGTCGAGAAGATGTTGCAGGACGACCAGCGCACTTCGGCGCCGAGGTCGACCAGCGTTTCGATGAGCACGGCGGTCTGGATCGTCATATGCAGGCAGCCGACGATGCGGGCGCCCTTCAGCGGGTTCTTGCCTTTGTATTCCGCGCGCAGCGCCATCAGGCCGGGCATTTCGGTTTCGGCGATCGCGATTTCCTTGCGGCCCCAGTCGGCCAGCGACATGTCTTTTACCTTGAAGTCGCCCGTTTCGGTTTTTGCTTGTGCCACGGCCATTGCCCTGCTCCTTAAAAGGTTAATAATTTGACCTTAAAATAAGCAAAGAAGCCGGATTATGCCAGTCTTTTATTGGACAAAATGCCGCTAAAAGCGGGGGTTTCGATTGATTTTCGGGGTTTTAAGCCGCAGGGAGGCCGGCCTTTTCATGTCCTCCTGCAGTACTGTGTTGCTGGTAATCAGGTCGTCCCAGTCTTTGGCCTTACGCGCCTCGGCGGCCTTGTGGACGCGATCGATTTCCGTTTCCAGTGACTTTTGCAAATCGGTGTTCCCGCCATCCCGCGCCAGCTTGTCGGCCCTGGTTATGCCGTCGGCCGCTACAACCGCAGCGTCCGCGCCGTGGGACAGGAGCACCCTTACCGGCTCTTCATCACCGAAGTTGGCAGCATGCATCAACGCGCTCCAGCCGTTTTCGTCGACAAGGTTGTGCTTGGCGCCGCGTTTCAACAGTAACTCCAGCGCGTCCGCAAAACCGCGCCCCGCCGCCAGCATCAGCGCCGTCACGCCATCGCCGGCGCCGTGGTCGATTTGTGCGCCTTTATCAAGCAGCAATTCCGCAGCAGCTGTATTGTTGAATTGGGCCGCGACCATAAACGCAGTGAACCCTTCATCGTCTTGCGCATGAACGTCTGCGCCCCGCTGCAGCAATTTTTGCACCAACGCCGTATGCCCGAACATCGCGGCCAGCATGAGTGCGGTTTTTGCGGATGGATCCAGGCGTTCGTTGACGTCAAGCCCGGCGTCGATATGGCGCAACACAACGCTTTCATCGCCCTTCGACGCGGCGTCAAAGACGGCTTTTTTATCCGGCAAGCTGAAGTTTTGGGCGGCGGCCAACGTGTTTACCTTGTAAATTTTTAGCTACTATAAAGCCACTGTATCATTATGTCAATTATTGGCCAAGTCGCTGAAATCAAGGGCGGAACTGGTTCACCAAGGCGATTATTTTGGCAGGTTCGTACTGGCTCATGACCAGCCTTGCGTGTTCTTCGGCCTGCGTCAGCGATATGGTGCGAATCCGCTCCTTGACGCGAGGGAGGGAGGCATAGCCGACCGAGAACTCGCGGATGCCGAGGCCGAGGAGCAGGGCGGTGTATTTCGGGTCCGCCCCCATTTCGCCACAGATGCTGATGGGGATGCCCATGCGCTTGGCGGCCTCGATCGCGAATTCCATCAGGCGCAGCACGGCGGGGTTCAGCGGGTTGTAAAGCGCGGCCACCTGGTCGTTGCCACGGTCGATCGCGACGGTGTACTGAGTCAGGTCGTTGGTGCCGAGCGCGAAGAAATCCGACACTGCGGCCAGGCCGTCGGCCGAGAGTGCGGCCGCGGGAATTTCGATCATGGTGCCGAGCGGCGGCGCCTGCGCGGGTATCGCGGCTTTTTCGGCCTGCAATTCCTTGTAACAGGCTTTGAGGATGCGGCGCGCCTGCTCCACCTCCTCCGCCGTCGTCACCATGGGCAGCAGGATTTTGGCAGGCCCCAGCGCCGCCGCGCGGATGATGGCGCGGAACTGGGTTTTCAGCAGGTGCTGTTCTTTTAATTGCAACCGTATAGCGCGCAGGCCGAGCGCGGGGTTGGCGGCATCGGCCAGGTATTCGCCGACCGATTTCGCCAGCTTGTCACCGCCGATATCGAGCGTGCGGAATGTGACGGATTGGCCCTCCATCTGGTGCATGACGTCGGCCATGGCCTCGAACTGTTCGTCTTCGGTCGGCAGGGTCGAGCGGTTCATGAACAGGAATTCGGTGCGATATAAGCCGATGCCTTCGGCGCCGGAGGCTTTGATGGCTTCCGCCTCGCGCGGCACTTCGAGGTTGGCGCGGAGTGTCACCTGGGTGCCATCTTTCGTAACGGCAGCTTCGGCCGCCAGCGCGTCGAGCGCTTCGCGGTCGCGTTGCAGCTGTGATCGCTTGCCTTCATAGGCCGCCAGCGTTTCGGGCGAGGGGTTGAGAATAACCTTACCCTCGATGCCGTCGATGATAACCGTATGGCCGTGCACATGGTTGCGTAAGAGCGCCGCATCCACACCCAGCACGGCAGGAAGGCCAAGGCTGCGCGCCATCACCGCCGTATGGCCGGCGGCGCCGCCATGCACCGTCGCCAGCCCCGCAAAACGGCGCGGGTCGAGCAGGGCGGTATCGGCCGGTGAAATCTCGCGCGCCAGCACGATGCCGCCAGGCGGCACGGAATCGAGCGAAATATAGGGCAAATCCAGCAGCGCGCGCAGCAGGCGGTTGCCCACCGCCTCGACGTCGTCGATGCGCGTGGCGATATAATTGTCTTTCAGGGCGCGGAATTGGTCGGCGAGGTCGCGCATGACAAGGTCGAGCGCCCATTCGGCATTCACGCTTTCATCCGCGACTTTTTTCAGCGCGCCGCGCACAAGGCGGGAGCCAGAGATCATGGCGAGATGCGCATCGAGCAGCAGCGTCACTTCCTCCACCGCCGTTTCGGGCAGGGTGAGGGACTTTTCCTTGAGGTCGATCAGTTCCTGCCGCACGCGCGCGACGGCCTTTTCAAAGCGCTGCTGTTCGGGCGTGACTTCATCGGCATTTATCTTGCGCTGCGGGACGCTGGGCTTTTCAAGCTGGACGAGGTAGCCGGGCCCGGACGAAATGCCGTGCGAAACGCCGATACCGGTAAAGACGACCTCGCTGTTCATCATTCGTCCTCGTCGAAGCGGCGTTCGATGAGGGAGGATAATTCGTGCAGCGCCGCATCCGCCCCCTCGCCCGTGACGCGGATAAGCACGGAAGTGTCCTTGCTGGCGGAGAGCATAAGCAAGCCCATGATGGATGTGCCGCAGACATCCATGTCGTCCTTCAGCACGCGGATATCGGCCTTGTGCTGTTCGGCGAGCTTGACGAACTTTGCCGCCGCGCGGGCGTGAAGGCCGCGTTTATTGCTGATTTTGACGCTTTTTTCCAAGGCCGTTATCAACCCGCCTGCAGCAGCGCCGAGGCCGCGTTGATGTATTTGCGCCCAGCTTCCTGCCCCGAGAGCGCGGCCTGCGCCAGCGTTTCGGTCTGGCGCACGCTGGCAAGTTTAATCAGCATGGGCAGGTTGATGCCTGCCAGCGCCTCGATCTTTTTATCTTCGGTAATGGAAATGGCGAGGTTCGAGGGCGTGCCGCCGAACATGTCGGTGAGGATAAGCACGCCCTTGCCGCTGTCGGTTTCCTTTACCTTGGCGATGATTTCCTGGCGCTTCTTCTCCATGTCGTCGTCGGGGCCCATGCAGACGGCGGCCACCTGCTTCTGCGGGCCGACGATGTGTTCCATCACGGCGATGAATTCCTCGGCCAGGCGGCCGTGGGTGACGATGACAAGTCCGATCATGCTGCTTTCCTTTGCTTTCTTCTTCTTGAAATGGTTGCGCCATGCGCCTGATGCAAGCGCTGCGCAGGGTCTTTTTCGAGGTCGCGGTGGCGCACGGCCGAGCTGAAGCCGCGTTTGGCAACCCAGCGGTTGATATCTTCGGCCACGCAGACGGAACGATGGCGGCCGCCGGTGCAGCCCACCGCAATCGTCAGATAATTTTTGCCCTCGTTGATATAGCGCGGCAGCAGCGGCGCGAGGAGTTTCGTAACGCTTGTATAAAATCCTTTATAGGCTTTATCGCCGCGCACTTTCTTGGCCACGGCGGCATCGAGGCCGGAGAGCGGGCGCAGGTGCGCATCCCAATGCGGGTTATGCAGGAAGCGCACGTCGAAGACCAAATCGGCTTCCCGCGGGATGCCGTTCTTGAAGCCGAAGGAAGTCACGAAGACGAACAGGCCTTTGTCACCTTCCAATTGGAAATAGCCCGCCATCATGCGGCGCAGCTCGAAGGCTTTCAAATCCGACGTATCAATCACATGGTCTGCGGCGCGGCGCAAAGGCGTCATCAGCTGGCGTTCGCGGATCACGCCGTCTGCCACGGGGCGGTCAACGGCCAAGGGATGCACGCGGCGGGTTTCGGTATAGCGCTGCTGCAAGATGCTGTCCTGGCAATTTATAAACACAAGCTCGGCCTGCAGATGGCGGTCTTTTTTCAGCTTCGCCACCTGTTTCAGGAGCGCCGCGGGCGTGAAATCCCAGGTGCGGCTGTCGATGCCGATAGCGACGGGTTTATCCAGCCCGCCCTTTTGTTTCAGCAGCGTATCGACCATGGCAACCGGGATGTTGTCGACGGCCTTATAGCCGAGGTCTTCCAGCGATTTCAGCGCGGTCGACAGCCCCGCGCCGGATAATCCGGTCACGATTAATACGCGACGTCTGGCGGGCTTCTTCGCCATTACTTCACCACCATGCCGGGCTTGTGGACGACTTCCATGGCCTTATAAATTTTAAGCGCGGTGGACACGTCGAAGGCGTGGAGTTTCAGGAGCGGAATATCGACTCCGAGGATATTGATGGTTTGGGGCTCGGGCAGGCGAGGCACTTCCTCGTGCTTCACGAGATCGACCACCAGCATCAGCCGCCCCGGGTCGGCGACGGGATAGCGCAGCAGGCCGACGCCCCGAACCTCGATCAGGCCGCTGATGGTTTCGACCGCGCCCGCGAAAACTTTTTCATGGCGCTTTTCAAAGAACACCTGGTCGTCGCAAATCAGCTCGCCGCCGTTTTCGATGAGGCGGAAGGCAAGGTCGGACTTGCCGGAGCCCGAGCGCCCGCGCAGGAAGACGACAGAAGGCGAAAAATTCACGCTCTTCAGCAGCACGGCGGAGCCGTGCAGCACAATCGTCTTCGGAGGCTGTGGCGTCTTGGGGATGCCCAACGGAAAAACCCTGTTTTGGGGTCAGCCGTTGAGTTTCAGGGCATGGCCGACCAGATAGAGAGAGCCCGTAATGATTATACGCTGCGGCGTGCTGAATTGTAAGGCAAGCGACCGGATCGCGCTTTCCAGATTATCGGCGGGGGCGACGTTCGTGAAGCCCATGGCTTTCAGGGAATCACATAACTCCTGCGGCGGCACCAGCGGCGCGTCGATGCGGGCGTCGACCGCCTGTATCGATTTCGGGATACCGACAAGGCGTTCGTAGAAACCGTCGGTGTCTTTCTTTTTCTTGAAACCGGTGATGATGTGCAGCGGTTTTTCCTGTCCCCAGGCCTTTGCCTGTTCAGCCAGTACCTCGGCACCGGAATCGTTGTGCGCGCCATCGGCCCAGAGCTCCCAGCCTTGCGGCAGCAGGTCGGCCAGCGCGCCGCGTTCCAGCCGCTGGAAACGGCCGGGCCAGGTGACCGTTTCCATGGCGCGCGCCAGCGTGCCCTGTTTCAGGAGGCTGGTGAACTGGCTGTTTTCAAGCCCTGCAATCGCGGTACCTGCGTTGATAACCTGGTGGCCGCCCAGCAGGCGCGGCAGAGGCAAGCTGAATTTGTTTTTGCCGTTGTAGGTAAAGGTATCGCCCGCCGTTGCCGTGTTCCAGTCGCGGCCGGCGGCGAAGCTATTTGCATTCACCTGCGCCGCGCGCTTCAAAAACACTTCCATCACTTCGGGCGACTGCGGTGCGATAATGGCGGGGCAGCCCTGCTTGATGATACCGGCCTTTTCACCCGCGATCGCGGGCAGCGTGTCCCCCAGCAGACGCGTGTGGTCGAACGAAATGCGCGTCAGCAGCGCGACGCTTTTTTCGATTACGTTGGTGGCGTCATAATTGCCGCCGAGGCCGGTTTCGAGCAGCACGGCATCTGCCTTTTCGCGCGCATAGACCAGAAACGCCAGCGCGGTGAAAAATTCGAAGAAGGAAATTTCATCGTCGCCCGCGGCGCGGCTGACCTCACCCATCAACTCCAGCAGGTGGTCGGGCTCGATCTGTTTACCGGCCACCACGATGCGTTCTTCGAAACGCACAAGATGCGGCGAGATGAATTTGTGGACGGACATGCCGCCCGCCTCGAAAATCGCCTGCAGAAATGCGAGCGTCGAGCCCTTGCCGTTGGTGCCCGCCACATGGAAGACCGACGGCATTTTCAGCTGCGGATTGCCAAGTTTTTCAAGCAGCCGGCGCGGACGGTCGAGCCCGTTTGGCAGCATCGGCGGGCTTTTCAGGCGCACTTCATTGACGGCGATTTCAAGCGCGGGCACGGGGGAAAACGTCCAGTCACGCTGCGCCATGTCTTTTGCGGCTGCCTGTTTTTTGTCAAGCATGCCCGCCTCCTTTACATGCCGGCGTCGGCGTGGCCATTCATTTTTTTTGCGGCAGCGTCGCGCGGCTGGGTCAGCAGCTGCAGCAGGGTGATGATTTTATCGCGTAGTTCATGGCGCGGGATGACAAGGTCGACCATGCCATGGTCGCGCAGGTATTCCGCAGTCTGGAAGCCGTCGGGCAGCGAGGCACGGATGGTTTCCTGGATGACGCGGCGGCCTGCGAAACCAATTTGGGCGCCGGGTTCGGCGATATGGATGTCGCCCAGCATCGCGAAGGACGCCGAGACGCCGCCCGTGGTCGGGTTGGTCAGCAGCACGATATAGGGCAGGCCCGCTTCCTTCACCTGTTCGACGGCGATGACAGAGCGCGGCATCTGCATCAGCGACAGCATGCCTTCCTGCATGCGCGCGCCGCCAGAGGCCGGGATAACGATAAAGGGGCATTTCTGCGCGACGGCAAGGCGCGCGGCGGTAATCAGCCCGTCGCCGACGGCAGCTCCCATCGAGCCGCCCATGAAATCGAAATCGAAGGCCGCGATAACGACGGGCTTGCCGCCCATCGGCCCTTGTGCGACGACGATTGCGTCCTTGCGGCCGGTTTCGCCCTGCGCGTCTTTCAGGCGGTCGGTGTATTTCTTGCGGTCGCGGAATTTCAGCGGGTCGAGCGGCGCCTTGGGCAGTTCTGTATCCTTCCACTGCGCATCGTCGAAAAGCATGTCGAGGCGCTCCTTGACCGTCATGCGCAGGTGGTGGCCGCAGTTGGTGCAGACGTTCAGGTTCTTGGCCAGCGCCTGGTGGTGCAGCATGGTTTCGCAGCCCGGGCATTTCTGCCAGAGGTCATCGGGCACATCCTTTTTGGTGGGGATGAGCGCCTTGATCTTGGGACGGACGAAGTTGGTAATCCAGTTCATGCTGTTACATAACGCCTATTTGCGCCTTTCGAAGGTGAGTCTTTAACATGGGACGCCGTTTAGCGTCACCTCATTTATAATTGACATAACGCAAGGCTTAAACGACTGATATTACGCGGCTTGTTTGGCCATAGAGGCGAGGATTTCGCGCGCGGCGAGTGCGGGGTCCGCCGCCTGCGTAATCGGGCGGCCGATAACCAGATAGTCGGCGCCAAGGCTTGATGCCTCGACGGGGGTCATAACGCGCTTCTGGTCGCCTGTGTCGGCGCCCGCGGGACGGATGCCGGGCACGACCAGCAGGGTCTGCGCTTTCAGGTTTTTACGCAGCAAGCCGATTTCTTTCGGCGAGCAGACAACGCCCGCAAGGCCGGAAGTTTCGGCCAGCGTTGCCAGACGTTGCACTTGTTCCTCGACCTGCGTCCCCTGCCCTACGCTGGCCAGGTTCTTTTCATCGAGGCTGGTCAGCACGGTTACGCCCAGCAACCTTACCGAGGAACCCCTCGCGGCATCTACCGCCGCCTTCATCATCTCCGCACCGCCTGAAGTGTGGAGCGTCAGGAAATCGGGATTGCATTTGACCGCGGCCTTGACCGCGCCCGCGACCGTGTTCGGGATATCATGCAGTTTGAGGTCGAGGAAGATTTCGGCACTGCCGGCGATTTTCTTAATCGCCTCGATGCCCTTCGGTCCTTCGGCCACGAAAAATTCGAGGCCGAGCTTGATGCCGACATCGGTACCCGCAAGGCGTTTCACAAGGGCTGCCGCGTCATCCAGCGTATTCGCATCGATCGCGCAGAAAACCCTTGCCGTCATGTGACTTCCTTTACTTTATTTCAAAGATTGCATCGACTTCGACCGCAGCGCCTAGGGGCAGCGCGGAAACGCCGACCGCCGCGCGCGCATGCTTGCCTGCGTCGCCAAAGACTTCGACGATCAAATCCGACGCGCCGTTGACCACCTTCGGATGGTCGGTGAATTCGGGGGTAGAAGCCACGAAACCGCCAAGGCGCAGGCAGCGCGAAATTTTATCCAAATCTCCCAGCGCCGCTTTGGCCTGTGCGATGATGTTGATGGCGCAGACGCGCGCGGCCTTCTGCCCGTCTTCCAGCGACACTTCCTTGCCCAGATGGCCTTTCGTCATCTGCCCGCCCGCCCCCGGCAGCTGGCCCGAGATGTAGAGCGTCTTGCCCGAGATGGTGAAGGGCACGTAGTTCGCGACCGGCGGCGCCAGTTCGGGGATGGTGATGCCAAGGGATTTGAGGCGGTCGTCGATTGCGGACATGAAAAAGCTCCTTTAGCTGCAAACTAAAGGAGCCTTATCCGTCGTGCAATTCGTTATTTCACCAGCATGTCGAAATCGAGCTCGAGCGCCGCGAATTCCTTGTATTCCGCTTTGGTGCCCGGTGCGGCAGTGCCCGGCGCGCGCGGCGCGGACTTCGCAAACTGATTGCGCACATCAAGCGCATCGGCCCAGGCATCCGATTCAGGGAAAGAGACTACATTTGGCTCCATCGTGAGGACTCCGTCTGCTAGCCGTGATTCTGCTATTAGCCCCAGTATTGCATTAATATGTTAATTATATCCTAAATAGGGTTAACACTTGCCTATCATTGTTAAATATATGAAATAATTGATTTTTTTAGGTGAAAGCGCGCTTATTTAACGCTTCGAATTCATATTTACATAATTATTGCAATTCTCCTCTCTTTATATAATAATGTCCCAATGCCCAAAATCAGTGTTTTTGCGCCTTTTTAGAAGGACATGGCAGGGTTTTTAAAAAGGGCGGTGTGGAGTTGTGTGATGGGATTATTCAAGCACCTGAAGGAAACGCGGGAAGCGATCAAGCGCACGCTTGATGTGCGGCTGGTGCGCTCGGCCGAATTCGGCGACCTCGACGCCGTCAAAAAGCATTTGAAGGAAGGCGCTTCGATTAACGGTCGCGACACAAACGGCGACACGGCCCTCATCGGCGCGGCGCGGGAAAACCAGTCGGACATGGTTTCCTTCCTGCTGTCCAAGGGGGCGGATGCCTCGCTCACCAATAATTTCAACAAGACGGCGCTGCATACCGCGCTGTTCGACCATGCCGACGAAGCGCTGTGCAAAAAGCTTATCAAACCGGGGCGTGATTACTCGGGCCAGGATATGCACGGCAACCCTGCTGTCTTCTATACCGCACAATACGGGCAGATCGAGGTGCTTGATGCGCTGGCGGCTGCGGGCGCAGACCTTGCACAAAAGGGCCGCGGCGGCACGACGCCCCTGATGTGCGCCATCGCCGTCTACCAGAAAGAAGCGATCGACCGCCTGCTCGGCAATGAATACCTGTCCCGCGCCGGTATCGATGCGCAGGACGACGAAGGCAATACGCCCCTTGCCGTCGCCGTGATCAACCACCGCGAGGATATCGCGCTTTCGTTGATTGCACTTGGCGCGAATATCGACCTGAAAAACAAGCAGGGCCAGACTCCGCGTGCGCTGGCCGAAGAGCTTGGCTTTCACGATATCGGGCAGGCGATCGACGAAGCAAGCCGCCGCAAATACGCGGCCACAGTCGCCGAGCCCGTCAGGACGATGAAAACCATCTCGCTGAAACCGGGGGCTTCCGCATGAACCTCGCCGGCAACCAGCCCCCGACGCAGGCGGAAATCGAAACCGCGATGGCAAGGGCCGTGCGCCTCGGCAACGTGCCGCAGGCAGAAGAACTGTTGAAATACTTCGGCGCCGACGCCAATGCCACCGTCGGCGGGCATCCGCTGGTCACGCTTGCGGTGAAGCTGAAAAAATCCGGTATGGCCGGACTGCTGCTGCAAGCGGGCGCGGACCCGAACGCGGTTAACCCCGAGGGCGAAAGCGCGGCAGAGGTGGCGATCAAATCCTTCCAGGCGCAAAACCTGCGCCTGCTGCTTCAACACGGCGCCAACGTGTCGCACCGCAACGCTGCACAGGAAACCCCGGGCGATATCATCAACAAAGGCTGGCAGGCTGCCGTCGCCGCCGAAAAAGCCGAGCAATACCGCAAGGAAGAGAAAAAGCTCGTCACCGACAAATGGACGCGACTTGCCATCGCACTGGCGCTCGACCCGAACGAAAAAGTGCAGGGCGTTCCCGCGATCATACTGGCCGTCCGCATGAAGGACCCGGAGGGGTTGAAAGACCTGATTGCGGCTGGCGCAGACCTGTCGGCCACGACGCCCGACGGTGATAGCGCGCTTATGCTTGCCGTCCGCGACCAGAACGCAGGGCATACCGCCTTGCTGCTGGAGGCCGGTGCGAACCCGCACCAGGCTGACATCAAGGGCGAGACCCCCGCCGCCGTAGCGCTCAAGGCAACACTGTCGGCCATGAAGCAGGAAAAAATCTGCGAGTATTACGAGCGCGAGAGCCTCCAGAAAAAGGTCGCCGAACGCGAAGCCCTGGCGCTCTCGATCATCAGCCATCCTTCCTATACTGCAGCCGGCGACGCGGCAGACTCTGCCCTGCCGCTGGCATCGGTGCTGAAGAATCGCAGCGCCTTCGACCGGCTGCTCGAAAAGGGCGTCCCTATCACGGCCGCGACCAAGGACGGGAATTGCATGCTGCACTTCGCGGTGCTATACGGACGGCAGGATATGGTCGAGGAAGCCGTGTCAAAAGGCGCGAGCCTGCTGCAGGTGAACAAGGAACGCCAGACCCCGCTCGGCCTGCTCGAGGCCATTTTTGAGAGCGAAACGGACAGCATCGCCGCGCGCAAGGAAAAACGCCGCATCACCGAAGAAGCCGCGGCTGCGGAACTGGCCGCCTGGCAAAAACTCAAATTATTCCTGACGGATCTTACCGGCAAGGATACAGACGCGCTGTCGGGCGAGCTGTCGCAAACCATGGCGGTGCGCAACAAGCCCTTCAAACTCAAGTCAAAGGCGCCCGCGTCATGAAGGATGATTTCGACGGTACCGCGCAGCCCCATAACGGCCGCAACCTGCTCGGCGTTCAGCTGATCGAGGCGATCAACGCGGGCGACCATGACGAGGTCGTCTCGCTGCTCGACAAATGGGCAGATCCCGCCGCCTATACCGAGGAACACGGCCATGCCGTCATTGCCGCAGCGCAACACCACAACCCGCAAATCCTGAAAACCATGCTCGAAGCAGGCGCCCCTCTGCACGCGCGCGACAAGGACGGGCGTACGCCACTGCATGTCGCCGTGATGCGCGGCAATGTCGAGAACGTGCAGACGCTGGTTGAAAAAGGCGCGATTGTGAAAATTACCTGCCTGCGCGGCATAACCCCGCTGCAGCAGGCGCAAGAGAACCACGATTACGCCTACAAGATGCTGGAGAACGCCGCGCAGTCGGAAGGCGCCACCGACCAGGAACAGGAAATGGTCAACCGCCTGCATAAAATCACCTGCCTGCTCGAGCGCTATATCGACAACGCGCCCGATACGACTTTCGACAGCGGCCTGCTGGAAAACATACATATCCGCTCCCCGCTACGCCTGAAAAAGCCGGGGTCGCCATGAGCGAAAAACCAGTGCCCGGCGACGGCGATAACGCCTTGATGTTCTATGCGCGCATCAGCGGCAGCCACCGCGAGATTTTCAGGCTGGCGGCGGGAGGGCATGATATCCATGCGCAAGACGATCTCGAACGCACCTCGCTTACGCTTGCCACCGTCAGCGACGTGAAAAACGTGCTGGTGCTGCTGCGGCGGGGCGCGAATATCCGGCACAGGGATGTGGGCGGCGACACGCCGCTGCACTGGGCCGTGTACCACAAGAACGCCAATGTTGCACGCCTGCTGCTGAAAAAAGGCGCGGATATGGATCACAAGAATGACAAAGGCCAGACGCCGATGCAGCTGGCCGCGATGTCGGGCGACGAGGCGGTGGCGGAAGCCTTCATCGCTGCAAAAAACAGCAAGCTGACCGATGCTTTCGTCAAGGGCACGGCGGAACGCATCACAGTAGGCGCACCGTTACAGTTATCAATGCAGCCCGGCCCCGTGCCGAAATGGAAAAAACCCAGGGTCAGGGAAGAGCCCTGAGAAGCTCGGGCATTGCCGGAACCTCGCGCGGGGCGGCTTTTTGCGGCGGCGCGAAAACCGGGTAGAGCAACGAGCAGCCGTCGCGATAGAGCCGGAAGCTTTTCACACCATATTCCCAGGCCTGCAGCGACAGTTTCGCCACATCCTCGATCCCCGCATGATGCGGCAGTTCGACCGTATGGGCGACAGCGCCCGACAGGAAAGCTTCGATGCCTGCCTGCATCAGCAATTGCGCCTGCGGCGTCACGCTGCGGACCGAAAAGGCGCCTGGCATGCAGTCGAAGACAGGTAAATGCTGTTCTTTCAGGTGCGGCGCGCCCTGCAGCGTCATCGCGCCGCAGCAGTAAAGGTTGGCGGCGTCGATATCGTCTTCGCTGAAACCCAACGCGGTCAGCATGTCGAAATTAGCGTCCTCGATTGCCTCGGCCGTGAAGCCCAGCATATGGCGGCAGAAATCCGCCCCCAGCGTCCATTTGTTGAAGGCGTAGCGGATATGCTGCGCCGAATGCAGCGCGGCCTCGAGCGCGTCCAGCGCCGCCTGGTGGAAGCCTTTCTGGCGCAAGGACGCGTGATTGATGGCAGGCGCATCAAGCAGCGTGCCGTGGCCCGCGGCGTAGAAATGGATATCTTCTTCCTGCTGCACGCCATAGCCGAGCTTTTTCAAGGCGCGCGCCGCCATCGGGTTTATTTTCTTGCCGTACATGGCATCCCGCGAGATATCGCCGTAATAGCCCTCGAACCGCACGAGGCTTGCCTCCGGCGCGATATCCCGCGTCTGCGCGCCCAGCAGGTGCTGTGTTTCAAGCGAGGTGCCGACCGCCGTCAGGTGCGCATGGCGGTAACCGTGTTCGCGTCCGGCGGCATAGGCCGCGTCCCAGCCGTCGCGCACTGCCGTGACCAGCGCCCCATCAGGGCAGAGGCCTGCCTTCATCTGCACGGGGCGGCGTGTCATGCCCTTGTGCATGGCGGCGGCGCCATTGAGCGCGGTGATTTTATCCTTCACGGCCTGCAGATGGTCTTTTTCAAGCAGGCGGTACATATCATAGGCTCCGACAGAACCTGCGATATCGGCCGAAGCCTGCTGTGCCGCCGCCGAGACGAGCCCCGCCACGAGCCCCGCTGTTGCGCGCCCCGCGTCGCTGTCATAGGGCAGCGCTGCGCCCATCAGCAGCGCTGCAAAACCTGTCATGCCGATATTGAGCGGGCGGTAGGCTTTTGCTTTTGCGGGCACGGTGGCGATGTCGAAGGCGGCCTCCAGCGCGACGCAGGTGATGCGCACGGCATGCGACAGCAGCGCGGCATCGACAACGCTATCGCCCTTCTGGAAGGCGGGCAGATTAATGACCGCACCGGGGGCGGCGGTATCAGGCAGGAATACGTAACCGGTTTCAAGGGCGGGCCCCTGCATGCCGGCAAAACCGGTCGCGCTGTTGCGGAAGAACAGCCCCGGCTCGCCCGAGGCCCAGATGGCGGCTGTGATTTTATCCCAGAGTTTATCGGCGGGGTAATGCCGCTGCCCGCCCAGCAGGTACCCGTGGCCGGTCAGCGCGCGTTCGATGAATTCGTCGGGCAGCGACAGCACGGCGGCGAGCGGTGCGGGCGACAAATCTTCCTGTGTACGCGGCAGGTCGATATCCTCGAAGCCCTGTTCGGCGCGCGACACCGCCATGCGGATCGCGGCTTCGGCCACACCCGCCGCGCGGGCGGCCTCCATGGCCAGGTAAAGTTCGCGGTTGTAAACGGGATCAAACCCGCGGCGGTTGCCGCGGTCGCAGGCATCCATGACACCATGCAGCGCCTGACGCAGCGTCATCGCGCCCAGTGCGCGGGAAATATCATCGACGTCGCTGCGTAGTTTTTGCTCGGCAAAGCCCGGGCTGTTCAGGTTTTCGACCGGCAGCACGACCGAGGCCTTCGCGTTATCAAGCGCAAAACGAGCACCCAGGATGGAAATGCGTTTCAGGATGTCCGCGCGCGCATCGTCTTCGGCCACCATGGCGGCAACGCCAGCGGATACCGGCATGTCTTCGGCAAAGCCCGCGATATTGGCGGCGGGGACGTAAGATGCCTGCAGCCCGTAAGCCCAGTCGAGGCCTGCGACCGCCAGCAGCTGCGGCTCGGGCATCATCATCTGCGTGGCGATCAGGCGGCGGCATTCGTCGAAGAAAACGGCGGCGTCATCTTCGCCATCGAAAAGCCCCGCCTGCCAGGCCTGATAGCAGAGGCCACCCGCGACGCGGGCGAGCACGTCGCGAAAATCGCGCTCGTACCGGTAACGCGATTCGGCGGAAATGCCGTCGAGGTCGCTGTCCGCCTCGCGGCGGCAAAGCCAGGCGGGAACGCCCTCCTCCGCCACCGGACGGGTCAGGGCGGGCAGTGCGCCTTTGTAAAAAACCTTTTCAATCAACAGCTCAGCCGCGGCCGCGCCCCAGCTGGCGGGGACGGTGTATTCAATCCAGTCTTCGCCCTTGTGCACGCGCCAGTTCAGGCCCTCGTAGGGGCCCTGATCGGCGGTTGTCTGCAGGCGGTTCAGGCGCATTTCTTAACCTGCTGTAAATTCAGGAAAATTTTTACAAGGCGGTTGGAGTAAGTGCCCGAGACTGTGGCATAGGCACATCGCCTAATCAACGAGTGATTTGAAGCGGGGTTTTCGGGCAAAAAATCATTGCGCATTCAGGGGGCTTAAGCGTATTTAGGATGTTACGGAACAGCAGGCAAACATGGCTAAATTTTTCATATTCAGCGTCCTCAGCAACGTCTCGATGCTTCTCCACACCGCGCTCAAGGGCAAAACGGTGGGACAGGACCATCTCGGCAACCGCTACTACCGCGGCAAGCCGCGCTTCAAGGGCGGACGCGAACGCCGCTGGGTGATTTACAAGAACGAGATCGAAGCGTCGCTGGTGCCGCCCGAATGGCACGGCTGGCTGCATCACCAGACCGATGTTGTGCCGCCGCGCGACAGCCGCCACCGCAAGGAGTGGCAGAAGCCGCACCTGCCCAACGTCACCGGCACGGAGGCTGCCTACCTGCCCCCCGGCCATGCGCTGAAGGGCGGCAAGCGCGACGCTGCAACCGGCGACTACACCGCCTGGCAACCACCACAATAAACTCTTAGGGCTTAGATCAGAATGCAACGCAATATCGTCGAAACAATCCTTGGCGCGGTGGTGCTGCTGGTGGCAGCGGCCTTCCTGTTCTTTTTCTACCGTTCGACCGATATCGCGCCCGCCACGGGATACGAAATCCAGGCGCGCTTCGATGCCATCGACGGCCTTGAAGCCGGCAGCCCCGTGCGCATCAGCGGCGTCAAGGTCGGCCAGATCCTTGGCTTCGAGCTGGACCCCGAATCCTTCCGCGCCATTGTCCACATGACCATCGACAATTCGGTGAAACTGCCGACCGATACCTCGGCCGCTATTACCAGCGCGGGCCTGCTTGACGGCAAATACCTCTCGCTGCAGCCCGGCAACGAGGAAGAATTCCTGAAATCCCGCGACGAAATCACGCTGACGCAATCCTCGGTCAGCCTCGAACAGCTGCTCGGCCGCTTTATCTTCAGCATGTCGAATAAAGACAGCGACAAGGACGAAGAGCCTGCGACGCCTGAAAAAGCGCCCGCCCCTGCCCCAGCGCCGGATGAGCAGGCGACGCCCTGATGCGCTTTGCCTCCTTTATCCACTTCGCCCTGCTGCTGTGCCTGATGATGCCCCTGCCGGCGCGGGCGCAGGAACGCACCATGGAAGACACACAGACGGTCGTGCTGCGCACGGTCGACAAGCTTTCGGCGCGCACGCATACCTTTGATATCCCCGTCGACAAGACGGTAAAATTCGGCAATTCGCTGTTCATCAAGGTGCGCGCCTGCCGCCGGTCCTCGCCGCTCGACAAACCTGAATCAGCTGCTTTTTTGCAGGTCTGGGAGCGCAAGCCTTCGGAAGACGCCTCAACCTGGATTTTCAGCGGCTGGATGTTCGCATCCAACCCGTCGCTTTCCGCCATGGACCATCCGGTCTATGACGTCTGGGTGATCGAGTGCAAGAACGCCTCGACCTCGGCCAAGTCGGAAGAAACATTCTCGTCCGAAACCGCGCCCGCGCATACGCCGGAAAGCGCAGCTGCGGCCAAGCCGCCCGTCGCGCCTGCGGTCACAGAAGCAGACATCAAGCCTGCGGCCGCAACGCCCGCACCGGAAGAGAAAAAGCCCGTTCCTGCGCCTGCCCCCGCTGCAGCCGGAACGCCTGCTGCAATCGATGCGCCCCGCACCGTGCCTGCGCTCGACGCCCTGCCGGGTTCTTTCGAGGGCGGCGAAGAAGCAGCCTCGCCCGAGGACTGAGCCTCGAACGCCACTTCACGCGACAGCGCTTTTTCAAGCCGCTTCAGGTATTGCGTCTGTGGGATTTCCTCGATGCCGAATTGTTTGAGATGTTCGTTAACGAACTGCGCATCGAAAAGTTCGTAGCCAAGCGCCTTCAGCCTTGCGCAGAGATGCACCAGTGCAACCTTGCTGGCGTCGGTGCGCACCGAAAACATGCTCTCGCCGAAGAAGGCCGCGCCGAGTGAAATGCCATAGACGCCGCCCGCCAGCACGTCGCCATCCCAGGCCTCGACGCTATGCGCAGAGCCCTGTTTGTGCAGCGTGGTGTATAGCGCGATGATTTCATCGTTGATCCATGTATCGGGCCGCGTATCGGCGCAGCCGCGGATAACAGCCTCGAAAGCCTTGTCGAAAGTAATCCGGTAAGGCCGCTGCCGGATACGCCGCACCAGGCGGCGCGGCACATGCAGCCTTTCCAGCGAAAGGACGCCCCGCAATTTCGGTTCGTACCATTTTATTTCCGCAGCATGGCGCGCATCGGCCATCGGGAAGACGCCCATGCGGTAGGCATGCAGGACAAGTTCGGGAGTTATGCGCGGCTCCGCCGCCGAAGATTTGGAGGTCATAGGTTTTTGATCAGCTTCAGCGTCAGCATATCATCGACGGGACGCATTTCGCCAACCACGACGGGAACTTCGTCATAAGCAGCACCTGCGCCGTCAGGAATATATCCCAACCGCACATAGAGCCGCTGCGCCGCGCCGAAGCGCGCGTGCAAGCCGACGCTGATCCCCATCTCGGTACTGCCGCGCGCTTTCGCCACGCCTTCGCAATGCGCGACCAGCGCCGTACCGATTCCCTGCTGGCGTGCGGCGGGGACGACGTTGAGGTCTTGTATCTCGGGGATGCCAAGGCGGCGGAAGGGCGGGTAGAGGGGGTTCAGGTTCAGCTGTACATAGCCTGCATCCTGCCCCTCGGCCTCAGCAATATAAATCAGCCTGCGGCCCTCGTCCTGTTCCAGCAGGCAGCGCTCGAAATAATGCGGTTCGTGCTGCGCCTTCATCGCGGCGGCGATGGCGTAGAGGGAGGAAATGTCAGACGATGTTGCGGGCCTGATGCTGTTCATGCTGCGTTTTAAGCTCCAGCGCCATGTTAGCCCTTTTCACAGTCAAATGGTACGGCTACGCGTTGCCATAATCCATGGGTGCGGCAGCGCGGATGGCGGTATTTGTGTTGCAATCGCCATGTGCCGGAAGCATGATCACAAAGAACGACGAAGGGAATTCATCGCGTGAGCGCCAGGAAAAAATATGTCGTGCTGGTGATACTGCTGCTTATGCTGGCGGCAGCGATTGCCAATTTCCTGTTTGTGAACCAGGCCTATGATACCTCGGTGCAGCGCCTCTCGGAGCCGCCGGCGCGTGATTCCGGCCTTGTCCCGCCCCCGGCAGGGCCCCAAGCAGGCACAGTTACTGGCAGCGATATCCAGACACTGACCTACAAAGGCCCGGGCTGGCGCGGCGACGTGACACTGGCCGACAGCGACGGCGGCAGCTACAAAATCACTATTCGCGCAAGTGACCTGAACGATAATACAGTGCCCATCACCTCTTTTGAAATCGACGTGCGCAGGCCGGATTCGGACAAGCCGATACTGATGCCGGTGTTTAACCAGACAGGCGACGGCCACTTTACCGCCACCGTGCAGTTCCCCGGCAAGGGCGACTGGGAAGTGCGCGTGCGCATGCACCGCGAACTGCAGACGCTGGAATTCGCGCGCCGCTTCCATATCGAATAATTATTTCAGGTTATTTTACCGGCAGTTCGTAGAAGAACTCGGTCTCTTTCTCGCCATTGTACCAGACGGTATCTTTCGCGCCCGTAAAGCGGAAGCCGAAGCGCTGGTTGGCGCGCTTCGAGACCGCGTTGCTCTTGCGGTGCGACACGACAAGTTTCTTGATTGTGGGATGCGCCTTGGCCCAGGCGATGCGCGCTTCGTACATCTTGCGCGACAGGCCCTTGTTACGCCACGAGGGTTCTATCCACGAACCCCAGAGCTTGCCGGTCTGGCCCGTGTCGTCCATGCGGTCGACGGCAGCGCCGGTCATGCCGATGGGCTGGCCTTCGTTGAAGAGGCCGAGCACAAGAAGGTTGGGGTCGGCAAGTCGGTCCTGCCAGTGGCTGTCGGCCAGCGCCTTTTCCTCGTCATAGCGGGAACCGAAGAATTTCGGGTCGCTTTCCAGCGCGCGGAGGCGAACCGCCTTGAACACCGGCCACTCGTCGGGACGGAACGGGCGCACCTCGATGCCGGGATATTCCGCCATGCCTACCCCGCCTTTTTCTTGGCCAGGGCGTATTTATCGGCCTCGTAGCCGCGCAGGTATTGGGCGGGGATGGGAGGTTCCGCCCCCAGTTCCAGCGCCGCATGGATCGGCCAGTAGGCGTCGCTGAGGAGCTTCCGCGCCAGCAGCACAATATCGGCCGAACCGGAGGCGACGATATCATTCGCCTGTTTCGCTTCGGTGATCATGCCGACGGCGCAGGTGGGGATGCCTGCCTTCTCGCGGATTTCTTTCGCGAAAGGCACCTGGAAGCCTGGTGCAAAAGGCACCTTGGCGTCGCCTGTGACAAAGCCCGAGGAACAGTCGATGAAATCGGCACCCGCGGCCTTCAGTTGCTGCGATAGCCTTGTGGTATCGGCAATCGTGAGTGCGCCCTCGACCCAGTCGGTGCATGAGAGGCGCATGCCGACGATGATATTCGCGGGCACGGCGGCGCGCACCGCTTTCATGATATCGAGCGCGAAGCGGAAGCGGTTTTCTTCGGAGCCTCCATAAATATCATCACGCTTGTTGCTGAGCGGCGAGAGGAACTGGTGGATAAGATAGCCATGCGCGCCATGCAGTTCGATGAGCTGGAAACCCGCCTTGACCGCGCGCACCGAGCCCGCAACGAAGGCATCGACCAGCTTCTTGATTTCATCGATGGTGAGCGCGTGCGGCGCGGGATCGCCCGCGGTAAAGGGAATGGCCGAGGGCGCTTGCGTCACCCAGCCGCCCTGCCCCGGCAGCAGCGTTTTATTGCCTTCCCAGGGGCGCGCCTTCGACGCCTTGCGGCCCGCATGGGCGATCTGGATGCCAGCGACCGCGCCGTTGTTTTTGATCACATCCGTAACACGTTTCAGCGGCTCCACATGCGCATCCGACCAAATGCCGTTACAGCCGGAGCTGATGCGGCCTTCCGGCGTCACATCGGTCATTTCCATGATGACGAGCCCGGCCCCGCCCGCCGCGCGGGAGCCCAGATGCACGACATGCCAGTCGCTGGCGAAGCCGTCTTCGGACGAATACTGGCACATGGGCGACACGCCGATGCGGTTGCGGAATTCGGTTCCGCGCATTGTGAAGGGCGTGAAAAGCGGCGTGGTCATGACGGGTTCTCCAGTGATTTCAGGAATTCTGCCGTCGCCTGTGGCGACGTGAGGCGAATATAGCGGACAGCGGGGTTTTTTCCAGCCCCGGCAAAATGCTCTGCATAGCGTTTTTCCAGTTTCCAGTAGCTCTGGAACAGCCAGACGATGATGCTTTTCTTCGAAAACATCAGCCGCCAGCTTTCGGTATTGCCGTTACAAATCGGGTTTTTGTCGACCGCGCGCGCGATGGAACGGCGCAGCAGCTGCCAGAAAACGCGGTAGAAAGGATAATTGATCCAGATGAAGGCATCCGCACGCGGCCAGATGGCGTCCTTCACCTTGGAATAGTTGCCCATGATGACCCATTTGTCACCCGCACCCGCTGCCATCGCCAGCGCGTACATTTCCTCGGTCGTGCGGTGCTGCCACGCGCCCTCGGAGGCGGGTTTCCAGTGGAGGTCGTCGAGGTCGACAGGTGTGAGGCCGAGTTTTTCGGCCACCTTGAACCCCAATGTCGTTTTGCCGGAACCCGTGGGCCCGAGGATGACAACGCGCTGCATGACGTTGCCGAGTATAGCCTTTCCAAGCCCTGTTAAAAAGCCTAACATATTGCGACAGGTGCGGGTTATGTCACTGAAAAAAATGCCAAAAGGGGTCATTGCGCTCGGCTTTGTGTCCATGTTCATGGACATATCGTCGGAGATGATCCACAGCATCCTGCCCGTCTTCATGGTGACGGTGCTGGGCACCTCGGCGCTGTGGGTCGGCATCGTCGAGGGCATTGCGGAGGCCACGGCCTCCATCCTCAAAATTTTCTCGGGTGCGATCAGCGACTGGATCGGCAGGCGCAAGCCGCTGTTGCTGCTGGGTTATGGCCTGGCGACCGTGACGCGCCCCCTCTTCCCGCTCGCTGAAAACGTGCAGATGGTCTTGCTGGCGCGTTTTACCGACCGCATCGGCAAGGGCATCCGCGTCGCGCCCCGCGACGCCTTTGTCGCCGATGTGACACCGGAGGGCATGCGCGGCGCGGCCTATGGACTGCGCCAGACCATGGATACCATCGGCGCCTTTACCGGCCCCCTGATCGCCGTGCTGCTGATGCTGTGGTCGGTGAATAATTTCAAGCTTGTGTTCTGGGCGTCGATGGTGCCTGCGCTGCTGGTGCTGCTGATCATTATCTTCGCCATCAAGGAACCCACGCGCGAGAAATCCACGGAGAAAAAACCCTTCCCCCTGAAAAAGGAGCAGCTAAAGCAGCTGAACAAGGCTTTCTGGTTCGTCTCCTTGCTGGGCGCGGTGCTGACACTGGCGCGGTTTTCGGACGCCTTCCTGATTTTGCGCGGCAACAGCCTTGGCCTTTCCGCCGCCTATGCACCGATGATATTGATTGCGATGAACGTTGTGTATTCCCTGTCGGCATGGCCGGTCGGCATCCTCTCCGACCGCATAGGCCGCACGGGACTGCTGGCGCTGGGCATCGGGGCGCTGATTGTCGCCGATATATTGCTGGCGGCGGCGGCGGGACCGGTGCTGCTGTTCGCCGGGGCCGCCTGCTGGGGGCTGCATATGGGGCTGACGCAGGGCATATTGACCACCTTAGTCGCAGAAGCAGCACCGGCGCACCTGCGCGGCACGGCCTTCGGCATGTTCAACCTGCTGACCGGCATCGCGCTGCTGCTGGCCTCTGTCATCGCAGGGGCGCTCTGGAAATCCTTCGGCCCCGGGCATACGTTTATTGCGGGCGCGGTATTCTCCGCAATTGCGCTGGGCGGCTACCTGCTGCAACCATCTGTTAAAATAAAAGAGGAAATGACATGACCGAAAGCACCCTGCAGGCCTGGGAACTGGCAAGTTACGTCGTCACCGTCATCGGCCTTCCCTATGCGATCGCCATGTTCGCGCTCGATAACTACAAGGAACGGCAGCTCGAGAACGAAGAGCTCTACCAGGCGTTGGCCGAAGAATACGCGAAGTTCGGGAACCTGATGATCGAAAACGCCGATCTGCAGCTGATGACCGGCGGCATCCCCGACGACAGCCTCAGCACCGAGCAGAAAGAGCGCAAGACCGTCATTTTCGACATGCTGGTCGCGCTTTTCGAACGCGCCTACATCCTTGTCTACGAGGAAAAAATGGACAAGCAGACCAAGCGCCTCTGGGCGACATGGGAAGACTATATAAAGTTCTGGTGCCAGCGCGAGGATTTCAGACGCGCGCTGCCGGGGCTGCTGGTGGGCGAGGACGAAGATTTTTCGGCTTATATTAAAAAAGCCGCAGGCTTTTAATCATGTTACCCGAGGAGATAATACAATGACCGTTTTGTATACAGCACGCGCGACAGTCACCGGCGGGCGCGACGGCAAGGGAGAATCTGACGACGGCAAGCTGGCCGTCAGCCTCTCGCGCCCGGGCGGCGGGGGCATGGGCACCAACCCGGAACAATTGTTCGCCATCGGTTATGCCGCCTGCTTCGGCAGCGCGATCGCCTATGTGGCGGGGCAGCGCAAGCTGGAAACGGGTGCGATCAACCTCAATTCCGAAGTCACGCTGAACCAGGACGAACACGGGTTTTTCCTGGGCGTGACGCTGGCCGTCACCATGACCGGCATCGAGGAGAAACTGGCGACCCTGCTGGTGCAGGACGCGCATAAGGTCTGCCCCTATTCCAAGGCGACCAAGGGTAATATCGCAGTTACCCTCAAGCTGAACGGCAAGGCGCTAAGCTGATTCCGTCAATCGGTTGACATATCATAAACCCTACCGCCTGCCCGCGGCTTATCCCTGCTGGCTTATCGCCTGCTTTGGGATAAGATAAGCAGTAGAGCAGGGTTTATGGGGTTCGCATCATGCTGAAATATTTCGCCGTCTTGTGCCTGTCATTCCTTATGACCGCCTCACCCGCCTTCGCGCAGCCTCAGCAAGCCCCCGCACAGCCGGCCGTGATTGGCACGATGCTGGAGGTCGAGGGCAAGGTCTGGATCACAGCCGCAGGGACGAAGGAACGCAAGCCTGCCAAGGTCGAAACCCAGCTGCACCTGAACGACGTCATCGAAACCGGCCCGAAATCCAAGGGCTTTATCCTCTTCATCGACAAGACGCAGTTTACGCTGTCGGAAAACACCCGCTTCGTCGCCGATGAATACGCCTTCGACCCCTCGGCCCCGCAGGACGACAAGGCGCATTACAGCGTCACGCGCGGCGCCTTCGAATACATCAGCGGCGCGATTGCCAAGAAAAAAGACCCCAAGGTTGAAATTGAAACCGGTTACGGCTCGATCGGCATCCGCGGCACGAAATTCTGGGCGGGCGAGATCGAGCAGGAATATGGTGTAAACGTCGAGGAAGGCCGCGTACGCGTGCGCAACGACGGCGGCGAAACCTTCGTCGACAAGGGCAAGGGCACTTCTATCAAGAGCCGCAAGCAAAAACCCTCCGACGCCATGCCCTGGCCCGCGAAAAAACTGCAGCTGATCGCGGCGACCGTGCTGCTGTCCCGCAAGGAAGAAGTCCTGCAGCGCATGCTGAACTTCGAGGGCTCGGGCAAAAACGACCTGCTGCTCAACAACTTCCTGAAAATGAAGGGTGTCCCGGGCGTGCCGGGGAACATGGTCCCCGGCAACATGGTGCCGGGCGGTAATATCATCCCCGGCCAGAAGGGCGGTATGAGGGGCAACTTCCCGCTGTTCGAAACACCGGGCGGCAGGACCACAACAACTACGACCACTACGCCGGGCGGCAAGGCCACGACCACCGCACCGGCTGGCAAGAAAGTCTATAAAGAAAAACCGGCAGCCGACCCGACACGGTCGTTCAGGGCATTGAAGGGCCTCGGGTTATGAGCCTCGCCAAACGCCTCGGCTTCCAGTCCACAGACCGCGCGCTGGTCAGCCCGGCGATGGATTTCCTGCTGCTGGGCGGGCTTTCCATCATACTGCTCGGCCTCTGTCTCGTGTTCACCAACGCCGATAACCAGGAGGCCTTCAAGGCCGAAGCCTATATATGGGCGGGGTATTTTTCCTTCGTCATCAACTATCCGCACTTCGCCTATTCATACCTGCTGTTCTACAAGAACTTTTCTGCACGGCTTTTCGGCCCGGGCACGGAACCGGCAAGCCGCGTAAGGCTCCTTGTGGCCGGCATCGCGGTGCCCGTGATCATGGTGCTTTATTTTATCCACGCCTACCTGAGCAAGCGCCCTGAACTGCTGAGCCTTGCGGTTTTCGTGATGATTTTCACCGTAGGCTGGCACTACGTGAAGCAGGGTTACGGCGTCCTGATCACCCTGTCGGTTTACAAAAACGTTTTTTACACCAACTGGGAAAAACGCATCCTCTACGTCAACGCCTATGCGGTCTGGGCCTATTCCTGGTGCCGCACGAACAGTGTCGGCGGCGAGCTGAATTACCGGCATTTGAAATGGAACGCTTTCGACTATCCTGCCTGGGTCGTAGACGGCAGTTTTTACTTCGCCTGTTTCACCACCGCCGCCTGTATCGCCGTGGTGCTGAACCGCTGGCTGGCCGAAAACAAAGGGATATCATTCAATGCGGTGGTGGGCTATGTCTGCGCGATTTATATGTGGGTAATGGTGCCCTTTGTGAACATGGGGTTCTACGTCTTTATCCCGATGTTCCATTCGCTGCAGTACCTGCCCTTTGTCTATAAGTACAAAAAATCGGAACTCTCGCGCGAACTGCACCGGCCACTCGGCAACTACAGGCGTTCACGCCGTCTGTTTATCATCAACGCGCTGATGTTCACGGCAGTAGGCGCGGCGCTAGGCACCGTCTTCTTTGAAACCATCCCCAACAATCTCGACGACCATATCGGCATGACGATGGAAAACGCGGCGCTTGACCCCTACTTCTTCCTCATCGGCTTTATCGTCTTTATCAACGTCCACCACTTCTTTATCGACCACGCTTTCTGGCGCAGGGATAACAAGGACGTGCAGCACAACCTGTTCAGGGCTTGAGGCCGTGACGGCAGCCCCCCGACGCGCGCTGGTTTCACCGCAGGCCGATTTCTGGCTTCTGGGCGGGACGTCGATCCTCACCTTCGCGCTTTACCTTTCAGTGCTGCCCTTTATGCCGCGCGATGTCCGGCTGGCGGTGCCGGCCTTTATCATTTTATTTTCCTTCATCCTGTCCTATCCGCATTTCGTCTATTCATACCTGCTGTTCTACCGCGGGTTCACGGACAGGCTGTTCGGCAAAGATACGGGGGTTTTCAGCCGTATCCGCCATGCCCTCGCCGGCGTTGTCGTGCCCGCCGCCATGGCCGCCTATTTTGCGGTGACTTTTTCCGTGCGCGATCCCGCAATGGTGGGCTGGGCCTATTTCGTGATGCTGCTGACTGTGGGCTGGCACTACGTCAAGCAGGGCTATGGCGTGCTGATCACGCTGTCGCTGTACAAAGGTATCTACTACAGCGCCTGGGAAAAAAGGGTGTTGTGGGTCAACGCCTATGCCGTCTGGCTCTGGTCATGGGCGGCGGCGAATAACGCGCTGGCGGCGCAGATGGTTGAAAAAGACTATCCGCCCGGGCTTTACCCTTCTATCCCCCTGCCCGCCTGGGTCGTTACCTATGGCGGTGTTTTCGCCTGTATCACGACGCTGGCTGCGGCGGCAGTGCTCGTCGCGCCATGGCTGGAGGGTGAAAAGAAACTTTCGGCCAATGCGCTGGTCGGCTATGTATCAGCCATATATATGTGGGTTTTAATGCCGCGCATCGACATGATGTTCTATGCCATCGTGCCGCTGTTCCACGGTCTTCAATACTTGCCCTTCGTCTACAAATTCAAACGCGAGGAATTCAGGCAGATGACTGGCCCCAAAGCCATGGGCGGTTTTGTTATCTTTGCGGCGACGGGGTTACTGGCGGGTGCTGTGCTGATGGAGTTTTTCCCCAAGGCGCTCGACCGCAATTTCGGCATCACGGGGTTAAGCTATGACCCGAAATTCTTCCTGACGTCGTTTATCGTCTTCATCAACATCCATCACTACTTTATCGACGCCGCGTTCTGGCGGCGCGACAACAGGCACGTGCAGGATTACCTGTTCAGGGCTTAAGTGACTTTACGCAGCAGCGCGTCGAAGCCGTAGGACAGGCCGGGATCCTGTTTATCCGCCCAGTATAAATCGAAAGCAACCGGCGTCTTGTCGTCGCCATAGGGCGTCATTTCCCAGTGCCTCCATTTTTCGGGCGCAGGGTTGGCGCATTGGAGATGGAAGAAATGGCGCTCATGCACTTCGTCACGGCCGACTTTGGCGGCATCGAAATCTTCGGCGCCGAGGTATTTCACCAGCGTCAGCCCTTTGAGTCCCGTTTCTTCCTCCGCTTCGCGCAGCACGGCGTCCGGCAGCTCCTCGGCTTCCTCGACGGTGCCGGCGGGCACCTGTACGCCTGCTTCCGGGTAATCGCGGTGGTTGAAGACCAGCAGCTTGTCGCCCAGCGTGATATAGGCGACGACTTTCCTGACGCGTTTCAAGACGGAGCTCCTGTTAGGCCGCCGTGGCGGGCAGCTTGGGTGTTGTATCTGGTGAGGCGGCAGTTTCCGCCTTCTGGCGCAGGGAGTCGAGTTCTTTTTCCAGCCGCGCCGCTTTGCGGCTTTCCTGCCAGAGCTTCACGCGCAACCGCTGGTATTGCAGCCACACGAAAAGCGCGCCCAGCAAAAAGCCGATGCCCAGCATGCCGAGGCCGAAGATATTAACCGCAAAATCTATTGTCTTTTCAAAGGGCCAGAGGCCAAGCGTGATAACGCCGGTGTTCGACAGCGAAAACAGCGCCGCGAAGACGGTCAAAGGGATGGTGATGAGTAGCGTGATATAGGCCATTTATCCCCCTTTATAATCAGCGGTTTAAGGGGAGGAGGACTTAGTCCTTCATATCGTCTTCGTCGTCGGAGACGATGCCGTTCAGGCGCTCGTGCATTTTCTTGCCGATTTTGAAGAAGGGCACGCGCTTGTTTTCGACCTTCACGGTCTCGCCGGTGCGCGGGTTGCGGCCCATGCGGGCCTTGCGCTGCTTCACCGAGAATGCCCCGAAACCGCGCAGTTCGACGCGGCTGCCGTTTGCCAATGCCTTTGTAATCTCTTCAAAAATCGTGTCCACGATCTGCTCCGCATGGCTCTGGTAGAGGTGCGGGTTCAGCTCGGCGAGTTTGAGGATCAGTTCAGATTTTGTCATGACGACAGGGTCCTTGATTGAAAATCAACGCTATCAGAGTCTTAGCGTGCCAAGCTTTCGGGGTGCCGTCAAGCAGAAAGCAGAAAAAAACACGTGAAATCAAATGAATAAAAGGTTAAAGCCGCCCATCCTGTAAAATCCGGGGCGGTTTTCCACCCAAACCCATCGCCTGGCGGGCGAAAAATCCCTTTAAGGGGGGTATTTTGTCGACGATTCCAATCCCTAAGTCCCGAATCGCGGCAACGGATTTCAGGTTGTTGGAAAACAGGCGGTTCAAAAGATCGGTGAAGCCCGCCATCATCAACGTGTCCGTGCGGCGCCATTGTTCATAATGCGCCAGCAACGCAGGCGCCCCGATATCCTGCCCCAGCTTCAGCCCGTCGACCACCAGCTCTGACAGCACGGCCACATCACGCATCGACAGGTTCAACCCCTGCCCAGCGATCGGGTGGATAACATGCGCGGCCTCGGCCATCAGCGCGACGCGCGGGCCGGTATATTTTTCGGCATGCATCAGCGAGAGCGGATAGCCCATCGGCTTTGACGCCGCGCGCACCTTGCCCAGATGTTCGCCGAAGAGCTTTTGCAGTTCCGCATCGAATTTCGCAGGCGCGAGCGCCAGGAATTTCGCCGCGTCTTTTTCCTCGACCGTCCAGACGACGGAGGAACGGTGGTTGCCGTCTTTATCATCCGTCATCGGCAGCACGGCGAAGGGGCCGGCAGGCATGAAGTGTTCGACCGCCACATTCTCGTGATCCAATTCATGCGCGGCGTTGCAGACAATCGCGATCTGGCCGTAGGACCATTGTTTCACGCCAATCCCCAGCCATTCGCGCGTGGGCGACTGGCGGCCGTCCGCGCCGATCACCAGCGGCGCCGAAATACGGCGGCCGTCTTTCAGCGTGACGCCCGCGTTTGAATCATCGCTGTGGAAGGCGGTGATATCGACGGGCGCAAGGTGTTTGACGTTCTTGAAACGCGCGAGGTTCTTATAGAGCGCGCGGCGCAGCAGCAGGTTCTCGACAATCCAACCGAAGGGTTCGCCGTTGCCGTCCTTGTCGGTTGCGAAATGCAGGAAAAGCGGCGAGGCGCCATCGGCCACGCGGATATCGAGTATTGGCGAAGCATCGGGCAGAATCGCATCCCATACAGCCGCCGCCTGCAACACCTTGTGCGAGGCATAAGAAATCGCCGTGGTGCGCCCATCATAGTTGTCATTCAGGTGGACCGAAGGCGGCGCGCGGTCGAGGATAACGGTTTCAACGCCCGCCGCGCCCAGTACACCCGCCAGCGACAAGCCCGCAAGGCCGCCGCCGATGATCAGCACATCGCAGCGCAGCATGTTTTTCGGGGCTTTGGGCTTGGCCATGGGTCACCTTTTCCGGCTGCAGATTAGCCTATTCAAGCCCTTGTTGCGACTGGAAAAACCGCCCCGCAATTGACAGGCGGGGAAATAGGCCGCAGACTTGGGGTATTAATGTATAGAGAGAAGCGTAAAGGTTCGCTTGCCCGCAAATTCACCAAGGCTGTATTGGGCCTTGCCGCCACCGCCGCATGCCTCTATGGCGCATGGTTCGGGGCCTTCTATGCGGGGCGCGGCGAACAGCTGACGCCCGGCGAAACCAGCGCCGTGACCGCCGTCTTTGGCAACGAGATTAACGCCAACGCCATCCGCAAGCACGAACGTTCCGAGGGCAGCGCGACCCATATCTTCCGCTGGGTCGACGGCATGGTGCCGCCGCCCTTCAGCCATATCGATTTTTACGGCCCCGATGCGCATACGCGCGATTACACGCAGGGCGATGCAAGGTTATTCAGGCTTTTCATGCATGAAGTCACGCATACATGGCAGGGGCAGAACTTTAATTTCTCCCGCCATCAGGTCGGCGTTTATAAATACGAACTGAACGAGAATTCCAAATTCTCCGACTTCGGCACCGAGCAGCAGGCCGAAATCATCTGCGACTACAGCGGAAAATTCCTGCACCATTCGGGCCTGCGGCAGAAACGCACGGAAGAAGATCTGCTGCTGCAGCGCGTGGTGGAAACCCGCTTCCCCAGCGCCCACACCACCCGCATCGCCATGGAGGAAGGCCGCATGCAGGCCTTCAACACCGTCGCCTCCGATACGCCAAGGCTGGCCAGCCCCACAATACCCGCCCCGGGTTATGCCGCCGCCGCCCGCCCCGTCCGGCCTGAAAAGCGTCAAAAACCCGCCATTCCCTACTTAATAAGTTGACATTATGGATAATAATCCGTTATCCTGAGGCCTTCAAAACAGGAACCGGACGATGGCGGAGCGCCAAAAGGGATCATTGATTCGCAGGTTCGCGAAGGCCGCGGCAAAGACCGTCGCCATCGCAGCCCTCGCCTATGGCGCGTGGTTCGGCACGTTTTACGCAGGGCGCGGCGAAAAGCTGACGGCGGATGAAACCAAAACCGTCGAAAGCATTTTCGGCGACCAGCTGGACGCGTCGCGCATCCGCAAGCACTTCAGGGACAACAGCAGCGTCACGCATGTGATGGGCAATACGCGCGGCATGGTGATGCCGCCCTTCAGCCATATCGATTTCTTTGGCGAGGCCGCATATTCGAATGATTTCAGCCGCGAGGGGCAGGACAAGTTCGGCTTGTTCCTGCACGAGGTCACGCATACATGGCAGGGGCAGAATTTAAAATTCTCCACCAAGGCGTTCCGCCGTTATGACTACGATTACAAAATGAACGGCGCTTCCAACTTCGCCGATTTCGGCACCGAGCAGCAGGCGGAGATTGTCGAGAATTACGCGCAACGCTGGATACACCCGGACGGGATGAAGGAAGCGCGCACGGCGCATGACACGCTGGTGATGAAGGTGATTGAAAAACAATTCCCGCGCGCAGCCCACACGCGCGACAGCATCTGGCGCGTTAACCCGCCAGTGAAAACCGTTAAAATCTAGATATTAGTAGTTCGGCTTGATCTTCTTGACGGGCAGGTCGGCTGCGACCGGTTCGTCGTCGATCATCTCGATCATGCCGTTTTCGGTCATCGAGAAGCGCGCGGAGAAGAGCGCGTTGCCGTAAAGGACCATCGCCGAGGCTTCATAGGCACCCTCGGCCGAACGGCCTTCGAAGGCGGCGGGGCGGATCGCGCCCTCGATCACCTTGCGGGTGTTCGGGTCCAGCTTCGCCTGGTCGATGGCGGGGTGGTTGATGTCTTCCACGATCAGGAAGGGGCCTTCGTCGCCATGGACGAAATAGCAGAAGAAACGTAAGTATTCGAGGTTGTTCGCCTCGGAAACTTTGATGGGGTCAGCTTCGTTCGCGTCATGGATGGGCGCACTTGATCCGTCGAGCAGGAACATGCGGCCCTGTTTCGCGAGGAACCAGAAGGGGCCTGTGCCGGCGGGCCATGCGCTGTCGTTCACGCGCACGAGGCCGATGGAGGTATAGAAGGGCAGCTGGCACCATTCGGCGGTGCCGGTGGCGGGCGAGGCGTTGTGCTTGCCCTGAATCGGGTTGACCAGCTTGAGGAAGGGCTCCAGCTGGGCGCCGCTCACTTTTTGCCAGTTGTATTGGTCGAACATCGTATTAGGGGCCTTTCCAGAAGGTTGCTGCGCAGCCTGTTGTGATGTTGTCATGACTTCCCCGATATTGCAAGAGTTTGAAATTCAAGGCCTTTAATATTAGGCCGCAGTCCTTAATTTGTCCAGCAGTCTATCCATAAAGTTTTCGCACTTCACCAATTGTTCTTTGGCGATGAACTCGTTGGGCTTGTGCGCCTGGGCGATCGACCCCGGGCCGCAAACGACCGTGGGGATGCCCTTGTTGTGGAAGATGCCGGCCTCGGTCGCGAAGCTGACCTTTTCCGTCGCGTTGGCGCCGGACAGCGAGAGGACGAAATCGACCATCGGGTTGTCGTTGGCGATGTCGAAGCTGTGGACACCCGCCGTGTACTTGAAATCGAAGCCGGTTTTCGGGTCGATGGCCTTCATGCGGGGTTCCAGGTGCTTGAAGGCGTACTGGCGGATTTCCTCCAGAACTTCTTCGGCGTTCACTTCGGGGATGTTGCGGACTTCGATGGCGAATTCGCAATGGTTCGGCACGATGTTCAGCGCCGTGCCGCCCTTGATGATGCCGACATGGACGGTGGTGAAGGGCGGGTCGAACTGGCGGTTGAAGGGGCCTTCGTTCTGGATGCGGCGCGCGATCGACTTGGTATGCGCGATCAGCTCGGCCGCGTATTCGACAGCGTTGACCGAATAGGGGGCGAGGGAAGAGTGCGATTCCTTCCCATGCACCGTGCATTCGAGGTCGCAGATGCCCTTGTGCCCCGTAATCGTTTTCATCAGCGTGGGTTCGCCCACGACGCAAAGCTTCGGCTTCACCGATGCCTGCGCGATATGGTCGGCAAGGCTGTGCGCGCCAAGGCAGCCCAGTTCTTCGTCATACGACAGCGCGAAGTGGATGGGGGAATTCAGCGGTTTCTTCACCATCTCGGGCAGCTTCGAAAGAGCTACCGCGATAAAGCCCTTCATGTCGCAGGTGCCGCGCGCGTAAAGATGTTCATTGTGGTCGCGGAGCGTGAAGGGGTCGCTGTCCCAGGCCTGCCCTTCAACCGGCACAACATCGGTGTGGCCGGAAAGCACGATGCCCGCCTTGTCCGCGGGGCCCACAATTGCATGAAGGTTGGCCTTGTTTTTCGTTTCGTCGAAAACGAGATGTGATTTGACGCCGTATTCGCCCAGGTAGTTTTGTACCCAGTGGATAAGCTCGAGGTTGCTTTTGACGGAGGTGGTGTCGAAGGAGACCAGCTTGGCCAGCATCTGCTGGCTTGTGAGATTGGTTTTCGTCATGGTGGCGCTGCCTTCCTGCCGGATGTATAATGGGTTCAAAATAAGCTTTTTTGGGCATTTTTCAATATTCATCTGGGGTCCAAGTAGCTTCTCGAACGTACGGAAAACGCCTTGAAAGACGTCCTTATTTGTCAAAAACCGCCCAAACAGGCCGCCCCGCTGGTGCTGGACAGCCCCCATAGCGGGAATATCTACCCTGCCGACTTCGGCCACGACTGCCCCAGGGAATGGCTGGCCGAGACCGAAGACGCCTTTGTGGACGAGATTTTCGGTCAGTCGCCGCAGCTGGGGGTGCCACTGCTCTCCGCCCTCTTCCCCCGTTGCTATATCGACGCCAACAGGGCGGAGGACGATATCGACCCGTTACTGATAGACGGGTTCTGGCCGGGCCTCGCCAATCCGACCGCGCGCTCGGCCATGGGCGTGGGGCTGATACGGCGGCTGTTCAAGCAGAATAACCCGCAGCCAATTTACAACCGTCGCCTGACCGTCGCCGAGGTGCAGCACAGGATAGAGGCCTATTACAGGCCTTATCACATGATGCTGGCCGAATTGCTGGAGGCGACGCACCGCGATTTTGGCGCTGTTTATCACCTCAACTGCCATTCGATGCCGACCACGCCGGGCGGCGCCACGCGGCACCAGCCCGATATCGTGCTGGGTGACCGCGACGGCACCACCTGCGACGCCGGTTTCACAACCTTCGCCGCGAAATGCCTGAAGGAGATGGGATACCGCGTCGCCATCAACAAACCCTACAAGGGTGTCGAGATTTTGCGCCGCCATGCCAACCCCGCGCAGAATCGCCACAGCCTGCAGGTCGAAATCCGCCGCAGCCTTTACATGGACGAGGCCTCGCGCCGCAAGACGCCGGGCTTCGCGCGCACACGCAAGAACATGACGGGATTTGTTAATCAAATTATTGATTATACTAAGAAAAATTCGATAGACTTGGCCGCCGACTAAGCACTTACCTATTCACATAGTATATTGACATAAACAATACGCGGGTGCTACGAATGGGCGCATCATTCAGGCAACCGCGGGCATTATCAACGCCCGCCTTTTTCAAGAGCGGGTGACACCATGACCGACATCAAGAACATCGAATTCAAGGATACGGGCCTGCCTGCCGACCCCGTCGTCTTCCGCGCCTTCCGCCTCTACCAGAAAAACGCCGAAACCTTTGCGGAAGAAAGCGGCCTCGATGCCGGCTTCCCGCTGAAATCGGCGCTGGCCGTCCGTGCTGCTGGCGGCGATGCGAACACCGCGGCGCTGGCGCTGCTGATGGCTGTGCCCGCCCCCGCCTATACTGTCGTTGAAAAACAATTCGGCCCTGATGTGGTGAAGCAGCTCGACCAAGCCTGGACGCATGTGCGCACCGGCTATGCCTATATCGAGGACGCCTCGCCCGCCGTGAAGGAACTGGCTGCCGCCTCCGCCATAGCCTCCTTCGATGAGTTCCGCGAAGCGGCCGCGAAGATTTCCGATACGCTGCTGCGCGTGCCCGCGGGCGCGGATTTGAAAAAAGCGGCGCCGCAGCTGGTGTTGCCCGAGCCGCGCATGTACGAAATGCTGGAAGGCCGCATCGACAGCGCCGCCTTCGCGCAAAAACTTTCCGCTTATCGCGCGGCCTATGAAGATTACCGTCAGGAGCTGGATTTCGTCGGCGTCGTCCTGCCGAAGAAAGAAGCCGCTGCTTCCGCCAAATTCGAAGACACAGGCCTGATGGAAGATGCGACCGTAAAAGCGGCATACGAACTGCTGCAGCGCCATCCCGGCGTCACGCAGCAGACGCTGGCAGATGCCGTGATGTTCGGCAAGCTGCTGGGCACTTTCGCGCCCGAGGAAAACGCCTCGGTCATCAGCGCAGGGCTGCTGCAGGCAGGGCTGCACCGCGTCACGGCCGACGATATCGGCTTCATGCAAAAACGTCTCGGCGGCGAGGTCGGCCAGATCATGGAAACCTTCAACGTGCGCGATGCGCTGATGAAGGACCGCGCTGCGCTGAACAAAGGCCCCGAGGAATTCCGCCAGATGGCGCTGGCCTATGGCATCGTTATGATGGACAACGCCAAGCAGGGTGGCGAGCGCGTGCTGGAGCAATTAAAGCAAGGCGCGGACATCATCCCAGAGGCCGCCTACAACGAGATCAAGACCATCGGCTTCAAGCCGCTCTTCGCCCTTGCCGTCGCCATGCCGATGATAGTCGAACCGCTGCGCGGCCGCACCGGCGCGCCGGCGCTCGAGCGCGCCTTCGAGGAAGAACATTCCCGCCTGCAGCATTTCGTCGAGCAGAACATGCCCGTGCCGGCGCAAAAAGCTGCGCCCACGCAGGTCATGGCAGTCGGCACGAAGCGCCTGCCGCGCGTTCGCGTCTGATAAACTGTGCAATCGGTCAGCCCGCCGCGCCTTTTGCGGGTAACTTATGCGTTATGTTAAATGTAACTTCCCATAGCGCGTTGACTCGGCTTATCTGCGGGTGCTAAAAACGATTCATATTAATCATTATGGAATCGCCAAGGTAATTCCAGGAGCACCCGATGACCAACTACCGCGACACAGGCCTGCCGCAGGACCCGACCGTTTTCAGGGCCTTCAAGACCTACGAAAAGAACGCGAAAGACGCCGCCGATGAAACCGGCCTGTCCGAAGAATACGCGGTAAAGGTCGCGCAGGCAATCAACCAGACGGTGGGCGCGGATCCCAAACTGCTGTCGGCCGCGCTGCTGACCGTCGTGCCGCGCCAGTCCTGGGATATCATCGAGAAAAATTTCGGCAAGGATACGACCGCGCTGCTCGAGGAAGCCGAGCTCCACAACCGCACGGGTTATGCCTATGTCGACCAGGCAAGCGACAACGTGAAGGCGATTGCCCTTGCCTCGGCCATCGCGTCCTTTGACGAATTCCGCCAGATTTCGGCGGGCATCGAAAGCACCGTCCAGCAGGTGATGACGGGCCAGAAACCGATGGAAGAGCTGGAAAAGAAAATGATGATGGTGCCGAGCGTGGAAGTCTTCGCGCACCTTGGCCGCAGCCTTGCCGACAAAACGGCATCGCCGCAGCTGGAGGCGCTGTTCAACGAAAAATTCGGCGAATTCCGCGACGCGCGCGAGGAACACAGCCAGAAACTGATGGACATGGGCGTCATGTTCACCGGCCCCGGCGCGCCGACGCTGGGCACCGCGCCTGCCGAGATCCGCTACCCCTCGTTCGAGGAAACCGGGCTCCTGGACGACGCCAAAGTGCGCGCCGTCTATGAGGTCATCACCAACCACCCGCGCGTGCTGCCCGAGGATTTTGAAGGCGCTGTCGCGGCAGCCAAGCTTCTGACCGACCTGCCGGCCTCGAAAAACCCGACGGCAGTTGCGGGCGCCCTGCTGGATATCGGCCTGCGTACGCTGAACCGCGACGACCTCGCCTTCCTGAAGCCCAAAGTCGACTGGGACGTGCTGGACCTGCTGTCCGTACACAGCGTGCGCGACCCGATGAACCAGTTGGGCCTGCAGCGCACGCCCGAGGAATTCAAGCAGATCGTGATTGCCAATACCACAGCCTCTATCGCGCATGCGAAAGAGGGCATCAAGGGCGCGCTCGAGGCGCTCGACCAGCAGGATTTCGGCATGCCCGAGGAAATGGCGATGCCGCCCGAGCTGAAACAGATGATGAAGCTGCAGGCGCTGCAGCAGCTCGACACGCTCTCCGTCCTGTCCATGCGCATGATCGGCCCCGTGCTGGGCACGACGGGCGCGCCGGAGCTGGAAAAAGCCTATCAGGAGAGCGTGAAAGACGCGCATCAGTTCGTGCGCGACAACGGACCGCGCAAGATGCTGCCCGCACCCCCGAAAAAGAAGCCCGGCAACGATTTCAGCTTTGACTGATCTCTAGTCGAGGTCTTTGAGGTTTTCTGCCGCGAAGGCGCAGGTAATCGCCGCGCCCCGCACCAGTTCGGGCACATCGAACGTGCGCTTCAACCCCGCCTGCAAATCGTCGTCCAGCGCATAGAGGCTGGTGCAGGCGATGCGCGCGTCAGGCGGGCCCTGCACCACGGGGCAGAAAATAATCTTCTGGCCATCCTTGTCGAACAGCCCCTGCATCGTCGTCGTGCCGTTGCCATTATAGCGGGCGAGCGGGATATTCACACGGCTGCCGGCGGGGATTGTGAAAGTGGTTTCGGCAAAAGGCGCCCAGGCTTTGCCGAACAGCGCCGTGCCGCGGCCGGTGCGGCAGACAAGGCGGGGGCCGGCACCCACAGGTGCCGCCATCGACGCGACCTCGCTATCGAGCGGATGGAACTGCTGCCCCTGCCCCGGCCATGACATATTGCCCAGCGTCACGCAGCCCGACAGCAGCAGGCAGGACACAAAAGCGGCAAAAATCGATGGAATGCGGTTGAAAGCCATGACTTGTTTTTCCGTGATACGCTATATCTTAATGTAAAGCCGGACGGGAGGCAAACCCCCCGGATTTATTTTACGTCAAAAGGAACTTACCTTTGTTCAGGCGCGTTACCCTGTTCCGGTTCTTTAACTTCCCCATCAAGGCGGATGCCAGCTGGCTGTTCCTGTCGGTGCTGATGATGTGGACGCTGGCGACCAAGCTTTTTCCGGGCATGCTGCCGGGGGCAACGCCCACCGTCTACCTTGCCATGGGCTTTGCCTGCGTCATCGGGCTGTTTATTTCCATCCTCGCGCACGAAGTCGCCCACGGCGTCATCGCCGAGCATTACCACATGCCGATTGAAAGCATCACGCTGTTTATCTTCGGCGGCGTCGCCGAAATGCGCGGCGACCCCAGCCACCCCAAGGGCGAATTCCTGATGGCCCTCGCGGGGCCTATCATGAGCGGACTGCTGGGTGTCTTCTTCCTGGCCGCCAACCAGCTCTACCAGATTTACTTCCCGCCTGCGGCGCTCAACCATGTGCTCAGCTACCTTGGCGCGCTGAACCTGATGATCGCGGCCTTCAACATGGTGCCGGCCTTCCCGCTCGACGGTGGCCGCGCGCTGCGCGCCATCATCTGGTCGCGCAAAAACAACCTTGTGCTGGCGACCCGCATCGCCAACAGCCTCGGCGCTGCCTTTGCCTACGGCCTGCTGGCCTATGCCTGCTATAAAATCGTCTGGTGGAACGACCTGACGGCCGGCATGTGGTGGGGCCTGATCGGCTACTTCGTGCATGCCGCCGGTGCCTATGCCGTGCGCCAGACCGAAAACCGTTCGCTGCTGGGTGCGGAAGTGGTCGCACGCTTCATGCACGACCAGATCGTCTCCGTCTCGCCCGACATCATTTTGACGGAACTGGTCGAAAAATACGTGGCGCAGCATTACCAGCGCATTTTCCCGGTGGTGGACAAGGACAAGCTGGTCGGCGTTATCACGCTTCAGGCGATACTGGCGCTGCCGCGCGACAAATGGCACTGGCTGCATGTCGGCAGCGTGATGGAGGAAATTGACGCGAACAATACGGTTTCGCCCGACCTGAACGCCGCCGTCGCGCTCGACATGCTGCAGCGCCTGCGCAAGGAACAGCTGCTGGTGGCGCAGGACGGGAAGTTTTTAGGCACAGTGGCGCTGCGCGACCTTGCGGCCTATTTGTCGATTACGCGCCGCATCGACTACAACAAGCCGCTGGCAAACAGCAAGTAACGGGATTTAGGCCGAAGCCTTGCGCTCGAAAGCGCCGCCATGGTCGCGCGACCATTCGGCGGGCGCGGCCAGGAACTTTTCGACTTCGACGAACACTTCCGGCGCGTAGAGCTTGCGCGCTTTAGCCTCGGCCAGCACGTCTTTCCATGCGGCCAGATGATGCAGTTTCAGCCCCGCATCGGCGAAGATTTTCGGGCTTTCCTTGTAAATGCCGTAGAAGAAGACCGAGAAAACATCAGTAACGACAGCACCGCCGTCGCGCAAGGCATTGGCGAAGGCGACTTTCGACGCGCCGTCGGTCGCAAGGTCTTCGACCAGCAGGACGCGGGCGCCCTCTGGCATATTGCCCTCGATCTGCGCGCCGCGGCCGAAGCCCTTGGGCTTCTTGCGCACGTAGAGCATAGGTTTGTCGA
The DNA here is from genome assembly GCA_964575605.1 of uncultured Micavibrio sp. Taxonomy (GTDB): domain Bacteria; phylum Pseudomonadota; class Alphaproteobacteria; order Micavibrionales; family UBA2020; genus JAPWJZ01. Next base: position 6,694 of record CAZNRN010000019.1, on the reverse strand, counting down.
GTTCTTCGGACATCCAGGCGGCATAGGAAATGCCCGCCGTTTCGCCGCCCGCGATATAATCGACCTTCGACATGTCGCAGCTGGAAGAAAGCAGCTCGCAGCCCATATTGGTGATTTCACGGCGTTGCTGCAGGTATGAAATCACCTTCCGGCAATCGATATAGACGGGGCTCGCCCAGCCCGAGGTAAAGATGAAGGGCTTGTCCGCATTGAAATGCACGGCCTCGATATCCAGCAGCAGCTGTGCGGTGCGCGTGGCGGCTTTTGCGGCGTCGTAACCCATTACATCCAGCCCCCGCCGCCCGGCCTGCGCGGCGGCTTGAAGATCCAGAAGTTACGCAGCAAGAACATGACCGTCAGAAAAACGATCTCGATGCCAAGGCCCGCGACTGCGACCAGCGGCATACGGTATTTTGCAAAAGCTTCCTGGCCGAAAATCACCTTCACGTTGAAGGCGGCGGCGGCGGAAACCATCACGCAGGCGGCGACCACCGACCAGTTGAAGATGGACAGCGCGCGTTTGTTCGCCCATTCGGGCTGGAAGCTGAAATAGGCCCAGGCGACAAAGACGCCAATACAGATGAGCAGAGCGACAAGCGGACCCATCGATCCCCCTTTTGGTTATTAAATCGACGCTATTTTATAGCGGTTTAAAGCCTTTTAGGCAATGACCTGGCTTTCCAGGAAGCGCTGGGCATGCAGCCCGTCCAGCACGCGCTCGAACTTGCGGCGCGCCTCCGGCGACAGCGGCAGGAATTCCGCCGCCATGCCGCGCTTGGCGGCCCTGACCACGCGGCCCACCTGCCGGATGCTGACGATTTCATGGGCCAGCTTGAACTTGATGGTGAACTGCACCTTGTCGCCAACTGCGATATCGGTATAGGGGCTTGATTCAAAAGAGACGCCGCCCAGGCTCCAGTCCCTTACGCCATAGGCCTTGTTGCCGACCTCGACCTCCGCCTTCACGCCTTCGTGGCGGATGTGCTTGCGGCGCGTACCGATATCGTTGCTGGTGCGCAGGCCGATGACTTCAAGAATGCGGTTGATCATGTGTTCATTTCCCCCGGTTTTGAACTTATCCCCAATGTTGATTCTATCGAATCCGGACACGAAAATTCAAGTTTTCCAACGTCCTGCCTGCGGTTTTGAAGGTAAATAGCCGTAAAAACAGGGTAAAATCAGGTGTTTATGTTAATTTAGGCGTCTTCCTTGACTCCCAACCCCCCGAAAGCATATAAATTCTGTCCATAACAGCGGTTAACCCCGCACCTGTCCTCTGGCTCGTTTCTTGGCTGCCTCGAGAGCAGGATTTTTTGAAAGGAAAACAAAATGCCAAAGATGAAAACGCACAAGGGGGCGTCTAAACGCTTCCGCGTGACCCGCCGCGGCAAGGTGAAATCCCGCCCCGCGCACAAACGCCACCGCCTCACCAGCAAATCAAGCCGCATGAAAATGGAAGGACGCTCGACGCTCATCGTTCGCGATGAAGACGCCAAGATCATCCTCGACAACTTCATGCCCTACCAGCTGAAGTACACGCGCAAGAAAAAGCGCTACACCGGCAAAGCTAAGAAGGAGGCCGCATAATGGCACGCGTTAAAGGGGGCACAGCCTCTATCAACCGCCACAAGAAAGTCCTGAAACTCGCGAAGGGCTACCGCGGCCGTTCCAGCAAATGCTTCCGTTCGGCCCTCGGCCGCCTCGAGAAAGCGCTGCGTTACGCTTACCGCGACCGCCGCAACAAGAAGCGCGATTTCCGCGGCCTGTGGATCCAGCGCATCAACGCAGGCGCGCGCCTGCACGGCCTGACCTATTCGACGCTGATGCACGGCCTCAAAACCGCAGGCGTCACGCTTGACCGCAAAGTCCTCTCCGACATCGCGATCCGCGATGCTGCCGGTTTCGGCAAGCTGTGCGAACAGGCAAAAGCAGCGCTGCCGAAAAAGAAAGCAGCGTAAGCTTTAAAAACTAAGAGATTAAGGTGAGGGCGTCGGGCCGGAAGGTCCGGCGCCCACTTTTTTGGAGCTGGCGTTGGCGATCGCACGGCCGACCTTGACCGCTCCGTCGGTCAGCGCAGCCACAGCGGTTGCACCGATTTTGATGATACCCATCGACAGGGCAACCCCCGCGACGGAAGCCCCGCCGCCGGAGAGGAAGAATGCGCCGCCCAAAACGGTCAGCAGGCCGGTCGCCATGATCGTGCGGTCGACGATGCGCGCGGCGCGGCCGAACTTGAAGCCGCCGTATTCCTTGTTACCGGCAAGACGGTTGAATTCGTTCATCAGGGTGAAGGGACGTTTGGGCGCTTCGGCAGCCCAGTTGAATGCATCGCGAACAGACATCTGTTTCCCACCCTTTGCGACAGATTTTCGACTTAAGGCAATTATATACCGGGCGTTATTTTATGTCAAACAACAATATTACCCGCCTGCACACAAATGACGAGAACATAATATGAATCTGTTGTTTGCATCCCCCCCTCTATCTGGGTTATTCCTTATATTATGGCGCGTCCGGCAACCTTATATGTCTGTCAATCCTGCGGCTCCTCCCACAACCGGTGGTCGGGGAAGTGCGAGGCCTGCGGCGAATGGAATTCCATCGTCGAGGAAGCGGCGCGCGAACGCCCGCCCCAAGGGCTCGGGAAGACGCGCGGCAAGGCCATCGAATTCTCTGCATTGTCGGATGCGACCGAGGCCGTTATCCGCCGCACCACTGGCATCGGCGAATTCGACCGCGTGACAGGCGGCGGGCTTGTGCCCGGCTCGGCGCTGCTGATCGGCGGCGACCCCGGCATCGGCAAATCAACGCTTCTTCTTCAGGCGACCGCACTGCTCTCGAAGGGCACAAAGTGCGCCTATATCTCGGGCGAGGAGTCGCTGGAACAGGTGCGCCTGCGCGCAGGACGCCTGGGCGTTGCGAACGCGCCCGTCGAGCTCGCCTCCGCCACCAACGTGCGCGACATTATCGAGACGATTGATAAACACCGCTTCGACGCCATCGTCATCGATTCAATCCAGACGATGTACCTCGACAACCTCGACTCCGCGCCCGGCACCGTGGCGCAGGTGCGCGCCAGCGCCGCCGAGCTTATCCGCGCCGCCAAGCGCCGCGGCACTTGCCTGCTCATCGTCGGGCATGTGACCAAGGAAGGCCAGATCGCGGGCCCGCGCGTGCTGGAACACATGGTCGATACCGTCCTTTACTTCGAAGGCGACCGCGGCCACAGCTTCCGCATTTTGCGCGCGGTGAAAAACCGTTTCGGCCCGACCGACGAAATCGGCGTCTTCGAAATGGCGGAGCAGGGCCTGATGGAAGTCACCAACCCTTCCGAGTTGTTCTTGTCGCAGCGCCAGAAAGAAATTTCCGGCAGCGCGGTCTTTGCGGGCATGGAGGGCACGCGGCCCGTGCTGGTCGAAATACAGGCGCTGGTCGCGCCCTCGCCGCTCGGCACCCCGCGCCGCGCCGTCATCGGCTGGGACCAGAGCCGCCTGTCGATGGTGCTGGCGGTGCTGGAGGCGCGCTGCGGCGTCGTCATCGGCCCGAACGATGTGTACCTGAACGTCGCCGGCGGCTTGAAAATCAACGAACCCGCGGCCGACCTTGCCGTCGCCGCCGCCCTTGTCAGTTCGCTGACCGGTGTGCCGGTGCCGCAGGACATGATCGTCTTCGGCGAAATCGGCCTGTCGGGCGAGGTGCGTTCTGTCGGGCAAATGGACAACCGGCTGAAGGAAGCATCCAAACTGGGCTTCAAGGCAGCACTCGTCCCGGGCCTTGCCGGCAAAAAGCCGCTGAACCCCGGCAACCTGAAACTGACCCAAGCCATGCAATTGAAAGACATCCTGCCCCTGTTTTCGGAGGAGAGTAGATAACATGACACCCGATGCGCTCGACATTACCGTCGCCGTGCTGCTGCTGCTCTCGGCCGTGATGGCCTGGTTCCGCGGCCTTATCAAAGAGGTCTTTACCATCGTGGCGCTCTTTTCCGCCTCTGCCGCTTCCTACTTCGGCGGGCAGCTGATGATCGGGCCCTTCGAGAGATGGTTAAAGGTCGACAAGGTCACGGGCGAGCAGGCGGCGAACGCCGTCAGCAAGGCCGCCGCCAACGGCACCGACGCCAGCGTCGCCAAGGCGAACCTCTTCATGGGCATTGCCAGCCCGGAAATCGTCGCCAAGGTCGCGGCCTATGCCTCGGTCTTCCTGTTCATCTATTTCGTCATGAGCCTGATCGGCTTCTTCCTGTCGCGCACGGTGAACGAATCCGGCCTCGGCATCCTCGACAAGCTGGGCGGCGCGGGTTTCGGCCTTGCGCGCGGCTTCCTGGTCGTCTTCCTGTTGTACCTGCCGGTTTCTTTTATGGTCGAGCAGGAACGCATGCCCGCCTGGGCGAAGAATTCCGTGACCGTGCCGGTGCTCGACAAGGCCGTGGCCTTTGCCGACAACCATTTCGGCCTGCACGACATGATCGTCGACCGCGGCGGCGAGATTGCCGTGAAGCTGGGCAAGAAAATCAACCCCGAGGATATCGGCAAGCAGACTGAAGAACGCCCCGAAGACCGCGTCGAGGCCAACCACAGCGCCCTGCAGCAGGAATTGCAGCAGGAACTGAGCGCCGATGAAAAAGGAGTGCCGCATGAGCCGCTCCCATAAGCATTCCGAGCCGAAGAAACACGCCCACCCGAAAAACAAAAAACGCCTTTACCTGATGGCGGGCGGCGTTTTTGCCGTGGCCTTTGTCGCGTTCCTTGCCATCGACCGCCAGCAGTTGCCCGCCAATGTGCGTTCGCTGCCCTATGTGGTCGACGCCTATAACACCCGCGACGCCGCGCTGATGAAGGGCGAAGCGCTGCTGGGCCGCAAGGCCGCGAATATCGAGCCCGCCGCAGGCGCTGCCGACGACGGCGCGGGATACAAGCGCGAAGACCGCGCCCGCCTTGAAAAACTAATCCGCAACGGAGCTTCAGACCTATGACCAAGACAAAACGACTGGATGGCCGCGTCGCGCTGGTGACCGGGGCCTCCCGCGGCATCGGTGCCGCCGTTGCAAAAGCTTACGCCGCCGAAGGTGCGCATGTAATTTTGCTGGCGCGTACGCAGGGCGCACTGGAAGAAACCGACGACGCCATCCAATCCTTGGGCGGCAAGGCGACGCTGCTGCCCTTCGACCTGAACGAGACCAAGAAAATCATGGCCATCGGCCCCACCATCGCCGACCGTTTCAAGCGCCTTGATATTTTAGTGGGTAATGCCGCGATGCTGGGCAGCCTTAGCCCCGTTGCGATGTCGGACCCGAAGGTTTACGAAGAAACCTTCCGCGTGAACTTCCTTGCCAACTACCACCTTATCCGCGCGCTTGACCCGCTGCTGCGCGGCTCCGACGCCGGCCGTGCGATTTTCGTGACCTCCGGCGCCGCCCATATGGCCAGCCCGTTCTGGAGCGCCTATGCGGCATCGAAAGCCGCGCTCGAGGAAATGGTCGCGGCCTATGCCGCCGAAACCGCCTACAGCCCGCTTAAAGTAAACATCGTCGACCCCGGCGTGGTGCGGACCGAAATGCGCGCCGAGGCCTTCCCTGCGGAAGACCCGAAAACCCTGCCGCTGCCCGACACCATCACGGGCCGCTTTATCGAACTGGCGCTGCCCGACTGCGGCACCAGCGGCAAAGTGGTCAAAGCCGCGTGAGCATCGCCAACCCGCATCTTCACGGGTTTCCCGACGGGTCGCCCGCGACCAGCCTGAAAAAATGGGCGGCGGTCGCGTCGCTATCCGTCGCCACGATATTGGTCGCCGTGAAATTCATGGCCTTCCTGATGACGGATTCGGTGAGCCTTTTGTCGTCGCTGATGGATTCGTCGTTTGACGCCTTCGCCTCGCTGCTGACCATGCTTTCCGTCATCCACGCGGCAACCCCCGCCGACGAGGAGCACCGCTTCGGCCATGGCAAGCTGGAGGCTTTGTCGGCGCTGGGGCAGGCCGTGTTCATTTTCGGCTCGGCCATCTTCCTGCTCTTCGAATGCGCGCGCCGTTTTGTATCGCCTATCGCCATCCACGAGCCTTCGATCGCCATTTCGGTGATGATTTTGTCGATTGTCCTGACGCTGGCGCTGGTCTGCTTCCAGATTTACGTCATCAAAAAAACCCAATCCGTCGCGATTTCGGCCGATTACCTGCATTACAAGGGCGACCTGCTGGCGAACCTCAGCGTCTTTGCGGCGCTGGTCATGAGCTATTACACCAAGATGAAATACATCGACCCCGCCTTCGCGAGCATTATCGGCGTGACGCTGCTCTGGGGCGCATTTTCAATCACCCGCCAGTCTTTCGATATTTTGATGGACAAGGAAATCAGCCCCGCCGACCGCGACAAAATCATGGCGCTGGTGACGGCGCACAAGGACGTGGTGGCCGTGCATGACCTGCGCACCCGCACCACGGGCGACCGCATCTTTATCGAATTCCACATGGAGGTCGACGGCACGCTGTCGCTCAACCGCGCCCATGTGATTACCGAGGATATCGAAAAAATCCTTTACGAAGCCTTCCCGACCTCGGAAGTCCTCATCCACCAGGAACCCGCCGGCATCGACGACCACCGGCTGGATAACATCATCCCGATCAAGAGCTGAAAAACGTCCTCTTGCAGCCAAAGACGGCGGCGGCGATGCAGGGGAGGATTCCGCCGATGGTCTTCCTC
>CAZNRN010000018.1:0-75139 GCA_964575605.1 uncultured Micavibrio sp. | reverse complement strand
CGGCGGGCAGCTCGATCAGCCGGGCGTCTTCCGCAGCTTCGGCGGTGTAGGGATAGGTGGTGCCGTTGAAAATCGCGGCTTCGGCGAAAACGTCGCCCCGCGTGAACAGGGCGATTACCGCCTCGTCACCTTCGCCCGTCTGGCGCGAGAGCTTGACCCAGCCGCTGAGGACGACGAAGAGGCGGTCCGCCTTGTCGCCCTGATGCACCATCTGCTCCTGCCGCTTGTAATCGCGCGTGCGGGCGGCGCCAACCAGACCGTCAAGGTCACCCTGCGACAGGCCCTTAAAAAAGGGCAGGTCTTTTAAAAATTTCTGTGTTGTGTTTTCAACGGCAGTCATGGGATCCTCCAAATGCGGCAAAGCTCTATGCTTCCAATCTAGCGCCGGCAAGTGTCGGGTTTCTGGCTGCTTTATGTCTGTTTTGTATCAAATTAAGACATTGATTATAATGGGTAATTCCTCTGTTTCCCTCCCGTTGGCAGGTTAAATTGTATTCGTGACAGCCAGCTTCGCCGTCAATTCGCCATCAATACGGGAATGTCTGCGGCATTGAGAATCTCCCCTGTAAAGCTGCCAAGCAACATTTCCCGCAGTCTTTCGTTACGGCTGTAAGCGCCCATCACCAGCAAATCGGCACCCCCCGAAGTAACAACGCGCCGGATAGCGGTTTCAGGCGTTTCCTCCAGGGGTTCTTCTCGCGCTTCCGCTTTGATGCCATGGCGCTTCAGGTAGACTACAGCTTCCGCTGCGCTGATGGAGGGGCTCTCCCCTTCGACCCCCGTGTAAACCACAACATGTGCTCGTGCAAGAAACGGCAAGGCAAGTTTCAACGCCCGCGCCGCTTCGAAACTGCCGTTCCAGGCCAAGACAGCTTTCCGCACTGGATAGGCGATGGGCTTGTCGATGGGCACCAACAATACCGGCTGCCCTGTCCTGAAAAGCGCCGCCCGCACAAGCCGCCGATATGACGGTTTGTGCTCTTTCCCCTCGCGGTTCATGATAATGAGATCGGAAGCTCGCGACCTCTCCACAAGCAGCTCTTCCAGTGTGCCCTTCGCGGTGTAAAAGCAGGCGGAAGGCGCGGCGACGACCTCATCGCGGTCGAGGAACTCAACTGCGGCATTGCCAACGATCCGGGTGCAGACAGACATTGCCGATTCCATTTGCCGGTTTGCCTCGCTGGCAAATTCCGCAAACATCTCGCCCCCGAAACTGGAATCAGGCAAGAAATCCGACAACAAGCTGTACGGGTTGGGGGTTGCATGCAGCAATTCGATATGCGCGTTACAAGCTTTCGCAATTACAAGGGCCGCGCCAAGCGATGCGGTACAGCCCTTTCCCGTATAGGGCACGGTCATGGATTTTATGCTCATTGATTCACTCCTTCTGGCGGTCGTCCCGCATTCATGCCGACTTTGGGCGGCAGTTCCCCGGATTTTGCTCCGCCCCGCACCGCGACGACGGCGGTAACACCATTCCGGGCTTCTAACGCCTCGGTTACATTCGGCCAAAGCACATTGGCCCTGCCTGCGACAGCCGCGACGGCGGTATAAACACTGAAGGCGTCAACACGCCGGTTCGGGCTATTAGGCCTTTCCCGAGCCGCACTTAACTGCAGGTATAGCTTGTTTCCCTGCCATCCCAGCTTCACAGGTTCGTGGACCACAGTTACGCGCGTATCCCTCTCTACCTTCCCAAACAAGTCTTCTATGTCTTCCGGGTACATGCGGATGCATCCATGGCTCGCCCTTTTGCCGATTGAATCGGGGGCATTGGTGCCATGGATTGCAAATCCCGGCCAACCGAGATTAAGCGCGAAGGCCCCCAAAGGGTTATCAGGACCGGGCGGGATTGCCTCGGGTAATGTCGGATCCTCTGCACGTAATGAAGGCGTCGGCACCCAGACGGGATTGGCGCGCTTACGCAATATCGAGGTATGGCCAAGCGGCGTTTCCCATCCCTTTTTCCCCACCGTAATCGGGTAGCTGGCCGGCGGGAGGCCCTGCCGGAATAAATACAGGCGCAACTCTGCTAGATTGATGACAATACCCTCGTCCCGCACTGAAGGCAGCACATGGGCGGCCGGGATGACAAGCCTGTCACCCGCCTTAAATCCACGCTGCCGCTGCAAACCGCGGTTGGCGTCAAGCAGTGCCTGAACGCCGACATCGAAGGCGCGCGCGATGTCCGCATACCTGTCACCCTTTTTATAAACGTAATACTGGACGCTCCCGATAACTTCGTCAGGTCGCTTGCCGTCAAGCAGGAATGCAAAAGCAACCGCCGGGAAAAGGGCGGCAGCCAAAACCGAAACCGCATATATTTTTAACGCGTTTCCCTTCAAAATTCTTCCTCCGTGCCCTCAAAAAAAAGAAAGAGGCATGGTTTTATTCAATCATTGGCGGAGGTTAAAAGGATTGATGTAAATCAATAATTCGCCGGGTTTAATTCGCCATGTCGCGGGATTTGACTAAAATCAATCGCTTTACCCTGCGCGGGTGGTGGAATGGAAAAAGATAAACAGCTTAAGGAGAGAATACCTATGACAGTGCGTACACGTGCAAAGAAACTTGCCTCCGTCAAGCGCGCCCCAGTCCGCAAAACCGCGAAGACCGCTTTAAAAGCGAAAACACCTTCGCGTCACTGGATAGTCGTGGCCGACCACAGGCAGGCGCACCTCTACCACAAAACTGCGAAAGGAGTGGAACGCATCCCCGCCGAATGCCTGCATTGCGCCGTGCCGATGCCTGGCGGTGAAAAAAACGATGCTGTTTTCTTCCAGGATCTTGCGGACTGGCTGTATAAAGCAATGGTGGAAAAATCCTTCGACCGTCTCGCGCTGATTGCCACGCCAGCCGCGTTGAAATCTATCGAACCTCTGCTGCATAAAAAAGTCCGCGCCTGCGTTTGCGCCGCGCTGGCCAGGGATATCAGCAAAATCTGCGAAGATGAAGTCGAAGACCACCTGACCGAAGTGGTTTGGTTTTGAGTTATTAGCCGAAGACAACCCTGAACTTCAAACCAGACGGGATGTTGTCATCGAGAAAAATTTTAGCGCCGTGAAGGTCGGCCACCCATTTGACCATCGCAAGGCCGAGGCCGCTGCCCGAGGCATTCGATTTTTTACCTTTAAAGAACCTGTCGAAAACCTTGTCCTTGATATCTTCAGGTATGCCGGGGCCAGTATCGGCGACCGTCAGCTGCGTCTCGCCGCTATCGGTTTTCAGTGAAACTTCAATGCGACCTTCCCGCGGCGTGAACTTGAGCGCGTTCAATACGACGTTGCGGACCAGGATGGCAAGCCCCTGCGCCGAGCCTTCAATAACGATGCCGGGCTGGATATCCAGATCGATCTTGCGCGAATTCCATGCAGAAAAGCGCGTAATATCGCCGATTTCTTGCTGCACCAATGCGGAGAAATCCAGCTGGCAAAAATCTCCCGTACCCGCCTGCAGCCGCGTGAATACCAGCAAGGAGTCGACCATATTGGCCGCGCGGTCGATGGCGGCCAGCAGGTTTGAAAAACCATCGCGGCCTTCCTTGCTGAGTTTTTCGGATTTTTCCAGCACCTGCGCCTGCGTCTTGATGGCGGCGAGCGGTGTGCGCAGTTCGTGGGCGGCGTTGTCAGAAAACTCGCGCTCGCGCCGCACGCTTTCGGAAACGCGGCGAAACAGGCGGTTGAGCGCGGCCAGCAACGGCTGTACCTCGCGGGGGATAGTCGGGTCTTCGACGGGCGACATATCATCGACCGCGCGCGCGTCCACCTGCGCCGACAGCGCCACCAGTTTGCGCAGGCTGCGGGCAACGCCCCACCAGACAACACCAAGCACCGCAAAAAGGAAAAGCAGCGCGGGCACCACGAGGCTGCCCAGGAGCTGCAATATCATTTCGTAGCGGACGTCATATTTTTCGGCGACGATGACTTCTGCGCCCTTGGCCTTGCCGCCATAGCCGAACACGCGCCATTTTTCGCCGCCCGCCTCAAGGTTGTAGAAACCCGCCCTGTCGGGCTCGATCGTCATGCCCTGCATGCCCGCAGACTGCGCGACGGTACGCCCGCCCCTGACGATGCGGTATGAAATTTTCCGCTCGTATTTATGCTGGACGGAATCTTCCGGGTTCTGGGCCCGCACGAGTGTGCCGCCCGCGGTCAGCTGGTCGACTTCCTTGGCGAACTGCACCAGCGTCGCATCGTAAACCTCATCAACCTCGTGATAAATAAAGTTAAGTCCCAGCAGCCAGACAAGCAGGCTGCAGGCCAGCAGCGGCAACGCCACTTGGCGGAAAAGGGCGCGCCGGAGCGAGGGCGGCTTTATCCTCATTTTTCCACCACATAGCCGATATTGCGCACTGTCTTGACGAAATCCTTGCCAAGTTTGCGGCGGAGCGCCGAGATATGCACCTCGACCGTATTGCTGCCGATATCCTCGCTGCCCCAGTCGTATATCTGGCTTTCGATCTGGGTTTTGCTGATGACGCGGCCGATATTGCCCAGCAAGATTTCCGCAATCGCCAGTTCGCGCCCTGACAGGGTAACGTGCTGCCCGCCTTTCTCGACATTGCGGGCAGCCAAGTCCAGCACGATATCCTTGTGCCGTATGACGGGGGAGGCCCGCCCCTGCGAACGGCGGATGAGCGCCGAAACACGGGCCATCAGCTCGTCAAGGTCGAAGGGCTTTACAAGGTAATCGTCGGCGCCTGCGTTCAGGCCCTCGATGCGGTTGCTGACCGCATCCCTTGCCGTCAGGATCAGGCAGGGCATCAGGTTGTTAGCGCGGCGCAGGCTGGCCAGGAAATCCAGCCCCGACTGCCCCGGCAGGTTGACGTCGAGCACCAGCAGCGCATAGCTGCCGGTATCGAGCGCCAACCGCGCCTCCTCGGCGCTTTTCACCCAGTCGACGGCATAGGACATGCGCAGGCCGGCGGCGGTCGCCTTGCCCAGCATATCGTCGTCTTCCACAAACAGGATGCGCATGGAAGCGACCATAGCGGATTTTCCCGTAAAAGGCTATGCCATCAAGCCGTTAGTTGAATTGCGACTTTTTCGTCCCTGCCTTTTCTTTCGCGGTTTCCAGCAAAGTGCGGATTTCACCGCGGCGGCCTTCGTCGGCAACTTCACGGCCCGGGCGGTCGGCGGCTTTCAGTGCCTTTTCCAGAACGGGCACTGCGTCGGAATACTTCTTCTTGCTGACGAGGTAATCACCATAGAAGTAATTGGGGTCGATGCCGTCCGGGTTGATCGCAAGCGCCGAGAGCAGGTATTTCTTGGCCTTGTCGTCGTCACCAAAGCCCAGCGGCCAGCCCGGCACCTGGTAATAGAGTGAGCCGAGAGAGGTCGAGGCGGAACCCTCGAGCGCCTTGGCGTCGATCTTCAGGGATTCTTCCAGCAGCTTTTTCGCCGCCTTTACCTTCGGCAGCGCCGAAAGGCCGCCGGTAAAACCGGCTTCGGTCGACAAGATGATGGCGTTCCAGATTTTAGGCTCGGCGCGGTCGGGATAGGCCTGCACGACACCTGCGGCCTCGGCCGACAGTTTCGACATCTCGGCTTCCTGCTGGCCCTTGGCGACCTGATACTTGATGCGCGCCCATTCGGATTGCAGGTGCGCGACTTTTTCCATCGCGGGATCGGCCTGCTGCGCGGCGGGCGCCACGACGACCATCGAGGGGCGTGCGGTTGACTGCGCGGGCATATCCGCAAAAGCGGCGAAAGACGCCGTGCTAAGAAGCAAGGCGGCGAGAATTGCTGTTTTTTTCATCTTTAATCTCCTGTTGTGATAATGAGTTACCGAGAAGCTCCTCCCCCACCTTGCGGTTCTTTTCGAGCCCGCCGTCGACAAGGGATGGAAATACTGCGTTCATGAAGGCAAAGAAACGCTCGGGCCAGCCGATGCGCACGTCTTTTTCTTCGTTACAAATGGCGCGGAATATCCGCTCCGCCACCATATCCGGGTTGTCTTCCGTCACGCCGGTGCGGCGGTTAAGTTCCGCCTTGATGCCCTTGTTGGCGCCGGTATTGACGGCGCGGGGGGTGACGAAAGTAATGCGCACGCCAGTGCCCGAAAGCTCGCGACGCAGCGCGTCGGAAAAGGCTTTCAGCCCCGCCTTGGCCGCGACGTAACCGGTCAGGTGCGGCAGCGGGATCAGCGCGGTCATCGAGCCGATGTTCACAATCTGGCCCGATCTGCGTTTTTTCATGCCGGGCAGCACCGCCTGCGCCAGCAGCATCGGCGCGATGAAATTGACGGCGGCGAGGCCCTGCACATCCTGGTCCTCGCAATAAGCAAGCTCGTTATACCCCGCGACGTTGACGAGGATATCGGGCGGGTTATCGCGCAGGCGCGCGCAAAGCCCCGAGATATCGCCGCCGAGATCGCCGTCGCGCGCGCGGTCGTGGATTTCGACCGTCGCCTGCGCGCCCTGCAGCAGCTTGACGAGCGGCATGCCGATGCCGCCCGTGCCGCCGGTGATATAGATTTTCTTTCCTTTAAGCTGCGTCACGCTGCGCCCTCCTGTGCGGGATGGCGGCCAGCACGCCGGTAAAGAGGCGGAAGGTGTTTTTCGCTACCTCCAGTATCGCGGCCTGGTCTTCGGGGTCCGTGATCTTGTTTGCCAGCCCCTCGAAAAACTTCATGTGGCTGACGTCGAGTGCGCCGTGGGACGACAGGTAGGTGAAAGCCGTTTTCGGCAGGCCGAGGCCTTCCTGCAGCGATTTCGCGCCCGCGCTGGCGATTTCGACCGAGGTGCTTTCCAGCATAAAGACCATGCCGAGAAAACCGACCGGGTTTTTGCGGGCGATATAATCGTAGTTATAGGCCACCAGCACTTCGGTTTCGAGGCGCGGCGTCGCGGCGCGCGCAGCTTCCTTGTCGCCGCCTGCGGCCGCGATATCGTTCAGAATCCATTCTTCATGGCCTTTTTCTTCGGTGATGTATTCCGAAATGGCGTCATGCAGCCATTTTTTGTTTTCCGGCAGCCGCGCGCCCATGGCCATCAGGAAGCGCACGGTGTGACGCACATGATGATAGGCCTCCGTCAGGTAGGCAATATAGGTCTCGCGCGAGATGCGACCCTGCAACGCGTCCTGCAACTGCGGCACGGCGTAGAGGCCCTGCCGTACGGGCATGGTTTCCTGCTTCAGCCTTTCATAAAAGCTCATGTTCGTTCCTTTCATGTGACGTTTAAGGATGGCATGCCTGATGGGGCGCCCGTTGGCGGTCAGGGTGCCGTCGGCAGCCGTAAAGGGCTGGGTTTCCTCGTAAGACCCGATATGCGCGTATTCGGGCAGCTGCTTGTTGACGCGCGCAACCACACCCGCGATATCGGCGCCCGGCAGCGGCACGACCAGCGCACGCAAACGCGCCTCGCCGTCGCCGAAGACCAGCGCCTGACGCACGCCGAGCTGCGCCAGCAGAAGGCTTTCAATCCATTCGGGGGAAACGTTGCGGCCGTAACTGGTGATAATCACGTTCTTGCTACGGCCGGAAACGGTGACAAAGCCGTCGCCGTCGATTGCGCCAAGATCGCCGGTTGCAAAGCGCGACATATCGCCGCCACCCCCGAGGTAGCCCAGGAAACCGGGGTTTTCAATGATGATTTCGCCATCCCGCACAGTTGCCTGCACGTGGGGCAGCAGTTTCCCGCAGGTGCCGGGTTTTTCGGCGCGGGGCGTGTTGAGCGAAACGACCGAGCCGCATTCGCTGAGGCCGTAACCTTCATAAGCGGGCAGGCCTGCGCGGTGCGCCGCCTGCAGCAGCTCGGGCGCAACGCGCGCGCCGCCCACGGCCACAAAGACAAGGTTCGGGAATGTCATGCCGCCCCGTTGCGCCGCAGCCAGCAAGCCGCGCAAAAGTTCGGGGACGAGGATAATCGAGGCTTCCTGCACCGGCGCAATCTGGCCCGCGAGCCTGACGAAATCGGGGTTGAAAGGATCGGCAAACCCCAGCGTGCCCAGCGACGGCAGGTGGACGGTGACGCCCATCATCAGCGCGGCATAAACCCCGGCCACGTTTTCAAGCAGGATAGATAGCGGCAGGACCGAGACATGGTTGCGCACAAGCCCCGCCCCCAGCCTGTCGCAGATGCTGCGCGCGACGTTTTCAAGCGCCGGCTGCGACAGGCAAACGCCTTTCGGCGTGCCTGTCGTACCGGAGGTAAAGGTAATCTTGGCCGTGCCGGCGGGCGCAGGCGATGCGTCGGTGATGCCGGTCGCTTTCAGGCTTTCGCCCTGCGCGATATGCGTGACGCCCGCGGTCTGCATCGCGTGTTGCATCTGCTGCGCCGTAAAGAACGGCGGCAGCGGCACGGTCGTCACGGATGCGGCTATCGCCGCGAGGTCCCACAGCACCCAGTCGGCGCCGTTGTCGCCCGCGATGCCCAGTACCCGGCAGCCGGCCGCGCGCAATGCCTGAGAACGGGCTTCGACTTGGCCGTTTAATTCTCCATAGGCAACGGTTTTATCGCCACCCGCCAGCGCGATTTTATTCGGCTGGGTTTCACCATGCTGCCTGATTTTATCAAGAAGCATGGTCATGGCGCGCCCTTGAAATGCAGGCGGGGGAAGAGGCGCTCGCCGTTCTCGGAATACACGGCGCCCAGCGTACGGTTCAGGCGGTCCATGCTGTACTCCAGCGATCCCACCAGTACGCGCGGTTCCGTATCGTAATAGCTGCCCCAGTCTCCTTGTTTTTCTTTCAGCGCCGACAGGCTGGCCTCGCAGACGACATGCGGCTCGAGCCCCATGGTCGCGAAACGCTTGTGCAGCTGGCGTGTGCCCGTCACCGTCGCATAGCCGACGCCCTGCCGCAGCAGGTAGGAGGCGATGGCCGCGAACAGGAATACCGACGCGCCGCGCCCCTCGGAGGCAAGGTTGCCGATCTCGGCGATTTGGTCGCGGCGCACAGGGCGGCCGTAGAGACGAGAAGTAACGTCCTCAATCGGCTCTTGCGTATATTGCTCGAGGAATAACGGCTCGTCGCAGGCGCGGCGGAAACCGACCGCGGCCAGGATATGCCCGTCCTCGTTCCTGACGCTCATCAGCGTGGGATAGGTCACACGGATATTGGCACCGTAACTGCGCCGGTAGACATCGGCGATAAAAGCCTCCGCCCGCGCCCGCTCTGGCGCCAGATGGTTCGAAATGTCGATGACCGTCGGCTCCAGCGCCGTCACGCGTCTCAGCGTCTCGCTGTCAAAAGCCAGTTCTGCCAGATTGTTGCCGTTCTTGCGGAAGGTGAGCGTATGCATGACCTCTATCCCCATTTTTTTATCGTTAGTTCATTTTGCCAGCCGAGCCTGAAGCCAAGCTGAAAGGGGATAAGAATTTAATATAAAATGAAAACAGTACGTTAGCCGTAGTCAGCCTCGCTGAAAATATCAACTTTTAAAGAAGCCGGAGAAACATTGCTCAGGTTTGGGGGGCGTTTTCTTCGCTTAGGCGATAGCCAATCCCGGGCTCGGTGAAGATCAGGTCGGGGTTAAGCGGGTTGTCGCCCAGCTTCTGGCGCAGCTTTTGAATGTAAATACGCAGGTAGTGGTCATGTTCGAGTGAATCCCTGCCCCACACTTCCTGCAGTAATTCGGCCTGAGTCACGACCTGCCCTGCTTTTCGTACCAGAGCTGCCAGCAGTGCGTATTCGGTGGGGGTCAGGTGAATTTCCTCGCCCTTTTTCATCACGGTACGTTTCACAAGATCAACGACAAGATTGCCGAAGGAATAAGTCAGTTCTGCGGCGGCCTCTCGTCGCGAGGCATGGCGCAGTGCAACCGCGATGCGCGCCATCAGTTCCGCGGTGCCGAAGGGCTTGGTCAGGTAATCGTCGGCGCCCATTTCCAGGGCGGCGACCTTTTCATCTTCCTGGTCGCGGGCGGATAGGATGATGATGGGCAGGCGGCTCCATTCCCTGAGCGATTTTATAATTGCCTTGCCGTCCATATCGGGCAGTCCCAGGTCAAGTATCAGCAGATCAGGCGGCTGCGCCGCGATGATCTTGAGGGCGAGCTTGCCATTATCGGCAACCGATACGCCGTAGTTCCGCGCCTCGAGCGCCGCCTCGAGAAAACGGCTGATTTCGGGTTCATCCTCGACCAACATGATTTGAGGCTTGGTTGACATGGCTTATACCGGTTCCGGCATCGTCAGCGTGGGGGATAGTTCCACCACGAAGCGGCTGCCGCCTTCCTTCTTGTTCTCGGCGTAAATCCGTCCCAGGTGCGCCATCACGATGGCCTGGCAAATGGAAAGGCCAAGCCCCGCGCCTTTCGGCCGGTCGCCCTGGGCGAAAGTGGCGAACTTGTTGAAAATCTCTTTTTCCTGCCCCAAGGGGATGCCGGGGCCGTTATCGGATACCACAAGGCGCAGGCCGCCCTTATGCATTTCGGCTTCCACCTTCACCTCCGACCCTGCGGGCGTGTGGTGGGCCGCGTTTTCGAGCAGGTTCTGGATAACCTGGCTCATCAGCAAGCCGTCCATTTTGACGAAGGGCAGCTGCTCTTGCACATTCAGGACAAGCTTGTGGTTCTTCAGGGCTTCGGCACAGGCGCCCACCGAACTGCCGATAATTTCGGCGGGATAATAGGCGTGCATGTTCAGCTTCAGCTGACCGCCTTCGATGCGCGTAATGTCGAGCAGGTTGCTGACAACGCGGGTCAGCCTGCTTGCCTCCTGCCGGATGGATTTCAGCAAAGCGTTGGATGACAGCGCGGTATCCTGCAACAGCGTATCGGCAGCGCCAGTAATAACCGACAGCGGGCTGCGCAGGTCGTGCGACACGGAACTGAGAAGGATGCTCCGCATCTTTTCCTTCTCCGCAAGCATTTTTGCCTTTTCCGCCGCCTCGGCGGTTTCCGAGCGTTCAAGCGCGGAGCCGAGCAGGTCGACGAATGTTTCCATCATCACGGTCTGGTCGGGCAGCATCAATTCGTCCTTCGGCTTGATGCCGACGACGCCCAGCGTCATGTTCGTGCCGCGGATGGGGAGGTAATAGCGCGCCGCGCTCGGCATCGTGTCCGTGCCGACGCCCGCCACTTGCGCGTTGTCGAAGCACCATTTCACGACGGTTTCTTCCTTGAAATGGTCGCCCGTCACTTCGCCATAGGCCATATTCAGGAAGCCCTTGCCGTCGGGATACCAGATGCTCACCTCTACGCTCGCCGTTTCGGTCAGGCGGCGTATCAGCGCCTCGCTCATATCCTCGCGCGTGCGCGTGGCGGTCAGTTCTTTCGTCAGACCATAGAACATCTGCGTTTCGTGTTCACGGCGGCGCGAGAGCAACACTTGGTCGCGGAGCTTGGCCGCCAGGGTCGAAATCACGACGCTGGTGCAGAACATAACGAGGAAAGTCAGCCAGTAAGAAGTATCGTAAACATTCAACGTAAATTTCGGCTCGATAAAGAAGAAGTTAAAGGAGCAGACGCTTAGAACGGCATAGAAAATCGAGGGCAGCCTGCCGAGCCAGGCGGAAACGATCATCACTCCGATCAGATACAGCATCACCGTATCCATGTGCGACAACAGATTTTGCAGCGGGTAAGTTGCCGCCGTTATCAGCGCCACGGTCGCAAAAGACGCCAGGTAATCTTTCCACCACTTCTTCGGCAGTTGCAGTCTTTTCTTCCGGTTGAAAGCGACACTGAGCGCGGCGGGCGTTGTTACCACATACACATCTATATCGCCGCTATGGGCGATAATGTATTCCGGCAGCCGTTTGCCGAAAAGTTCCAGCCATTTCGGGTGCACTGTCTTGCCGATAATCAGCTTCGTGATGCCCCGGTTGCGCGCGTAATTTATCAACTCGTCGCCGATGCGCGTTCCTTGCAGGCTTACTATGCCCGCGCCGTTGCGTTCTGCGCTTGCCATGACGTGCTGGATATGCTGGCGCAGGCGGTTGTCCTGGGTGACGGATTCCGGTGTTTCTACATAAACCGCTTCCCATGGCGCCTTCAGCGCGGAGGAAAGGCGCTTGGCGGTGCGCACCAGCTTCGAAGCGAACATATCCGGCCCGATGCAGACCATGATACGGTCGCCTGCGATATTGGGCGTGCTTAATCCTTCACGGCGTCGCTGGTCGTCGGTATCGGCGTCGACATAATCGGCGGTGCGGCGCAACGCCAGTTCGCGCAAGGATTGAAGGTTGGTCTTTTTGAAGAAATTCTCAACCGCGCGCTCGTTCGCGCCAGGGGCGATATAAACCTTGCCCTCGCGCAGGCGGCTCAGCAATTCATCGGGCGGCGTATCGACGAATACAATGTCATCCGCCTCGTCAAAAATGCTGTCCGGCACCATTTCGCGCACAAGGATGCCCGTGATGCTGCCGACGACATCATTCAGGCTTTCAAGGTGCTGGACGTTCAAAGTCGTGTATACGTCGATGCCCGCGCTTAACAGCTCTTCAACATCCTGCCATCGTTTCGTATGGCGGCAGCCGGGGGCGTTGGTATGGGCGAATTCGTCAACCAGCAGTATGGCGGGCTTGCGCTTCAACGCGCCGTCAAGGTCGAACTCCCTGATCTTGACGCCGCGATGGTCGATTTCCTTGAGCGGCAGAATGGAGAGCCCCTCGAGAAGCTGTTTGGTTTCGTGGCGGTCATGCGTTTCCACCACGCCGACCACGACATCCAGCCCCTCCTTCACCCTGCGGTGCGCCTCTTGCAGCATGGCGAATGTTTTGCCCGCGCCTGCGGAGCTGCCGAAAAAAATTTTCAGCTTGCCGCGCTTTTGCCGCTTTTCATCCTCCTCAATCTGGCTTAACAGGACAGCCGGATCAGGGCGCTTTTCTGTCTCCGCTTTGGGCATCTGGTTTCAACTTCTCATCAAGGGCGAGGTTGAGGGTCAGCACGTTGACAACGGGTTCGCCGAACACGCCCCACTGACGCCCTTCGGTATGCGCTTTAACAAGCGATTTCAAGTCATCATAGCCCATGCCCCTTGCCTGCGCAACTCGGCCCAGTTGGTACTCGGCTGCCGCGATGCTGATGTGCGGGTCAAGGCCGCTGCCCGATGCCGTGACGAGGTCGACCGGGATTTCCGCCTTGTTGCCTGGGTCGGCCTGTTTCAGTGCCTCGATTCTCGCCTTGGCGTTGTTCAACAGGTTTTCATTGGCAATAGACAGGTTGCTGCCCGACGACGCCGCCGCGTTATAGGGAACCGGCCCCGTCGCCGAAAGCCTGCCCCAGAAATATTTCGGGTCGGTAAAGTTCTGACCGACCAGGCGGGAACCGATGATGGCGCCGTCTTTCACGATAAGACTGCCTTGAGATTGTTCGGAGAAAACTGTCTGCGCCACCACTGTCACAACGCCGGGATAAACGACGCCGAATAACACGGTAAAGGCAAGCCACATAAAGACCGAGATTCGCAAGGATTGTACGAACATGTCACACCACTCCCAAAACAGTCAATACCAGGTCTATCGCCTTGATGCCCGCAAAGGGCACGATAACGCCGCCAATGCCATAGACCAATACGTTACGTTGCAACAGTTTCGTGGCGCCCACAGGGCGATACTTCACGCCCTTCAGGGCAAGCGGTATCAGGAACACGATAATGAGGGCGTTGAAGATAACCGCCGACAAAATCGCGCTTTCCGGCGAGGTCAGCCCCATGACGTTCAACGCCATCAGCGACGGGTATGTGCTGGCGAAAGCCGCCGGGATGATGGCGAAGTATTTCGCAAGGTCGTTGGAAATACTGAATGTCGTGAGCGCTCCGCGCGTCATCAACAACTGCTTGCCGATTTCGACGATTTCGATCAGCTTGGTCGGGTCGGAATCGAGGTCGACCATGTTTCCCGCCTCCTTCGCCGCCTGCGTGCCCGAGTTCATGACCACGGCGACATCTGACTGCGCCAGCGCGGGGGCGTCGTTCGTGCCGTCGCCTACCATCGCGACCAGTTCGCCGCCTTCCTGCATCTTCTTGATGTAGGCGAGTTTGGTTTGCGGCGTGGCCTGCGCGATGTAGTCATCCACACCGGCCTCTGTCGCAATCGCGGCGGCGGTCAGGGGGTTGTCGCCCGTGACCATGACGCTTTTGATGCCCATGCGTCGCAGGTCGGCAAGGCGTTCCTTGATACCGTGCTTCACGATGTCCTTGAGGTGGATGACACCCAAAATCTTGCTGCCGCGCGCAACCAGCAGCGGTGTACCGCCGGCACGCGCGATTTTGTCAGCTTCCGAATGTGCCGCTATCGATTCTTCGCCGCCCAGGCGCTTGACGTGCGTCTCGATGGCGTCAACTGCGCCTTTCAGGATTTGGGCATCCTTGACCGTGATCCCGGACAGGCGTGTTTCCGCGCTGAAAGGGATAAAAGCGGCGTTCAGCGCCTTTACGTCACGCTGCATAACGCCATATTTCGATTGCGCCAGCTGCACAATACTTTTGCCTTCCGGCGTTTCATCGGCAAGCGATGAAAGGTCCGCGGCTTCCGCCAGCTGCTGGATGGAAATGCCATCAACGGGGACAAAGGCGACAGCCTGGCGGTTACCATGCGTAATGGTGCCGGTCTTGTCCAGCAGCACCACGTTCACGTCGCCAGCCGATTCAACAGCGCGCCCCGATTTGGCGATGACGTTGGCCTGAACCAGCCTGTCCATGCCCGCGATCCCGATGGCAGAGAGCAGGCCGCCAATGGTCGTAGGAGCAAGGCAGACCAGCAGCGCGACCAGCACAGTGATGCCGACCACGGTGCCCGCGCCGTTCTTTTCCACCGCATAGATCGAAAACGGCAGCAGTGTCACGACCGCCAGCAGGAAGATAATCGTCATGCCCGCCAGCAGGATGGCAAGGGCGATTTCATTCGGGGTTTTCTGGCGTTTTGCGCCTTCGACAAGGGCTATCATTTTATCAAGAAAGCTTTCGCCCGGGTCGGCGCTGATTTTCACCACCAGCCAGTCGGACAGCACACGGGTGCCGCCGGTCACTGCGTCGCGGTCACCGCCGTTTTCGCGGATAACCGGGGCGCTCTCGCCCGTGATCGCGCTTTCGTCGACGGAAGCGATGCCCGATACCACCTGGCCGTCGCCGGGAATAAACTGCCCCGCCTCGACCAGCACCAGATGGCCTTTGCGCAACGTGGATGACGACACCGCCATATAATCCTTGAGGTCGTCGGCGGAGCGCAGTTTCTTCGCCTGGATATCGCGTTTTGCCGCGCGCAGGCTGGCGGCCTGGGCCTTGCCGCGCCCCTCCGCTATCGCCTCGGCGAAATTGGCGAAGAGGGAGGTAAACCACAGCCAGACAGCCACAGCCGCGACAAACCATTTCTTGTTATCGCCCGGCACCTCATAGAAACATAGGGCTGTCGTTATGATCGCGCTGATGAAGACCACGAACATGACGGGGTTGCGCACCTGGTAAATAGGGTTAAGCCGGATAAAGGAAGACCCGACAGCCTGCATGATCTCCTTGCTGCCAAAAGCCGCTTGTTTCGAATGTTTCGACATGGTTATTTCCCCGCAAGGTTTTTCAGGATTTCAAGATGTTCCGCCATCGGCCCCAGCGCCAATGCGGGCACATAGGTCAACACGCCCACCAGGACGACGACACCCGCCAGCAGGAAGACAAAGAGCGGGGTATGCGTCGGCAATGTCCCCGCAGAGGGCGGCACAGCCCCCTTCGCGGCCAGCGAACCCGCAATAGCCAGCACCGGCAGCATGCAGAAAAACCGGCTGACCAGCATCGCCCAGCCAAGGGCCGTATCATAGAATGGCGTCGCCGCCGTCAGGCCCGCAAAGGCGCTGCCGTTGTTATTGCCCGCCGAGGAAAAAGCGTAGAGGATTTCGCTAAAGGCATGCGCGCCCGTATTCAGCACACCCGCCTTGCCCGCATCCGTAATCACTGCCAGTGCCGTTCCCAGCAACACCGCCAGCAAGGGCGCCAGCAACACGATCGAGGCCATTTTCATTTCATAGGACTGTATTTTCTTGCCCAGGTATTCCGGCGTCCGCCCGACCATCAACCCCGCGATGAACACGGTGATCAGAGCATAAACCAGCATGCCGTAAAGCCCGCAGCCGACGCCGCCATAGATGACTTCGCTGAACTGCATCATCAGCAGAGGCACCATCCCGCCCAGCGGCGTATACGAATCGTGCATGGAGTTCACGGAGCCGTTGGAGGCCGCCGTGGTCGCCGTCGCCCAGAGGGTAGAGTTGACGACCCCGAACCGCGCTTCCTTGCCCTCCATATTGCCGCCGCTTTGCGCGGGGCTGGCCGCCTGGTTGATCTCGGCCAGCTTTGCGAGCACCGGATTTCCAGCCTGTTCCTGCGAAAAGCAGAAGAAGAATAGCGGTATAAAAATAATTGTCATCGCCGCCAGCAGCGCCCAGCCCTGCCGCGCATCATTTACCATGCGCCCGAAAGCATGGCAGCAGGCGGCAGGTATCAGCAGGATAGCCAGCAATTGCAGGAAATTGGACAGCGGCGTCGGGTTTTCGATGGGATGGGCGGAGTTTACGTTAAAGAAGCCGCCACCATTCGTACCCAGTTGCTTGACCGCAACCTGAGAAGCAACAGGCCCGACTGCAATGGCCTGTGTCGTGACTTCCTTGCCGTCGGCGCCCGTGAAGGGCTGCAAAATCTGCGCCTCCGCATAGGGTTTGAAAGTCTGCACGACGCCTTGAGACACAAGGATCAAAGCAAAGACAAGGCACAGCGGCAGCAGGATATAAACCAGACCGCGCACCATATCCGCCCAGAAATTGCCGATGCCCTTGCTGTTCTTCAGGATAAAACCCCGAATGACCGCCGCCATGACCGCCATGCCGACGGCAGCGGAAACGAAGTTCTGCATGGCAAGGCCGGCCATCTGCGTGAAGTAACTCATGGTTGCTTCGCCGCCATAGGATTGCCAGTTTGTGTTACTGACAAAACTGATTGCCGTGTTGAAAGCAAGGTCAGGTGCTACCTCGGCCATATTTGCCGGGTTCAACGGCAGGGATGCCTGCAGACGAATGAGCGCATAAAGGCCGAAGAGAGAGACCGTGCTGAAGACAACCACATGGGAGGCGTATTGCTTCCATGTCATGTCCTCGTCAGGATTGACGAAACAGGCTTTGTATATGCCACGCTCCAGCCAGCCCAGCGGACCGGAAAGAATGGTTTTGCTTCCCTGGTAAACAGCCGCCATGAAAGTGCCGAGCGGCTTTGCCGCCGCGAACAACACGCCAAAGAAAAGCAGTATCTGAACCCAGCTGCTGTATGTGATGCCAAATATCATGGAAAAATCTCCGGCTTGAGAAGCGCGACAAAAAGGTAAACGAACAGGGCGATGACTACCGCACCCATGATGGTGTAAAAAATCGTCATTCTTTTTCCTCCGCCAGCTTCGCAGCCAGCTTGATAAAGCCAAGGCAGACCAGCCCAAAGCCCAGCAGCTGCAGCAGGTATATCCAGTCCATTTTCTTTCTCCTGTTACCTGTAGATATATCTGGGCCTGAATCGCCCCGGTGTCGTGTAAAAATGCCGTAAAAAAGCCTTTACGCGCGGTATTCCTGTGCAGTTACAAGGGGCGTGTGACATAGAAAATAACCCCCGCCGCCAGAAGGCAGCCGCCCCCGGCAATCCAGCGTAGCGCGCGGATGCGCGTGAACAGGCCTTTACCCAGAATCATCGCCCCTGCATTTGTCATCACAAATGCCGCTATCTGAAGGACATAGGTTTGTGCGAACGCAGTCATGGAAGCCTCTATTTCCATTGTCGTGCGAATACCGGTGGCTGTCGCATAAAAAGCCCGTAAAAAAGCGCAGAACACTTTTTACAGGCTTTTTACAAGACGACTCGGGCGAACTTCGTCACGCTGCAAAAAACAAACGAGGTTCAAAGCCATGAAAAAATTTCTCCCCGCACTTCTTCTCGCAAGCGTCAGCCTGCTGCCGCTCGCCGCGTACGCCGATGATGCGACGCATTCGGATGTCTATAATTTCTTCGCCAACCCCTCGGGATCCGTCGCCTTCACCAGCGACTATGTCTTCCGCGGCATTACGCAGAGCGACGAGAGGTTCGCCGCACAGGGTGCGCTGAACTTCGGGCAGTCGACCGGCCCCTACCTCGGCTTTTGGGGGTCGAACGTTGATTTCAACGACGGCGACGAAGCCACCGTCGAAATCGACGTGTCGGGCGGCTACAAATGGAACTGGGGCCCTGTCGCGATGGATGCGGGCGCCGTCTATTACGCCTACCCCGGCGCCAGCAGCAACCTCGACTATGATTACTGGGAAGGAAAACTGGCGGCTTCCGCGCCGCTCGGCCCCGTTACCTTCACCGGCTCGGCCTTTGTCTCGCCCGATTACTTCGCCGGCTCCGATACTGCCGTCTACCTGAACGGCGCGGCCAGCGTGCCCGTTTTCGATACAGGTTTCACCGCGAACGCGGCGGTCGGCCATCAATGGATAGACGATGAAGCATCGTTCGGCGTGCCCGACTACACCGACTGGACAGCCGGCGTTTCCTACGCCTGGGAAAAATTCACGTTCGGCGTTTCATACTACGACACCAACCTCGGCAAAGCCGACTGCGCCGACGGTTGCGAAAGCCGTGTCGTCGGCACAATCACGAGGACGTTCCCCTGACAGGAACGGATAACCATGTTCAAAAAGCATCCTGAGCGCAAAAGGCTGGCCAAGATATTCCTGGCCTATGCGCTGGTCAGCACGGCCCTCTTCGGCACGGGCTACGGCCTGCAAAAAGGCTACGACAAGGCCTTTCCGCAGGAACAGGTGCGGGTCGTCCAACACCGCGATGCCCGCTAAATGCCCTAAGTTCGATTCCGGTCAGGGCCGTTATCTATGATTTTTTGAATGGCGGCCCTGGCCGGAAGCGACGCGACACGCCCGTGAGGGCTCGCGATTTTACGTCGCCTTCCGATGGCTCTTACACATTGATTTTACGATAAAATTTACGTTCAAAAAGTCAACCGTGTAAGAACACGTGAAAGTTGCAGTAACCACATTCCCGCGCATGATCAGGTACTGTAGAATACGCGCAGAGACTGGCCAAAACCAGTCAGCACACCACTCAGGCGTCCTGCTTCCTGAAGGTGCAGATCAGCTCACCTACTTTGAAGCCGAATTTGCGCATCTCGATTTTATTGAGAACGGTATGTTCGTCCACGCGCCACATCCAGTCGGAAAGGGCGAGATCATATGTTCTGCCCTTCACCGGCACGCGCAGTACATAGGCCATATGCATGGCATTGCCCGAAATCACTCCCCGGCCCTCGCCGACCACATCCGGGGCGGTCGCGATGAAATGAGTTTCATCCGTGAATTTGACGTGCCATGTGCGCGCGTTGCGGCGGCCATCGCTATAGACGAACTCCTCGAAGACATCGCCTTCGCCGTCTTTCCATTTACCTTCCATCGCGATGTGGAAATAGGGATCGGCAACGCCGGAGCGCTCGATAAAGACGCCCGCTGAATCGACCTTTCCGTTGAAATAAACACGCGGGTCCATCAGCGGCGTGTTTTTCGCGTATTTTGCCATTTCACTATCGGAGGCAAGACCGTAATTGCAGCAGAACATCTTGATTACCATCGCTAGGGTTAAGGCGGTTACCGCCACAAGAAGAACAGGTTTTTTCATTTTTTGCCAATCAGTTTTTTCCGGACCGCCGGCTCCGACGTTTCCGGCGACATCCAGATACCTATAAATCGCGCAGAAAATGCAGTATCCGAAATACTGCCCCTGTAGGCACCGTTATAATAGATGCGCGTACCCCTGTCCGGCAGGTAAACCGCCGTGATGCGGTCGCCTTTTTTCACATCAGGGAAAAGCGCCCGCAACTTCGCACCCCATGCGGCCGCGGTCTTGGCTGCCAGCTTTTTCTGGCTGTCCATTTCCTCGATCGAGCGGCGTGCAAGGTCTTCGCCGTCAAAATTCATCCCGTAGCGCAAGCTAAGCGCAAAAGGCTTTTTCATTGTCCACTCCGGCGCGTCCGTCCAGAGTGTTGCGTCATAAACGCGAGACATGAATTTGTTCAGCGTTGCCGACCCATAGGGTGTGCCGGACTTGATATAGGCGCCGATTTCGGAAGGCGGCGCCGCCAGCGCCGAAAGCGGAAGGAAGATCAGGAGAAAGGCAAGGATAAGGCTACGCATGTTTAAGCTCCAGTTGCAAGACGTTCGTCCTGCCAACAGCGAAGGCCGCGGCGCAGGTTCCAAGATAAAAACGCCAGTTGCGAACAAACGCCTCGCTGTACCCCATGCCCCGGATGTCAGACAGGCGCGTTTCGAACCGCGCCGCCCATTCCCGCAGGGTGCGCGCGTAGTCATGGCCAAACCGGTAGCTGTCGGTGAGCTCCAGCCCCGCAGCGCGGGCTTCATCCGAAAACCTTTTTTCCGATGGGAGCATGCCGCCCGGGAAAACGTAGTGGCGGATAAAATCGCTGCTGGTGCGGTACATGTCAAACAGGTCGTCGCGCATAACAATAGTCTGCACCACGGCATTTCCGCCTTTTTTCAGGCTGTTGGACAGGCGCCGGAAATAGACGGGCCAGTATTTTTCGCCCACCGCCTCGAACATCTCGATAGAGACGATCGAATCGAAAACACCGCCGGTGTCGCGGTAATCCTGCAGCCTGATATCGGCGCGGGGGCCGAGACGCTGTTGCGCGAAAGCATGCTGCGAGGGCGAGATGGTGATGCCCGTGACGCGGCGGCTGTCGTTCGCGGCGGCCTCGGCAAAGCCGCCCCAGCCGCAGCCAATCTCGAGCACGCTGTCGCCCTTGATGCGCGACAGGATACGCGCGTATTTGGCATTCTGCGCGTCCTCTAGGCTCGTTTCGCGCCCGGGAAAAATAGCAGAGGAATAGGTCATCGTATCGTCAAGCCATAGCCTGTAGAAAGCATTCCCCACGTCGTAATGCGCCTGGATGTTCTGCTTGCTGCCCGCCTTGCTGTTGCGGCGCAGGATGCGGTTCAGCACATTGAAGCCAAGCCGCTGGAAGAAGTTGCCATGCGCATAATCGCCAAGGCTGTGCAGGTTGGAAAGGAACACGGTGAACAGCGCCTCGATGCTGTTGGTGTCCCAAAGGCCGGCGATGTAGTCTTCGCCGAGCGCGATGTCGCCACGCGCCAGCGCGTTATTGACGGCTTTCCAGTCGTGCAG
The DNA here is from genome assembly GCA_964575605.1 of uncultured Micavibrio sp. GTDB lineage: Bacteria > Pseudomonadota > Alphaproteobacteria > Micavibrionales > UBA2020 > JAPWJZ01. The sequence continues at coordinate 54,041 of CAZNRN010000018.1, read as the reverse complement.
CACGAAGGTCGCGTCGGCGCCAGGCTTAGACCCCTTGAAGATCAGCTCCTTGCCTTCGGGCGTCGTGATGCGCAGGCTGCCGAACTCGATGCGCTCGAAATTCTGCAGCAGCTGGCGGGCCAGCGCGTTAAAGGGCGTTTTCATCGTGAAACCTCCTCCTCGGGCGCGGGCGGGCGGCTGATATAGCGGATACCCTTCATCCACAACCGCAGCGCCTGATAGTGTATGAGTGTTATTACTTTCAATGTCATCATCGGGTAGCGGAAGAACGCCTTAAGCAGGTTAAGGCCCGTCAGCGGCACGCGCCTGCCCGCGATGGATGTCTGCAGCAACAGCCCTTCCCCGTCATGATGGTCAACCCAGACGCCGATCTTGTCCGCATGATAGGCGAAGCGGAAGACGTAATGGCCCGTAACTTTGATAAAGGGCGAGACATGGAACACTTTTTGTGACTGCAGCTGGTCGTCCTGCGTAATCACGCGGCGGTCGTCATGGAACGAAATATAGCAGTGACGGTCGCCAAATGTATTGTGCACTTCCGATATTACCGCCCGCAAAGAACCGGCCTTGTCGAGGCAGAAAAAAAAGCTGACGGGATTGAAAACGAAACCGAATAGCCTCGGCAGCGTGACCAGTACGATGCGGCCATCGGCCTGCGGCACCTGCCAGTCAGCGAGGATTTTTCGCACCCAGGGTTCCAGCGGGCCATCGCCGCCGGCATGATCTTTTTCGAAAAAACTGAAGAGATTGCCACGGTTGCAGGACAAGCCCGGCGTTTCCCCCAGCCGCTTCATGTCATCCAGCGCAAAGCTCAGGTAATAAGCGCCATAGGTAAAGGCATTCCGCTTCGGCCTCTGCCGCGCATGCATGATTTTGGACAGGAAAAGGCCGTTTTCTAGCGCCATGCCGCCTCCACACCCATTAGCCTTGCGGCCTCGACCGCGCTGGCGAGGCCGTCTTCGTGGAAACCGTTGCGGTGATAGGCGCCGCAATACCATGTATCCAGCGTGCCCTGTATGCCGGGCAGGCTTTTCTGAGCGTTGAAGGCCTCAACGGTATAGATCGGATGTTCGAATACATGCTCGTCGTGGATATGCTGCGCGGCAACAGGTTTTGGAGGATTAAGCGTCACGAACAGGGGCGTTTTATCGCCCAGCGACTGCAGCTGGTTCATCCAGTACGTAACGGAAATCGGTCCGCCGGTGTCCGTGGCGTGGTATACCCAGCTGCTCCAGCAGCGCCGCCGCTTCGGCATCAGGCTCGCGTCGCTGTGCAGTACCGCGCGGTTAGGCTGGTATTTGAAAGCGCCCAGCGCCGCGCGTTCTTCTGGCGTGGCATCGCGCAACAGGCCCAGCGCCTCGTTCGCGGGGCAGGCAAGGACGAGCCGGTCATAGTGGCGCGTTTCACCCGCGCTATCCGTCACCTTAATGCCATACTTGCGCGTGATAGCAGTCGCGGCGCGGGAGGTAAGGATGCGGTCGCGGAAAGGCGCGGTGAGGCGCGTGATGTATTCGCGGCTACCGCCCTTTACCGTGCGCCATTTGGGCTGCTGCGTGACCGTCAGCAAGCCGTGCGCCTTGAAAAAAGAAACGAAAAGATCTGCCGGAAAGGCCAGCATGGCCTGCAGCGAGCAGCTCCAGATAGCTCCGCCCATCGGCAGAAGGTAATATTGCAGGAACCAGTCGCCCATGCCCATGGTGCGCGCCAGCTCGCCCAGCGTGACGCCGGGATTTTCGGCGGCTTTCTTTTCCGCCTGCCGGTTGAAGCGCAGGATATCGCAGAGAAACTTCCAGAAGCGGGGCTTGAAAATATTTGCGCGCTGGCCGAAAACCGCGTTCAGGTTTTCGGCACCCCATTCTAGCGCACCGTTTTCACCGGTCACGCCAAAGGTCATGTTGCTGGGTTGCGTTTCCACGCCAAGATGCCGGAACAGGGCTGTCAGCAGCGGATAGTTGCGCTCGTTATAGACGATAAAACCGGTGTCGACGGGAACGCCGCCCACCTGCAGCGTGCGCGTATGCCCGCCAACCGCGGCGGCTTTCTCGTAGACCGTTATGTCGTGGGCGGCATGCAGCAGCGACGCCGCAGCAAGGCCTGAAATACCGGTGCCGATAATGGCGATGCGAGACATGGTGACCGACCCGTAAGGAATCACTGGACAATGGCGCACCATAACACTATCATACCATCCAGTCTAGTATTAAACTCACGGGTCTAATGTGACAAAACGCAGCAAAGACGGCGCAAAGCACGAAGCAATCCTTAAGGCAGCCATCAGGCTGTTCCCGAAGCAAGGCTATGCCGCGACGTCGATGGACGCGATCGCTACCGCCGCCGGCGTCACCAAGCAGACCGTTTACGGCCATTTCAAAAGCAAGGACGAGTTGTTCAAGAGCATGATCATCACGCTGTGCGAAGGACATCGCCTGCCGGACAAGCTGCCCGGCACAGGGGGCCGCAGCATTGAAGAATACCTTTATGAAGCCGGGCTGAACTTCCTCAATTTCGTCACCAGCACCGAAACGCTTGCAGTGACGCGGCTGGTGATATCGGAGGTAACGCGCCATCCGAAGCTTGCCGAGCGGTATTACGAGGACGGCACCCAACGGCTCGTCAACCTTTTCGCCGCGTTCCTGAAGGAGCAGAACAAGCTCGGCGTATTGTCGATACCCGACGCCGACAGCGCCGCCTCGTGCTTTTTTGCGCAGCTGAAAGGCAAATATTACCTGCGCATGATTTTGGGCATCAAGCCTCTGCCGACGCAGAAAGACAAGGAACTGAGCGTACGCGAAACGGTTACTATTTTCATGCGGCTCTACGGTGGCAAAAACGCACTGCACACGCGCGGCACGCTGTAGGGGAAACCATGAAAAAGCTGAAGGCTGTATTCCTGTCAATAATGCTGCTGGCGCTGACCGGCTGCTCGGGCGCAAAACTGCTGAATGCCACCATTCCGAAGAATGGCTATAGCATACACAAAGATATCGCCTATGGCCCGGCGCCCTTGCAAAAACTTGACATCTACGTGCCGGAGAAAAACAACGGCTGCACGGTTCTCTTCTTCTATGGCGGCAGCTGGCAGACGGGCAGCAAGGATATGTATCTTTTCGCAGGGCAGGCCTTCGCCACGCTGGGCTGCGTGACGGCGGTGGCCGATTACCGCAGGTATCCGGAAGTATCATATCCCGTGTTTGTCGAGGATAGCGCGCGGGCGGCCGTATGGGTGCACAAGCACATTTCTGAGTACGGCGGCGACGGGCGCGCCCTCTTCCTGGCGGGACATTCTGCCGGCGCCTATAACGCTGTGATGCTGGCGGCGGACAAGTCATACCTGCGCAAGGCCGGCGGCAACGCGGCATTGATCAAGGGCGTGATAGGCATCGCGGGGCCTTACGATTTCCTGCCCATGACAGACCCGAAAATAATCGCACTATTCAGCACTGGGAAAGACACCGATACCCAGCCCGTCACCCATGTGCGGAGCGGCATGCCGCCTGTCTTCCTCGCCACCGGCGACAAGGACACCGAAGTGCTGCCGCGTAACTCTGTCCGCCTCAAGGCCAAACTGGAGCAGTTTGGCAACAAAGTGGAGCTGCATACCTATCCCGGCATCGACCATGTGGGCATTATCGCCAGCCTTGCGCCGCTGTTCCGGGGGCGCGCGCCGCTGCTGGAGGACATCCGGGGCTTCATCGCGCGCCAGCCCTAGCCTTCGTGGTCCAGGCTGTCCAGAAAATCGCGGCTGTCTTTTGCAATCTGCGCCTTGCGCGCGTCATCCATCTTGGCCAGCGTGCGGTATGCCATGGCAATGCGCTGGTTCTTGTGCAGCCTGTCCTGATTGCGCATCAGGAAATCCCAGTACAGGTAATTGAAGGGGCAGGCCTGCGGGCCCGTTTTTTCGGCGACATTATAAGTGCAGCTTTTGCAGTAGTCCGACATCTTGTTGATATACGCGCCGCTGGCCGCATAGGGCTTGCTGGCAAGGTAGCCGCCGTCTGCATAAAGAATCATGCCCGTCACATTCGGCATCTCGACCCATTCATAGGCGTCGGCATAGACGATCAGGTACCATTCGTTCACTTCGCGCGGCGAAAGCCCGGCCAGCAGCGCGAAGTTGCCAAGCACCATCAGCCGCTGGATATGGTGGGCATAGGCATTCTGGCGGGTTTCGGTAACGCACTGGCGCAGGCAGTTCATTTTCGTCTCGCCCGACCAATAGAACCACGGCAGCGGACGCCGGGCATCGAGAAAATTTTCTTCGGCATAGCCCGGCATTTTCAGCCAGTAAACCCCGCGCACATATTCGCGCCAGCCAATAATCTGGCGAATGAACCCTTCAGTGGCGTTCAGCGGCGCCTTGCCGTTGCGGTACGCGCTTTCCGCCGCCGCAACGACCTCGAGCGGATCGAGCAGCCCGCAGTTTATATAGGCGCTGAGGAAGGAATGATACATCCATGGGTTGCCCTGCTGCATTGCATCCTGATAGTCGCCAAACTGCGGCAGGCGATGGCTTATAAAATGCGCCAGCGCCTTCAGCGCGTCTTCGCGCGTTACAGCGAAGTGGAAGGGGGCGAGGTCGCCGAAATGGCTATCAAAGCGCACGGCTACCAGCGCCAAGCAATCCCGCGTGACGGCATCCGGACTGAAAAACAGCGGCGCTGACCGGAAAAGTGTACCGTCGCCGGGCGGCTTGCGGTTTTCGGCGTCGTAGTTCCACTGGCCGCCCTCGGGGTTGTCGCCGTCCATCAGAATTTTGTAACGCCTGCGCATCTCCCGGTAAAAAAACTCCATCCGCAATTCCTTGCGGTCTTCCGCCCAGGCGGCGAATTCCTCCGGGCTGCACAGGAAGCGGTCATCAGGGCGTATTTCGACCGGAATGCCGAAGCGCTTCTCCCACGACTGCATCGCGGCCAGAACGCGGTACTCGCCCGGGAAGGTGACAACCAGACGGTCGGCGCTATTCAGGGCAATCGCCCGTTCCACCTCGGCGGTGAAAGAACCCGCATTTTCGGCCGCGTCCAGCTGCGTATAATGCACATTGTATCCGGCATCGCGCAGGCCGGCTGCAAAATGCCGCATGGCGGAAAACAGGAAGGCGATTTTTTTCTTGTGATGGCGTACATAAGTCGCCTCTTCCCAAACCTCGCAGAGCATGACGACGTCTTTTTTCATGTCGCAGCCGCGCAGGCTGGATACGCCATGCGACAACTGGTCGCCCAGTACAAGACGCAGGGTGGTCATCGGCGCCCGCGCACAGCCGTTATACGCGAGGCCTTTCCAGTATGGGCGCTCTTTCTGGCAGAAAATGCTTTCATTTCGATTCCGAACAAAACAGCCGTTTTGTAGTGGTGGCCCTGGCCGGAATCGACGCAGGCTATGCCTGCATGAATATTTAAGGTTCGATTCCGGACACAACAGCCGGTTTGTAGTGGTGGCCCTGGCCGGAATCGAACCGGCACGCCCTTGCGGGCTCGCGATTTTAAGTCGCTTTCGGCTAGGCCTTACACTATGATTTTACTATACAATTCAGCATCAAAAAGTCAACTGTGTAAGAACCCGTGTAAGTTTTTTAGTCTATCGAGGCCTAAAGGGCAGACTAAAAAAGTATTCTAGTCAGCTATATGCATACACGCTCCTTTCAATAGCAGTCCGGTCTTTACCTGACCAGGACGAGAATGCCGCGACGAAATAATATCCGCAATCCCAATTACTCAATTGATGTAAGTCAAGTAGATTTGTGTATAAAAGTATTAGTCTTCCGCTATGCTCCTTATGCAGAAAATCCGTGCCTATCATGCTACCCTGGCTATCTTGTCTGCCTTGTCCTATGTGACAGGCGAACTAGGTATTATTCATTCCTGGCTTGGATATGGAGTTGCAGTCGTCATTTGTTTTCGCTTGCTCTGGGCGCTGAGTGGCAATCCTCATGTAGGCTTAATGCGCTTTTATCCATCATTTGGAGGGCTCAATCTCACTAATGTGTTCTCGCACCCATCAATTACAAAAGTATTAATGCTTGGCATAGCGCTCTGCCTGCTTGGTGTGATAGCTACAGGAATTTCTCTAGAAAAAGGTAATGATATTGGTCTCTCAGGCGCACAATTGATCGCCCCCGCCCATGCAGATGGCGACGACAGTAGGCATGATAAAATAGGCAGCAGATTCTATGATGATGTCGTTGAAGAATGGCACGAGCTATTTGCAAATCTACTGATCTTTGTTGTGGGCATGCATGCTAGCTATTTATTGCTACTCAAGCGCCCGCTCGCAAAATTTATGCTATTCTTAAATAATCCAAATAAATAAGGACATAACGGATTGTGCTCGCAGTTAATAAAGAGTCTGTCGAACGGTTTGTTACTGAATTTTTTTTAGACCTTCTTCTATCAAAATCACAATACTCCGGCACCCTCGTTTCTTAGCAAGCACCCACGCAGATCTCCCCCATCTGTCTTTCACTCGTAAGTCTGCACCTTTCTGCAACAGCAATACAACAATATCCTCATGGTTAGACCAAGCCGCATGCATCAGTGCTGTCCAAGATTTGTTATCCTTAACGTCTATGAAATCCGGCCATCGCTGAAGAAAACTTTCAATTGTAGCGATTTTCCCAAGGCAAGCAGCTTGAGCATAACCATCAATATCTGCTGGGGAGGGAGCCCTATGACCAGGCTCGTCGGCTTGCAGAGTACTTTGGTCGATTTCCATGAATGTCTCGCCAGCATGTTAGAATATCGCAGATGTTACAAGGTTAGCAGATACTCCGCTGCGTGAAATTGATTTACGTCAATTCTGTTTACCCTGTCAAAATAGTCAGAAGGCTCGTAATGACGTGATCGCCGTGGACAGTTTCCCGCAGATAACAAACAATCCGAAGGAAATAAACCCTCAGCGGCCAAAGGCTGCCTGAGTTAAGAGAAATTGAATTCTTGAGCAGCTTATGACACTATAGGATTATGAGTGAACGTTATAGTCGGCAAATACGGCTCCCGGAAATTGGGACTGAAGGTCAGAGCAGATTAGCGTCTGCCCGAGTGCTTGTAGTCGGTGTTGGGGGACTAGGCTGCCCAGCGCTCCTGTACCTTGCTGCGGCAGGTATCGGCAAAATCGGTTTTATTGATCCGGATCGCGTCGATGTATCGAACCTCCAGCGCCAGATCATTTTCACACATGCCGATCTGGGAAAACCGAAAGTGGCGGCAGCTAAAGACCATCTCTCTCTTGTCAACCCTGAAATTGACCTCCATGCCTATGAGCAGGAGCTGAACATCCAAAATATTATAGGTTTGATTTCAGGTTACGACATTATCCTTGACGGCACAGATAATTTTTCTGCCAAGTTCCTTATCAATGATGCGGCAGTCATAACGGGGAAACCTGTCGTCTACGGGGCCCTCCAGGGCTTTGAAGGGCAACTCGCAGTCTTCGATGCTTCCCGAGGGGCATGTTACCGTTGTCTTTTCCCCGCCCCCCCTGAAGCAACCATTCTGAATTGCGCAACCGCGGGAATCCTGGGGCCTGTCGCGGGGTTTATCGGAACGCTGCAAGCGATGGAAGTTTTGAGGCTGGTGGTTCAATCAAAAAAACTCCCGCCCTTCATGGGGAAATTGATGCTTGCAGATCTCAGGAACATGACGACACGTATCCTCAATATCCCCAAACGCAAGGATTGCCCTGTTTGCTCCAAGCCCTCCTCAGAGATTGTCCTGCAACCCAGTTCCCCCGTCTGTTCTGCCAATATGACAGAACAAGTGGACTGCGCCGATATCAAATCTTTTGGAAATGCGGTCTTCCTGGATGTGCGCGAGCTGTATGAGTGGGAGCAAGGACACATCCAGGGGGCGCTGCATATTCCGCTTTCTGTGTTGCAAAAAAATCCGAGCGTATTCGAGCAAGCGCCTCCTGGAAGGCCCTGTATCGTCTATTGTCAGCGAGGTCAACGTAGCTTGAGAGCAGCCGAGCTGCTTGCGTCAATTGGCATATCGAATATTTTCAGCTTGAGCGGCGGATACGAAGCCTGGAAAACGCATACACGCACTAACGAATGATCAGATGGAATCTTTTTAAGCCGATGCGCAATCGACACGTCAGGGGATTTAAATGTGTTTCAGGCGGCTTTCTTAACAGGCGACTTCAAGTCAACTTGCAATGCAATTTCGGCCATACCCTGTTTACCGACAATACCAGACTTGGATTTTCCCAGGTCACGTAATCTTTTAATCTCCGCGGTTGGAACAAATAGGGTAAAGCACATTCCCTGCATGTCCAAACGCATCGCCGCCTCTTCAGAGGGAATTACTCTGCTGACAACTTCGGGCGCTCCCGCGGCTGTCGTGCAGGACAAGCTTTTTCCCTCCAGTAAATCCTGCAGTTCTGAAGCCGAGATACGGAACCGAATACCCGTTTCGTCGATGCGCAAATTTAACATGTTACTGTCTCCCATTCCTGTTTTGTATTCACATTTATAAATGCCCCTTCGATTCCTGCGGGCATTTCGAGTATTACAGCACCAATCGACTGCAATAGCTGATACACGGCTCTGCAGTCGGCGGGGACGTCCCCTGTATCAATCACGGCAGGGAGCGGGTGACCCTCGAAACTGGCGCTTTTTTGAACAGATAACAAGCGCCGAAGAGCCTCGGCAGTCATTAGAGGTAGGTCTACGGGGACACAGAGCAGTGCATCGTACCGCCCCCTGAACCGCTCCAGCAAACCTTGAATTGCCTTGGCTGGTCCTTCATGCGGCTGCAAATCGGGGAGACATTCATAACCAGGCAAGCTGCCACTTAAAATGACCTCCGAACAGCCAGTTTGCCCGACAATATCAATCATATGTTCGACCAAAGGCCTCCCATGAAAGTTGAGCAAAGCCTTGTTCGTGCCCATCCTTGAGGACTGGCCGCCAACGAGAATGACGCCCGCGATTTTTCTAACCGTGGCCATGGCATTGCACTTCATTATCCACATCAGGTGCGTGTTGGCACAAGGCATGGCCTGTTACCCACTCGCTGTCTCCATCCGTGTAATGCTCTTGCTTCCAAATAGGGGCGCCATGCTTCAGTTCTTCTATCAGCTGCCTGCAGGCTGCAAATCCTTCCGCCCTATGGGGTGTGCTGACGGCGATAACAACACTTACGCCGCCCACTGCGAGTCTTCCCTTGAAATGCGTAATACTGATATTGACTTTTCCGCCGTGACTCTCGATCACCCTCTGCGAGAGTTGTTGCAGTATTTTCGTCGCCAGAGAAACGAATACGTCATAGCTGACGCCAACGACATCTTTTCCAAGGTTGGTTTGCCGCACCATTCCGATGAAAGTATTGATAGCGCCGTGCGCCGGATCAGCGACAAAATCGAGCGCGGCCTGCATATTGATCGGTTTATCGGTGATTGTAACGTCGATTTTTCCCGGCATTCTATCCTCCGCAGACCGGTGGCAGAACAGCGAGCCGACAGTCGCCGGCCAGCACATCCCCCTCCGCCATAATCTCGTTTTCATTTGCGATTGCTGAGCTTTTGAGAATCTCGCGGTCTTGCGGCTCCAGAAGGTCGGCCAACTTTCCCTTGACGCTTCCTGCAGTGCATCCGGCAGGCATTGTCAGGATTAGTTCACCGCCATACTTCCTGAAAGCCCCGTATAGCTGTACAACGACTTCTATATTATCCATGCTTTCCTCCGCAGGCCATCGAGATGCCGTGTGACAGTATCGGCAACAAAGCTTCCAGCCCTTCCTGGCACGCCTTCGGGCTTCCAGGCAGCGCGATAATGAGTGTATTGCCTAATTGACCTGCAGTACTGCGCGAAAGCCATGATTTGTCAGTGATGTCGGCTCCGTCCTTGCGCAGCAATTCACCAAAGCCCGGGAACATTCGATCGCATATCGCCTCTATAGCTTCAGGCGTGACATCGCGCCTGGACAATCCTGTCCCGCCAGATGTAACGATAAGATCAGGTTTGAGTTTCTGAATGAGCCTTCGCAGATGCTCCGAAATGGTCGCAGCCTCGTCAGGGACAACGGCATGATCAACGACTACAGCGCCATGACCGGCAAGAAATGCCCGAATAATAGGACCAGATTTGTCTTCATATTCGCCTTTTGAGGCGCGGTCGCTCATGACAACCACTGCAGATGAAATGCCACTTAGCTGCTTTTGTTCCGGCAGCTGGCCAGCGAGCCAGTCAGGGATGCCCTCGGGATTGATCCACAGCCCGCTCTTTCCCCCTTCCTTCACAAGGAGTCGCACATTGCCAATCTTCAGGCCCGGCTCTGTTGCTTTCACTAAATCCCATATAGTGGTCAATGCAGCCTGCACTGCCACGACCGCTTCCATTTCAACTCCTGTTTTGGCATGCGCGGTAACCTGGCTATACACCGTCACGGCATCAGGCCCTTCAAGAGTACAATGGACCGTCACCTGGTCCAGCGGCAAGGAATGGCAGAGCGGGATGAAGTCTGGTGTTTTTTTAGCTGCCAGGATTCCCGCCACCTCGGCCAGCCCAAGTACATCGCCCTTAGGCAGGCTCTTCTCCTTGATCTTGAGAAAAGCTTCTCTGCCAACAAAAATCGTCCCCTCTGCAATAGCGCGGCGGCGTGTCACACGTTTGCTGCCGACATCTATCATCCGAAACTGTGCTTCTGCCGCTATTTCCTTCAGCTGGGTTGTTTTTTGAACCTTGATCGACATATTATCCTCCCACCGATGCTAAATTTGTCCGCATCCCAGTATCACCCTCGTGCAGGAAATGGCCTAACTTTTTGATGTTCATCAGCCGCATCACTGTGTCCTGCAGTTCCTCTTTCTGGCTGTCGTCCCGCAACAAGTGCCGCAGGGAATGTCCGCCTTTTCCAAACAGGCATAATTGGAGGTCTCCCCATGAAGATACCCTCAGCCGGTTGCATGTCGCGCAGAAATCTTTCGCGTAAGGCGCGATAATTCCAATACGCCCATGATAATCAGGATGAGCATATTCGACGGCAGGCCCTGCATCTACTTCGCGGGCCAGCAATTCCCATCCGCGCTCGGCAAGCTTGTTCCGGATAACTGTCGCGGGAATGTGATGCTTGCGGAAGTAGGCGAGATTTTCACCTGTTTGCATGAGTTCGATAAACCTGAGCGAAACCGGCCTTCCCTGAATGAACTCAAGAAACCCGTCCAGCTCGCCATCGTTGAGGCCTTTCAGTAAAACCGCGTTGACTTTGACGGCCTCGAACCCGACCACGAGTGCTTTCTCGACCCCCTCCACGACTTCCTTCAGACGATCGTGTCCTGTAATCTCGTGGAATTTGCGGGGATCTAGGGAGTCGATGCTGACGTTGATTGCGCGTAACCCCGCATCGAAAAATTCCTGGGCTCTTTCCGGAAGCTTATATCCGTTCGTGGTGAAAGCAATTTTCTGTATGCCTTTGACTTGTGAAATTGCGTGAGCGATATCGCAAAAATCCTTACGTATTGTAGGCTCACCTCCAGTCAAACGTATCTTCCATGTGCCCATCTCAGCAAAGGCCGCAGCAATACGCCCGATCTCCGGGATGGTGAGGAAAGTTTCCTCGTTTGTTTGGTGGTATCCGTCTGGCAGGCAATAGGTACAACGAAAATTACATATATCGGTGACAGACAGCCTTAGATAAGGAAACCGTCGCCCGAAGCGGTCTTCGAGAGTTTTGTGCTTTTCCAAGTTGGCTCCTTTCCAAATCGGGAGGCCGCGGCGTTTCCCCCGCGACCCCGGCTGCACAACCATATTTCAGCGAAACTTAGGCCCCGCAGCTCGGAGTTTTGCCTTCTCAGGCAAGTCTAGTATAGTTATATATTATAGGGATGGCGATACCTATGGTTTGATTTACGTCAAGAATGGAACATATAATGGATACTGTGGAAGCATTAAAACGAGCGCCGCTTTTCTATGGTCTGGACATAGAAAATGTCAGATTTTTTGCTAGCCACGGACATAAAAAACACTATGAAAACGGCGCCACCCTTTTTGCCATGGGAGACAAGGCGGAGGCCATCTTCTTTATAATCAGCGGCTGGGTAAAGCTCTACCGCATGACCCGTGAAGGGGAAGAAGTTGTTATTAATGTTTTCGCCCCCGGCGAGACTTTTGCCGAAGCCGCAGTTTTTGGCCCCTTGCAAAGGTACCCTGTTAACGCCCAAGCAGTCGAAGACACGATGGTCCTGGAGATCCCCCGGCAATTGTTTGTCGATAAGATTCGGGAGAACGGCGATCTTGCCTTGCTGATGCTGGGTTCAATTTCGGCTCGCCAGCGTCTGTTGGTGCAGCAAATCGAGCAACTGACAGCCAAGAGCGCCCCTCAACGCATTGGCGCTTTCCTGTTGAGGCTTTGTCCATCTGGCCGCAAGGAAGCCGTAATCGTTCATCTTCCCTATGACAAATCACTCATCGCAAGGCGCTTGAACATACAGCCCGAAACATTTTCGCGCGCCCTGAGTCAGTTAAAACCGCATGGCGTCACGATGCAAAAACGTGAGATCCGGATACAGGACGTTGATACGCTTGCCTCGTTTTGCGATGTAGATGAGCGCGATAGGCCTTGCTAACCTGTACTATGCGGGCAGCCCATCTGGGCGACGCTGCAGGAGCATCGGGGCATAGACAGGCAGATAAAGCCCGAAAGAGGCAGCCCACAGTACCCCGGAAACAGCAATCCAAGTCAGGTAATGATCTGGCATCAGTAGGGGAGCGAATACGCGAACGATGGCTGCAATTTGCATCACGATGAAAATGATGGTCGTTACGGGGCGGGAAATCAGGTGACGGCCGGTATGGCCCAAGGTAACCCGGCACATCATCCCGATGCACATGCTGCCTATACTGCCCGCCGTGAGCGCATGCAAAGCGCCCGACAGTGGGCCCACTCCAAATCCGTGGAAGCCCAACATGCACAATCCCGCCACAAGCCATAAATAACCCGCATGAAGTATCCAGCACATCGGATCCTTCAGTATCAGACGCGTGTGATAGTGCCTGAATCTTGCTAATTGCAGGATGCCCGCTATACCAGCCACGCCTCCGGTTAAGATATCGTCGGGACCGTAGCAGGCAAACGCCGCCATTAATAGGAGCATTGATGCAAGGCAGAGCTTATCCAGTGACATCTGCTCCCTTTGATAAATCACCTGACCGGTTCTGCGTACTGCCGCCACGGTAAAGGCGGGGATAATACGTCCGCCAACAAGCGAAATCATCGTTATAACGACAAGAAGAGCCAAATGCAGGGGGAGACGATCCTGCATATAATAAAACCCGATATTGCAGCTCAACAACGCCAGCAGTATGCCCAGGAAAATAAAATTGCGGGTGTTCCTCGACCTGATAAGCGGCACCGACAAGCTGATGGCAAGAGCCGGAATAAAAAGGCAATCCAGCGTGGCCACGAGCCAGAGGGGCCAATCGCCAAGGTGTACCGCAAAACGACCTGCAAGCCATAGCAGGCACAAGGCAGCGAGGTGGAACTGTCGCACCGGAGCGCCTCCTGTCCAATTCGCAACAGCTGTCAGGAGGAAACCCGCGACGACGGCCATGACAAATCCATAGATCATTTCGTGGGCGTGCCATAGGACTGGATCCAGAAACGGACCCAAAGGGGCCAATTCTCCCGTCATCACTCCGACCCAGGCAATTATTCCGCAAGCGCCATATATTGCAGCCAACAGGAAGAAGGGGCGAAATCCCCTCCCAAGGAAGGGATAATCAAGCGGATGCTTTTCAAACGGCTTTTGCATGTCGAGAGTTATCCGGGTTATAATAATTGTCAAAGACAGTGCAGACGGATCTGATAAATGGCCTTCCTCTTTCTGTTACCGTGATGCTCTTGCCCTCGATCTGCACGAGGCCGTCATCTTTCATTTCTTCCAAAGTCGGGAAAACGTCTGCCAGCATTTCAAATCCGAAGCCATGCTTCATGCAGATTTCCGCTACATCGACGCTGAGATAACACATGAGGGACTCAATAATATCACCTCTTAGCAAATCACCGGCTTGCAGATTGCAGCCTCTTGAGACAGGAAGCAACCCCTCTCTCAGCTTGTCTTTGTACGTCTGAAACGATGTCGTATTTTGCGTGAATGAACGCGGGTAACGACTGATGGAAGATAGCCCGATCCCCTGCAGTGATCCGATATTATCCGTCGTATAGCCTTGAAAATTTCGCCTGAGCTTCTTCATCCTGGCTGCCACTGCAAGGCTGTCCTGGGGGAGCGCGTAATGATCCATCCCCACAGCCTGATATCCGCTTCCAATCATCAACTCGCGTATCGCCTCCGCCTGTTCGTACCTTTCAAAACTGTCCGGCAAGGCATAACGGTCGAGGACTTTCTGGTGTTTGCGCATCCACGGCACATGTGCATAACCGAAAACGGCGATCCTGTCCGGTTTCAAGGAAATGACTTGTTTCGCAGTCTCAATGACGGTGGATACCGTTTGAAGAGGAAGTCCATACATCAGGTCAAAATTGATGCTCTTGATCCCGGATTGGCGCAGCCACCCTGTGCACGCCTCGACCATGGAAAAAGGCTGGATCCGATTAATAGCCATTTGCGTTTCGGGATGGAAATCCTGGACACCAAGACTGACACGATTGATGCCAGCGGATGCATATCCCTTCACCTTCAACTCAGTTAACTGGCGAGGATCGGCCTCGATGGCGATCTCCACATCTTGCCCGATATTGAAATGGATATCGAGGATCTCTATGAGCTCTTCCATGGTTGGGACATCGAGGAGATTTGGTGAGCCGCCGCCAAAATGTACATGTCCCGCGGCAATATTATACCCAGCCATATTTGCGAGGATGCTGATTTCGTTTTCGAGTGAAACCAGATAATCCTGTATGGGACCATCTCCGCGCACCACTCTTGTCAAACACCCGCAATAGCTGCATAACGAGCGGCAAAAAGGAATGTGAACATAGAGGGATACCTTTTGCCTGTCGGCTGTCAATTCATCGCTGAATTGAAAGTCGTCCTTGAACTGAATCGCGGTGGGATAGCTGGTATACCGAGGGGCGGCGGCCCCGTACCGATTCAAAAGCTGCTGAATTGCAAGGTTGTTTTCCATACCTTTATTATATAGACGCGGAAAACGCTTCGGCCTTGATCTGAGTCAAGTCACGTAAGTTATTGTACTAGTGGCGAGTCGGCTCTTTTTAGGGCAAAACCACTGATTTTTGCCTGCGCAGCCAGCACTTGAATGTATTGGCTAAATGCCCGCTGCCAGCTTTGCTGGCTTAGGTGGTCGCCTATCCACTCCGAGACAGCCTCGAAGGGCAAGACCTGCCCGTCCACACGCTTATGTACCTTGATCAAGTGAAACCCCACTTCAGTTGCTAGCGGTTCAGCGGAAACATCCCCTTCCTTCATCCGGAACAAAGCGGCCTCGAAAGCCGGGAGAGTTTGCCCCTTGCCTATCTGGCCCAGGCTGCCCCCAATTTTGCCTGAAGGACATGCAGACTCGGCCTTCGCCAGTTCCTGAAAATAGGAGGGATCGGCATGTATCTTTCGTAAAGACTGCTTTGCTTTCAAAAGTGCGGAATTTCTCGCCTTTTCATCTTCAGGAGGTGCCAGATAAAGGATATGCGACACTTCGTATAACGGCGTCGTTACAAACTTAGAAGCATTATTATCGTAGTACCGCATGCATTCTTCTGCTGTCGGCTCCGGCACTTTGATCTCCTGCTCAAGAAGCCGTCCGATAATATCATCTACTGCTTCTTTCCCCTGTGGCAGTCCAAGGCCGGCGCCTACTGCTTGTTGAAGCAGCAATTCACGTATGACTAGCGCCTGCATCGCTTCATATTTGGCTTCACTGAGGCTGGCAGAAGGATGATACTGCACTTCTGAATTGATTTCCTCAATCGTAATCTTGACGCCATTGACGGTAATACCAGGGGCTTGAATCATGATTTATCTCTCCCTGCGGCGAACGATCTGGTATTGACGCCGGAAAACGTAGAATACCGGCGCACTCCATATATGCACAAGCCTTGTAAAGGGAAAGACGAGCAGGATGAGCATCCCCAAGGTCAGGTGCAATTTGAAAACTAGGGCAACATCACGCAAGAAATCTGCGGCACCGGGGCGGAAAGTAACGATATGCTGCGCCCAATTCATGAATTTAACCATTTCATGACCGTCAAGATGCTGCATCGAAACCGGTATCGTTAGCATGCCCAAGCAGAGCTGCATCAGCAGCAGCGCCAGAACGGCGATGTCAGAAAACGAGCTCGTTGCACGTATCCGCGGATCGAATAGGCGACGATGAAGCAGTATTAAAAGACCCACGAAACAAAGCACTCCCGCAATCCCTCCGACGGTCATCGCCATAATTTGCTTGGCGCCGTGCGATATACCGATAAAATCGAAAACTTGTATAGGTGTAAGCAGGCCCGCAATATGTCCGACCAGAATCACAATGATACCGACATGCATCAACCCACTCCCGATCATGAGCTGGCGCTTGCGCAGAATCTGGCTTGATTTGCTGCGCCAGCCATAGGGATCCCTGTCGAAACGGACGATACTGCCTATAAGAAGGACTGATAAGGATATGTAAGGCAATATCTGAAACAGGAAATAATCCAGATCGAAACTCATGATCTTGCCCCCTTCTTGTCTTCAGGCAGTCCCATTCGAGCGAGCATCTCGTTGGCCTTCGGGCAACCGGATTGGTTATTCGCCTCCGCCGTCTGGTCGAAAGCGAACTGCTCTTCCCATGCCTTGTCCATCTGGTCCTGCGTCAGGGCTTCGCCGGAAGCCAGCGCGAGGGCCTTTTCCAGTTTTGATGCATCAGGGATACGCGCCGATGCTTCCAGGAGAGCGTCGAAAACAGCGACATATGAACTTTTTCTCTTCCTGAGTCTTTCGCCGATAGCGGCCGTGATATCGATGACGCTTGCAAGATATTCCCTTGCCTCCTCGATCGGCAAAACGGACAAGCATTCCAAGAACATCGGCAGGTAATCAGGCGTATGCTCGCACACATTTTCAAGCCCCTTCTCGCGATAGAGGGCATCCAGCTCAACCATCGCCTGCCCCCGATCCCTTGAATCGCCATGGACATGCTCGAAAAGATGCAGGGACAGCGATGGCGTCCGGTCAAACAGGCTCACATAGTCTTCCTGGAGGTCTAGGATGTCCGCATGCGCCTGTTCCTTCAGGAGGGTTTCGATATTTTCAAGTCCTCCCTCCGACAGCCACGCTTCGGCCCGCAGGGCCTCCATAAGCGTTTCGCGCGCCGCAACCACCTGCTCGCACGGATAGGCGAGAAGAAGGCCCAGCACTTTCAAGGTTTGATTGGTCAATCGGGGTCTCATCCGCATCCCTTTCCTTTGTCCGAACCGCAACCACTGCCGCAACCGCCGCCGCTGCCGCAGCCCGTGTTGATCGTGCCCTTCACGAACAGGGTGTTTACGCGATTATCCTTAGTCGACCCGCTTCGGCCGCGCGTCGGTTTATCCATCTCAAAGAAATCAGTCTTGCTGTTGCTATGCGATGAGCAGCCGTTTCCGAAGCTGAAACCGCAACCACCGCTTTCTCCAAAGGCATCCAGCGTTTCCTCGCGGTGGCCCGTCGGGATTACGAATCTGTCTTCGTAATTGGCGATCGCCATGATCCGGTACATGTCCTCTACCATGTCTACACTCAAATCTGCCGTAGCAAGAACCGAGGGATCCGGTTTTCCTTCAAACAGCTTGCTGCGCATGTAGTGTCTCATCGCAATCATGCGCTTGAGGCCCATGATAACAGGTTCCTCCTTGCCGGCCGTCAATAGATTGGCAAGGTACTTGACAGGGATACGCAGGGATCCAATGTCGGGAATAATGCCGTCATCCTGCATGGGTATTTTTCCCGCCTCCGCCGCTGCCTTCAACGGGCTGAGGGGCGGTATATACCACACCATCGGCAACGTGCGATATTCCGGATGCAGCGGAAAAGCAACCTTCCATTCCATCGCCATTTTATACACGGGTGAATGCCGCGCGGCTTCCATCCAGTTGTCGGGAATGCCGTCCTTGCGGGCTTGCTCGATGACCGCCGGATCGTTCGGATCCAGGAAAATATCCAGCTGCGCCTGATAGAGGTCGCGCGGATCTTCGACGCTCGCGGCTGCTTCTATCCGGTCCGCGTCATATAACATGACGCCAAGGTAGCGGATGCGGCCGACGCAGGTTTCGGAGCAGACGGTGGGCTCGCCGTTCTCGATGCGAGGATAGCAGAAGGTGCATTTTTCCGCCTTGCCGCTTTTCCAGTTATAATAGATTTTCTTGTAGGGGCATCCGGAGATGCACATCCTCCATCCCCTGCATTTATCCTGGTCGATCAGGACAATCCCGTCCTCCTCGCGCTTGTAAATCGATCCGGACGGGCATGCCGCCACGCAGGTCGGATTGAGGCAATGCTCGCACAGCCTCGGCAAATACATCATGAAGGTGTTTTCGAACTGTCCGTAGATTTCCTTCTCGACGTCCTTGAAATTATAATCCTTTTTCCGGTGCTCAAACTCCGTTCCCAGGATTTCCTCCCAGTTGGGCCCCCATTCGATCTTCTCCATCCGCTGGCCCGAAATGAGAGAACGAGGCCTCGCCACAGGCGGCGTTTTGGATTCCGGCGCCTTTTGAAGGTGGTCGTAATCGAAAGTAAAGGGTTCGTAGTAATCGTCGATTTCGGGCATATCCGGGTTGCCGAAGATTTTCGACAAAATGCGCCAGCGACCTCCCATTTTGGGTTCGATCTTTCCGTTCTTCATCCTGACCCAACCCCCGTTCCATTTATCCTGGTTCTCCCACTCTTTGGGATAGCCAATACCGGGTTTGGTTTCGACATTGTTGAACCATGCATATTCAACGCCCTCACGCGACGTCCACACGTTCTTACACGTCACGGAACAAGTGTGGCAGCCGATGCACTTGTCGAGGTTAAGAACTTTTCCGATTTGAGCCCTGACTTTCATTCTGCTGCCTCTCCCGCGGCCGGCTCGTCCATCCAGTCGACCTTCGACATCTTGCGCACGATAACGAATTCATCGCGATTGGAACCGACCGTCCCGTAATAATTGAACCCATAGGCGAGCTGCGCATAGCCGCCGATCATATGCGTCGGCTTGACGGTGGCGCGCGTGACGGAATTGTGAATGCCGCCGCGGGCACCTGTTATCTCGCTGCCCGGCACATTCACGATTTTCTCCTGCGCGTGATACATCAACACCATGCCTTCCATCACTCGCTGGCTGACGACAGCCCGGGCCACAAGAGCGCCATTGCTATTGAAGGCTTCGATCCAGTCATTATCCTTGATACCGGCTTTTTTGGCATCAACCTCGCTGATCCATACGATAGGCCCGCCCCTAGAAAGGGTCAGCATATGCAGGTTATCCGTGTAGGTCGAATGGATGCCCCATTTCTGGTGCGGCGTGATGAAGTTCAGGACAACAGGCGCGTTGCCGTTGTCATGCTCCTTCAGCATCGCCTTGATCGTCTCGGTATTAACGGGGGGACGGTAGGTGACCAGCGACTCCCCGAAATCACGCATCCACGGATGATCTTGATAAAGCTGTTGGCGGCCCGTCAATGTACGCCAGGGTATAAATTCATGCACGTTAGTGTAGCCAGCATTATAGCTGACATGCTCGGATTCAATTCCACTCCATGTAGGGGAGGAAATAATCTTTCGAGGCTGGGCCTGAATATCACGGAACCGTATCTTTTCATCCTCTTTTGGTTTTGCCAGATGGGTGTGGTCGCGGCCAGTAATCTTGCCGAGCGCTTCCCAGGATTTAACGGCAACCTCGCCGTTCGTCTCCGGAGCCAGAGACAAGATGACTTCACAAGCATCAATATCCGTTTCTATCCGCGCGAGGCCGTCTTTTTCCCCGTTCAGCTTCTTCAGGAATTCAACCTCGTGCTTTGTATCCCAGTTGATGCCCTTGCCCCCGTTACCGATTTTATCAAGCAGGGGCCCAAGAGTGGTAAACCGTCTGTAAAGGCTGGGGTAGTCGCGCTCAATAACTTTGATGGCAGGCATTGTCTTGCCTGGCATCGCCTCGCATTCCCCCTTCTTCCAATCCCTTACATCGATAGGCTGGGCTAATTCACCTGCGGTATCGTGTTGGATAGGGGTGAGCACCAAATCTTTTTCAACACCCAGATGCCCCTGCACAACGCTGGAAAATGCCTTCGCAAGACCCTTATAAATGTCCCAGTCCGTCCTGCTTTGCCAGACCGGCGCGATGGCCTGCGAGAGAGGGTGGATAAAGGGATGCATGTCTGAGGTATTCAGATCGTTCTTCTCGTACCAGCTCGCCGTGGGAAGCACGATATCCGAGTAGAGGCATGTGGTCGACATCCGGAAGTCGAGCGTGACCAGCAGGTCCAGCTTTCCTTCGGGGGCTTTATCGTGCCATACGACTTCTACAGCCTCTTTCGCCCCCTCCTCACCGAGATCCTTGCCTTGGACGCCGTGCTGTGTGCCCAGCAGATGCTTAAGAAAATACTCATGCCCTTTGCCGCTTGATCCCAGAATATTCGACCGCCACACGAACATATTGCGCGGCCAGTTATCAGGGTGGTCAGGGTCTTCGCAGGATAGCTTCAGTTTCCCACTCTTAAGGTTCTCCACCGCATAGGACACAGGATCCTTGCCCGCCTTCTCGGCCTCGCGGACAACTTCCAGGGGATTCGTCTTCAGCTGAGGGGCCGAGGGCAGCCATCCCATACGCTCCGACCTGATATTGCAGTCGATCAGAGATCCTTTCCATCGTTCGGGATTGGCATAGGGTGCCAGAAGCTCGCCTACTTTCAATTTCTCGTAACGCCACTGATCCGTGTGCGCGTAAAAGAATGAAGTACTGTTCTGCTGGCGCGGAGGCCGCGCCCAATCCAGCGCAAAAGCCAGTGGGGTCCAGCCCGTCTGGGGACGCAGTTTTTCCTGTCCGACATAATGCGCCCAACCGCCGCCCGACTGTCCCACGCAGCCGCAGAGCACGAGCATATTGATACAGGCCCGGTAGTTCATATCCATATGGTACCAATGGTTCATGGCAGCGCCGATGATGATCATCGAGCGCCCTTTCGTCACCTCGGCATTTTTAGCAAATGACCGTGCAACACGGATAACTTGTTCCCGCGCGACACCCGTGATCTTCTCCTGCCAAGCAGGCGTAAAGGGCACATCATCGTCATAGGATTTGGCGACATTGCTGCCGCCCAGACCGCGATCGATGCCGTAATTCGCGCAGAGAAGGTCGAAAACTGTCGCGACATGAACTTCTCCGTGTTTAAGCTTCAGTTTGCGAACAGGCACATTCCGAACCTGGATGTGATCACCAGGATTATTTTTGAAATACTCGTGTTCGATATGGCCGAAATAGGGGAAAGCGACAGGAAGAGCCGCTTCATGACTCCCTAACAGCGTCTTTTGCAATCGTTGCTTACCAGGGGCAATGTTCCACTTCCCCTCTTCTCCCCAGCGGAAACCTATCGAACCATTGGGAGCGACAACATTACCCGAGATTTCGTCGTAGGCGACGGTTTTCCAGTCAGGGTTATTCTTCTCATCCAGCCCGTCAACAAAATCGGATGCACGCACCATGCGCCCAGGAACGTATTTTCCGTCCTGGCTGTCAAGCATGACTAGGAACGGCATGTCGGTGTAGGTGCGGCAATAATCGTCAAAATATTCAACATTGCGATCAATATGGAATTCTCTCAAAATCACGTGCCCCATCGCCATGCCAAGCGCGGAATCCGTTCCCTGCTTCGGGTTCAGCCAGATATCGCCGAATTTGGAAGCCTCAGAATAGTCCGGGGTAATTGTAACAGTTTGCGTACCTTTGTAACGCGCTTCGGTCATAAAATGCGCGTCAGGCGTACGGGTCTGGGGAACATTCGAGCCCCACATAATGATAAATCCGGAATTGTACCAGTCCGCGCTCTCGGGAACGTCCGTCTGCTCCCCCCATGTCTGCGGAGAACTGGGCGGAAGGTCGCAATACCAGTCGTAGAAGCTCATGCAGACCCCGCCCATCAGGGACAAGTAGCGGGAACCTGCTGCATAGGAAACCATCGACATGGCGGGAATAGGCGAAAACCCAATAATCCGATCGGGGCCATGCGCTTTAATTGTGTAGACGTTGGCTGCTGCGATCAGTTCATTGACCTCATCCCACGTGCTGCGAACAAAGCCACCTTGCCCCCGCACTTTCTGGTACTCGCGACGTTTGTCTTCATGACTTTGGATCGACTCCCATGCTTTGACAGGATCGGGATTTAACTTCTTGGCATCGCGCCAAAGCTGGAGAAGGCGCTTCCTGATCATTGGGTACTTCAACCGATTAGCGCTATAAATATACCAGCTATAGCTGGCACCGCGCGCGCAACCTCTCGGCTCGTGGTTAGGCATTTCAGGTCGTGTACGCGGGTAATCGGTCTGCTGCGTCTCCCAAGTGATCAACCCGTTCTTAACGTATATTTTCCATGAACATGACCCCGTGCAGTTCACACCGTGTGTCGACCTGACGATTTTGTCATGTGCCCATCTGTTACGATAGGCATCTTCCCATTTTCTGTTTTCGGAAGATGTAACGCCGTGCCCGTTGGAGAAATCCTCGCGTTCGTAACGAAAGAACATCAGACGATCAAGAAAAAAACTCATTTGTCGTTCCTTTTATCAGCAGGATATATCAGCATTACGCCGCGTATAGTACCACCATGTCAGCAGCAAGCAAATCGCATAGAATGCGATAAATGTAATAAGGGCTGCGTTCGGCGCACCTGTCATGGCAATAGAAGTGCCGAAAGTTTTCGGAATAAAGAAAGCCCCAAATGCGCCTATCGCTGATGTAAACCCAATAGTTGCCGCAGCTTCACGTTCAGCAGTTTTACGTATCTCCTCATCGCTGGCGCCACTTCCCGCCATCGCTCTTTGCCGTTCAATCCGGAATATCACCGGGATCATCTGGAAGGTGGAGGCATTCCCGACGCCGGTCGCCGCAAAAAGTACGAGGAACATTCCAAAAAATCCCCAAAAAGCGTAGGGCTGATCTTTGTTAACCAGGAAATAAAGGACCCCGAGCGCACCAAGCGTGAGTGCAACAAAAACCCAAAGTGTCACTCTTCCTCCGCCAAATTTGTCCGCGATCCATCCGGTGCCTGCCCGAGACAACGCGCCGACAAGCGGGCCGATAAAGGCAAGGCTCAGTGAATTGACCTCTGGGAAAACTGTTTTGGCCAGCAAAGGGAAGCCAGCAGAGTATCCGATAAAGGAACCGAATGTCCCCACATAAAGCACACACATGATCCAGCTGTGCTTGCGCTTGAAAATGGCCATCTGGCTCGCCACCGAAGCTTTGGCTTCTGCTATGTCATTCATGCCGAACCACGCTGCCAGAGTCGACAGCACGATAAAAGGTACCCAGAAATACCCGGCATTCTGAAGCCATAACTGGCCGCTTTTGCCCTCAGAGGCCCATTCCTGGGGCAATCCACCTAACGCGCCAAAGAAACCCATGGTGATCACAATAGGTACCAGAAACTGAACGGCGCTAACCCCGAGATTACCTAAGCCCGCATTGAGCGCCAGAGCATTTCCCTTTTCCCTTTTGGGATAAAAATAGGTGATATTTGCCATGCTTGAAGCAAAATTACCCCCCCCGAGACCACACAGTAATGCAAGGAACAGGAACATGTTATAAGAGGTTGCCGGATTCTGGACCGCAACTCCGATACCTAATGTGGGGAGAAGTAACGACGCTGTACTGATCGCCGTCCATCGTCTGCCACCGAACACTGGCACCATGAAGGAATAAAATATCCTGAGTGTCGAACCAGAGAGTCCAGGCAAGGCTGTCAGCCAGAACAATTGTTCGGTCGTGAAATTAAAGCCCGCCTTGGGCAGATTGACGACTACAACACTCCATACCATCCAGACCGCGAATGCGAGGAAGAGTGCAGGTATAGAAATAAACAGGTTCCGTTTAGCCACACTTCTGCCGTTTGTCTGCCACAATACGGCATCTTCTGGATTCCAGGTCGTTAGAATTTTAGCCATGAGCGCCTCCTGACATTGATTCCTTCCCTATCCGCGGGTCGCCAAGTTCGGGCAAGTATGCAGGCTTGCCAAGAACCGGGTGCTGCTTACGCTCCATGAAAATGATAGCGAAGTGCATCCAGGTCAGAGCGATTGCGACCAAGGCGAACAAAAGCATAAAGCAACTTGTCCAGACATGCGTAATATCGTTTAGCATACCAAAGGAAATTGGAAGGACGAAACCGCCCAAGCCGCCGATCATGCCGACAAGACCGCCGACAGACCCTACATGATCCGGATAATAAACGGGTATATGCTTGAAAACTGCAGCCTTGCCGAGCGACATGAAAAACCCAAGAGCGAAAATCAACCCCATGAAAACGGGCAGTGTTACTTTCATCGAGAATGTAATGTCTCGGTCTATTCCCTGAACGACGTATTGGGTTGGCGGATACGACAGGAAGAATGTGCAGATAACGCAGACGATAAACGTCCAGTACATAACCCGCCTTGCACCGTACCTATCGGAGAGCCACCCCCCGAGCACCCGGAAAAGGCTTGCGGGGATGGAATAAAATGCCGCGATCATGCCTGCAGTCTTGATGTCCAGACCGTATACCCCCACAAGATATTGGGGTAACCATAATGCCAGGGCCACAAAGGCGCCGAAAACAAAAAAGTAATAAAGAGAAAATCGCCAAACCTGCAGCTTTTTTAGTGGCTCAAGCTGTAATAGCCCGGCTTTGGTTTTCTGCGACCTACTTTCACAGCGTTGCACTCGCTGAGGGTCTTCTTTGGTCATTGTCCAGAACAATAGCGCCATGACCACGAGCGCGACGGCCCAGAGCTGCGCGACCATTTGCCAACCATAAGCAATCATCACAAAGGGAGCCAGGAATTTTGTAAGTGCCGCACCCACGTTGCCAGCACCGAAAATACCTAGTGCCGTACCCTGTTGCTCACGTGGGTACCATTTCGAAACATACCCTACTCCAACCGCAAACGAACCTCCCGCCAACCCCACGCCCAACGCGGCAATCAGGAATTGCGGATAAGTTTGCGCGTAGGAAAGAAGCCATGTGGCGATGGCAGCTAACAGCATGACAACCACATAAATGCGCCTGCCACCATATTGGTCTGTCCAGATACCAAGAAAAATTCTAGTGAGCGAACCCGTCAAGATCGGGGTACCGACCAATAGGCCGAACTGAGTTTCATTCAAGTGGAGATTGGCTTTGATCTGAATGCCGATAATGGAGAAAATGGTCCACACCGCAAAGCATATTGTGAACGCCAGCGTACTCCAGAACAGAGATCTGTTTTGCTCACCCTTTGCTATTTTTTTTTCTAACGTAACCACCTTCTATGTCCTCTTATTATTGTGGTCTGCTTGAGGCTTCTATATCATTTCTGTCACGTATAGGTTCGTTAGTACTTGATTTGGGTCAATCTTTAAAAATTAAGTGATGGACATGTTACACATTACAACGGCAACTACTTATTTCCTTAAAAATCAAATGGTTAGCAGGGCGCGATGCAATGATCCTGATATAGCAGTGCTTTTTCAAGATATGTCGCCAGCGAGCCTTCAGGAGCTTGTCGCATCGTCAAGAATCCAGCATTTCCCCGCGGGTGTCATGCTCCTCTGTCAAGGGGATGTACCTGATTACCTATACTGCATCCTTAGCGGTAAAGTAAGCACAAGCAGAAGAGACCGCTATGGCGACGGTGCGATAATCCGGATGCTCTCGAAGGGCGATACTTTTATGGACGCCGCAATATTCATGGAGGGTAACTCGCCAGTGGGCGTCGCGATTTTGCAAGATAGTTTTATCTTGATGATCCCGAAACAGATTATCCACCGCCTAGCAAATTACGATCCTCGCTTGTCAAATAATCTGGCCAAGATTATAACCCGACATTATAAGAACTCCGTTCGCCAGATCGATAGCCTGCTGACAAAAGCCTCCGTCAACCGGATTGGCTATTATTTCCTGCAATTGTACCTCAGCGGAAAACAGAAAAGCCTGACAATTGATCTCCCTTTCCAGAAAGCAACAATAGCAAACCATCTCGGAATGACGCCCGAAACTTTTTCAAGGGCGCTCAATCAAATCAAGAGGCGCGGCGTTAGAGCGAGCAAAAGCCGAATTATGCTACAAGACCCTTACGTTCTCTGCGAATTTTGCGACGGAGACACGGCGAAACAATGCCCGCATTTTAATATGGAGAAATGCGCGCACTGCACAATGGATAAGAAGAGTCACTGATAAATCTCTACAACCTCTCCAGCATTCAGCACAGAAAGGCCTTTTGGCCATTTCACCCAGACATTGGTATGCACGAACGGGCTGACCATAAACGACTGTTGGTGTTTAGGTATAGTCACCTGGTTAATCCCGTCTGCGGAAGTGTGCATGACTCCGCGCATAAAAAAGCACAGCTCGGGTTTTTTGACTTCGTAAAGCTGACTCAATACGGCGCACCCGGGCACCTCCTGCTGAATTCCCTGCATAGCCCTCAACGCCGGCATGACAAAGAACCGCAACCCGACTGCTGTCGATACAGGGTTCCCCGGCAGACCGAAAAACAAAGGCCCCCCGTTAGGCAGACGCGCAAATATAATCGGCTTGCCGGGTCTAATCGCCACCCCATGAAAGAAGATTTCTGCGCCCATTTCCTTGAGTATCTGTGGAACAAAATCATGAACGCCTGCCGAAACCGCCCCTGTCGATAAAAGAATTTCGCAGCCTTGGTCAGCCATTCTCAAAAGACATTCCTTGAAAAGCCGGTGATCATCCTGAACAGACTCAGAAAGGGTCACTTCCATACCCATCTCTTTCATGGCTGCTTCGAGATAAGGTTTCGTTGAATTGTAAATCTGTCCACGCTTCAGGCTTGCCTTGAAGTCATCCACGACTTCCATACCTGTCGACAGCAGCCCCGCTTTGGGCCTGCGTATAACCTCGACCTCGCCAATTCCGAGCGTGGCAAGCGCGAGAATATGGTGCGTTTCTAGTGACACACCCTTTTCGAGGACTTTATCACCCCTCATGAAATCCGCGCCCGCCCGCCGGATGTTATCCCCGATAACGGCACTCGCCTGAAAGCGGATTTCCCGCTCGGCTTGACGCAATGTTTTTTCAACAGGGACAACTGTGTCGCAACCTGATGGCACAGGCGCACCCGTCATGATTTCGTAACACTCGCCCTGAGTAAGTGGCCGCACGAATGGCTCCCCTCCGGCCGCGAGATGGCCGATCATCATCAGGGTAACGGGGTTATCATTGGTAGCGTCGGCGATATCCTGGGATCTCAGGGCATATCCATCCATGGCCGAGTTGTCAAAAGGCTGATTGGAAATCGGAGCCTGGATTGCTGAGGCGCAGATTCGACCTGAGATTGCAGACAAAAAAACTTTCTCAGTGCCTAACAGGCGCTTGCCCCCCTCACGTAAAACAATTTCGGTAGCTGCCTGGAATGAAATCATATGCGCTTACGTCCTTTCTTGATTCTTTCGAGAAAAAGCCGCCCCAGCTCGCCAAACACTCCGGCGGCCAGCACCCATAACATATCCTGGGAATATACAGCAACAAGAGCCATACCTGCGATAATCCATCTCAAGTCGGGTTGAGCCCAGCTCTCTTTTGCAAGCAGTATATGAAAATACCCAATCCCCAGAAGCATCGCGGACATGAGAATCTTTGGATAAGAAGGGATCAGGCTTGCATCAAAGACCACAGATATAAAAGCTAATGCAAGTAAAGTAGTGCCGATAATTATATTCATGCGCCAAGTTCGAGCACCGCCTTTTACATGCGCCGTCAAACCGCCTGCACCATGGCAAAAAGGTAAGCCGGAAGCGTGTGCGGACAGAATATTTCCTATGCCGATTGATAAAAGCAACATCGAAGGCTTGACGCGATTTGCCGCCACCTTGCCGAAATACCTGATAGATGCGTCATAGGTTCCGACGACGGAATTTGTAAGTGTCAGCGCCATTTGGGGAACGACGAGAGATACCACTGTGCCAATATGTACAGCATCATTCGGAGACACATGCTCGACCGCAGGACTCTTCAACGTCATCCAAAAGCCCGCCAATAATCCCGAAGTAGCCAACCAGCCGATAAGGGGTTTGTCCGAAAGTAGCGAAATGATAATGATTGCCCCAGAAAGCAATACAAATGTTGCCTGCCCTTGTACAACTACACCCGACAGTCCACCTTGGAGGCCCTTTGTGACAAGCAGTATACCTAAACCAATTTGGAGGCCATGAACGATATGGCGTGGAACTAAAGTCGAATATTTATCTGGATTACAAAAGGCTAGCAGGAAACATAACAGCCCAACCGTAAATCCACTCCACGCAACATCGGCGGCACTGGCACCTACGGCAATTGCTGTGACAACAACGGATTTCAATGGCTGCACGGGCATAGGCACGCGAAACAACAGTCCGGCTACCAAATACGCGATTCCTGCGGTGCCTAATAACCTTGCCGCGTCCATGCCTGTTTGTAGCGCGAGCGCAGCCATCAACGGGAATAAAACGGCACCATCGGCGAAAGCGCCGTTAAACTCTCCGATACCGGACCATTTTTGTACTGTTTTTAAGCTCTTCATATGTTTATACTTACATGTTTTCAATAGTAAGCGCTTGATTGTCGTCAAGAGAGAGAAACCCGCTGACTTTTGATCTGGATCAAATCTCAAGCTCGCTGCACCCGTTACAATCCCACTTGATATGACGGCACAACCTTTAAAATTTCGCAACAGGCGTTTCACGGCGCTATCACTCAAGTCCCTCCCTCGAAGGCTGATGGCGCCAATGCCCCTGTTCCTCATACAACCACTTCTTCAGCAATGCATTGCCACGATATCAGAAGCGCGTCCCGAAGTTTTTCGGCGATTGGGCTCCTCCGCTGATAAAACATATGTGGTTGATGCGGATAACTTACCTTTTGTATTTGTACTTTCTCCACGACTGAAGAACCCTGAACTACGGGCATGCCGACGTTGGAATGTGCCTCCGTCCGATGCAAGAATATCAGGTTCGTTTCTAACTTTGCTGGGAATGATTGATGGTCAACTCGATGGCGATGCGCTGTTCTTTTCTAGGGAGCTTCGCATTGAGGGGGATATTCAATCCGTCGTCGTACTGAGAAATGCTCTTGACGATCTTGAGGGAAGCCTTGCCGAGGATCTTGCCCGCCCTTTTGGAAAACTTGGCATAGCTTCGCTTGCAAGGCTAAGAACAGTAAGGAGACGTTCGATTGAGCGTAGCAAAAATTACGAAGCCTGAATTGGTGTGTCCGGCCGGAACGCCCGCCGGTCTCCGCGCAGCTGTGGATGCGGGAGCTGATGCCGTTTATTGCGGCTTCCAGAATGCCACAAACGCGCGAAATTTCGCAGGTCTGAACTTTACACATGAAGAACTTGAAAAAGGGATTACCTATGCCCATAAACGCGGTTCAAAAGTCCTGCTCGCGCTCAATACCTTCCCACCGGCAGGTAAGATTGACCTATGGAGGGATGCTGCGCGCGATGCCTGCAAATTGGGGATAGATGCTCTAATTGTTGCGGATATCGGTGTGGCGGCCCATATCGCCAAATACTTTCCCGATCAACGCATGCATCTCTCCGTTCAGGCCGGAGCTTCTTCCTCAGAAGCTATCCGTTATTATTGCCAGGAATTCAGCATAAAACGGGTGGTGCTACCACGCATTCTAACAGTAGCGGAAATAAAAGCGATCCATCGTGAAATACCTTGCGAGATAGAGGCGTTTATTTTCGGCAACATCGGAATGATGGCGGAGGGACGCTGCAGCCTGACGAACTACGCAACAGGCTGCTCTACCAATATGGACGGCGTATGTTCTCCTGCTCACGCGGTTCAGTACCATGAGAGCAAAGGGGGCGCTTTGACAACCCAGCTCGGTGAATATGTTATTGATCGTTTTGCATCAGGTGAGAATGCAGGCTATCCGACGATTTGCAAAGGCAAATACCTTATTGCAGACAAGAAGACCCCCTATTACGCTTTTGAAGAGCCCATTAGCCTTAACCTCACCCGTTTATTGCCAGACCTGATGCAGGCTGGCGTTACGGCACTTAAAATTGAAGGCCGCCAGCGGTCGCGCGCATATGTCCAGGCTGTCGTTGCAGCATTCAGGGCAGCCGTTGACGATTACATGGATGGACGAACGCCCAATACCGGCGAACTCCTGGAACTCACCGAGGGCCATAAGTCAACCGAAGGCGTGTTTCGCAGTAAGTCCTGGAGGTAACAATGACGCAGAAAGTTAAAGCCGCAATCACGATTGGCCCTATCCTCTTTCATTGGCAACCTGAAAAATGGCGTGATTTTTACTATCGAATGGCTGATGAAGCACCCGTTGACACAGTATACATTGGTGAGGCTGTTTGTTCCAAACGGGCCCCTTTTTACGACCCCATGTATGAGGATGTCGCGGAGCGGCTCGAAAAAAGCGGAAAAAAAGTTGTTTTCTCCACCTTGTCGGAAGTCACCGTCACGCTAGACAGGCGTCTTGTTTCCAGTGTCTGCTCCCTCGAGAAATGGCCCGTCGAAGTCAATGATGCCTCCGCGCTGTGGCACCTGTCCGGGCGTGAGCATGTCATCGGTCCGTTTATGAATGTTTACAACGAAGACACCCTTTCCTTTTTGTCGAGCAAGGGGGCAAAACATTTCTGCCTCCCCTCGGAACTGCCCGCTGAATCCATCTCTCTACTGGGTGCCAAGGCCAGGGAACTGAATATAACAATGGAAATACAAGTTTATGGCCGCATTCCGTTGGCGCTGTCCGCACGCTGTTATCACGCACGCGCTCTAGGGCGCACAAAAGACGCATGTCTGTTCGCTTGCGAACAGGATCCAGATGGCATGCCTCTGAAGACACTCACCGGCAAGCCATTTCTGGCAATCAATGGTATCCAGACGCTGTCGCATACTTGTCTTAATCTCGCGCAGGAGCTACCCGAGTTAATCCAGATGGGCATCAACTCTTTCCGTCTCTCACCGCACACGCATGACATGGCAAAAACATCCAGCTTATTCCGGGATATCCTCGACGGACGCATGGAACCGGATGCAGCTATCAATGAAATGGAAGGTCTTGCTAGAATGACGTTTTCAAATGGTTTCTATCACAAAGTCGAAGGTTTCCGCTGGATCCAGAAGCGAAAGCAAGTTGCTTGACTATGGTCAATTTGGTGCAGCTAAATCCTTAATATATTCGAGCTATGAACACGCAGCTATCATCTCAGGACAGGCAGCTTCTTCAAGACCTATTGGCGCGGGTGAGTGATGAATCCTCACATATGATCGGCTATCCTGGAACGAGATTGATCGATTTTACAGAGCTATACCCCTTACTCAATTATTGCCTGAATAATATCGGCGACCCGTATATGGCGAGCGGTTATCGATTGAATACCCACAAGTTCGAACAAGATGTGATCGCCTGGTTCAAGCAGGTCCTGGGGGCAGAAAAAGTCGATACTTGGGGATATGTCACCGGAGGAGGAACGGAGGGGAACATGTATGGCGTGTACCTCGCCCGTGAGCTTTTTCCGGATGGCATCGTCTACTACTCGGAGAGCACGCATTACAGCGTTTCTAAGATCCTGAGAATGGTCAATGCCCGGAACATCATGATTAAAAGCCGCACCGACGGCGAAATCGACTATGACGACCTGTATGCTACGCTGTCCATTCATCGCGATATGCCGCCCATCATTTTTGCTAATATCGGGACGACGATGCATGGCGCGATCGATGATTTGGCAAAGATCCGTGGAATTTTGCAGGATCGTGCAATATGCCGGTCTTACATCCATGCCGATGCCGCGCTAAGCGGTATGGTTCTCCCTTTCGTGAATGACCCGCAGCCGTTTGGCTTCGCGGCAGGAATAGACAGCATTTCGATCAGCGGCCATAAAATGCCCGGAATACCTATGCCATGCGGCATTGTGATGGCAAGGCATGATCATGTGCGACGGGTCGCCCGGTCGGTCGAGTATATCGGCACGAACGATGCGACCGTTTCGGGCTCGCGCAATGGCCTGACGCCCATTTTCCTCTGGTATCTAATAAAAACTCTCGGACGTGAAGGTTTCATAGACCTCATAGAGGGCTGTCAGCAAGTTGCTGATTATGCGATCGAATGCTTTGACGCGATCGGCGTCCGCGCGTGGCGACACAAGAATTCAATTACTGTCGTCTTTCCACGTAAATCAGATACGGTTCTCAAGAAGTGGCAAATCGCAATACAACGCGACGAGGCGCATTTAATCGCCATGCCGCATGTCAGCCGCAGGCATATCGACCAGTTTGTCCATGAATATGCTATGCCAAGCGACGCTTCCGGGGAATCAGACACATGAAGCAGATCACAATTCTTGTCGCCGGCCACTCAGACGGCATCACCAGCGTGACAGAGGCTCTAGCGCAGAACAAAATAAATATCCGCAGCATCGCCGGCGAGCACTATGGAGAGCAAACCGTCGTCAACGTCTCCGTGGATGATGAAATGGGTGCGCTGGAGGTTCTTCAGCTCAATCCCCTTTGGCAGATTGTCCGCGAAAACGCGCTGCTGTTGCGCATTGAGGACGAAGTGGGATCGCTTGCTAAAATAGCGCGGCGGTGTGCAAATGCCGGTATTATTTTACGAAGCCTTCGTTTTGTTGAACGGCATAATGGATATGCCCTTGTCGCCATCTCCACCGATGCGCCGGACAGGACACGCGAAATTCTTAAGGATATCCTTGCTGAGTAAAGTTATGTAGTGGAATATTTACACTGAAATTGGCATGCGATTAGGTGGCATGCAAGGAAGAAGAACTAACCCCTGAACGAATTAATGGCAGAAAATTCAAGCATTTGCTGCCCCACTTACTCGGCTCCTGCATTCTCACCTGATATGAAGAAAAAGAAACAAGAGTGGATTTGATCTGGGTCAAATACTTCCTCGGAGCATTTCCCTAAAAAACCCTTACGGGAACATAGATGTTAGGAGAATCTCAATGGCTGACGAAAAGGCACGCGTACCTCTGAAAGAAAAGTTTCAGAAAGTATCCGGCTTCTTGAAGAAAAATCTGATTAAGAAGCCTCTGCGGCTCATCGCAGTCGGTAGTCTTGCAGCAGGCATTGGCACTGGAGTCGTCCTAATGACAACCATGGACCGAGAAACCTCTGTTGCGCCTGTGACCACTATAACGCAGGTCGATGAGGCAAAACCCTATGTCGCGAACGGCGTCAACATAGTGCGTCCGCCCACTGAAGTTCCTTCCGCGATTGGAGAACGCGCGCCATCGAACGTCGAGGTGGAGTTGGAGACGGTGGAACTCAAGGGCAGGCTCGCAGACGGTACGGACTATACCTACTGGACCTTTGGCGGCAAGGTGCCGGGCCCGTTCATCCGCGTTAAAGAAGGCGATACCGTGCACGTCAAGCTCAAGAATGCATCGAGCAGCCACATGCCCCATAACGTGGATTTCCATGCCGTCACGGGTCCTGGCGGCGGGGCGGATGCCACGCTTGCAGCGCCTAACGGACATGGAGAATTCACATTCAAAGCCCTCAATCCCGGCATATATGTCTATCACTGCGCGACTCCGCCTGTCGCTTGGCACATTTCAAAAGGAATGTATGGCATGATCCTCGTTGAGCCTAAACAAGGTCTCAAGCCTGTGGACCATGAGTTCTATGTGATGCAGGGCGAACTTTATACACAGCAATCCTTCGGCACTCGGGGAGAAATAACCGATGACTTCCAGAAGCTCATGAACGAAACACCGGAATATTACGTCTTCAATGGCGCGACTGGTGCACTCGTAACCGATGCACCATTGAAGGCGAAAGTTGGGG
This sequence comes from uncultured Micavibrio sp., assembly GCA_964575605.1. Lineage (GTDB taxonomy): Bacteria > Pseudomonadota > Alphaproteobacteria > Micavibrionales > UBA2020 > JAPWJZ01. Next base: position 20,113 of record CAZNRN010000018.1, on the reverse strand, counting down.
AGACCATTCGTATCTATTTTGGTGTTGGCGGCCCCAACAAAACATCTTCGTTTCATGTCATCGGTGAGATATTCGAAAAAGTGTACGACAAGGGCGACCTGATAAGCGAACCAGGAAAAAACATCCAGACAGTCACTGTCGCGCCCGGCGGCGCAACCGTCGTCGAAATCAAGCTCGAGGTGCCGGGCAAGTATATGCTTGTGGATCATGCGCTGTCCCGCGCCATGAAAGGCTTGCTGGGCGTCCTTGAGGTTGACGGCCCCCAGAATCCGGAGGTTTTCTACACTCCCAAACCCCTACCGCCGCCATCGATGAAGCATTAACTCATACGTTGCGCGCGAAACGGATTTAAAACCAAGACATTTTCTCTTGGGCAGAATCGACGGATTCCCTGCAGCCGAGTGGAGAACGCAAAATGAAGAAGAAACAGCTGGTGATAAAGAGAAGCTGGGCGGAGCCATTCAAGATTAAAGTCGTTGAACCAATACGCATGACGTCGCGCAACTACCGGCAAAAAGCTATTCGTGAAGCTGGATACAATACTTTCCTCTTAAGGTCGGAGGACGTTTATATTGACCTCCTGACCGATAGCGGTACCAACGCCATGAGCGATCGGCAGTGGGCGGGTATGATGCTTGGGGATGAAGCCTATGCGGGGAGCCGGAATTTCTACTATCTGGAAGATAACGTCAGAAAGTACTATGGCATGCCCTTTTTCGTGCCCACCCATCAGGGCCGTGCCGCAGAGCATATCATCTCAAAAATTCTTATCAAACCAGGTAACTATGTACCAGGCAATATGTATTTCACGACCACTAAACTGCATCAGGAACTCGCGGGTGGAATTTTTGTTGATATTATCATCGATGAAGCTCACGACACGAAAAGTGAGCATCCCTTTAAGGGAAACATTGATATACAGAAACTGAAAGCACTCATTCACAAGGTGGGACCAGAGAAGATCGCTTATGTTTCCATGGCAGGTCCAGTCAACATGGCCGGCGGACAGCCCTTCTCGATGGAGAACCTCCGCGAAGTTCATGCTATCTGCCAGCGGCATAGTATTCGCCTTTGGTTCGATGCCACACGCGCGTGTGAAAATGCCTTCTTTATCAAGGAGCGCGAGCCTGGCTATTCAGGAAAAAGTATCCAGCACATCCTTAAGGAAATGTGCTCCCATTTTGAAGGGCTCTGGATCAGTGCCAAGAAAGATCTTTTAGTCAATATCGGCGGATTTCTTGCCACCAGAGACACAGCGGTTTATGAGCAAGCCCGCAACTTGGTTGTTGTTTACGAAGGTCTTGACACCTATGGCGGCCTTGCAGGACGTGACATGGAAGCGATGGCGCGTGGTATCGAAGAGATGGTTGAGTACGAAGGTATCCGCGCGCGGATCAAGCAGGTGGAGTATTGCGGCAACCAGCTGGAAAAATATGGCATTCCCATCGTCAAGCCCATTGGTGGTCATGCCATCTTTCTGGACGCCAAGAAATTTCTGGAACATATACCGCAAGAAATGTTTCCAGCCCAGACGCTTTGCGCCGAGTTATATGTCGATTCAGGCGTCAGGGCAATGGAACGTGGCGTCGTCTCCGCCGGCCGCAACTCGGAAACCGGTGATCATAATTACACAGAGCTGGAACTTGTCCGCCTGACATTTCCTAGGCGGGTCTACACCCAGGCACATATCGATGTCACTGTCGAATCAGTCGCAACGGTTTACCGACATCGCAAGAAAATTCGGGGCTTGGAAATGATATATGAACCTAAATACCTTCGCTTCTTCCAGGCGCGCTTTAAAAAACTTTAGTAACTTTTTTGGCACCCGCATGACATAGCACTTGCCGGTCGGGTTTAATCAAAAGAAGCTCAATCTCCTAATTATTTAAAAGCCTTTTGCTGTTTGAATCGTTGACTTTTTTGATTTATGGATGCACTTGATAGCGCCGCGTCTGGTCATATAGACATCGCTTCTTTGTAAGATGGGCTCAAGATCGAGAAGAACCCAACAAAATTGACCTGGATCAATGCACGGCTGCTAACCTTGCCGTAAGTTTGATCCATTAAACCACTATTTACATGCCCGAGATATTTAAACAAATGAGCATAACACTTACACCCGCAGACGTGTAATCCGCGCCTATGCCCAGCGCGGATTACACGGTCTTTAAAGTACGTCGAGGAGTCCAGATGAGCAACGACGCCTTCAAAAAATTCAAGCGACATGTTGTATACCCTGCAATACAGCGTTTGCGCAAAGTGCTTGTGGACCGGCAGATTAGCTGTGTCGCAGACACCAACGAGACCATTCAATTCGAATTCGGGAGTTACGATGTGGAGACACATCGTCTGGAGGATCTCCCGACATTCAAAATTGAATTTGCCGATTGCATGGTGAAAGTCATAGTTGACGAAAATCTGCTCACGAAAATACCCCTCAACCACGTGAACTTCGACTGGTTGAATAAAGAATTGTGTCAGTGGATCTCCTGTAATTTACGCAGACAGCTCCGGCATTCCGGTTATTCTCATGCCCTCATGGCACAGGAGACACCCGCCTTAAAAATAATTGAATAGTTGAGGCCATAGCTGTCCCGGCTAGGGTTAGTAATGATTGCAGTTACTATGCTTCCGACGGCAATCTTAATATCAAACTCACTATTCACGAATCCCGGAACAATTTTAGATCGATGTTGGACAATCGGTTCCTTGCCGAAAGATTGAAATCTTCATCCTCGGTCATAATGACTCCCCTATTGTCAAGCAATGGGATTGGCTTAGGTCAATATGCACAGCTGTGAGCCACCAGGCCTCGATATTTTTCTGAAGAAAAATATCGATTCTTTTTTATGAAATAATGGGCTCCCGACGGGTTCAGACCATCGAAATACTTCGTCCGGACATTTGCATCCGCACTCACTTGATTTAAATCAAATACATCGTCTAAAAAGCATGAAAAACTGATTTGATGGGAAAGATTGTCTCGTTGGCGTTGTCCCTACGGGGACGAATGGTTATGCTTGTCTGTCTGGCAACGCTCCCCGCTATCCTATTTGCCTTTTATATCGCCAACAATGAACGTGTCGCGGCGTTGGCGCGCATGGAGGAAGACACACACCACATCGTAAGCCTGATCTCGCGGGAACATTTTTACCAGATGACGGGTGCCAAACGCCTTTTGCGCTGGCTGGCCGGTCAGTTAGCAGATAGCACAAAAAAAGATAAGGACCCCGCGCTGCTTCCCGCGCTGCTATCTGGCTATCCGCAACTGGCAAACATTGCCATTCTGACCCCGGCAGGTGATGTCATCAGCAGCGCCCATCCGTTACCCGCCCCACTTAACATGCACGATTACGACGCAGTCAGGAGGGCGTCATCGTCGCAGGAAATAGAGACAGGGGTTTATGTCATAGGCCCTATCGTAAAGCGTCCGATTCTGCATTTGGCCTATGCAGTCAGGAACTCTAAAAATTCAGTCCAGCGGATCGTCTTCGTCGCCATCGATCTTCAATGGCTTTCCCGCTTAACCGATGAAATTGAGCTTCCAACTGAGCACCTTCTTATTGTTACTGACCGAGAAGGCAGTGTGCTGGCAAGCTCCGCTAAACCAGAAGACACAGTCGTTGCTCTCGGCACACAAATACCTGAGCTTGCTGAAAAGAAAAGACAGGGAAAGAATTCACTTCGAGCAGTTATTGGCGGTAAAGTGCAGACATTTGCCCTTGCACCGATGGAGGGACTGCCAGGTGTTATGATTGCTTCTGGGCTACCCCACGATCTTATTTTTCGAAAAGCCAACGGCGTATTCTACCGCATGATTGGCCTGCTATTCCTTCTGACACTCTGCACAATCATTTCTGTAATGCTCTTCGAGGAGGTAGTCCTTATTCGTTATCTGCGCACTTTATCTCGCGGCCTGCGCCGATTCGGGCAGGGTGATTTTTCTGCAAGAACTGCCGTTCCGCTAGGCACGGGCGAGTTACAGGAAATGGCCCGCACCTTTAACGCAATGGCAGAATCTCTCTCAGTAAGACACAAGGAACTGAGGGAAGCACATAACAGACTTGATATGCTGGCTCGCCATTTGCAAACCGCTCGGGAGTCAGAAGCGCAGCGGATCGCCCGCGACCTGCATGACGAGGCAGGACAAGTTTTGACAAGTTTAAAAATAGACCTCACCAGATTGAAAAAAAAGTGCGGGCAATGCCAACCAAAAGGAATGTCAGGCCATCCTATCCAAACTGACATAGTCTCAATGTCCGACAAGATAGATAACATTATCGGGTTTATACGGCGAATTTCTTCAGAAATTCGTCCCCCGGTCCTAGACAATATGGGTCTTTCGGCTGCTATTGAGAAACTGGCCCGAGAAGTCCAAGATAATACAAATCTCGCTGTGGAAGTAGAGAGTGTCCGCTTGGCGCAGCCAGTGGATTGGCTGGTAGCAACGGCCCTTTACCGTATCGTGCAAGAGGCCTTAACGAATGTTACGCGTCATGCCGAGGCCAGTCTCGTCACAATTGAACTTCGAATGGAAGGCGAGGAAACTATCCTCCTTTCCATTCGCGATAACGGAAAAGGTTTTGACACTAATAGCATGGGCCGCGAGTCGCTAGGCATCATTGGCATGCGCGAACGTGCTCACCTGATCGGAGGAGTGTTTTTAATCGAGCGAGCGCCAGATAAAGGTACGATCATAACAGTACGGGCTTCCCGAACGGGTAACAAAGGAACCACATCATGAAAATTCTTCTGGCAGATGACCATGCCATGTTTCGCTCTGGCCTACGACGCATTTTGGAAGATGAGTTTCCGAATGCCGAAGTGCAGGAAACTTCTACTTGCGTGGCAACATTGCAAAAATTGCAGAATAGCCAATGGAGTATTTTGATACTTGACATTTCTATGAGTGATAAGAATAGCCTGAACATCCTTCCACAAATTAAAGATGCCCATCCCAAGCTGCCTATACTGATCTTGAGTATGTACGATGATCGCCAGTTTATCGTTCAGGCCCTTCGTGGCGGCGCGGCGGGATATTTGACCAAGGAAAACGCGTCGGATGAACTAATCCGGGCGATACGCGCTGTCATGGGCGGGCGCCGTTACATTAGCGAGACCATGGCAGAGCAAATTGCCGAACATCTGGCGACAAGCAATGATACGCGAGATCTGCATCAAAATTTATCGACTCGGGAATATGAGGTATTTTTGATGATTGCCTCTGGTTTATCGATTTCGGATATTGGCACAAAATTGGGTTTAAGCGTTAAAACGATTAGCACCTATCGTAGCAGAATACTGGAAAAAACCGGACTTCACTCAAATGCTGATATTATCCGTTATGCGATAAGGAATAAGCTGTCCGAATAGTTGTAGGATAACCCCCGACAAAATATTCCCTAGTTTCCTGCGCGACTGCAGGACTTGCACCGATACCAAGCCCTGTTATGCGGGCATATAATAAAGGTATGTGCAACCAGATTTCAGCTCCGGATTATCTTAAAAAGAAATTAAGCGGACTTCATCCCGCTTATTTTGCACTCGTCATGGCAACTGGCATTGTCTCCATTGCTTGCCATATTTTCTCACTAGACGCACTGGCAAAGGCCCTCTTTTACATTAATATAGCGGCATACGGCATTCTCTGGACTCTGTATTTGGCTCGGGCCCTCTTTTTCCGCCGGCAGTTCGCCGCAGATTGGTTGTCGCACAAGCGCGGCTTCGGTTTTTTCACCACGGTGGCAGCGACGAACGTTCTAGGTTCCCAATTCTTTCTGTTTGAAAACAATACTGCCCTTGCGACGGCACTATGGTGGCTGGGCTTAGGCCTATGGGCTACATGCACCTACTCAATTTTTGTGCTGCTAGCAGTACAAGCAAAGAAGCCTCCGATCGAGGAGGGTATTAATGGCGGATGGCTGGTGGCAGTTGTAGCAACTCAATCTGTCTGCGTTTTGGGATCACTACTTAAACCAGCTATGCCGGGTGGATCTGAATTTACGTTGATGTTCCTGCTATCTTTCTGGCTTTTCGGTGGGATGCTGTATATTTGGATTATTTCTTTGATATTTTATCGCTACATGTTCTTCAGGTTTGAGCCTTCTGACTTGATTCCGCCTTACTGGATCAACATGGGTTCCGTTGCCATATCGACACTCGCTGGAGCCAACTTTATAGAGGCCGTAAAAGGATCGGCATTGGCGGAGCTTATGCCGTTCTTAAAAAGTTTCACAATACTGTATTGGGCGACGGCAACATGGTGGATACCAATGCTTCTGATTCTCGGCGTATGGAGACATGGTGTTAGAAAATTTAGATTTACTTACGACCCTCTGTATTGGGGGCTTGTTTTTCCACTCGGAATGTATTGCGTGTGCACCTACAAGATGCACCTAATCTTCGAAATTGCGCCCCTTATGGTTATCGCGCGCGCGTTCCTTTTTGCCGGAATCGTCGCATGGTTTCTGACATTCATGAGCCTGCTTATCCGCCCCCTTTATGCAGCCCTACTGTTAGCACGCAATGGCTTTGAAACGCCACCGAACTCTAAAGAACACACAAAAGCTATAAGTTTAAAAAAAAGGAGAGAGTAATGAGAAACAAAAACAATGACAGTACTGTCATACCTTACAAAACCGTCATAGAAACTCAGACCAAAACACCGATCCCTGCTGCTGCGCGATTAAGACGCGGAAAAATCCTGATTGCGATTGGCACTGTTATCGCGATGCTTGGAATAGCTTTATATTGCACTACTATAATGATTGGCGACCTGAACCAAGAGCCCATCCAATATACAGGAGAAGGGCTAATCTTCATTGGTACGGGGCTGGGAGTATGGATTGCCGGCGCCATCAAATATCTTAATGCGGCAATTGATATAGGCTATACGGATGATTCTCTCTGAACTGCAAAACAGGATTTAACCGCACCCCGTAAAGTTAAAACTTTATTAAACTTGACCCAGATCAAATTTATTTTTCCGCCTGTAGGGTATCTTGATTCCTACAGGCACAAGCTCTTGTGTCTCCTTAACGAAAATAAAAAAACACATCGAGCGAATATTACGGAGGAAACTAATGAAGGCACCGCAGCATTCTGCGAAGGCGATTGTTTTGCCTATCGAACATATCTTTTCCAGCACCAGAATAGATTGCACTCAAGCTGTGATGGAATATATCGCTAAAGAAGATTGGCGGATTAATGCGAACGCCAACACGGGTTATTCAAATGCAGGAATGATCAATAACCTCGCCGGAAAAGTGATCGCCAATTACTGGCTTGACAGCGTCTATAGCGCGGAAGAAGGAAGGGCGCATCGTGAAGGCGATATTCATATACATGACCTGGATTGTCTCACGGGGTATTGCGCCGGATGGAGTCTCCGGCAACTGCTAAATGACGGCTTTAGTGGCGTATCCGGACGGGTTTCTTCGCGACCGCCCCGCCATTTCAGAGAGGCCCTCGGGCAGATGTCCAATTTTCTTGGAATTCTGCAATCGGAATGGGCCGGAGCACAGGCCTTCAGCAGCTTCGATACTTATCTAGCGCCCTATGTTTTCAGAGATCAATTAACCTTTAAAGAAATCAAGAAAGCCATTCGTCAGTTCGTGTACAACCTCAACGTGCCCGCCAGATGGGGGCAATCTCCCTTCACGAATATTACGCTCGATATCACAGTTCCCGATGATCTAAAGAAGAATATTCCCACGGCAAGGGACGTCCACCTCTTCCACGGTCTCCAAGATGAACCCCTGCTGGCAATCGCGCGCGCCAGAGATCTGGGTATCCGCAATCTTGAAGACATGACATATGGTCACTTCCAGCCCGAGATGGAAATGATCAACATCGCGTATTACGAAGTGATGACTGAGGGTGACTCTAACGGTCAACCCTTCACCTTTCCCATTCCTACAGTCAACATTACTGACGATTTCAGCTGGGACAGCAAGGTGGCCACGGCGATCTTCGAGAATACCGCCAAAGTTGGATCGTCTTACTTCCAGAATTTTGTCGGCAGTCAATGGAAGCGAGGTGCGAATGGCGAACGCACTCCAAATCCTGAGGCATACTCCCCCGGAGCCGTACGCTCGATGTGCTGCCGCCTTCAGCTTGATTTGAGAGAATTGCAAAAACGTGGAAACGGGTTGTTTGGATCGGCAGAAATGACAGGATCACTGGGAGTTGTAACGCTCAACATGGCCCGGCTTGGCTATCGTTTCAAAGGAGACTTTGGCGGCCTGATGAACGAACTCGATAGGTTGATGGACATTACGCGCTCCACGCTTGAGAAGAAGCGCGCTTTCGTTCAAGAGATGTATAATAGAGGTCTCTACCCTTATACGGCGCGCTATCTGCCCTTTCTGAGAAATCATTTCAGCACCATCGGCGTCAATGGGATGAACGAGATGCTGAGGAATTTCTCAAATGACACTATCGACTTAACCTCCCAAAAAGGTATCGATATATGCATTGGAATCCTTGACCACATGCGAGAAAAAATCCGCAGGTATCAGGAAGAAACCGGCAATCTCTACAATCTTGAGGCCACTCCGGCCGAGGGCACCACCTATCGCTTCGCCAAAGAAGATAAGAAACGTTATGCGGATATTATTCAGGCAGGCCACGAAAAAAATATATATTATACGAACTCTTCGCAGGTGCCAGTGGGGTATACCGATGACCCCTTCGAGGCGCTTGAGTTGCAGAACCAGTTACAGTGTAAATATACAGGCGGCACCGTCCTGCACCTCTACATGAATGAAAAACTTTCAAGCGCGGAAGCATGTAAAAGATTTATCAGGAAAGTCATAGAGAATTATCAGTTGCCGTATATCACGGTGACCCCGGTTTTCTCGGTTTGCAACACCCACGGCTACCTGAATGGCGAGCAGGAGAAATGCCCTAACTGCGGTGAAAAGACGCAAGTGTGGACGCGCGTGATGGGTTACTTCAGGCCGGTCGACAGCTTCAATGTTGGTAAACAAGGTGAACACCGCGAAAGAAAGCACTTCCTGGAACGACGTATACATACGGGGGATCTGTTCACCACACATGAATGATGTCCTGCCGATATATGACCTCACCCCATTCACAATGCTGGATTTTCCTGACAGGATTGCCTGTATCGTATGGTTCGCGGGGTGCAATATGCGCTGCCAGTACTGCCACAACCCTGAAATCGTCAAGGGGAAATCTGGCAAATTGAAGATAGAGGATGTGCTTTCATTCCTAAAAGACAGGCGTGGACTACTGGAGGGAGTCGTGCTTTCCGGAGGAGAGGCAACAGTCTATGAGGGCATTATCCCATTTGCGCGCGCTGTAAAAAACCTAGGCTATGCCGTCAAGCTGGATACAAATGGAACAAGGCCTGATATCCTGCGTCGCATGCTGGAAGAAGGCCTTCTGAGCTATATAGCTCTCGACTATAAAGCTCCTGCCAGCAAGTACATGTCTGTCACAGGGCTAAGAGATAAAAGCGCTTTTGACAGGAGCCTGGATATGCTGTGCGAGCAACTATTCGTCCCCATGGAGGTTCGCACGACCGTTCATACAGACCTGCTCAACGAGGTAGATATTATGGAGATTATGGGCGATCTTGAAGGCAGGGGATATCGCGGCAGGTATTACATCCAGAATTTTCGCCGCCCAGCCGGCGCCACTTTAGGTAAGCTCAAAGAGCAGGAAATCCGCCTGAAGATACCCCTACCTCCAAGCAAAGTCGGTTTTTCAGTAGGATTCCGCAATTTCTAAGACTTGATTTGCGTCAAGGCGGCTATCTGCCATGGGCATGTATATTGCCCAAGAAAGGTGTTTGCCATGAAAAAAGCTCTACAACGCCTGTTATTCTGCACCGCTATTGCTAGCTATTCTGGCGTAGCCCATGCCGATTCCTTCGAGGATCTAGTCAGGAACGGCAAGATTTTTGGAGAAGTCAGGTATCGATACGAAAATGTCGAACAGGATGGGCTGCCCCGCACATCGACGGCAAATACCCTTCGCACGAACCTAGGTTTCGAAACAGGCAGCTATAAGGGTTTCAAAGTCCTGGTTGAAGCGCAGACTGTCAAACATATGGGTGATGATGATTACAACGACACGACCAACGGCAAAGCAACTTACCCGATTATCGCCGACCCGGAGAATGCTGAATTCAACCAAGCATGGATCATGTGGTCGGGCCTGCCAAAAACATCATTTAAACTTGGCAGGCAGGCCATCAACCTCGATAACCAGCGATTTATAGGAACTGTCGGCTGGCGCCAGAATGACCAAACCTACGATGCGGCTACCATTACATTGAACCCTCTGGACAAGGCGGTCTTGAGTTATAGCTATGTCTGGAACATAAACCGCATTTTCGGCGAGCACAACGCTATCCCAGACTTCACTGGCGATAGCCATCTCTTGCACGGCGAGTACACCATAACAGAATGGCTGAAAGTCGCGGGCTATGGATATTTTCTTGATATAAGCCAAGGGCCCGCACCTTTTGCAGCTTTTGCGCTTTCTTCACGCACCTACGGTGCCCAGCTCACAGGAAAGATTTCCCTCAATGCGAATTGGAAACTTCAATATCTCGGAGAGTATGCGTCTCAAACAGATTATAAAAGCAGTCCTCTGAATTACCAGGAAACATACTGGCATGTTGCCCCTGCTATTTCGTGGAAAAATCTGACAGTACAGGCTGGCTTTGAATCACTGGGAGGAAACGGCACAAATGCATTCCAGACACCTCTCGCAACACTACACGCTTTCAACGGATGGGCTGACAAATTCCTGACAACACCCGCCAACGGCCTAGAAGATTTTTATGGCCGTGTCTCCTATATAGTGGATGGGTTACACCCATGGCTCAACGGAACAACGCTTGATGCCGTTTACCACGACTTTCGATCCGAAAGAACTTCTATGGATTATGGCAGCGAGTGGGACCTTCAAGCGAGCAAGTCCTTCAAAACAGAGGGGTTTGTCCTCAAGGATTTGACGCTAACAGTGAAATATGCCGATTACAATTCGGACGGGATGGCGACCGACACTAATAAATTCTGGCTTATGGCAGGAACAAAGTTCTAGCTGCAACAACATTGATTGACGCCAGTGCAGCGGAATTGTTTGAGGACCGCGTATACGCGACGAGGACGAGGGTTCAAAGTCCTTTCGAGCACCTCACCCATATATTCTTCCGAGGCCATGAACTTTTGCACCTCCTTGACTTCCGACAAGCTGGGACCGATGCGCCTGATTTCCATGAGCGCCTTACGATCAATCGAGCCGAGTACAGACTCAAGCTCGTTGATTGTAGCGGGTGTGTTTGTCTGAGCGGAATTCATTTCATTTCTCCTTCAATCTGTTGCTGAATTACAGCACTCTTCCTCTTTTGGCAGCAACCGAACTGCGTCCAGAACCGGCGCCTCGCTCAGTGAAGGGCTCGGCTTTGGTGACGCAACCGATATTGCGAGAGAGTCTGTTACTTTGAGCGTTGCCGATCTTTTCACGTCTGACCTGGAAAAACTGGTTTCTGAGATGGCCAAGTATAACATAGATACCGCAGACGAAGTTGATCTGGGTCAATTAAGGACCATTTTTTTAAGTTCGACCTCCTGCGCCGCTATGTCGAGGGACGCAAGATCCATCTTAACTTCACCGATTAACCGGCAAATAACGGGATGTGCAGCAGACTTGCTCCACAAGCGTAATAAATTCTCTGATGCAACGATTATCAGTCGATCAAAAGGGTTGTCATTCAAAGCTTCAGATAGCCATGACGTGAGATTTGCGAAGAACTGTTCTGTGCCTTCATCAGGTTTCGGCGTTGCCTTAGTCTCAATTTTAACCGCATCTCCGATATGATTAATTCCATTATGATCAACTTCAAAGAATCTCGCCGTCTGTGCCCCAAGAACTACGATCCATATCCTGAGAATACCGACTGCCTCGTTTATAGTCACATCTCTTGAAAAAGCTGCAAGATCTCCTGCAATTTTACCACTGATTCGCATGAGCATTTTTACCCATCGATGATATTAATTTCATCACGCTACGCCACTCGACTTACTTGCTGCCTTGACCTAGGTCAATTTCTCGCACAAGAGAAAATGAGAGGCACTCAACTGTACGTCACCAGATAGAAACAAGAAACCCGACGATATAGGCACTATTGCCAAGTATTGTAATGATCTTTGATTTATTGGGTTTGCATGATGTATAGCATTGTGCTGAAATGTCTCTTCCTAATGAAAGGATATAGACTGGAATAGCTCCCCTCCCCATGGGGAATATTTTTTGAAATCAATAACCTATTGCCTTAACAAATAATTCCCCTATCTAATGCTATAATAGACTAGGTTAAGGCCATGAAACGTCTGCTTTTAATATTGCTGGTTCTCGTGATGCTCACGCCAAGTTTGGCGTGCGCAGATTTTATGAATTGCTGCCCGCCAGATCAGAAGAATAGCCCATCTGAGGACATGCCCTGTCATAAGCAGGATAAAAAAAGTCCTGACATAAAATTTATGAAGGACTGCGCCCAAGTTGACCTACAGGGCGTGGCCGATCATGTCTTTTTCAAAAAGCAGGTTTCTCAGGCGCATGATCTTTTTGTCGTTGCAGTCGCACATCAATTCAGTCCCGCAAATGTAACCCGTGATAACGGTATCAGAGCGCCACCTTTGGACTATGGCCTTGGCCTCTTCTCACTTTCGCCCGTTTATCTCTCCACGCAGCGCCTGCGCATTTAAGTCTGCCTCTTTTTTCTTTGTTCTAGCCAAGAAAAAGGAGAATTATCATGCGCGTTTTTATTCTGACATTCCTGCTATTTCTGACATTCCTCACACCCGCTTTTGCTGTAGAGGACTATATCTGCGCCATGCATCCGCATATACATGGCAAAAAAGGCGATCATTGTCCCATTTGCGGCATGGAACTGGTGCCTGCTTCGAGCGTCGGCGAACCGGAAAATTCATCAACCGAAATGCTTAACATCTCGCCCGCCTATTCGCAGGCGCTTGGCGTCAGAACGGCCAAGGCCACCCATGCCGACTTCGGAAAAGCCATTCATAGCTATGGCCGTATCGTGCCCAGCACTCGCCGGGAGTATCAAATTTCCCTGCGTAAGGGTGGCTGGATAAGAGAATTGAGAACCAGCGCCGTTGGCGACAAGGTAAAAAAAGGCGACGTATTGTTTACATTCTACAGCCCTGATTTGATCGCCATAGAAACCGAATATATTACGGGCTTACGCACAGGGTTCAAACCTGCCGCTACCGAGTCACGGCTGCGACTATTCGGTATGGATGAGTTGGCGATAGAGGCATTTAAGAAACAAGGAGGCGTAATCGAAGATGTGCCGTTTCATGCCCCGGCAGACGGCGTTGTCACCGTTCTTAATGCGCGAAAGGGCGCATTCATAGAAGAGGGAAGTGTTATCCTGACTATTCAGGATTTCTCGGAAGTGTGGGTTGAAGCCCAGGTCTTGTTGAAAGATCTGCCATTCCTCGCGATTGGAACGCCAGCGACCGTTACCATCGCGCAAACCGGCGAAAAAACGCCTGCGACTATAGACTACATTTTTCCTACTGCGGATTCCGACACCCGCGAGGGCATGGTGAGGCTGATATTGGACAATTCAGATGGCGCGTTTAAAACCGACGCTCCGGTCAGCGTCATGTTCTCGGCAGGGAGCAAGCCGCGTCTTGCGGTGCCGGAAGAAGCTGTCCTTTATAGCGGCATGGGCGCTTATGTCATGGAAGACGTTGGGGGCGGCAACTTCCGGCCCGTCATGGTAAAGACGGGCATCACATCGAGCGGATTGACCGAAATTGTTTCCGGCCTGTCAGAAGGCCAGTCCGTCGTTACTTCCGGACAATTCATGATTGACGCGGAAAGCAACCTGCGCGGTGGCGGCATGGCAAATATGCCCGGTATGGACATGCAAGATATGCCCAAGCCCGATAACAAAGGTATGGGCGGGATGGATATGGGGCATGACCATGGCAAATGATATTCATGACCCGTCCCAGTCTTTCATTGCCAGAATTATCGACTGGTCTGTGGCAAACCGATTCTTCGTCATGCTGGGGGCATTTGTCCTGCTGGTTGTTGGAACCATCGCGGTCAAAAACACGCCTCTGGACGCCATTCCAGACCTCACGGATACACAAGTCATTATCCGCACGGAATGGCCGGGACAAGCGCCGCAGATTATTGAAGACCAAGTGACTTATCCGCTTTCCACGCGCATGTTAAGCCTGCCAAAGGCCAAGGTCGTGCGCGGCTTTTCGATGTTTGGGGACAGCTTTATTTACATCGTCTTTGAAGATGGCGTCGATATGTACTGGGCGCGGAGCCGTGTGCTGGAAGCCCTGTCGCAAATCACTTCCCAGTTGCCCGCCGGGGCGCGTCCGGAACTGGGCCCTGATGCAACAGGCGTTGGCTGGGTTTTCCAGTACGCCCTTATCGACCGCACAGGCAAACATGACCTCCAGCAATTGAGGTCATTGCAGGACTGGTTCGTGCGCTTCGAGCTTGCGACTGTCAAGGGTGTCGCGGAAGTCGCCTCCGTTGGCGGCTTCGTCAAAGAATATCAGGTGCTCATTAACCCGCATACCCTTCACGCTTATGGCATACACCTGATGGAAGTCGTCGAAGCCCTCCGAAAAGCCAATCAGGAAACCAGCGGGCGCACGCTGGAAATGGCGGAGACGGAATATCTGGTACGTTCTTTCGGCTACGCCAAAAGCGTGGACGATCTCAAACAGGTCGTCTTAAAAGAAAGCAAAAACGTGCCTGTCACGATTGGCGATGTTGCCCGCGTCGTGGAGGGGCCTGCTATTCGGCGCGGTATTACTGAACTCAATGGCGAGGGCGAAGCTGTCGGCGGCATCGTGGTCATGCGCCCCGGCGTTAACGCACTAACCGTTATTCACGGCATTAAAGAAAGATTGGAGTTTATAAAGAAAGGCCTGCCGGAAGGCGTGGAATTGCAGGTCGTTTATGACCGCAGCAGACTGATTGAAGGTTCCGTCAAATACCTTGAAAACAAGCTGCTGGAGGAAAGCCTTGTCGTAGCTTTGGTCACGCTGATTTTCCTGCTGCATATCCGCAGCGCCTTTGTCGCTATCATCACGCTACCGCTTGGCATCCTTGCCGCCTTTATTATCATGGCCGCGCAGGGCATCACGGCCAATATCATGTCGCTGGGCGGCATCGCCATCGCCATCGGCGCGATGGTTGATGCTTCCATTGTCATGGTTGAAAACGCGCATCGCAAATTATCCATACTGCCCCCGGATGCTGACAAACGGCCTGCTATCGTGCAGGCTGCAAAGGAAGTCGGGCCAGGACTGTTTTTCTCTCTGCTGATTATCACTGTCTCCTTCGTGCCTGTCTTTGCGCTCACAGGACAATCAGAAAAGCTGTTTACGCCTTTGGCCTTCACAAAAACCTATGCAATGGCGGCGGCCAGCCTTCTTTCTGTAACGCTTGTACCTGTCTTGATGCTGTGGCTGGTGCGCGGAAAGATAAAGCAGGAAAGCGCCAACTTCATTAATCGCTTCTTTATCGCAATCTATCGCCCTGTCCTGAATACCGCCTTACGCTTCCCGAAAGCGACGGTACTTCTTGCCCTTATTATGCTCGTCAGTACGGCGCTGCCTGTATCGCGTCTCGGTTCGGAATTTATGCCGCCGCTCTATGAAGGCGAGTTATTATATATGCCCATGACGTTGCCCAGCGTCTCTGTCACCAAGGCGCGGGAAATCCTGCAAGTCACAAACCGGATGATTAAGGCCATTCCCGAGGTGGAATTGGTCTTCGGCAAGGCTGGCCGTTCGGATAGCGCCACAGACCCGGCTCCTCTCAATATGCTTGAGACTTGGGTACAGTTAAAACCCCGCGATCAATGGCGGGCGGGCCTGACACCAGAAAAGCTGGTTGCGGAGCTGGACAAAAAAGTACAGTTGCCGGGGCTACGAAATATCTGGGGTTATCCCATTAAAATCAGGACGGACATGCTAACCACGGGTATCCGCACGCCGATAGGAATAAAGATTTCTGGCCCCGATTTAATCGGCATTGATAAAATCGCGCATGAAGTGGAAGCGTTGGCGAAGACCGTTGAAGGGACGCGCAGCGCCATTGCCGACCGTGTTCAGGGCGGAAAATATATTGAAATCATCCCGAACCGCCGCGAAATCTCCCGCTACGGCATCGCAATTGGCGACGTTCAAGAAGTCATTCAAACTGCGCTGGGCGGCATGATGCTGGGCGAGAGCGTGGAAGGCCGTGAACGCTACGCCATTATGACGCGATATGACCGCCCGTTCCGGGAACATCGGGAGGATTTTGATAACATTCTTGTTCCTTCTCCCAATGGAAATATTCCTCTCGCCAGTCTTGCGGATATTCGCATTGCTGACGGCCCTGCCATGATTGTTTCCGAGGATGCGCGCTTAAACGGCTGGGTGTTTGTGGATATTGCGGATCAGGATATCGGTTCCTATATCGAGAGGTTGCAGGGAAAGTTAAAGGGGCTTTCGCTACCTTCGGGCTATACGCTAAAGCTTTCCGGCCAGTTTGAACAAATGCAGGAAGCCAAGGAGCGCCTGACCATCGCCATACCCGCAACGCTGCTGATTATCCTGACGCTGCTCTACCTTCATTTTGGACGTTGGGACAGGACATGGCTGATTATGCTGTCGGTGCCTTTTGGCATCATCGGCGGCTTTTGGGGAATCTGGCTGGTGGGCTATCAGATGTCCGTCGCCGTCGCCGTGGGCTTTATCGCGCTGGCGGGTATCGCGGTGGAAACCGCGATTGTCATGCTGATTTACCTTGACCACCAGATGCGGGAGCATCCACCCGCGACGCAGAATGAGTTTTTGGAGAATGTCCGGCACGGGGCTGTCTTGCGTGTCCGACCCAAGCTTATGACGGTATCTGTTATTATCCTTGGGCTTGTTCCAATCTTCCTGACAGACGGCCCAGGGGCTGACGTGATCCGCCGCATAGCTCTGCCAATGGTTGGAGGAATGGTTTCGACCACGGTTTTGACCCTTATTCTCATTCCGGTGATTTACGCTATCTTGTACAGAAAGGAACAATCATGAGCAATAAAATTAGCCTCGCCGTCATTAGTGCCATTTCCGCACTTGCACTCCCGATAAGTCATCAGGCCGCCGCCCATATGGAGCCAAAAGCGGGTGAGGGAATGGAAATATGCTACGGCGTCGTCAAGGCTCACAAAAACGACTGCGCCAGCAAGGCCAACAAACATAGCTGCGCAGGCCAAGCAAAAGCCGATAGCGACCCTAACGAATGGGTTAAGGTGCCGACCGGATTATGCCTCAAGCTGGCTGGCGGGTCTTTGGCGCCGAAAGAACGGGAATAGGGCTTTGACTGCTAGCTTTAACAAAGATTAACTGGATGTATCCGCGTTCCAAGCCGCGTAGGTTTGTGTCGATGGGTTGGCCGGAAGGGAGAGCCGAAGTCTCGCCTTTCGGTCGATGGAAGTCCAGAACGGAGCGCGGAAATGCTCCTTCTGGTGGCGCATTGCATCGGCCATCACGGTGCATGGTGGTAGCCACATGAGGCGGCGTGGCTTATCGGCTGCGGCCGCCTCTGGCACGGAAGCACCCCCAGCGACCGCCTGCTATGCAGGCCGGTCGCGGTGCGTCGTGCGGAAGTGCCAAGGGCATGACGCCAGGACGAGGAGACAACCGCGCCTTACGGCGCGTTGTCTCCTCGTCCTGACCATCACGCCGCGCCGACGCGCCAGCCATCGGCGCGCTACAGGGTGGGAATTCAATGCGACCAACAGGAGCATTGAATTGGAGGGAAACCCCTCCTGTCCTTGGGGGATGCAACGGGGTGCGGAGAACACCCCTTGCCAAGGTGCCGTCTGGGGTACAAATCCGGCAGGAATTTGTAATACCGACGACACCTTGTCATGCTGCACCGCAGCAATTCATGGATTTGAAAATATATTTAGGAGGGTCGGGGCGCGGCACTTTGCCGCGCTTTATGAACGGCTTTCGCCGCGTGGTTAAAGCATAAAATCAATAGCTGATTCATCCGAGTAAGACAAGATTTACCGCATGAGAAATTGTGTCGGCCTGTTGTTCCATGCGTATGTTTCAAACGCCGTTTTGAGGGGATTTTGAACTCTGGATTCAAACCCGGTTAATCAGGCCGGAGTAGAGTCAAGGTATCAGGGATATGCATTTGGACTCGGATTTTTCGGCGGTAATTTTATTACCGTATTCGTCGGGGGACGAAAATGACCGGGGATAAACCGCCAAAAGTTAACAAGTATGCGCCGCCGTTTTCGGTCAGACTGACGCTGGCCGAAAGGGCGCGGCTGGATAAAGAGGCCGGTCAACTTCCCTTGGGCGAGTATGTCCGCACCCGGCTTTTTGACAGTCCCGATACCCGCCAGCGGGTCTATCGCCGCCCGGTGCAGGATGCCGAAGCCTTGGGTCAGGTTCTGGTAGCGTTGGGCAATACCCGCATGGCGGGCAATCTCTACCAGATCGTCCGCGCCGTCCATGCGGGGGAACTGGCCGTTTCCGCAGAGCAGCAAACGGGTTTGGAAGAGGCATTGGTTAACGTGCGTGAAATGCGCCAATGGTTAATGGCAGCATTGGGACTAAAAGACGGCGGCGGGCGCAGCCCGCCGCCCGAAACCGCCCCGCCCCCATCGGGGGCAGTTGGCGTTTCCGGCTTCTCGGACGGGGGCGGCGTATGATTTTCTACGCCAGTCAGAGGGCGAACGCGGATGAACTGGCCAAACACCTGCTGAATGCCGAAGAAAACGAGCATGTGACCGTCCATGAGGTCAGCGGCTTCGTCGCCCAGGACTTGGCGGGCGCGCTGATGGAAGCCTATGCCATCAGCAAAGGCGCAAGCTGCCGCCAGTACCTGTTCGCCGTGAGTCTGAACCCGCCCGATTATGCCGATGTGCCGGTCGAGGACTTCGAGGCCGTTATCGAGGAAATTGAGAAGAAGCTGGGGCTGGTCGGCCAGCCCCGCATTGTCGTCTTCCATGAAAAGAAAGGCCGCCGCCATTGCCATACGATATGGCTGCGATTAAAACCCTCGGCGCATACCAACCGCCTGATCGGCGTCAATATCTCTCACTGGAAGTTCAAGCTGATGGACATCTCCCGCGCGCTGTTCATCAAATACGGCTGGAATATGCCCGAGGGCATGAAAAAAGGAAAAGGCAGGGGTAAAGACCCTTTTAGCTATGGCAGGGCGGAATACCGCCTTGCCGTGCGGCGTGCCGAAGACCCCGTTGCCCTGAAAACCCTGTTTAAACGGGCATGGGAAACCACGGATTCAAAACAAACATTCGCCCGTTTCCTCTCGGAAAACGGCTTCTTCCTTGCTCAGGGCGACCGGCGAGGATATGTCGCCCTTGACCTTGCGGGCAAGGTCTATTCGCTCTCAAAATGGATGGAGGTATCCACCCGCGAGTTAAAGGCGCGGCTGGGGCCGCATGAGCAGTTGCCGACGACCGAAAAAGCCCGCGCCTATATCGCGGAGCGCATGACGGAAAACCTCAAGCGCCATGTCGAGCAGGTCAAGGCCGAAGCGAAAGAAAAGCGCCTGCCGCTGGTGCAGGAAATCCGCCTGATGACGGCGCAGCACCGCAAAGACCGTGCTGACCTTATATATAGGCAGGAACAACGGCGGAAAGAAGAAACCAAAATCCGGGTAGCCCGCTTTGCCAGAGGCGTGGCGGGCCTGTGGGAGCGGGCGACGGGCGAATACCAGAAAAAATGCGCCGTCAATGCCGCCGAAATCAAGTCCTGCCGGGAAAGGGATGGGAAAGAGCTTCACGCCCTTGTCCGCTCCCAGCTTCAGGAGCGGCTGGAGCTGGAAAAGACCGTAAAGTTTTACCGTACGGAACACCTCGCAGAGGTGTACCGGATGCGGCAGGAGATAGCCCGCTACGTCAATACCGCAACCGAACCCGTCCTGCCGAAGTCCACCGCGCAAGCGGGCGCGGGAAAACCGCCGCTTGCGGCTCAACTTGCCCGGCTTGAGGGCAAAATCAACCTGCTTCCGGCTGAGATGCTGCGGCAGGAACTCGCCAAATACACCCCTG
>CAZNRN010000017.1:0-79024 GCA_964575605.1 uncultured Micavibrio sp. | reverse complement strand
CGGCGTCTCGGTCTTCGCAGGCGTGGGCGAGCGTACCCGCGAAGGCAACGACCTTTACCACGAGATGATCGAAGGCGGCGTTATCAAGCTGGGCGAAGCGGGCTCCAAAGTCGCGCTTGTCTATGGCCAGATGAACGAGCCCCCCGGCGCCCGCGCCCGAGTGGGCCTGACCGGCCTCACCGCCGCAGAATACTTCCGCGACGAGGAAGGCCAGGACGTCCTGTTCTTCGTCGACAACATCTTCCGCTTCACCCAGGCGGGTGCAGAAGTGTCCGCGCTCCTCGGCCGTATTCCTTCCGCCGTGGGTTACCAGCCGACGCTGGCGACCGACATGGGCGCGCTGCAGGAACGCATCACCTCGACCAACAAGGGCTCCATCACCTCCGTCCAGGCCATCTACGTGCCTGCCGACGACTTGACCGACCCCGCGCCCGCGACCTCCTTCTCGCACCTTGACGCGACGACCGTCTTGTCGCGCCAGATTGCGGAACTTGGCATTTACCCCGCGGTCGACCCGCTGGATTCCACCTCGCGCATCCTCGACCCCCGCGTGGTCGGCGAGGAACACTATGCCGTCGCGCGTTCGGTGCAGAAAATCCTGCAAAACTACAAGGCGCTGCAGGACATCATCGCGATCCTCGGCATGGACGAGCTGTCGGAAGAAGACAAACTCACCGTCGCCCGCGCGCGTAAAGTGCAGCGCTTCCTCTCGCAGCCCTTCCACGTGGCGGAGATCTTCACCGGCAAGCCCGGTGCCTTCGTCTCGCTCGAAGACACCATCAAGGGCTTCAAGGGCATCGTCGCCGGCGACTACGACCATATCCCCGAACCCGCGTTCAACCTGCGCGGCACCATCGAGGACGTCGTGGCCGAAGGCAAGAAACTGGCACAGGAAGCGGCGAAAGCAGCTTAACCGCTGGCGTAACAGGAGTATAAAATGGCAGAAGTACAAGCAGTTGGCACTGCCGCAGGCACGAGCAGCGCCGCTGCCGTTGGCGAGGCTGTCAATACCTTCAAGTTCGAGCTTGTCTCGCCCGAACGCGTCCTGCTGTCCGAAGACGTGAAAATGGTCACTGTCCCGGGCGAGGAAGGCGATTTCGGCGTGCTCGCACGCCATGCGCCGCTGCTCTCCTCCATCCGCCCCGGCGTGGTCAGCGTCACGAAACTCGACGGCGAGGTGCAAAAGCTCTTCGTCGCCGGCGGTTTCGCCGATGTCGGCCCCACGCTGCTCTCGGTGCTCGCCGAAGAAGCCATCGACGTCAAGGAACTCAACAAGGCCGAACTTGAAGGCCAGTTGAAAAGCCTCGAGGAAGACCTCGCGTTTTCCAAGGAGGACGCCATAAAGGCCGCCCAGATCCGTAACCAGATCACGCTGACGACCGCGAAGATTCAGGCCGCGGCTTAATCAGGCGCGACAAACGCGATAACATGAGACCCCGGCCTTCGCCGGGGTTTCGTTTTTTGCAGCTCAATTTTCAGGCTTTTTAATCTGCAGCTTCTTCATCGCCCTGATATCGGCGGGGAGGGTGGAAAGTTCCTCGTTCGTCGGGCGGGGCTTGGGCGGGGCGGGGTTTTCGACGTCCATCATCGTCGGGAACTGCGCCATGATGCTAGACGTCATGCCGCAGAGCCGTTGCAGCCCCTTTTTCTCGTCGACCAGCGCAACGACGCAGCCGCTTTCGCGCGACAGGTCGAGCAGGGTGTTCAATACCGTCGCATCGTCGCCCAGGCGCGACGCATGCTCGAAGATGATCATGCCGTCCTTGGCGCGGCTGAATTCCTCGGTCAGCCTTGCGAACATCACGCCGACCGACGACAGGTTATCGCAGTCGACAACCGACGCCCTTTTGCGGATAAGCTTCTTTTCAAGCAGCGCCTGCGCATAGGCCTCGGTCAGCGCCAGTTTGCCGCTGCCCGCGCCGCCCGCCGTCATCACGTTCAGGCTGGGAAGGGGCTTGTCCTGCGCGCGCGCCAATTCCGCCAGCTCCATCAGCGATTGGTATTCCTCGGGCAGGTCGGGGCGGATTCCCATGGCTCAGGGCTCCTGCTTCTTGGGCGTGAACTGGATGGGCTGCATGGGCTTCACGTCGGCGCCCGATGTCACGTCGGTCAGTTTTTCCAGCTCGTCGGCCTTGCGGGTGATCTCGCGCTGCGCCTCGCGCAGGCCGTGTTCTTCCATTTCCTGCCGCACGTCGGCATCGTCGATATCGGTGCGCGCCTTGAACAGCTTCGCGAGGCGCGCGTCCTGACTGAGATAGAAATCGATTGGTTCCCGCTCCCCGCAGACGACGATGGTGCAGTTGTTTTCCTCCGCCGCGCGCTTCATCAGGGCAGTGAAGGTTTCCTGCCGCCGCACCTGATGGATATTGCTGATGATGATCGTCGTATCCTTCAAATCGCGGAACATCATCTGCAGCGCCTCGTCGGGCACTGTCTGTTCGGCGTCGAACTGGAAGGGCGTGGTTTTGGCGATGCCTTCGGAAATCAGTGTGCGGGCGTATTCGCGCGCATGTTCGAGTGCAACTTCCTCGCGGCCGGTAATAATGTGGTGCAGCGGCGCGTCATCCCATTTCTTGCGTGTTTTTATCGCATCGCGGAGCGGTTTTGCCAGCGTCATGAGGGCTCGCCCTCCTTGCGCTGCCTGAATGTCAGCGGCTTGCGCGTATGGATGGGGTGCGAAAGCGCGGTTTCGGCTTCGGGCGTCAATATAATCGGCGGGTTCATGCGCCGGCTGATGCCGGGGTCCCGCGTTATATCGGCTAAAAATTTTTCATCGCCCAGCAGGATGACGGTGCATTCGTTTTTCACGATGGCCTCGCGCAGGTGCGGCAGGGCATTGCCCTGCATATCTGCGCCATAAAGGCCGCGCCAGCCGTCGACAAGCAGGACGCCACCCTTGGCCTGCCTGATATCCCCGATGATCTGGTCGTAATAGCGCGGCTCGGCAAGGACGATGTTCTTGTTTGCCAGCCCGTTTTGCTGCAGCGCCCTGATGTACTGTTTGGCAAGGTAGGTCTTGCCCGTATTGGGCGGCCCGACGATGGCCTGATGCAGGAATATGCGGTGCGCATGGTCTCCCTCTGGCGTCCGCTTCCGCAGCGCCAGCGCCTTTGCTATCGTCTCGGCGAATTCTTTTCTTAAAGGCATGCCTGTCCTGTTAATCCGACTATATTTTTACAGAAAACGCTTAAATTTAAGTTAAGGCATTGTTTTCAAACGGTAATCCGGCGCACTTTCCGCCTGCCGCGGGAAGGCCTATCTTATGGGGGCATATATAGGAGTGCATTTACATGTCCGTCCCCGCCGCAAAAAAAATCGATGTCGTCGCCCATCTGGGCCTGAAAGACGCCACGCTGTTCCGCCAGCAGGCCTATGTCGACGGCAAATGGGTGAACGCCGAGGGCGGCAAGGTGATCGAGGTCAACAACCCCGCGACGCAGGACATCATCGGCACCACGCCGAATTTTTCAACAGCCGACACCAAACGCGCGATCGAGGCCGCGCACAAGGCCTTCGACGGCTGGCGCAGCATGCTGGCGGTCGAGCGCGCGCAGATTTTGAAGAAATGGGCGGCGCTGATGCATGAAAACATCGACGACCTCGCCAAAATCCTCACGGCCGAGCAGGGCAAGCCCGTCGCACAGGCCAAGGCCGAAATCCAGAACGGCGCGGGATACGTCGAATGGATGGCCGAGGAAGGCCGCCGCACCTATGGCGACGTCATCCCCACGCACAATAAATCGCACCGCCTTGTCACGCTGAAACAGCCGGTCGGCGTCTGCGCCATGATCACGCCCTGGAACTTTCCCTCGCAGATGATCACGCGCAAGACCGCGCCGGCGCTGGCGGCGGGCTGCACGGTTGTGATCAAGCCGTCGGAGCTGACGCCCTATTCCGCCTTTGCGCTTGCCGAGCTTGCCACGCGCGCGGGTATTCCGGCGGGCGTGCTGAACATCATCACAGGGGACGCGCAGCCCATTGGTAAAGAAGTCACCGAAAACCCGCTGGTAAAGAAGATCTCCTTCACCGGCTCGACCGCCGTCGGCAAACTGCTCATCGCGCAATGTGCTGGCACGGTGAAAAAAGTCTCGATGGAACTGGGTGGCAATGCGCCCTTTATCATCTTCGACGATGCGAACCTTGAGGAAGCCGTCGCGGCGGCCATCGCCTCGAAATTCCGCAACAGCGGCCAGACCTGCGTCTGCGCCAACCGCATCTTCGTGCAGGAAGGCATCTACGACGCCTTCGCCGCTAAATTCACCGATGCCGTGAAAAAGATGAAGGTCGGCAACGGGCTGGAGGAGGGCACGGACCAGGGCCCCCTCATCAACCTGAAAGGCGTTGAAAAAGTCGAAGTTCAGCTGAAAGACGCCACCATGAAAGGCGCGAAGGTGCAGGCCGGCGGCAAGCGCCATGCGCTGGGCGGCACTTTCTTCGAACCCACGGTGCTGACGAATGTCACGACCGATATGATGTTCTTCCGCGAGGAAACCTTCGGCCCCCTCGCGCCGCTGTATAAATTCAAGAGCGAAGAAGAAGTCATCAAGCTTGCCAACGACACCGAATACGGTTTGGCGGCATTCGTGTGCAGCCGCGACATGGCGCGCATCTGGCGCGTGTCCGAGGCGCTCGAATACGGCATGGTCGGCGTCAACACGGTGCAGATCGTGGCGCCGCAGGCGCCCTTCGGCGGCTGGAAACAATCCGGCATCGGCACCGAAGGCTCGAAATACGGTATTGAAGACTATCTCGAGATCAAACTGCTGAGCCTGGGCGGTATTTAATCAGCTTCTGTTTTCCTTATTGCGTCGCTTACCGTTTGTTAACGGTAGCGGGTGTATGCTGCCTGCACCTGTAATTAAAACCGCTTCATCATTATCAAGGAGAACCTCATGCGTTATGCATTTATCGCGGCCGCTCTTGTGGCCTTCGCGGCAATCGCCGCACAACCCGCTTCCGCGGGCTGGCATCCCGTCGATGCGCGCGCGGCGGCGACGTCGAACGTGCGTTCCGGCCCCGCAGGCCAGTACGGCATCATCGGCAAGATCCGCAAGGGCGACCATGTCAACGTCGTCGGCTGCCTGAAAAACTGGGACTGGTGCGACGTAGAAAGCCGCGGCAAGCGTGGCTGGATGCCCGCAAAATACCTCCAGTCCGAATACCGCACCATGTCAAACCGCAAGGGCCGCGACGTGTCAGTCGCCACCTTCGGCCCCCGCCTCGAGATCAAGGAAGTGAAGTTCGACCAGCGCAAATACTGGACGTCCTATTACTCGAACGAGACTTTCTACAAAAAGCGCTACGGCACGCAGAACGCCGGCCGCGACATGTACTGGGATGATGTTGACCGCGACGGCAACACCCGCAGCATGGACGGCTACCGCGGCCATACCTGGAGCAAGAGCAGTGACGCGCGCTATCATCCCGAAAACGAAAAGAACTGATAGCTGGCTATAGCCAAAAAGTTGAAGAGCCCGGCTGTGGGACCGGGCTCTTCTCTATTTGGCGCTTATACGATTTCGGGGTGTCGTGTGTGTGTAAGTGAAGATCACATAAGCGCCCGTTAAACTTTAACAATAAACTTTAGAGGCCACCCCGCCCGGCCAATTATAAACCGCCGCGCGCGGCGCGGGCGCCGAGGTCAAGCGGGTTGAGGTTGTTGAGGTAGCCGTCTTTCTCTTTCGACTGCACCGGCGCGCCGGGCACCGAGATGGGGTCGTAGAGCTTGCCCTCGCGGAAGATGAAGACCAGCGTGTAGTCATAGCCCTTCTTCTCGACTTCGGAATGCGTGAAACCGAAGCGGC
The DNA here is from genome assembly GCA_964575605.1 of uncultured Micavibrio sp. Classification (GTDB taxonomy): domain Bacteria; phylum Pseudomonadota; class Alphaproteobacteria; order Micavibrionales; family UBA2020; genus JAPWJZ01. The sequence continues at coordinate 73,220 of CAZNRN010000017.1, read as the reverse complement.
GGGCCGAATTGATTTTCTTGCAGTTGACGGCGAAACCTTCGAGCGAGTTGGCGAATTTCTGCGCGTCTTCGCGTTGTTCGAAGTTGATGTTCAACATCGGCTGGCCGTAGAGCGCGCGGTTAACCTCTTCCTTGGTCATCTGGCGCAGCGTATCGGCCTCGCTCTTGATGCCGAAAGCGGCATAAACGTCAGCTTTGGCGGTGCCGACGGGGATGCCGGCCGCTTTTTCCTTCGCCTGCTGGTAGGACAGGCAGATTTCTGCGTTTTGCACGGATTCAGAATTCAACGGCGAACCGCCGCCGCCTGCGACCGGCATGGAGGTGCAGCCAGCGGCACCCAGCAAAACGGCGGCAGCGGCGACAGAGGCAAAGGCTCGGGTAAGCTTGGAGGCGCGTTTGGGTGTGCCCATGGTGAAATGACCTTTTAAAGACTCGTGCAATGTTAATTATGGAATGATTTATACCAGTTTTCCGAAAACTGTCAAACCGATTAGGTTTCCATAATGCAAATCATTCTTATTTGCGCGCCGGGTTAACCTTTCCTTGAAAATCACCCGTTAGATTTCAAGGGGTTCGCTTGGGCTGGGCAAGGCGGGGGCGCATGAGAATTTTTATCATGGCATTGGCACTGTTGGGGTTCATTTGGGTGCTGCCTGCGGGCGCGACCACCTGCATGCATTCGACCTGCAAGGAATACCTGATGCGCCACGATCTCGTCTTCAAGGGCAAGGCGACCGCAAGCGGCGAGACGACGGCGGAAATGCAAAAGGAATTCGAAAAAAACAAGCCGTCTGGTTCAAGCGCGGCACGCGAACTGCCAGATACTTATACCGATTTCGACATCATTACGCTCTACAAAGGCGCGCCGCGCAAGACGGCGCGGGTTTATTACTCCGCGCACCGCAAGGGCGGCATCATCGGCGATTTCGACGTGAAGGCTTATCCCGACGGCACCGAAACGACAATCTATGCGACACGCACCGGCGGTTTTTACGCGACGTACCGCGGCCTTTGCAGCGGCTGCGGCGGGGCGGAACAGCTGGACACCATCCGCGCGGAATATGACGCCATCGACGGGCTGATCGCCAAATTTCCCCAGACGCTGGAGTTCTACACTAAGAAAGCCGCGATGCTGGAGGCCAACAAGGATTTCGAGGCTGCAGCCTATACCTACGAGCAGGCTTTCAAGGATGTGCCCGCCGCAAAAGACAATGCGGAACTGAAGGCGCAATACGGCCGCATCCTGCAACTGGCCGACCGGCCGGATGATGCGATCAAGGTGCTGAAAAGCGTCGAGGGCACGAAAGGTGCCGATACCGGCATACAGCTGAGCCTGCTGCGCCTCGGCCGTGCGGCGGAACTTTCCGGCAAGAAACTGGCGATGGCGGGTCAGGAACTGGTAAACCTCGAACTGAAAGACGCCGACCTGTCGGGCGCGGATTTTTCGGGCGCCAAGCTGCAGCGCGTCAAATTCACCAATGTCACGCTGACCGGCGCGAATTTCAGCAACGCGCTTATGGAAGTCGAGATCAGGGACAGCAAGCTGGACGGCGCTAATTTCGAGGGCGCCAAGGGGCGCGGCTTTTTCTTCAAGAGCAATTTCGACAAGGCCCGCTTCGCGAAATCCGAAATGGACATGCGCGCCGCCGACGGCAACAGCTTCAAGGGCGCGGATTTTTCGGGCAGCAAGTTTTTCATCGCTGAATGCTCGGGCATCCCGAAAGACGCCGTCGGCAACGATTTTTCCGGCGCTGTCTTCCGCGATGCGACGTTCAGCGGGCTTTATAAATCCAAAATCGCGGGTGCCGACCTTACGGGCATGAAATTCCATACAGGCCGCTGCGGCCCCAACAACCAGGGCGTCGACCTCTCCGGCCGCAAGCTTGACGGGTTGCAGTTCGACAACGTCGATTTCACGGGTGCGTCGTTCAAGGGCGCCAGCCTCAAAAACGCCATCTTCGCAGGCGCGACGTTGAAAGAGGCCGATTTCACGGGCGCCGACCTGACGGGCGCTACCTTTCCCATCAACAGCTACCGCGGGCAGGTGAAGCTGGAAGGCGCCAATTTCACCGATGCGAAGATTGACGGTGTGACATGGACCGGCGCGGCCTTCGACTGCAAAACGAAATTTCCCAAGGGCTTCGATCCCGCCGCAGCCGAAATGCAAACCAAGGACGCCAGTTGCGCCGCAGGCCAGCTGAAAAACCCGGGCGTTGTTGATTACAGCAAGGAAAGGCTGGGGCAAGGCTACATGAGCGTCTGCAACGGCGATTACCATGCCGATTGCATCTATGGTTTCCTGTCATCCTATGTCGTAAAGCATGTCGACTGGGGTTACGAGCGCGAATTCGTGCGCCTTGCCAAAAGCTTCGTCGAAGCGGGATACCCCGAGCTTGCGAAGGTCATGGCGCTGAAATTCATCGGCGGCATCGCACTGTCGCGCCACAGCCTCGACCCCAAATACTTCGCGACCTGGATTCCGGTGATGGAACAGGTGGAAGCCGCCGAAAAAGGCGGGACGGTTGGAAAACCGCAGACAGTGAAGCTGGAGCGGCGCCAGGAAGGCGAAGCGCAGGCGCTGGCCGACCAGTCGCGCCAAGCCGCAGAGGCGGGAGATTACAAGCAGGCCGTTTCTTATGCCGACCAGATCGGCGATGCGGCCTATAACCGCGACGTGCTGAAATGGCCGGCGGACGGGGGGCCAATCCGGCCCACCAGCACTGAATCTTTCTACCACTATGACCGCGAATTCACGGCGGCCCTGGGCGCCGTCGCGCTGGAACGCCGCCGGCAAAACAAGGATATCGATGCGATAACGCGCTATATCCGCGATATCGAAGGCCGCAAGCCGCAGAACAGGGATGGCAGCCGCGACAGGGATACGCTGGGCGTCCTCGACATCCTTGCAGGCGTGGAAACACCTGCCGCCGCACCCGAAAAATCATATAGCCGCCGCAGCGAACCCGCCCGTTATGCCGCCGCCTATGCCGCGGCGGGCAAGCCCGACAAGGCCTGGGAAATTTATGCCGAAGCAGCGGGCATGGATACACGCATGGGTGTGTCGGCGCTGGAGGCCATTGCTGATTATTACGCGGCGCATCCCGACGACAAGGGCCGCCAGAAAGTACTGGATGAACTGGTGAAGCTGGGGCTTGAAAGCTGGCCCGCCGACGGCGCTAAGGCGCGGGGCGGTTTCGAGAGCGATGTCTACGGAACGTTTTTTGGCATCGCGGCCGAAATGAAGGCCGAAAAACTGGTCAGGGATATCCTCTCCCGCACCGAAAAATACGAGAACGAGGGGCTGAGGGCGCGTGTCCGGCTTTTTGCCGCGACGGCGCTGGCCGAAATGGGCAAGGGGGCAGAGGCGCTTGCCCTCTTCGAAAAATCGCGGCAGGCCTTTACCGAACTACCGCCCGAAGCGCAGGGCGGCCGCCGCGGCATGCCGAAATACATGATTATGCTGGGCGCCGTCAATTCCGCGACGGTCATGAAACAGCCGCCGTCCTTCATCCAGGACCAGGATATCGGCAAATTCATCTTGCGCCTCGCGGCATCGGGTGCGCCTCTGGAGGACAAGAAGAAAGCGCTCGCGGCAGGCCGGGAACTGCTGTCTGCAGGCAAGGCGGGCTCGGCGCTGTTCCGCGCGCAGCTGGCGGTTGCCACGGCTGCCGTGTTGAAAGACAAGGAATCGGGGCAAAGGATGAAGGACGCGCAATATGGTGTGCCTGCGGCGGCCTTCGCGGGGCTGCTGCATGACGCGGGCTTCCACACGGCTGAAAAACAGCTTATCGATGTGGCATGGGCGTCGCAGGGTGCGCCGCATTCGGTCGGGCTCGACCGGCTGGGGCCGCGCGGCGGTTTCGCGCGCATGCGGAACGGCATGCAGCTGGCGGCGCTGGCAGGCATGCTGGCGAAAGACGGGCATTTCGACGCGGCCGAGCGTGCCGCCATGACGGTCGTCGACCCGTCGTCCATCCAGCGGCTGGGCGGCACCGATTACGTCGCCTATTTCATGCGGCAGAAGGCGCTGCACGATACGGCAGCGCTGGCGGCGGCGAAGGGCAAGGCCGACGTTGCGGCGGATATCGCCGCGGCGAAAATGAACTATGCGCCCTACCAGTCGGGCGTTTACTTCGCGCTGGCCAATGCGTCCTTCGATGCGAAGAAAACGGCGGATGCGAAGGCCTACTACGACAAGGGCTATGCGCTGGCGCCTAACTTCGGTGACGCCATGGGCGCGCCGCTGGTCGACCCTGACGGCCTTGCGCTCGACATCCTCGTCACGCGCGCGGCGGCCGAAAAAAAACTGGGGCTGGCCGACAACCTTGCACGTACGCAGGCCTTCGCGCAACAGGCGGCGGCGGTAGCCGAAATGGACGTGCAGCGCGGCAAAACGTCGGTCGCCGTCGAGCGCATCGCGCGCATCATCGCCGGCACAAAGGCCACCAAGCAGCAGGATATCGACGATTTCATCGCGCAGCTGAAAATCCGCGACGACCTGAATTCGACCGACGTCGTGGCCGATATGGCCGAAAAATTCCTGGCGGCGGGCGAGCCCGAAAAGGCGCGTGCGGTGGCGCTCTACGGCTTCCGCAACATCGACAATTATCCGCAGGCCAGCGGCAAGACGACCGTGCTGCTGCCCTATGCCAGCCTTATCGCCCGCACAGAGCCGAAAATGGGCAGGGAATCCGTCGAAAAAATAAAGGCGATCCTGATGCAGGTGCATGGCAATTCGCCGGGATCGAAAATAACGCCGGAGGATGAAAAGCGCGACCTGATCGGCGAGGGCATCAAGGCCTACGAGGAACTCAAGCGCCGCAACGCCATGGACGCCGCCCCCAAAGACGACGGCAGCGACCGCCTGACCAAGCTGAAAAAAGACGGGTCGATCGTCTACAACGGCGGCGGCTGGCTGATGCAGCAGTGGCTGGCGGGCGCCGCACAGAAACTGAAACCCGGCGACCCGGCGGGTGCCGCTGCGGTGATTGCGGCGAAGACGCCGGATACCAACAACCATTTCGGCGGGCTCGACCGTAATTACGGGGTGATCACGCGCGAGATCACGCTGCCATCGCAGGCCTATGGCGGGCCGATCAACGGCCGCTATATCGTGCCGGCGGATGTGCCGCGGCCCAAGGGCCCGCGCCACGAGATGACGATCTTTTATATGAAGGACTTCACCTGTGAGGGCAACTTCGAGCCTTTCTGTAAATACTGAAGCCGCGGTTGTCCATAATATGACTGGAGAAGGTTTGGCGCAGTTTTTGCAATGCCTTGCGCGGGGAATTATTTCGCCCCCGTCCCGTTAAATAAGGTTAAAATGGGGACGGGTTTATTGGGGACTTGAATTATGGAGCCGGATCGCACCGGAACAGGGAGCAATGGACAGGGCGCAGGCGATGATGCCGCGCAGGCGTCCCCGCGCAAGCCGGGCACCGATTATCCCATGATCAGCGGCGTGGGTGCTGCCGATGGCCGCATCATGGTCGGCAGCGATATCGAGATTTTCCCCAGCCGCCCGCGCCCCGACCTTGCCAGCCCCGATACGCGGGCTTTTGATGTTTCATTCCGCGGCCAGCAGCCCGGCAGCTATTACGCGCTGATCTGCAGTACGCGCCGCCTGCCGCGTGTCTCGTCCATCGGCGCATTCAAAAGCCAGCGCAACCAGAACCTGCTGCGCCTGGCCGAGGCCGGCATCGTCGACTGGAAACCCGAAAACCGCCAGCGCCTCGCCCTCGTATTCGAAATCCCGCGCGGCCGCCGCCTGCTGCCCGCAGCCGATGCCAAGCCCTTGCCCCTGTCGCCCGACCGCATCGTGCAGGCGCTGATCATGCCTGTGCTGTCCGTGCTGGCCGACCTGCATCAGGCGGGGCAGGTGCATGGCGCGATAACGCCCGAGAACCTTTTCCTCACCGGCGCCGAAGGCTCCGAAACCGTTGTCGTCGGCGAAGGCCTTTCCAGTGCGCCGCACTACCGCCTGCACCCCTTCTTCGAAACGGCGGAGCGCGGCATGGCCGATCCCTCGGGCAAGGGGCCTGGCACGATCAAGGACGACCTGTATGCGCTCGGCATGTGCGTGGCCATGATCGCGCGGCGGCAGAACCTGATGGCCGGGCGGACGCCGCAGCAGATCATCCGCGACAAAATCGAAAGCGGTTCCTACGTGCTGGCCTCGGGCGGCGAGCGTCTGCCGGGCGGCGTCTCGGATTTCCTGCGTGGCATATTGAACGATGACGAAAACCAGCGCTGGGACGTCGAGGACGCATTGCGCTGGGCCGACGGCAAGCGCCCCGCGCCCAAGCAGCCGCGCGTTACGCTGCGTGCGGCCAGGCCTTTCGTCTTCAAGGGTGAAAAATACTGGGACCTGCGCAACGTCGCGATGGCGATGTGCGCGAATATCCCCGAGGCCATGGCGGCGCTGGAAAAAGACCATTTCGACTTGTGGGTCAAGCGCAACTTCGAGGATAAAATGCTCACCGACAGGCTGGAAAAACTGTGGCTGCGCGAAAAGGGCAGCAGCAAGGAAAAGCTGATGTCCGCGCTGAGCCTCGTGCTCGACCCCTATGCGCCCATCAGGTACAAGAACTTGAACGTCTTCGCCGAAGGCTTCGGCGCTTCGCTGGCCGAGCAGATTGCCAAGGGCGGCGATTTGCAGGCGCATGCGGAAATCATCAACAACCAGATGTTCAGCACCTGGTACGGCCAGCGCTTCAACGAAATTCCCGATGCCGGGCTCTGGGTCTCGACCTTCGAGAAATGCCGCAACTTCATGACGCAGAAAATGGCGGGCTATGGCATGGAGCGCGTGCTTTATAAGCTGAACAAGGACGTCTGCTTCATGAGTCCCGTGCTGAAGGATTACGTGGGGCTGGGGCCGGGCGGCCTGCTGCAGGCACTGGAAAGCATCGCGCGCCGGCCCGACCGTCCCGAAAACATCCTCGACCGCCACATGATCGCCTTTATTTCCGTGCGCGAGCCGAAAATGATCGACCCGCACCTGGGCCATGTCATTTCGCGCGACAAGGGATACAACCTGGTCGGCATCGTGCGTACGCTGGCGGCCATACAGCGCCGCTTCAACACTGGCCCCGTGCCCGCCGTGGGCGCCTGGCTGATTTCGATGATCAACCCCGCGGTCGACAAATTCGCCGACCGCGACTTGCGGCAGGAAATTTCCAAGCGCATGGGCAGGCTGGCCGATACCGGCAACCTTGCCGCCATCCTCGACCTTATCGACAATATCTCGCTCTCGCAGGACGATGTGCAGCGTTTCGCGCTGGCGCGGCGCGAATTTTACGGGCTGGAGCAGGAAAAGCGCGTCCTGCTGCAGCAGCTGTCCCACCGCGGCACCTACGGCCGCGCAACGGGGCGGCAGGTGGCGATGCTGGCTTCGGCTTTCCTCAGTTCCATGTGCATCCTTGGCTACCTGATGCTCAGGCTGACGACGGGGTAGGGCATGGCAGAAGCGGAAAAAACAGCCGAGCAGAAAGCGCCCGTCCCCGCCAAAACCGGGGAGGCGGATGTCCCTAAATCCGACAAGATGCCGCTCAGCCTGCGCTTTGCCATTTTCGTGCTGATGGTGAACGCGGTCATTTTCTTTGAAACCACGGTCTTGTTCTGCGGCTGCCTTATCCCTTCCTTCGTGGCGGCGCTGGTCGACAACCACAAACAACGCACGCTGTGGATTACGGTCGGCTGCATGAACTTCGCGGCGACGGTGCCCGCCTGGTTCACGCTCTTCGAGCGGGGACATAAAATTTCCGATGCCTTCATGCTCTTGTCCGAACCCCGCACGCTTGCCATGTCTTATTCAGGGGCGGCTGTGGGCTGGATACTCTATTATTACATCACCCCCTTCGTCGCCCGCCTGATGATCCTGAAAAGCGAGATCCGCTTGAAAGATATAGAGAAAAGGCAAAAAGAGCTGGCCCGCAAATGGGGCGCCGAAGTGGCCGGAAGCTGACTTTTTAGATAAATTTTAAAGGCTTGAATTTATTAGCATTTTTACGGGAAGTTAACCGCTGTTTAGCGATAGGGGTGTTACAATCGGAGATGGGTATACTAGAATTATACCGGGAATTGACGTGGATATTTGCAGGCTACCGGCGGATATTTACGGGGGATTAAGGGCAGGGGTTAAATGCTGAACCGGATCAAAAAGTGGCTGTGCAGGAAAGACGACGGCGTCGTGGCTGTCGAATTCGCGCTGGTCGCCGTCCCGTTCTTTACGCTTGTGCTGGGTATTGTCGAGGTAGGCCTGTTCTTCACGTCGGGCTCGGTTCTGCAATCGGCTTCTGTCGACGCCGCGCGCATGATCCGCACGGGTCAGGTACAAAACTCGCTCGACCCCGAGGAAACCTTCAAGGAGGAGCTCTGCTTCCGCATCGACTATATGCTTAAATGCAGCAAGGTGCAGTACGAAGTCATCCATATCGAGGGTGACAGCTTCGCCGACCTTGACGATTACGAACCTACCTTCAACGCCGAGGGCGACCTTGTGCCTGCGGGCTTCGCGACGGGCGGTGAAAACGACGTCGTTCTGGTGCGCTCTTACTATAAGTGGGAATTCCTGACGCCCTTCCTAGGCGCAATGATGACGGGCGACGTGGGCAAGGACTGGCTGCCGCAGATGTCGACGGTCGCCATCAAGTCGGAACCCTACGACCCGGGCGCGGAGGACAATTGACATGTTAAGGGCGCTCCGCAAAAAGGTTTTCAAGAGATGGCTGAAGGATGACAGCGCCAACGCCGCGATCGAGGCTGGCTTCCTTTTCCCCATCCTTGTTTCCATCCTTTGCGGCATGATCGATACCGGCGTCGCGCTGGTGACCAACCAGAAAGTCGTCGACTCGGGGCAAATGATCGCCGACCTGCTGACGCGTAATACATCCGTTTCCAACGCCGATATTTCGGATGCGATCCTGGCCGGCCACCTTGCGGTGCAGCCTTACAGCCTTGCATCATATGGCGTCGATATCGTCGGCATCCAGTACCTGACGACCAACCTGACGCCGACGCAACGCTGGCGCACGACCGAAAACATGCCGCCCAACGCGGATATCGTCGCGCATTCCGCGGGCCTTGGCGCCGAGAACGAAGGCGTGGTCGCCGTCACTACCCATTACGTCCATTCGCCGTACTTCAGCTTTTTCTTCATCGGCACCATTGTGATGGATGAAGAATCCTTCGCGCGCGGCCGCAAGGGCCTCTACGTCAACAAGGTCTGACTTTTTCCGTTTTTCCAGGGAGCATAGCCATGCTTGCATTCATGTCGCGCAATATGAAGTTGGGTTTAGCCCGCTTCCGGGACGACACCGCGGGCGCGATCGCCGTCGTCTTCGCGCTCTGCATCCCGGCCTTTATCGGCGCGGCGGGCGTGGCGGTCGACTTGTCCCAGGCTTATAACGTGAAGGTGCGACTTGCCAACGCGCTTGACAAGGCGGCACTGGCCGCAGGCTCCACCGACGGCAACGAGGCGCAGATCGAGGAGCGCGTACAGCGGTTCTTCGACGCCAACTACCCGACCGAAAAACTGGGCACGCCCTTCGACCTCGACGTCGACCTTTCCGTGCAGGGCGAGGTGACGGTCTCGGCGAAATCGCGCGTCGACACGACGTTCATGAACATCCTCGGCCTCGACCACCTCGATGTCTCTGTCGCTGCAACGGTGAAACGCGAGGTTGCGGGCCTTGAAGTTGTGCTGGTGATGGATACCACCGGCTCCATGGGCGCCACCGCGGGGGGCACTCAGACCAAGATCGAAGCGGCCAAACAGGCGGCAACGACACTCGTCAACACGCTTTACGGCGCGCAATCGAACGTGCCGACGCTCTGGATGGGCCTCGTGCCTTTCTCGCAAAGCATTAACGTCGGCACCTCGCGTTCCAGCTGGACGACCAGCGACACCAACCACTACGGCGGCGGCGCGGTCTGGGATGGCTGCGTCGAAGCGCGCTATTCCGGCGGCCACGACATGGACGATACGCCGCCTTCGGCAAACCTGTTCCCCAAATTCTATAACCAGTGCTCGGGTTCTTACGGCAGCACGAACAACTGGCACAACGGCACAGGCACCGACATCGCGACCAACGGTAACTTCGCATCGTCGACAGGCTGGACGACCGGCACCGACTGGGCGATCGCCAGCGGCGTGCTGTCGAAAAACTGGAACACCTATACGGTAACCAACGGTGACTTCGCGGCGTCGACCGGCTGGACGCTCGGCACCGGCTGGACAGTGACGGGCGGCGTCGCGTCGAAAACCACCACCACGACCTCGAGTTCCGTGACGCGTACGCCCGGCACGGCGATCGTGTCGGGGCAAAGCTACCGCGTGACCTTCACCATCGCTTCCCGCACCGCCGGCTCGGTGCGTGCTTCGGTGGGTGGCACGAACGGGCCTACGCATAACACGACCGGCACCTTCACTGATACAATTGTCGCGGGTGGCGGCTCGACAATCGGCTTCAACACCAACGACGGTTTCCGCGGCACGGTCGACAACATGACGGCGACCACCACCGCGACAAGCACCACGACCTCGCGCGCACCCGCATCTTCGATCGTCAACGGTACGCGCTATATCGCGACTTTCACCATCAACAACATCAGCAACGGCAGCGTGCGTCTTACCGTCGGTAACGATAACGGCACCTATTATTCCTCCGCCGGCACCTATACCGAAACATTTGCCCCCACCAGCAACGGCGGCAACCTGACTTTCACAAGCAGCGGCAGTTTTGCAGGGCAGATCGACAACCTGACCGTGATACCGGTTATCGTCTGCGGCACGACGGGTACTGTTACCTATTCCAGCCCGCTTGACTCAACCAAGGGCCCGAACCGGTATTGCACGCAGGAGATGACGCCGCTCACCAATGACGCTTCGTCCATTCTGGCCGGTATCGATTCGATGAGCGCGGTGGGTGGTACGGTGATCCCGCTTGGCCTGCAATGGGGCTGGCGTATGCTGTCGCCTGAATGGCGCGGCGAGTGGGGCGGCGATATGAACGCAAACAACCTGCCGCTCGACTACAACACGCCCACCATGAACAAGGTTATCATCCTGATGACCGATGGTGACAACGACTTCCCGAGTAACCCTACTTATACTTCTTACCGCACACTGTCCGAGGGCGCGCTGGGGACGACCAGCAAGTCGACAGCCGATACCAACCTGGATGCCAAGGTTGCTGCGCTTTGCACGAGCATAAAGTCGCATAACATCATCATCTACACCATCGCGTTTGGTACGGATCTTACGACTTCCAGCCAGAACATGTTGCGCAGCTGCGCGTCGAAGACCATCTATTACTTCTATTCGCCGACGACGTCCTCGCTGCAGTCGACCTTCAACCAGATCGCGCAGAACCTGAACTCGTTACATATCACGCACTAAGCGCTGCGCTGCATAAAGGCCGGGTCCTTGAAAAGGCCCGGCTTTTTGCTTGATGAATACATGGGATTTTACGCAGTTTTTAAATACTCAAATTTTATACAAATAAAAGCTGTATTGACTTTAAAAAAACGCGCGAATACTCAAAAATTAACTGTAGAAAGCGCGTTATTTACTGTTCTTTAAACGATTCGGGGTATTCTAGAGATATAAGGGTTCAAGATTACAAACAACATCAACTGGAGGGTTATCAATGTTCAAGAAGTTCATTCGCTCTGAAGAAGGCGCAACCGCAATCGAGTACGGCCTCATCGCCGCCGGCATCGCGGTCGCAATCTCTGCCGTCGTGTTCACGTTCGGTAGCGATCTCGCCCAGCTCTTCACCGATATGGCTGCCAAGATCTCGGGCGGCTGATCCCAGGCTGGCATAAAAATAGAGCGAAGCCCGTCCCTCACCCGGCGGGCTTTTCTCTTTTCCAAAAACGCGCAAGCAGAAAACGATCGCTAAACTTATTTTGAATTTTTACGAAATGTTCACAGATCAAATATTTCCGGAATTAACTACTCTGCAAAGCCTTTTTAACTTTACTTTAAGCGCTCCGGGCTTAACATAGAATTATGTAGGACGGGTTATCCTGCAAACAGAATCACCAAACACAACATCAGGGAGTTTAACATGCTTAAGAAGTTCATTCGCTGCGAAGAGGGCGCAACCGCCATCGAGTACGGCCTGATCGCCGCCGGTATCGCAGTCGCAATCTCGGCCGTCGTCTTCACCTTCGGTTCCGACCTTGCCCAGCTCTTCACCGATATGGCTGCCAAGATCTCGGGCGGCTGATCGACAGTCTTTCGACGCAAAAAACCCGCCGGGTCACACCGGCGGGTTTTTTCTTGGGCGGAAGAAAGTTTCAGAAATTAACCACATGCGCGCGCGATTTTAACTCGTTTCTAAGGGGTTTTATTGTAAGATGAAAGTATAGGGATGCGCGTTAATACATGCGTATGCCTACAGGCTTCCGGGGGTTAGCAGGCTAGGGCAGGGAGTTTTTGCCATGATGAACAAGTTCTCACAACTTCTGCGCTGCGATAAAGGCGCGACCGCCATCGAATACGGGCTGATCGTCGCAGCCGTCGCCGTCGCGATCTCCGCTGTCGTCTTCACCATGGGTAGCGAACTCGCCGAACTGCTGCAATCGCTCGGCACGCTTATCTCGGGCAGCTAACGGCCATCGCCTTCCGCCCCCTGCCAATCCCGGCAGGGCGGCTTAACAGGATGCATATGATCTGGATCACGGTCATCGCTACCGTAGCTATTCTTGCGACGACGCTGCTCGCCTGCGTGTCCGATGCGCGCTCGCTTAAAATCCCGAACCTTTACTCCGTCATCATCATTGCGCTTTTTCCCGCCGCCTTCCTCGCGACGCCCGAGCTGTTCGGCAAGTGGTGGGAACATCTGGGATCGCTGGGCGCCATCTTCGTCATCACATATCTGATGTTCGCGGCCGGCATGATGGGCGGCGGCGATACGAAGCTTGGCACGGCGCTGGCGCTATGGGTTGGACTTCCCGCGGTGCTGCCTTATGTCATTTGGATGGGCGCAGCAGGCGGCATCGTCGCGCTGCTCAGCCTCTATTTTAAAAAGAAGAAACCTTTCAAATCACCGCGCGCCGGTAGCTGGCCTGCGCAGGTGCAGGAAGGCCGGAATGCAGTGCCTTATGGCATTGCCATAAGTTTCGGCGCCTGGGCGGCACTGTTGCAGAAAGGCTTCATGCCTGACCTGTTGCATGAAGTTTCAAAGATAATTCACTAAGAATCCACACTTTTTTCTGGACGACCGATTCGCTTTGTCGCATATTGATATCGGGGAGATATCAGACTGCGGCCTTTCTACTGGCCAACTTGGGGAGATAATCAATGAACAGAAACGTATTGATGATCATGGGTGGCGCGCTCGTAGTAGCGATCATCGTTGCCATGATGGTGCAGGTAAAACTGTCCCCGAAGAATGGCAGCGCATCGGCCACGACCGAGATCCTGGTCGCTCGCAAGAAACTGCTGGTCGGGGAGAAAATCAAGCCCGAGGACGTCCGCTGGCAGGCCTGGCCCGACAGCGCCATCTATACCGGTGTATATGAAAAGAAGAATGAATCCGACGAGAAGAAGCTGAAAATCTATGACTCGCCGCTGCGCCGCAACCTGCAGTCGGGCGAACCCATCACCAGCGCCTCGATCGTCGAAGACGTGAAGGGTGCCGCCAACTTCCTGGCCGCCACCATCTCGCCCGGCATGCGCGCCATGGCGGTTTCTGTCAAAGCCGACACCTCGGCCGGCGGTTTCGTGAACCCCGGCGACTTCGTCGACGTCATCCTGGCCTATAGCGCCGACCTGCCCGGCCAGCTGCAGGCCGCCGCCGGCACGGTCGTCAACCGCTACGCCGCACAAACTATATTGTCCAACGTCCGCGTCCTCGCCGTCGACCAGGTGTCGAAGGAAGACCGCGAGGCGAAACCCGCCAAAACCGTCACCCTTGAAGTCGACCGCGAAGGCGCCGAGACGCTGGCGCTGGCCATCCGCATGGGCGACATCTCGCTGGCGCTGCGCCGCATCGGCGACCTCGACACCGCGAAATCGGTCGTCACGCCGCTCACCACCGACGCACGCACGACCGAGGTGATGAAAACCGTCATCCAGATGATGAACCAGTCGGGCGGCAACGGCGGCCCTTCGAACGCAGTCAGGCTCTATAACGGCACAGCGGTGCAGAACGTACCGGTCCGCAGCATTCCCGCGGGCAACCAGGAAAAAGGAGGCGCACAATGACGCGCAATATCAAGAAACTCTTCCTCGGCTTCACGGCCATCGCCTTGGCCTTCGGCATCTCCGCCGTGGCATATGGCGCGACGAACGTGAACAAATCGGTCAGGCTCGGCATGGGCAAGGCTGAAACGGTCACGCTGTCCGGCCCCGTCGCCGATGTCCTGGTCGCCAACCCGGCCATGGCCGATGTCGGCACGCTGCGCAACGACAGGCTTTATATCGTGGGCAAGGGCGTGGGCGACACCAACGTGCTGGCCTTCGATGCCGACGGCAACCAGCTGGCGAATATCGCCGTGCATGTCAGCCGCGACGAAAGCTCGGTCCGCGAAAGCATCAAGCAGTTCTTCCCGAAAGAGAAGATCGAGGTGCATACGGTTAACGACAACATCATCCTGAAAGGCCGCGTTTCGACGCCTTCCGTCGCCAACCAGGTGCGCGACCTGGCAGGCCGCCTCGTGAACGCTTCTGCAGCTGCCGCAGGCCAGACCAGCACCCAGACCGTGGTCGACCTGATGACGGTGGACGGCGAACAGCAAGTCATGCTGCAGGTCAAGGTGATGGAAGCAAAACGCACCGTGCTGCGCGAATTCGGCTTCGAGATGGACTATAAAGACATCACCTCGACCACCAATGCCGCCGTCAACACGGTTGCTGGCACGGGCCTGACCGCGCTTGCGCCCTTCGCCGCCGGCCAGATCTTCTTTGACGACAATAACAAGTTCGGCCCGCTGAAAGTCGGCCTGCAGGCGCTGGAGCGTGACGGCCTCGTCAACACGCTGGCAGAACCGACGCTGACCGCCATCTCGGGCGAAACCGCGGGCTTCCTTGCGGGCGGCGAGTTCCCCGTCCCGACGGGCCGCGACCAGGACGGCAACATCACGCTTGAATTCAAGCAGTTCGGCGTGTCCTTGAACTTCAGCCCCACCGTGCTGTCGAACGACCGCATCTCGCTGCAGCTCTCGACCGAGGTCTCGGCGAAATCGGACGCGGACAGCGTGACGCTGATCAACACCGTCATCCCGGGCCTGACCGTCCGCCGCGCGCAGACGACCATCCAGATGGGGTCGGGCGGCACGCTCATGATCGCGGGCCTTATCAAATCCGACACGCTTGACAGCCTGAACGGCCTGCCGGGCGCGAAAGACCTGCCGATCATCGGCGAGCTTTTCAAGTCCAAGTCGTTCCAGCGTAATGAATCCGAACTGGTCATCATGGTCACCCCGTATATCGTGGAGCCCTTTGCCCAGCCGAACGCCCAGCGCGTCGCGTCGGAAAACAACCCGCAGCCGCGCCCGATCATGGACAACGTCCCGACGGAAGTTCCCGCCGTGAACGGTATCGGCGCGCCTAAAATGGTCATCCCGCCGGGTGACGAAGGCAAAGGCAACTACGGCGACGAACGCACCCACAAAATGGGCAAGCGCGCGTCGCTCGAGCCCCGCAGCTTCCCCCGCTTCGGCGAGGAAGACCGCACCGCGGGCGGCAGCCGCATCGCTTCCGTCGACAAACGCAAGCAGGGCAACACGCAAACAGCGACCGAACTGGCCGCCGTCGCGCCCGCCGCCGGTAACGACCCGCTGCAACAAGCCTTGCAGGAAGTTGACGCGGCAAACGGCGTCACCGTGACTGGCAAGGTTGCCACCGTGGACCTGCTGCGCCCGATGAAGAAGCCGGGCCAGGCCGAACACGCGCTGGCCTTCCAGCAAAAACGCGAAGCCGGCAAGGCCGAACAGGATATGGCGCTCAACAACCCCGGGTTTATCGAACCGGTCTTGAGCCAGCCCATCACTGTTGGCGGCGTCGAACCGCCCGCGCCCCTGAAAGCCGTGGCCAAAACTGCCGCCACAACCCTCGCTATGGGTAACGTGGTCGACCTGCCGCGTCCCCTGCGCAAGCCGGGCCAGAAGCATACCGGCGTCCAGAAAGCCGCCATCGACGCCAAAACCGGCACGTCCGCCACAGACGCCAAGGGCGAAAAATCCGCCAGCACCCTGTCCAATACCTTCATGAAAAATTTGGGCAAGGTTTATGGCAAGAAAGTGCCTTCCACTATGGGCGAAACCAACCATTACGGCTATATTGTTGATTAAGGGGGAAACGATGCATCGGGTTAATAAATTTGCCTGCCTTGCGATAGCGCTGCTGGTGTCTGCCTGCAGCATGGGTACGCCCTCGCAGGTCAAGACCGGCGCCATGCGCGTCGAAGACGAAATGAAAACGGTCAGCATCGACCCGGCGGCCTTCACCAGGGACCAGGCCAATATCATTGTCGACGACTATGCCCGCAACGGCCGCGGCAAGATGGCGGTGGTGGTGTCATACCTCCGTGCCAACCCGGCCGCCCGCCTGCGCGCGGAGCAGCAGGGCGCGAAAATCGGCCGCGTGCTGCATGAGCGCGGCGTGAACAACCTGAAGGTCAACATCGTTTCCGTGAATACGCCGAACCATGCGGAACAGGCGGTGGTTTCCTACATGGCCGTAACGGCCAAGGCCGCCGAAAACTGCATGCGCATGCCGGGTTACAAGGGCGGCGATACGCTAGATAACGCGATGGATTACAACTACGGCTGCGAAACGCAGATGGCGATCGCGAAAATGATCGTCAACCCCGAAGACCTGATGGGGCGTGACGGCACACCCGACAACGAAAGCCGCCGCGCCGGCATCGTCGTCGAAAACTACAAGAACGGCGTGAAGAACCCGCCGCTCCAAGGCCAGATCAACGCGAGCGACGTCTCGACGGCCAGCGGAGGATAATGAAGGAAGAAGGATGAGCCAGGATATAACCGCGACTTTACTGCCAGCATCGCGCGTAGACTTTTACGTACTTGACGACGCCACAGCCGGGACAGCCCAAAAGCTCTCGGCTGATTGGCGTTTTGCGCGTGTCGGCATCCAGGTCAACCAGGGCGGCATCGACCAGGCGATCGCGACCTATACGCAATACGCCTCGCCCGAAGTCATCATCATCGAAACCAACGACATCTCCGACAACTTCGTGGCGCAGCTGGGCCAGCTGGCCGGCGTCTGCGCCGAAGGCACCGACGCCGTCATCATCGGCCCCACCAACGACGTCCACCTCTACCGTTCACTCGTCGGCATGGGCGTGCGCGACTACCTCGTGAGGCCCGTCGGTGAAAACGACCTCGTGAAGGTGATTGCCAAGGCGCTTGTCGACAAACGAGGCCTCTCTGGCTCGCGCCTCGTCGCCGTGATGGACGCCAAGGGTGGCGCGGGTGCTACCACGGTTGCGCAGCTGCTCGCCTGGAACATCGCCGAGGTGCAGAAACAGAAAACCATGCTGATGGATGCGGCAGGAAGCTCCGGAAGCGTCGGCATCGCTTATGGCCTCGAACCCGCAACGACGCTGGCCGAAGCCGTGCGCATCGGCGCGGGCGGCAGCGACGACGACATGAAGCGCATCGTGCAGGGCGTGACGGAGCAGCTTTCATTGCTGGTCTGCGGCGGCGACGCCATCATGACCGAAAGCCCCGATCCGGACAATTACGAGACTTTGGTCAACCGCGTCATGCAAAAGCATCCCGTAGTCGTGATCGACCTCTCGGGCGCTTCGCCCGGCATCCAGCGACGCATGCTGTCGCGCGCGGCGCATGTGGTGCTGGTGACGACCGCGATGCTGCCCAGCTTGCGCAACGCGCGCACCTTGCTGACCGAAATCAAGAACCTGCGCCAGGGCCTTTCCGCCGTCGATCTCGTCCTCAACATGAAGGGCGCGGCCGCGGGCGAGGAGCTGGGCGAAAAAGACATCAAGGCCGCGCTCGATACCGAACCCGCGCTGGTGCTGGGCTACCAGCCTAAAATCTTCGCAGGCGGCGAAGCCACGGGCAAGCCCGTCGGCCAGAACAAGGCCGCAACCGATATCGTGCGTTCCGTCAGCGCCATGGCCGCGCGCGCCGCCGGCACGCAGCCCGCCGCCGAGGAGGAAACCGGCGAGAAGAAAGACGGCATCAACCTGCTCAAATTGCTCGGCAAGAAGAAGTAGGGGAGGGTAAGCCATGTTCGGCAAACGCACAGACACTCCCGGCACCCCCGGCACGACGCCCGCGAAACCCGCGGCACCGCCCGTAACGGCACCCGCAGCACCGCCCGCGCAGGCCGCCCCGCCACCACCTCCGCCGCCCGCGCCCGCGACACCCGCCGCGCCGCCGCCCGTCACCGCAGCACCTCCGCCGCCCCCGGCAGCCCCGCCGCAACCTGCGGCGCCCGCCCAGCCCACCGTGGGCGCCGCCGTACAACCGCTGCAGCCCAAGGCCGCCGCCGCCGCGCCGAAGCCTACCGGCGGCCATGGCCACGGGGAGGCCGCGCCCGCAGCGCCCCCGCCGCCGCCCAACCCGCGCATGGACCGCGCGCGCAAGCGCATCTGGGCCGACTTGCGCGACGGTATCGACCTGAAATCATTGGCGCGCATGGACGCCGACGCCGCGCGCGCCGAAATCACCTCGGCCGTGCAGGAAATCGGTCAATTCCGCGGGCTTGATGTGACGCCCGCCGAACTCGCCCAAATCGCCAAGGAAGCCGCCGACGACATGCTGGGCTTCGGCCCCCTGGAAGAACTGCTGGCCATGGACGGCATCGCCGATATCATGATCAACGGCCCCAAGACGATCTACATTGAATTAAAAGGCAAAATCCAGCGCGCGACCATCGAGTTCCGCGACAACCAGCACCTGTTGACCATCTGCCAGCGCATCGTGGGCGTGATCGGCCGCCGCGTCGACGAAAGCTCGCCGATATGCGACGCGCGCCTTCCCGACGGCTCCCGCGTGAACGTCATCATCCCGCCGCTCGCGATCGACGGCTGCTGCATGACCATCCGCAAATTCGCCAAGGAAAAACTGACCCTCGAAAAACTGCTCGAATTCAAGGCCATGACGCCCGCCTGCATGGAGATGATCAAGATCATCGGCGCCTGCCGCGCCAACGTGCTGGTCTCGGGCGGTACGGGTTCGGGCAAGACGACGATGCTGAACTGCCTGACGCGCTACATCGCGCAGGGCGAACGTATCATCACCTGCGAGGACGCGGCGGAATTGCAGCTGCAGCAGCCGCACGTGGTGCGCCTCGAGACCCGCCCGCCGAACCTTGAAGGCGTGGGCGAAGTCAAAATGCGCGACCTTATCAAGAACTGCCTGCGTATGCGCCCCGACCGCATCATCGTCGGCGAGGTGCGCGGACCTGAAGCGTTTGACCTTTTGCAGGCCATGAACACGGGCCACGACGGCTCGATGGGCACGGTGCACGCCAACAACCCGCGCGAAGCCCTGACGCGTATGGAGAACATGATCGCCATGGGCGGGTTGAACCTGCCCGCGGCCGCCGTGCGCGAGCAGATTGCCTCCGCCGTCAACGTCATCATCCAGGTGCAGCGTTTGAGGGACGGTTCGCGCAAAGTCACGCACATCACCGAAATCACCGGCATGGAAGGCGAGATCGTCACCATGCAGGACCTGTTCAAGTTCGAGTACGAAGGCGAGGACGAGCACGGCCGCATCATCGGCAAGCAGAAATCCTCCGGCCTGCGCCCCATCGTATACGAGCGCGCGCGCATGTTTGGCCTCGAGAAAAAACTCCTCGACGTCATGTCGGAGGCCTACGCCTGATGTCGAAGTGGGTTATTACCGGGCTGGTCGTCGTCCTGATCATGCTGCTCGGCGGCATACTGGCGATGCTGGCCGGCAAAAAGGCCGAAAAACGCAACCGCGTGCTGTCGGTCATCACCCGCGACAACAAAGGATCGCTGGGCGACGGCGACACCAAGGACAAGGCGCTGGCGAAACAGCGCGCCGATATCGCCAAGAAGCTGAAAGAAGCAAGCCAGGAAGAAGAGAAGAAAAAGAAAGACCGCACTTCCTTGCGCGAGCTGATGACGCAGGCGGGGCTGGAGGTGCCGGTGTCGCGTTACTGGCTGGCCTCTCTGCTCTTCGCCGCCGTGACCTGGGGCCTGCTGTCGGTCATGACCAGCTGGCCGCAGGCAGCCTGCGTGTTCCTGACCTTTACCGCCTTCCTCGGCGTGCCGAAATGGGTGCTGAAATTCCTGGCGGGCCGCCGCCAGCGCAAATTCCTGGCCGAATTCGCCGACGCGCTCGACGCCGCCGTGCGCCTTTTGCAAGCCGGTATGCCGATTGCGGAGGCCATCGCGATGGTCAGCCGCGAATATGAGGGCCCCTTGAAAGAAGAAATGACGCGCATCTACGACAACCAGAAGATCGGCGTGCCGCTGGGGCAGGCGGCGCTTGAAACCGCGCGCCGCGTGCCGCTGGCGGAAGTGCATATGTTCGCAACCGCGCTGCAGATCCAGTCCGAAACCGGCTCCTCGCTCTCGGAGGTGCTCTCGAACCTGTCGACCGTTATCCGCGCGCGTTTTCGTTTAAAGCGCAAAGTGCGCGCCCTGTCGCAGGAGGCGAAATCATCCGCCGCCATCATCGGCGCGCTGCCCATCCTGGTTTCCTTCGGCCTTTACGCGGTGAACCCGAATTACATCAGCATCCTGTTCAACACGACCAAAGGCAATATCTGGCTGGGCATTGCTATAGGCTGGATGATGTGCGGCATCATCATCATGCGCCAGATGATCAACTTCAAGGTATAGGGAAGGGAGGGACAGATGGATTTACCAACAGACAAGAACGTATACATCGTCCTCGTTTCCGCCGTGCTGGCGGCGGTGGCCTTCGCCGGTTTCGCCATTCCCTTCATGAAGCGCCAGGAAAAGGCCGAGCGCTACAAGGACGTCATCGAGAAAAAGCGCAAGGCGCTGTTCGAACAGGCGCGGGAACAGGTCAACAAACCCAAGATAGTGCAGCCGGAAATTTCCGGCGCGAAATCGATGGCGGTGTTCTACCGCCTGCAGTCGCTGGCAGGCGACATGAGCCTTTCCGCCCGCGCGCTGATGCTGCAGGCAGGTATCCGCGACCCGATGGCGCCGTTGTTCTACCTCGGCTCCAGAATTGTATTGCCGCTTATCCTGATGGGCTTCGCCGCGCTTGTCTTCGCCAAGACGGACAAGGAAGTGCGCCAGGGCATTATTACCATGGTGGTTCTCGGCGCGGGGCTTATCGGGTTCCTGCTGCCGCGCATTTTAATGAAGAACACGGCCGACAAGCGCCAGCATGAAATCTCGCTCGCCTTCCCCGACGCGCTCGACATGATGCTCATTTGCGTGCAGGGCGGTATCGGCATCGAGGCCGCCATCAACCGCATCGCGGATACCATGGCCGAACAATCCGCGCCGCTTGCCGAAGAGCTCGGCATCCTCTGCGCCGAGCTGGGCATGCTCAACGACCGCAAGGCCGCGTTCCAGGGTTTCGGCTCCCGCGTCGGCTCCGGCCCCGCGCGTTCCTTTGCCACCGCCATGCTGCAGGCCGAGCAATACGGTACCTCTGTATCGAAAGCCATTCGCGTGCTGGCCGATGAATCCCGCGACATGCGCATGGCCGCAGCCGAGCAGAAAGCGGCCGCGCTGCCGCCCAAGCTGACCGTGCCGATGATCTTGTTCTTCCTGCCCTCGCTCTTCATCGTCATTCTGGGCCCCGCGTTCCTCAACAGCCCGCGATAAAATTTTCACGCCGAAATTAGCCTTCCCGGCATCCAAAAAACGGGTGGTTTGCAAGGTATTGATTTCGTGCAGGGATTTTCGGGGGTGGTGGCAGGGGTGATTTTTGCCAAGGTTTTGATTTTATTCGATACACGTCATGGCGACGTTCACGGCGTGGTATCCACGCACGGTTTTTAAACTTCCCGAAGGCATTAGAGGCCCAAAAACAGCAACTGTTTGCACCACTATCGTGCGATTACAGCCACTTGAACATTTTAAGGTCAGTTCTTCCAGTTGCCGCAGGCCAGCACCTTGCCGATGACGCGGTCGTGCTGTGTTTTGACGGCTTCGGTTTCGGCGTTTTCTTTCGCGCGTTCGGGCGGAACTTCGCCCGATGATGCGCTTGTGAAATAGCCGCGCTCGGTACGTGCGGAGAGTTGGGGGAAGATGCTGGAGGGCAGCACGACAGGCGCCTTGCGCGTGCCGGCCATGACGAAAAGCCCGCCGTCTTCGCCTTCGCTGACAGAAACCGAATTCACGGTGCTGAGCCCGCGTTCGCGGAAATGCAGCATGTCGCCGAATTCCTGATAGCCGGGCGCACGGTTCGCCGCGCGCACCACGCCGCCCTTTGCGTCGGGGTATTCCGAGGTGACGGCGTCGCGCACGCATTGTTCGAACTTCGTGTCGTCGAGGTGATCGGCTGAATCCTTGGGCTGGTAGGCGACGATGGTGAAAGCGGCGGCAAGGCTCAGCGCGGCGGTCGCGAGAGTTGCGGTGATGGCTTTCGTGGTGGATTTCATGTCGTCGTTCCTTTTGCGGGCTGGCCGTCAGGTATCAGAATTACCAGATATGAAAAGCAAAACAAGGAGTTTGAAAAATATTAAATGATTTCAATGGTAAAGAACATATCATTTGACATATTACTGGTCAAAGTCTATAAAGGCGGGATAAATTAAAAACGATACATATAAAGAGGTGTGACGATGGGCAAGCTTTGGGAAAAGACGGTAGGCGCGGACGGCAAATCGAAACTGGATGAAATCGACCTGTCCAAACTCGACATCAGCCAGCCCACCGTCGTCTATCTTTCCGGCTTCCTGACCAACAACAACCGTCCCGATTACGTGGCGGGCAGCCTGAAGCGCATGGAAGAGCTGATCCGCGGGCGCAGCGAAATTGCGGTGCAGCCAAAATTATATGGCTGGTCGCATACGTCTTTGAAAAACCTTTTTAACCTCGCGCTCTATGACAGCATGCCGAATAAACGCTCGTCTGATGCCGGTTTCGACCTTGGCGCGGGCGTGCTGATGCCGCTGGTGGCGAAAGATTTCAAGCGCAATGAAGACGGTTCTGTTTCGGGCACGCCCGTGTCAGTCGCCGAGGCGAAGGAAAAGCTGCGCAACGTGACGTTCTTCGGGTACAGCGCGGGTTCCATCGTCGCGCAGGAAACCTATAACGCGACACTGAAGATGATGAAGCAGGTCGGCTGGAAGGAAGGCGAAGCCAAAGACGCGCTGCATGAAGTCGCGCTGGTCGCTGTCGGCGCTATCTCGCGCCCCTCGCATGAAACAGACCGTTTCCGCACTGTTTACCTTGTCGCCAGCAACGACCGCATCAACCGCGGCAAGAACTGGATCTGGGGCGCTTTGGGCACCGCGCTGCGCACTGTCTTCGGCCGCTATGCGTCCGAAAAGCACACGAAAGACCTCACCATCCGCCCGCTGTCGGAAACCTCGGTTTTCGCCTCGACCGCCGTGCGCCCCACCTATTACGAGTGGAAGTACGACGAGCAGGGCGAAAAGAAAGAGAAGAAATGGTTCGACCCGCTTTATCCGAAATGGGCGGGCCGCCGCAGCTATCACGAGCTGCCGCACTATGTGACCACCGACGATAACAACAACCAGTTCGCGCGTATGGCGCTTTATGCGCTCATCAACTGCATCAACCGCGGCCCCGCGCCCGACACGATGAAGCTGATCGAGCCGCCCGCGAACGACACGGCGACGCAGGCTGCGCAGGACGCCTACCGCGAACGCATCGCCGGCGCCATGCGCCCGATGCCCGCGAAACTGGCCTCCGCCGCCGTGAAAGCCGCCCAAAAACAGCAGAACAAGCCCGCCGCTTAAAGGAGTTCAAATGTTCGAAGCCTGGAAAGAAAAGAACCGCAGGGAAAAAGAAGCAAAGTGGCTAGCCGACATACACGCGCGCGACGCCGATGTCGGCGTGCCCTCGCCCCAGACGCTGACGGAACGGATGACGAAGGCCGCCGTCTCGCGCATGTGGGATGTGGTCGACGACTGCCTGCAAAAAGGCGCGGATATCAATGAACAGCTCACGGTTTCGCGGGAATGGGGCAAGGAAAATCGCCTGCCGGGCCTGGGCAGTAAAGGCGGTCTGCGCCTTTACAAGACGCGGGATATGTCGCTGGTGTGCATCGCCGTCTTCCAGAATGATGTGAAGGCGGCGCAAAACCTGCTCGCGCAGGGCGGTAACCCCGACGAGGGGTACAGCGGCTGGGACGAATCCTTCACGCCGCTCAGCATTGCCGTGCGCAATAACAATCCCGCGATGGTGCAGCTGCTCTGCGACAATGGCGCGGACCTGTCGTGGGACAGGCCGCTGCGCCTTGCCGAGAAGAACGGCTATAACGATATCATCAAAATCATCCGAACCGAGGAAGCGAAGCGCGCGCAAGGCACCGCCGCGCCGCCGCCGCCCGCCGCGACGCCCGCCGAGCAGGTTTTACGGACGCTCGAAAAACTCTCCGACGCCGAGCGCGCGAAACTGCTGGCTGTGGTGAACGAAAAATTCGCGCCGCCGAAACCGGCCGATGCCGCACTGACGCAGGACGTGACGGTGATGAAGACGCTGAGCGTCAAAAAGCCGGCCGCGACGGCATAAAAAAAGCCCCGGCAAAAACCGGGGGGTATAGTGAGAGGGCGGGGACTTCCGTTTTCTGACCACACCCAAAGATAGAGAAACAGCCCCTTCCTTAACAGGTTGGGGTTGTTTTCTTTTCCTTCAATCTGGCGGGTGATGCGGTCGGAATTTTTTATTGCTTAAAAATATTTAGCATTTCGTCAATTTTCTTCTGCGGAAGTCCCGAATATTTAATCCATTCCGCTAGTGGGGGCATATGATCTGTCTTCGCGCCATGAGAAAGCAGTAGCTGGATGAAGGGGACGTGGCCGCGTAATATTGCGAGCTGCAACGGACTGCCAGACAATGAAGGAGGTTTTGTCTTTGTGATGTGGTTAACGTCCGCTCCTTGGGAAATCAGCAGCTCGCCAATCCGAACGTCGCAACGGTTCGCAGCAGACATTAACAAGGACCATCCGTAACGGTTTTCGGTGTTGGCGTTGAGGCCATTATTCAAAGCGTCCCGTAGGGCAATAATGTTTCCCTTTTTAATCATGCGGTCGGCTTCATCGAAAGTAGTCATTGATGTGTGATAAATTCCATTGTGTAAACTAAACCGCATAGAAGAATGAGAGAACAGTACCGTCGACTTGTCGTCTTAGGCCTCTGCTATTGACGATGCAGGGATTTTTGGGGTTGATAACTTTAAACCCCACTCCGATATATCCGAAACGCATAGATTTTGCGGAACCTTCAAACTTTCTCAATAAGGCAAGCGCGGCCAAATGTTCCTTTTTTGTAGGCGTCCCACTCGACCGCCCCATGCTTTTCAGGCGTCGCAACGTACCATGCACTTCGAACTGTTTGCAGCCTCCCCAGTAATCTCCATCCCGCACTGTTACAGGCATCACGACCAGAATATAATCCGTATCCGTCAGCATGGTCAGTTTCTGAACATATACCTTTGTAGAACTCCCGCCTGCAAAGGCAGCGGAAGAGAACAGAATAAGCGCTAAAAATAGACTCAAAAAACGCATCGCAAAATCCGTGTGATAGGGTTTCTTCCGAAAAAATAGTGCAATTTTTATCCAATCCGCTTGGCACCTTGTTCGGTAAGCGTAAGCGTCATGGTATCAAGTTTTTCTATTGCAGAGCTATCGATAAATAATTCGCGCCAGCGCCAGTCAGGAACCTCCATATCGTTCTCGATCAGTCGGACATCGCCGCCTTTAAGTAGACCATACACGCCGCGCAAAAAGTGATCTGCATCAGGATAAACCATGCGGATAATCTTCAGCGAAAGAGCTCCGCCTTGTAGCTGATCAAGTGTTTCAAGCTCATGCTGCGCGGACATGCTGTCGGCCTACCTCACCCGTTTTCCACATTCTGACTCATCGCTCATCTGCCTCATGATACCCTATAGTTGTTCCTCCCATCAAATACTCATAGGCGCGAATCAACTGGTTTCCGGATTTTCGAAGGCCAGACAGAATTTTCGCTAAGTTTGAAGGGTCAATTTCAAGGTTTGCGGCAAGACTACGAATTGAAATTTTCCTTTCTTCCATCATCGCGCTGATTCTTTGACGCAATCCATGCTCAGATGCATTGGCATTTTCGAGAGCCTTTACAGCCGATTGCAGCCTTGTAAGTGCCTTTTCGGATGGACTTGTCTTTCCCTTGCCAACTTCAAGAACGTATCTTTCTGACATTCTAGCGGCCTCCGCAATACTTTTTGCGCCATGAATTGAAATGCTTTTCAACACAGCCTTTAAAATTTCATTTTTCTGCTCAGGGCAAATGCCGTATTCAATTTGTGCTTCAGGATCAAGACCAAGATAAAATTGTTCCTCCCATTTATTAGCCTCCTTGCCGATATGCTGTACGGACTTAAGGGCGATATGCCGCCGCTGCGTTTTTCCGCTGTCTGTGAAATCGCCATTCAAGAACTTCGTTTCAGGGTGCAGATGATACTGCGCAAGCGTTTCCTGATAGGTTTTAAGCTGGCGGCGGCTGATATTTTGTCCTGTCATGCGGTCAAAGACCCGTGATGAAGCTTTGTTATGGTCATTAGTGAAGGTTGCCACGGGCTTTAAGGCTTTGAGGCCGGGTTTAGCTTGCATGGCCATTAAGAAATTGAACGCGCGCACCCGATCGCTATAGGGCTTGTCTTCATTGTACTTATTGAACCATGCAGCCAATGCGGGAGTGCTCGCTCCATAGCGGCTGACTGCGGGCATATTAAAATTCTTAAGGCTTGCATAGTACGGTTGCCTGTTTTCACGCGCTGCGTTGATAATTTCCCGCCATAAATCCTGCTGCCACGGTTCCGCATCAAGGCCGGAGTTGTCATCTCGTTTATACGGGGCAAGCAGATGGCCAAGCCCATGTGCGGAAACCTTGCGCAGAATTATTTTTCCGCCTGCATCAATATTGAACAGGGCATAACGCTTGGAAGAAATGGTATAACAATAAAGCGGCTCCAATGCCCCTTTGTCCGACAAGCTATAATTATATTCTTCAATCTTGAGCAAGGGGGCTTTTTGGGCATAGGGGTTGAGCGGCGTAAACCATTCCTGCACTTGTCGCGCCTTCTTATAAAATTCATCTTGGCTCATGTCCTCTGGTTTAGCCAATGCCATGCTATCCGTATCGCAAAAAGCCCAATCAATCCCAGCCTCGTTTGCCAGCCGTTCCGTTATAGCAAGCATCAACCTCGCGGCTCCCGTGATAAGAGTAGCCAGCAACGGGTGAAAAAATGATCCGGTTGCCTCAAATTTCTTCTTTTCTATGGGCATAGCTTTGCCGCTCGGCCCATAGCACAATAGCGGCTGCAATTGTTTTTCTTCTTCTACATTCAGCTCGACAAAAATTCCGTAGCTTGTGGCATTGGCTAAAATCTTGAGGGCGAGCTGTTGGCTTTCAAGAGTGGCTTTTTCAGCTTGCGGGGCTGTTTTAATTTTCTTTTTTACCTCGCTGCGTAAATCAATAACCCGTTTAAAGAAATCACTTTGGCTGGGGTCAACACGATATGCGGGGTTTCCTGTTATGTCGACAGGATTAAGGTTTTCCTGCATCCTCTCAGGCGTGAATGTAATCGCTTGCAGTATTTGCGGCGTACGCCCTGTGAGCAGCTTTGCGGAGATGCAGTCAGCCAAGGTAAACCAGAGCGGCGTTTGGCTGGTCAAATGATTCGCGCCAATTGTATATTGAGCATCACCACCATATTTGGCACGAACAGGGAAAATCTCTCCGTCCGGCATAACTTGCACGATAGTAGACAGAGATCGCCATGTTCCCTGCTGCTGTAAATCGAGGATTGTTACTTTTTCTAAGAATTCTCGTGTTTCCGCTGTTGTGTCTCGCCATGTCATTCCTTGCGCTGTGACAAAACGCCACAGAGCCATAAGGGTGCAAACGGTGGGATACATCGAAAGAAAGTCGCAATAAAGGATTTGCGTGATTTCCTTGCGAATATGAATTTCCGAACGCCCGCCGTAATAGCCGCTCATGATTCTTCCGATCATGTCAGGCGGGAAATCGGGCTGCACCTGATGCCACGGCTTAATGCCCATATCCCGCAGGTATGCCTTGCCCAAACTAGCTTCGCTATGGATGCTATGCGCTGCTGTAAGTTTGAGGCCATGCGCTGCATAAAGACGGTGAAGGGCACAAAAGGATTCCCATGTAGTCTGCGTATCCTGCACCGCATAGGCGATATACTCAGGCGTTAAAGTGCTGCCATGCTCGTGCGTATCATGTTTCTGCGCCTGTACGCCTAATGCCTGCGCCAATGAAGCCAGCGAATATGACTGGCTGGTTAATGCCGCAGCCAAGGTCTTGGCGTCGATAAAATATCCGCGCCTGACAAGCTGTTTCCGTCCTTTCTTGCGGTTGCCTCTCGTGGTGCGCTGTCCTTTCGTGGCGGCAAACTGGATAAACGAATCCCTTGACGATACATGCTTGATCTGCACGCGTGGATTTTCTTCATTTTCAGACAGCTTGAAGCTGAAGCCGCCCCGCATGACTTTGTTCCAAGGTGAAGCGCGGGCAGTCGAGTGATCTATCGCAAGTCGTGAAATATCGAAAGGGAGATTAAAGCCGACAATAGTCGCCCTAAGCGCATAACCAACGCCATAAAATACATCTTCGACAAACTCTTTAACTGTCAGCATGTTTAGTTGGTTTTTAGTCACGTATTCTCGGAGCGCTTTTTGTTCGCCCGTGCGAAGGGTCGCAGGGTCGTAAAAAACGCCTGATTGGATAAGCTCATCACCTTTTCGGACTTGGTACGAGCCAAAGCGTAGCTTTTGCGCTGCGTCCGTTGTTGTTTCAGTATCAAATGCAACAACCCATTCCGAAGGAGTGTTCACTTTTTTTCTGGGAGGTTTTTTGGCGGCTGCTTCCTCCATTCCGCTATGGGCCTCGGGCTTACAGACATAAGCCCTGACAGCTACGCTCATGGATTGCCCATCTATCCTTGTCATGTTGTGCACACCATTGTTTGCGCTGCCTGTATCAAGAGCTGCCCATACTCCCGAAGTTTGGCGACCAAGAGCGCAAGGAAGTCTGCCAGCCCCAGCAACAAGTGACCGATAGCTTCAAAGTTTGTCGGGCGTTTACCGACTTGCTGAGGATGGTCTTTCTGGTCATCACTTAACTTGCGGTGGCAGTTCCTGCAAACAGTACAAAGATCATCCCCATAAGCCTGTCCTGCAATATGGTGTTGCTCCAGCGTGCGCCAGTCATTCTCTCCGCAAATGACGCATACCGGATGATTGCTTCCCAAAACCTCAAGCCGTTTCTGCTTGCGGGCTTCTTTTACTTTATCGTTCATATTTCTTCTCCTTTTCTAAAGAATGATGCGATAGACCTGTTCAAACGTATCCCCGCCGCCAGCCGCTAATCTGTAAAGCGTATTGGGATTTGTCTCGAATACGTATTTCTTGCCGCGACTGTCGGTGACAGATTTTTTGATATATGGTTCAAGGCGTGCCGCGTCGTTACTTCTCAAAAAGCTTCTTACCGCCGCCATATAGCTGCCTACTTTAGATGCTTGACTTAATTTGGCTAAAATAATGACAACGGCTTCGCCCTGGCTGTATGTCAGCATCCGTCTGGGGAGGTCATTCCTGACAACCCATTTGCGCCCGCGCTGCCGGATGATGCCTTTTGCTTGGGCCTGATTGCGCAGCCGCTCCGGCGATACGCGGATTTCCCTTGCAGCCTCAGCTAGCGTTTTGCCAGAGCGTAGGGCTTTGAGGCTGATTTGAAATGATGCATCGCTGATCGGGCGGGGTTTTCGGACGTTCTTTTCTTTTGCCTTGGGATGCCCCCGCGATTGGGAACGGCTCAAGCCCTTGGCGCGGCCACGATCAACGCGGCGTTGGTATTCGGCTTTATAGTTGCGCTGGCGTTTGGGTTTGGATCGAATCATGTAACCTCGCTGTTGTTATCAGCAAGGTTATGGCGGGCACGAAACTCTAAAAATAACTATAAAAGAACAAGGGGTTTATAGTTTAGAGGTTGGTTTAGAGTTTTTTTTATCCGCCTTAAATATATCTCCTATGGCGCGGCGAATTGCCTCATTCTCCATGCCAGCTGTGCTTTTCACCTCAGAAAATAATATTTGAACTGTTTTTTGAATTAATTGAGTATGCGATTTTAATGTCTTTGAATAATCAATTCTTCTTTCTTTTTTTAATCGGCTATAAGCAACAATTATTTGTTCTTTAAGTGTAGGCCTGCCAATTCTTTTATCTATGGGCTTTATTCTAGGCAGGACTGTTTCTTTAATGATTTTATTTTTTGATTTGATTTTAACTTTAAAAGCGGATTTCTTTACAATTCGGACAGATAAAAAATTCAACCCATTTCCCGAGATTGAAGATTTAATAATATCAATTGTTTCGGGCGGCCACATATGCAGAGGAACTTCCACCGGATAATCTTTTGATTTGACAGGTGCTTCATATCCGAGCGCGGTTAAATGTCCTTTTTTGATCTTCTCATATAAATTTGAATATAGTTTATCGCGGGCATTTTGAATTTCGATTAGAGCGCGGGCAGATTTATTAATTTCGTTTGCAAAATCCTGCCACCCCGGATTTTGTTTTACCATTTGCCGATCATTATTATTTTTGGGTAATTCCTGAATATATTGTTTATCGCAAAAAGACCAAATTGCATCCTTAAGGGGTTTTCCCTTTTTCCAAATATTCAATAACGATTCAGGGGAATTATTCTCCAATTCCAGCCCTCATAATTAATTTTCACGCCAGAAATATACTGGAATTAAAACGGAAATTGAATTAATTGGGAAATAATTACCGATTTAAATTGAATAATAATTAACGCTTTGATTTCGCATGGGTTTTTAGTGCGGGCGTGAATAGCCTTTTTAAATTAATTGCCGTTAATTCCTCAATTTCCGGCATATCCTGCACCAATTTCACAATATATCTGGCGAATTGCGGGTGCAGGCGGCAAATACCATTATTATTGAGAATAAAATCCTCCGGCGAGAATGTACGCTGGGAAACAAATTCCAGCACCTTTCTATCCATGATCGGGCGCAATGGCTCCATGAGGTCAAATACCAGAGAGGGGCGGTTGTTTCCGGTGGAGTGCATATAGCCGATGGTGGGGTCAACGCCCATAGTCAGCACTTGCGCCCGTACTTGGTTCTCCAAAACGCCATAAACATAGTTAAGAATGGCATTCACAGGATGTAGGGCAAACTGGTTGCTATTGTTGCTACCGATACGAGAGCCTATGCGCAGCCATTCTTGAGGGATAGGCTTGCGGCCTAGCCCCTTCCAGCGAATGGGAAGGGTGTACCAGTAGCGGAAATAGGCCGCTGCCGCGATACCTTCCACCGCGAGCAATGCACTTAAACTTGCGGGAGACTTTTTCTTGAGGCTGGCGGCTTGCGCCTGTATTTTTTGCAAGATCAATTGGGCTTCGGGCGAATTGCCCGAAATCTCCTTAATTGTGTCGTAACAATTCTCAATCTTTTTGAGGATAAGCCATTTTGAAAATTCAAAGCCTTCGCCATTATCCCTTATTTCTATTTGACGCTTTACTAAAGCCGGATCGGCGGCATAATTTGCGCCGCCAATGCAGGAGATTTCACCACGCCAATTTATTTGAACCAAAGACACGCCCTGTACTGACAGCCATTGAAGCGCATCGAAAGTAATGCTGCCATCACCATCCAAAATAACAATCCGGGAGGGTAACTGGCGATCACGCGGAAATAGTCTGTATTCTTCCCGCGCTTGGGGGTAATGGGTGAAGCCGCATTTTATAAGCAAGGTTCCACAATGCACATTTAACCGGATGCCATGCCCGCTCAATACCAATGGCTTGTGCAAGATGCGGCGTTTACGCGCCTTGTATTGCGGAACGGGATTAAGTTTTTCCTGCCAATAATTGCCGCGATCTGCCCATATGGCTTCGTGGTCGTCTCTTTGGGGGGATGCCTTGGTGTTTAATGTCATTTTTTTACTGCCCTGCCTGTCCCTGTGAGAAAGGCGAAAATAACGGCTGCTGCCAAGGGGTTTGAACACCTTAGAAATGCAGTTCTAATTCATGCTATCTATATGAAATATATAGAAAAATTGAGGGCTGGTCAATCGCAAAAAAGCTGAGAATTCAAGACTTTACTGCTAAATTTCAGTCATTTTAGGTCAATTAGTGACGGCAGTACTTCGTATACATCTTAAAAACCACCTGCCAACTCAACCCTTAGCCCGAAATGCAGACCAGATAAGATTTCAGCGGTGCCTTTCAGCAACTTTACAACCTCTGAAAGGGTGTCGTCATCATATTCGAATGCTTGTGATATTTGATCATCCTGATCAACGAGAAGAAACAATTTAGTTGGCTTTGCCTCCGGTGGTACACCAAATTGAACGCTGTCTAGCCCTTTTTCTTTCCACATTGACTTCATCTGTTCAGCATCAGGGCGTCTATTATCAGGGTAGCGAAAAAAGGTGCTAGACCCATCTATCAACTCAATCTCTTCTATCGAGCGGATCAACTCTTCAGGAACTGCTTGCCAATCAGTCTTGCATCTTTCTTCTAATGCCGATTTCGAATCACGTATCAACCCCAAGGCATGACTCCAAAGTATGGCCACGCTGTGAACGCGATAGATAGGAAGCCACTTTCCATCCACAATTACATGTGCTGAACCATCATAGGGGGTGCTGCCATAGGGAACTTTCAATGCGCGGTGCATGACAACAATGACAGACTTTAAGTAGAGTTCGATAGCATGCCTGTAAAGAAAGCAGATAGGCAGCCTGATGTCTTTCGAAGCTGAGCTCGCACTCAATAGGTTCGCGGACTCCTCAAACGACCTACCAGTAGCACCCAAACCACCATCGAAGTGCTGGTCAAGAGGCATTAACATATACTTCACGTCAATTTCACCTCTCTAAAAAAAGGAATGACCGACTCTGCTTCAAGATTCGACCTCTATCATCATATTTGCTATATTTCTTGCATCAATCAAAAACGCCATTTGCAGAGATAATATGTACTATGGACTTTAAAGAGCGCACCCTCATGCAGATCGCAAAATTGATCTGCGGCAATTTTAATGAAGCGGAAAGACTCTTCCAATACCGAAGCAGCAGCTATCTGACCGAATTCTTTCAGGACTGTGACACCGACTATGCGCATGATGGCTCAACCAGAGATCGCTGGGTAGCTGAGACACTTAGAAATATTCTTGCAGAACCCCAGCCTAACGCAACTACCCCACCTGAAACTTTCTCGCGGGTAATCCGTACTCTCATGGATCAGGGAGATGCCGTCAATGAGGGGCCGGAAAGGCCGGGTGCGCTAGCCCTCTTAAACGCCGCAATAATTCGTGAAGGCTTTGAGGCGTTCTACGGAGAGGATAAGCAATGCTATTTGCGGCATCTGGGAACTAATACCATTGCAGTGGCTGCTCCAAATCCGCACCGCCCATTTTCTGCAGCCGAAGTTAAAAAACGTGAACAGCTCGTCGCATACCTAGACAGCGCCTCCGAAGATGCGCTGATCGAAGAGGTTTTGCTGCCGCTCTTTCGTCAGCTCGGGTTTCACCGTATCACTGCCGCTGGCCACATAGATAAAGCGCTAGAGTACGGTAAAGATGTGTGGATGAAGTTTACCCTACCAACTCAACATGTCCTGTATTTCGGCATGCAAGTGAAGAAAGGGAAGCTAGATACATCAGGTGTTAGCAAAGCATCCAATGCCAACGTTGCGGAAGTTCACAATCAGGTGACAATGATGCTTGGACATGAGATTTTTGACCCTGAAATTGGAAAGCGTGTTCTTGTAGATCACGCCTTCATCATTGCGGGTGGCGAAATTACAAAAGCAGCGCGAAATTGGCTTGGAAACAAATTGGATGCGACTAGGCGAAGTCAGATCATGTTCATGGATAGAGAAGACATTCTGAATTTGTTTGTGGTTACAAGTTTGCCATTGCCAGCGGGTGCAGTTCCGGAGACTGTTCCCGTCGATGACGACGCCATACCATTCTAAGAGAGGCTTTTAATTACACAGTGATCAGACAGCTCATAATTTTCATCTCGTTGATATTATTGTTTGCCCTTCCCGCCGTGGCTGCTGACGATGTGGCCGCACTACAGGCTAAGGCAGAAAAGGGAGATGCAGAGGCACAACTTGCGCTAGGTAACATCTATGGCATTTACTTTAAGACTTGCGATCCAGCCATCAGCGCTACAAACAATACAAACACACGGATTGTAATATGCTCCGCATATAAGGATGCTAAAGAGGCAGCGAAATGGTATCGCAAGGCGGCAGAGCAGGGTAATGCTAGGGCACAGTTCAAACTTGCAGACCTATATTACTACGGCGCGGGTGTGAAGCAGGACTATTCAGAAGCCTACTTTTGGGTGCTTCTTTTTCAACGGTATAGAAACCCTCGCGATTTGCCGATGCTAGTAAGCTTGAAGCCCGACCAACCAGAAAAACATCTAACGCCAGATCAAAAGGCCGCTGTAGAAAAGCGGGTGCAGGAATGGAAGCCTATCCCTGAGCCGACTGCGGGTATGTCAACTCTACGAGCAAGCCTAAAGAAAGGAAGCGTTGATGCTTTAGAAGCCCTTCAAAAAATGGCCGGTCAGGGAAATATTGAAGCAAGAAAGGAGCTTTGTTATAGCCTTTTTCCATCCAAGCGCCAAGCCGTGCCGCCGGAGGAAGTCGCCACAAAATGGTGTCGCTATTTAGCCGAGCGCGGGTTTCCTGAAGAGCAAAGGCTCCTTGGCCTCGCCTATTCTTTTGGACGGGGAGTTAAGCAGGACTATGCGGAGGCCTATTTTTGGCTAACATTGGGCATCCGGAGCGACGATAATGCACCGCGAGATGCCGCAGAAAGGCACCTGACACCAGAACAGAAGGCTGTTGTAGATAAGCGGGTGGCGGCGTGGAAGAAGGGGTATCCTGCCTCTGAATGGGCCCACCCTGCCCCTCCTGTAGCGGAGAAAAAATGACGGTAACCATTAATCTCGATGACGAGCTGGCAATAGTTCTGTTCGAGCTACTACAGTCAAAAAAGCTTCTGAGCGTAGTAGATATACCCGAGCGGAATGCGCTTTGGGCGCTCGACTGCTTGCTTGAAAGCCAGATGGTGACCCCCTTTAAACCTGACTATCGCGAGCTGCTAGAAGCAGCTCGCAAGGCCATGATTGATCGTGGCGGCAGCTAGTACGTTAGCAGCAATCGAATTTATCGACAAAGCTAGCCCGCATATACAAGAAAACAGCCCCTACCACTAAAGGTAAGGGCTGTTTCTATATCTCTGGGTGTGGTCAGAAAACGGAAGTCCCCGCCCTCTCACTATACCCCCCGGCAAAAACCGGGGCTTTTTTATTCATTCATTTGCTATCAGGGCTTTTTCGCGGGCTCGTCGATCGGGCAGCCCGAGCAGTCCTTTTTCTTGACGGCCTTGGCGGTGGTCTTGGTCACCGCGACGGGCACGATATTGGTGCGCAGGTCGCCGATCAGCTGGATATTGCGGGCGATTTCCTGCTTGTCGGGCGCCATCACCAGCGCGCGGCGCAGGATGTCGAGCGCCTCGTCGAAGCGGCCCTGGTTGGCAAGGCAGAGCGCGAGGTTGTTCATCACGGAAGTGGGGTTTCCTTCCCAGCCTTCCATCGCGACGCGGAACAGCGCTTCGGCTTCCTTGTGCTGCCCTTGAGCGTCGCGGACGACGCCTTTCAGGTTGCTGGCATCGGCCTGGAACTGCGCGGACGAGCCGTCGGCGAGCACGCGGTCGAGTTTCGCGGCCGCTTCGTCAAAGTTGCCCAAAGCAATCTGGGTTGCGGCATACTCGTTCAGCAGCAGCGCGTTCTCGCCGTCCTTCGGCTTTTTCTTCACGAATTTCGCGAGGACTTCGGAGGCCTTTTTCGGCTGGCCGGTCTTGCGCAGCAGCTGCGCGTAGTTGACGGCCACTTCCTCTTTCGGCTTTTCCTCGTAGAGGCGCTTGTAGAGGTTCAGGGCTTCAGTTTCCTTGCCTTCCGCAATCGCGTCCTGCGCTGCGGTGGCGAGGCGGGTCACGCTTTCTTCATGCTTGCCCTGCAGGCTGTCGATGGCGGAATGCTTGCCGGTCAGTTGCATCTGCGCTTCCTGCTGCGGCGCGCAGGCTGAAAGGGCGAGGACGGTCGCGATCGCGAGGATGGAGGTGAGCTGTTTTTTCATCAGGGGACTACTCCGTCGGGGCCCACCTGCACTTGCACGGGGCTCTGGTCGATCTGCATGTTGGACGCATTGGGCGCCGAAGCGGCGGGGCCGTTGCCTGTGGCGGGCGGCAGGTTCATGTCGCCTGCGACGGGCGGCACGGTCTGCACTTCGTAGCAGCCGTCGGGGCAGTAGTAATAGGCGGCGGGGACGCAGGTCGGGTCGTTCTGGCCGCACATGCGGCGGATGCGCACGTAGTTGGTGTCAGCGGAAGTCGCGACAATGATGGTTTTCTGCAGGATCGGCGTGCCCTTGGCGTCCAGCACGGTGAAGGAGGTCGTGCCGGGCGTCCGCGGCATGATGACCAGCGTGCGCGGCGTATCCAGCAGCACGTTGGCATGGGCCGGGTTGGTCACCACGACGCTGACGGCGTCCTTATCGAGCTGCAGGGTCTGGGCGCGGTCGGGGGTCAGGCGGATGGGCGCGTCACCGGCGGCGGGCTCGATGGAAGAAAGTTTCAAGGTGGCGGGGGCGGCCGGTTTGTGCTGCGGGCGGGGCAGCTCGGCTGCCGGGATTGCTGCAATGCCAGAATCAGCCGGTTCGGCGGCCAGCTCCTTGAGCGTGACCGTGGCCTCCGGCCTGTCGGCGGCATAGGCCGGCATTCCCCATATAAAGACGGAGAGCGCCAGGGCGCATAAAGGCGTGACTGTTTTCATTAACTTATCCCCTGATCCAAGTAACCCGTCTATATAATGCGCCAAAAGGAAAATTAACGCAAACTTAATCTATCTGCTTGGAATCACAAATATTTTACTTAAATATGGCGAATCTTTTCGAGTTATGGTATTAATAGTTAATCCTAGTTTTTACTGGCTTTTTAACAAGCCATCCACTAATCAATTCTGGCCTTTCTATTCGGGCAAAGTTTCTTTAACATAATGTTTGACAGGCGGCACTCTCGGCTGTATAACAGCTACCATAAATATAGGACTAAGTTACGGCACCGGGATTCCCTCTATCCATAAAAGGGAACCTACAGTTGAGTTCGAAGCTAAGTAAAAAGAGTACAAGAAGGGGTTTATAAGGACATGGACAACACCAACGCAACGGGCGGCACCCAGATCGCCCTCACCGCAGGCCAGAAAATCACCGCAACCATGACAGCGGGTGAAAACCTGGTCGTCGCCACCGGCACAAGCGTGCAGGGCATGAACATGACGAAAGGCGGCGCGCTGGTCATCTCCTTCTCCGAAGGCACCACGCTCACCATCACGAATTTCGCGGAAGTGTCAAAGCTTTCGCCCCCCCCGAGCATCACGCTCCCCTCGGGCCAGACCATCAACCTTGCGGACCTCGCGCAGACGCTCCAGCCTTCCGAAACGGCAGACGCTTCGCCCACCCTTCAGGCGAAAGAAACCGTCGCGACCGGCGTTGAAGCGAAAGACGCGGGCAAGGTCATCATCATCGACAAGCCCGGCGCCAAAGAAGACGTGGTCGTCAAAATCGTCCCCGGCCAGGATTACAAATTCAGCTTCGACATGACCGAACCCTCTGCCGTGACGCAGAAGGGCGGCGAACTGGTCATCAGCTTCAAGAACGGCGGCGAGATCATCATCCCCAACTACGGCGCCGTTAAAGGCTCCGACACCGATTTCACGATGGCGGACGGCGCCAAGCTGACCGCTTCGGATTTCGGCGACATGCTCGCCTCCGCAGCACAGCTGAACGCTGTCGAACCTGCTGCCGGTGAAGGCGGCGCGTCGCAGCGTGGCGCTGGCGGCGGCTTCGGCTTCGGCTCGGCCTTCCAGTACACGCCCTTCGAAAACGTCAACCCGATCGGCCCGATCAACCCGACAGCGCTGAACTACGGCGCGCCGGACCGCCTGCCGAACCCCGGCGACGACACGACGCCCCCCGTTCTGGCGCCCTCGCTGGCCGTCAACGACGAATGGATCAAGGAAGACGGCTCAGGCGCCCTCGACATCTCCGCATCGCTGACCAACCCGCAAGCGGCTGACACGCTCACCATCACCGTCACCGGCTTCCTGCCGGGCTGGACGGTCGACACAACCACCTCGGGCGGCACCTATGACGCTGCCACCGGCACCTGGACGATCACGCTGCCCGCCGGCACCACGTCCTACACCGGCGGCCCCACGGTTTCGCCCCCGGCTGACTGGGACGGCGACATGCCGAACCTGCAGGTCGACGCAACCGCGACCCGCGGCGCGCAGACCGCCGATGCAACCGACACGATCGACGTCTATGTCGATGCGGTCATCGATGCGCCCACGATCAACGGCACCGACGAAACCACGACCGAAGATACGCCGGTCGTTCTGCACATCACCGCAACCGCAGGTGGCGACACCGCCGACGGTTCGGAAACCCTCTCTTCCGTCACCATCTCGGGCGTGCCCGCTGGCGCGACCCTGTCTGCCGGTACCTACAACGCCGGCACCAACACCTGGACCGTGCCCGTTTCGGCGCTGCCCGGCCTGACGCTGACGCCGCCCTCGCACTTCCACGGCGACATCACGCTGACGGTCTCGGTCACCGATACCGAAACCGCGCTGACCGGCCTCGAGAACGACGCGACCGACAACTCGGCGACGGCGACCGACACCTTCACCGTCCACATCGACAACACGATCGGCACGCCGACCGTGTCTGCAGCCGATGCATGGGTTTATGAAGACGGCCAGGGCGGCCCCGCGGCTGCCCAGGTCACTGTCGACGCAAGCCTGACCAACCCCGGCCCGTCCGACCAGCTGACTGTCACCATCACCGGCATTCCCGCCGGCTGGACTGTCACCGACCTCGGCGGCGGCACCTTCGCAGGCGGCACCTGGACGATTACGCTGCCCGCTGGCACCACCACTTTCCACGGCGGCCCGACCATCCAGCCCCCGGCTGACAGCGACGCCGACGCTCCCAACCTGCAAGTCACCGCAACCGCTTCGGACGGCCTGATCTCGGCCTCCGCGAACGACACCGCGAACGTCTTCACCGACGCCGTGATCGACGGCCCGTCGATCAGCGCGCCCGATGCGGCAGGC
Source organism: uncultured Micavibrio sp. (assembly GCA_964575605.1). GTDB lineage: Bacteria > Pseudomonadota > Alphaproteobacteria > Micavibrionales > UBA2020 > JAPWJZ01. Next base: position 33,830 of record CAZNRN010000017.1, on the reverse strand, counting down.
GCGGAAGACACCGCGATCGCGCTGAACATCTCCGTCGGCAAGGGCGGCGACAGCACGGACGGCTCCGAAGTGCTCTCGACCATCACCGTGACCGGCGTGCCGGTTGGCGCGACGCTCAACCACGGCGTGCACAACCCCGACGGCAGCTGGACGCTTAATACCAGCACCGACCTCGTCGGCCTGACCATCACGCCGCCCCCGCACTTCAGCGGCAACTTCACGCTGACCGTGTCCGTCACCGACACCGAAACCAACCTGTCGGGCAACGAACTGACGACCGCAAACAACTCGGCCACCGCGACCGACACCATCCTGGTCTCTGTCCAGAACACCATCGACGCGCCGAAAGTCTCGGCGAAAGACGTCTGGGTGAAGGAAGACAGCTCGGTTGCCCTGCAAGTGCAGGCAAGCCTGACCGATCCGGGCCCCGGAGACCACCTGGTCGTCACCATCACCGGCTTCCAGCCGGGCTGGACCTTCACCAACCTTGCCGGCGGCACCTATGACGCCGGCACCAACACCTGGTCCATCACGCTGCCGAACGGCACCAACTTCTCGGGCGGCCCGACCATCGCGCCCCCGCATGACAGCGATGCTGACTCACCGAACCTGCAGGTCACCGTTTACCAGACCGACGGTTCCGTGACCTCGTCTGCCGGCACGACCACCAACGTCTTCACCGACGCCGTCATTGACGGCCCGTCCATCGACGGCGCGAACGGCTCGGGCCCCGAAGACACCGCAATCCCGCTGACGATCACCGTCGGCGCGGGCGGCGACAATGCCGACGGCTCCGAAGTGCTCTCCAACATCACGCTGGGCGGCCTGCCTGCCGGTTCCGTGCTCAACCACGGTACCTACAACGCCGGCACCAACACCTGGACGCTGACGCAGGCTGACCTTGTCGGCCTGACGCTGACGCCCCCGCACAACTGGTCGGGCAACATCACCGCGACCGTGTCTGTGACTGACACCGAGACCAACCTGTCCGGTAACGAGCAGACCACGGCCGACAACTCGGCCACCGCGACGGATACCTTCACCATCGCCGTCACGCCCGTGCCGGATGCCCCCACCGTTTCCGCCCCCGACAAGTGGGTGAAGGAAGACGGCACCGTGCAGCTGCAGGTTAACGCGAACCTGACCGACACCGACGGCTCCGAAAGCCTGACCGTTTCCATCTCGGGCTTCCTGCCCGGCTGGACTGTCACCAACCTCGCCGGCGGCACCTTTGCTGGCGGCACCTGGACGATCACGCTGCCCCCCGGCGCGAACTTCTCCGGCGGCCCCACCATCCGCCCGCCCGCAGACAGCGACGCCGATATGCCCAACCTGACGGTCACCGCGACCTCGACGGAAGGCGCTAACGGCACCTCTGCTTCGACCGTGACGCACATGAACGTCTTCACCGACGCCGTCATCGACGCGCCCTCGATCAACGCGCCCGATGCAGTCGGCAACGAAGACACCTCGATCCCGCTGAACATCACCGTCGGCAAAGGCGGCGACAGCACGGACGGCTCCGAAGTGCTCTCGAACATCACCATCACCGGCGTGCCGAACGACGCGACGCTGAACCATGGCACGAAGAACCCCGACGGCAGCTGGACGCTGACGACGGCGGACCTCACCGGCCTGACGATCACGCCCGCGCACAACTACAACGGCAACTTCACGCTGACCGTGAAAGTGACCGACACCGAAACCAACCTGTCGGGCAATGAAAACGACTTCACCGACAACACGGCTACCGCAACCGACACGATCAAAGTCACGGTCAACCCCGTTGGCGACGACCCGTCTTGCAAAGTGGACGATGTGAAGGTGAAGGAAGACGGCTCTGTCGCACTGAAAATCGACGCAGCAATGTCGCCGGGCTCGGGCGCAGGCGAATACCTGACCGTCACCCTGACCGGCATCCCCAACACCTGGGGCGTGAACACCACCGTTTCGGGCGGCACCTACAACGCTGCCACCGGCACCTGGACGCTGACGCTGCCCGCCGGCACAAACTTCTCGGGCGGCCCGACCTTCTCGCCCCCGCATGACAGCGATGTGGACCTGACCGGCCTCGTTGCGACCGTCAACCAGTACACGGCTGGCGGCACGCTGCTGGGTTCCTCGACGGACGGCGCTTCCATCTTTGTGGACGCAGTCATCGACGGCCCCTCCATCAACGCTCCGGACGCGACCGGCGAGGAAGACACGGCAATTGCCCTCAACATCACCGTCTCCAAGGGCGGCGATACGACCGACGGCTCCGAAAGCCTCTCGAACGTCACCATCTCGGGCGTTCCGCTCGATGCGACGCTCTCGGCGGGCACGAACCTCGGCGGCGGCGTCTGGTCCCTGACCACGGCGCAGCTGGCAGGCCTGAAGATCACGCCGAACACCCCTGGCACCTTCACGCTGACCGTTTCCGTGACCGATACCGAAACGACGCTGTCCGGCTCCGAATGGGACCTGACCGACAACTCGGCGACCGCGACGGACACCATCAAGCTGACCGTCACGCCCGATGACGTTCCGAACCTGGTCGACCCCTCCGCGAAAGTGGTGGACGAAACCAACCTCGGCCCGATCACCGTGAACGGCGCCGTCACCGGCACCTTCGGCGCAGACGGCCCCGGCACCTTCACCGCAACTGGCGCTGGCACCTTCAGCGCCTCGGGCGAAGTCGCCGGCACGCAGCTGACCTCGGAAGGCCACCCTGTCACCGTCACCCTCGTGGGCAACACCTACATCGGCACGGCGAACGGCGCGGAAGTCTTCTCGCTGAAAGTCAACGCGAACGGTTCTTACGAATTCAAGCTGACCGGCACGCTCGACCACCGCGACACGACCAACCCGAACGAACCGATTGACCTGAAGTTCGGCGTGACCGCGACCGACAGCGACGGCGACACCGACACGGCGACTGTGACCGTGCGCGTGCTCGACGACGCGCCTGTCGCCCACAACGACGTCAACAACCTGACCGTCACCACCACGACGCAGCCGGTTGCCAAGGACTACAACATCGTCATGGTGCTGGACACTTCCGGCTCGATGGCGGGCTCCAAGCTCACGCTCTTGAAGGACGCGGTCAACAACCTGATGACCAACTTCAACAGCTACACGGGCGGCACGGTGAAAATCCACTTCGTGACCTTCGCTACCAGCACGGTTGCAGAGAGCACCTTCACCGTCACCAACGCGGCTGATTTCGCGGCTGCGAAAGCCTGGATCAACGCGCTGGTTGCCAACGGCAACACCAACTACGAAGACCCGCTGCAGGCGGCCATCAACTGGCTGCAGTCCACGACCGGCAACAAGCCGATCGCGGGCGCCGACACCTATACCTACTTCCTCTCGGACGGCGAGCCGAACACTTACGTTGACGGCACGAACCACCAGGCAGGCAACGGCGGCGCCGCTGCAAGCACGGTGATGAACGAGATCCAGGGTATCGGCGAAAGCGACGCCAACGACGGCGACGGCGTGAAAAACGAAGTCGGCAAGCTGAAAGACCTGTCGACCGACGTGATCGCGGTCGGCCTCGGCGTCAACTCGACGACGCTTACACGCCTCTCGATTATCGACGAGGGCGGCTCGGCGCTCGACGTGCACAACCCGGCCGACCTCTCGGCCGCGCTGCAGGGCACCAACCCTGTGGTCGTCACGACCGTCGAAGTCGCGACCGGCAACGTTATCACCGGCGTGAACGGCGGCCCCGGCGCCGCGGACGCGCTGTCGGAAGACGATGCGAACACGGTTGTCGGCGTCAGCTTCGAAGGCGGCCCGACCTCCTCGATCGCCAACGGCAGCTTCACGCTCATCAACGGCGACTACGGCACGCTCAAGCTCTACTCCGACGGTTCCTACACCTACACCGCGAAGAGCGGCGTTGACGTAAGCCAAGGCATCGACGACGTCTTCACCTACACGCTGAAAGACGGCGACGGCGACACCAGCCTTGCCACGCTGACCTTCCACGCGGACGCGCCGCTGCTCAAAGTCGGCACCAACGCCAACGACATCACCGGCTCGACGACCAGCTACCAGGTCGGCGGCGGCCCGGGCGTCATCACCGGAGGCGGTTCCAACGACGTGCTCGTCGGCGACGTGGGCGGTTCCTCGGTCCAGAACGTCAACAAGGACTACAACGTGGTCCTGATCCTCGACGTCTCCGGCTCGATGGAAGGCTCCAAGATGACGCTGATGAAATCGGCGGTCAACAACCTGATGACCTCGTTCAACGGCTACACCGGCGGCGCAGTGAAAATCCACTTCGTCACCTTCTCGGACGGTACCAAGGCGGAAGCGACCTACACGGTCACCAACGCATCCGAGTTCAATGCAGCCAAGACCTGGGTCAACAACCTGGTCGCGGGCGGCACCACGAACTACGAAGACCCGATGCAGGATGCGATCACCTGGCTGCAGTCCACGACCGGCAACAAGCCGATCGCGGGCGCCGAAACCTACACCTACTTCGTGTCGGACGGCGAACCGAACCGCTACATGAACAACAGCAACACGGCTGTTGACGGCAGCGCGGACACCGTGATGCAGAACATCACCGGCACCTACAACCCGTCCGGCACCGCGAACGATGACACGGTCAGCGAGGTTGCGATCCTGAAATCGCTCTCGACCGACCTCATCGGCGTCGGTATCGGCGTGTCGTCCACCACGCTTGCCCGCCTCGATGTCATCGACAAGGACGGCCATGCGCTCGACGTGCAGAACCCGGCTGACCTGTCGGCTGCGCTGCAAGGCGCAAGCCCGCTCAACAAGCTTGCAGCGGTTGGCGGCGACGTCATCAACGGCGGCACCGGCGACGACATCATCTTCGGCGACAGCCTGAACACCGATGCACTCGCGGTTGCGAAGGGCCTTGCCACGCTGAAAGGCGCGGGCTGGGAAGTCTTCGCGCAGCTGGAAGCCTCGGGCACCGGCTGGACCCGCACCGACACCATCAACTACATCAAGTCGCATGGCTCCGAACTGTCACAGGAGTCTGTGGGTGATGCAGGCGCGGTGCGCACCGGCGGCAGCGATACGCTGAACGGCGGCGACGGCAACGACACCATCTATGGCCAGGAAGGCAACGACCTCATCACCGGCGGCAAGGGCAACGACAAGCTCTCCGGCGGTACGGGCGGCGACACCTTCATCTTCCATAATGGCGACGGCATCGACCATATCTCTGACTTCAACATCGCGCAGGGTGACAAGCTGGATATCAGCGACATCCTGACGAGCTTCGACCCGCTGCACGACAATTTACAGAACTTCGTGCATACGGTCACCTCGGGCGCAGATACGCTGGTCCAGGTCGACCCGACCGGCACCGGCGCCGCATTCCAGACGGTGGTTGTGCTCGAAGGGGTACACATCGACGTGAATGCGCTGGCCGCAGGCGGCAATTTGATTGCCTAACTAAATATATCCTGCTAACTATTGAGGCTGCAGCTTACCCGCTGCAGCCTCAATTGCTATGAAATAACAAGGGATTAACCCATGAACAAGTTTGCGAAATTCTGCACCGTGTCGGCGCTCAGCCTGATGATCTCAACCGCTGCCTTTGCGGCGGGCGAAGACGGCGACCTGACCCTGCAGGATGCGGTCTCAAAAGGTGTGTTGAAGAGCCCCACCTACGGCGTCGTCGCCAACAACAAGCTCGCGACGAAAGAAGAACTCTCGCAGGCAAAAGCGCTCTGGGCCCCCTCGATCGACTTTCTCGCAGAAGCAGGCTACGAACACACCGGCCACAACGCCACCGACGAAAGCCAGTTCCACAAGCGCGCCTCGCTCACCCTGACGCAGCTGATCTTTGACGGCTGGGGCACGCCCAACGAAATCAAGCGCCAGAAATTCCGCACTGAATCCGCCGCGAACCGCGTCGGCGAAGTCGCCGAATTCGTCGGCCTCGACATCGTCGAGGCTTACCTCGAAGTGCTGCGCCAGCGCGACCTGCTTGCTATTTCGCGCGCCAACCTCGAAGACCACCTGAAAATCGAAGACACCATCCGCACCGGCGCCGACGCAGGCACCGTGACGGAAGGCGACGTCGCGCAGGCGAACTCGCGCGTTGCGCAGGCGAAAGCCTCGATCGCATCGACCGAGGAAGCGCTGCGCCGCGCCGAAGCGCTCTTCGTCAACAAGGTGGGCGAAGTGCCCGCCGACATGGAATTCCCGCAGATCCCGAAAGGCGCTCTGCCCGCCAACCTCGAAGACGCCGTGCGCATGGCCGTGACGCAAAGCCCCACGCTCGCCGTGTTCGAAAGCGACATCAAGGTCGCCAAGGCGGAATACGACGCTTCCGGCTCCACGCTCTATCCCAGAGTCGAGCTGCAGGCGAACGCCGCCTACGGCCATGACATCAACGGTATCGACGGGCCCGAAAGCTCGCAGTCGGTCCTGGGCGTCATGAAATGGAACCTCTACCGCGGCGGCGCCGATTACGACCGCCAGCGCGAGTTCATGTACCGCCACGCCGAGACCAAAGAGCGCCGCGCCGAAAGCGCCCGCCAGGTCGAACAGGAAGTGCGCAACACCTGGGCCGGCATGGAAGCCGCCCATGAACGCGCCCGCCAGTTCACCGCACAGGCCGCCGCGAACGAGAAAGTGGTCAACGTCTACCTCGACCAGTTCGCGCTCGACCGCCGCACGCTGCTCGACGTGCTGGACAGCCAGAACGAACTCTTCGTTTCGCGCTCCAACCACGTCAACGCGCTCTACACGGAAATGTTCGCCGTCTTCCGCATCATGGCCCTGCAGGGCGAGCTGCTGAAAACGCTGAACCTGCCGCGTCCTCGCGAGTCACGCGTCGACAACAACTAACTATAAAGGGCCCGTCAGGCCGCGTGACGCAAGGTGAGCGAAAGCCCCAAGATAAACATTAACATCAATCCCGCCGCCAAAACCGCGACGCAGGAAGCCGCGCCCCAGCAAGGGCCCGGCGACGCCTGGCCGATGGAAGCCGCGCGGGTTTCGCTCGACGACCCGTTAATGGAATGCCTTGCGCTGCTGGCGATCTCCTTCGGCCGCCGCACTACGGCGGTCGCGCTGTCGTCTGGCCTGCCGATCCACGGCAAGACCATGGCCTCGCCCGCGGCCTTCGTGCGCGCGGCCGACCGCATCGGCATGACGGCGCGCATGGTGCGCCGTCCGCTGAAAGACATCATCGACCATCCGGGCCTGCCCTGCATTCTGGTGCTGAAGAACAACCACGCCTGCATCCTGCGCGGCCGCGGCAAGAACGGCGCCGAGATTTTGCTGCCGGAAACGCCCGACGCGCCGATTGAAATCTCGCTGGCCGAGCTGCAGGCGCGCTATGGCGATTACGCCTTCTTCGTGCGCCCGCGCGCGAACGTCGACAGCCGCGCCGGCCCCGCCGAAATCGACCCCGGCAACGAATGGTTCTGGGGCGCCATCAAGCGCCACAAAAAAGTCTATTACGAGGTGATGCTGGCCGCGATCATCGTCAACCTGCTGGCGATCGCCAGCCCCCTGTTCACCATGAACGTCTACGACCGCGTCATCCCGAACGCGACGTTTGAAACACTCTGGTTCCTCGCCATCGGCGTGCTGATCGCCTATACCTTCGACTTTATCCTGAAAAACCTGCGCTCGCACTTCGTCGACGTCGCGGGGCGCAAGGCCGACCAGCAGATTTCCGCGCGCATTTTCGAGCAGATGATGGCGATGAAGATGGCGGCGCGCCCGCCCTCCGTCGGCGTCCATGCCTCGAACCTCAAAGAATTCGAGACCTTGCGCGACTTCTTCACCTCCGCCACCATCGTGGCCGTTATCGACTTCCCCTTTATCCTCTTCTTCATCGTCCTCATCTGGGTGATCGGCGGGCCGTTGGCTGCCGTGCCCGCGGTGCTGGTGCCGCTCGTCATGGGCGTCGGCATCTTCCTGCAAGGGCCGCTGGATAAAGTCATCAAGGAAAGCATGCGCGAAAGCGCCTACAAGAGCGGCCTTATCTTCGAAGTGCTCTCCGGCCTCGAAACCATCAAAGTACAAGCCGCCGAAGGCCACGTGCAGCGCAAGTGGGAAGAAGCAACCGAGAAATCCGCGCGCACCAGCGTGAAGGCGCGGGCGGTGTCGTCCTTCGGCCTCAACTTCGCGGTCTATGCGGCCAACATCTGCTCCGTCTTCATGATCATTTACGGCACGTACCTGATTGCCGACAAGCAGATGACCATGGGCGCGCTTATCGCCTGCGTTATCCTGTCCGGCCGCGCTATGGCGCCGCTTGCCTCCGTCGCCGGCATCCTGACGAAATGGAGCCAGTCGAAGGAATCCCTCGTCCGCCTGAACGAGTTGATGAAGTCGCCGGTCGAGCGCCCCGCCAACCAGGGCTTTATCTCGATGCCGGTGATGAAAGGCAAGGTCGATTTCCGCGACGTCATCTTCCGCTACCCGAACCAGAAAACGCCCGCCACCAACAACATCAGCTTCTCGATCGAACCCGGCGAACATGTCGGCGTGATCGGCGCGGTGGGCTCGGGCAAGACGACGCTCGAGCGCCTGATCCTGAACCTTTATCAGCCCGAAAGCGGTTCGGTGCAGATCGACGGCGTCGACGTGCGCCAGATAGACCCGGCCGACCTGCGCCGTAACATCGGCGTGGTGCAGCAGACGCCTTACCTCTTCTTCGGCTCGGTGCGCGAGAACCTGACGCTCGGCCACGAGGCCGTGCCGGATTCAGCCGTGCTGCGCGCCGCAGAAATGGCGGGCGTGATGTCATTCCTGCGCGATTCCGAAGCCGGCCTCGACAGCCAGATCGGTGAGCGCGGCGAAAACCTCTCGGGCGGCCAGCGCCAGGCGATCGCGATTGCCCGTGCGCTGCTCTACGATCCGCCCATCCTGCTGCTCGACGAGCCGACTGCTTCCATCGACCCGGGTTCCGAACGCCGCCTCTACACCCACCTGAAAGAGATGATCAAGGGCAAGACCATTTTGCTGGTCACGCACAAGAGCGCCGTGCTCGGCCTCGTCGACAAGCTCATCCTGATGGACCGCGGCCGTATCGTCGCCATGGGCCCGCGTGACGAAGTCATACAGAAACTGCAATCGGGCGCATATCGCAGCGCAGGGCAGGCACCGAATGAGTGAACCGTTGAAGACACCGCCCGGCGTAGCACCCCCCGCAAATCCGGCGAAACCCGCCGCCAAGGCGCCCGCGAACAAGAAGGCCGATTTCAGCGATATCGACCTGCGCAAGTTCGACCTGACGCGGAAATATGACGACGATTTCACGCCCGCCGACGGGTTGAACGCGCGCGACCACGTGCTGCTCTACACCATCACCTTCCTGCTCGTCATCTTCCTCGCCTGGACGAATATTGCGACGCTGGACGAAGTCTCGCGCGGCGACGGGCGCGTGGTGCCGTCTTCCGAAGTACAGGTGATCCAGAACCTCGAAGGCGGCATCGTCGACGAATTCCTCGTGAAAGAGGGGCAGGCGGTCAAGGCAGGCGACGTGCTGGTCAGGATGCGCAACGTGCAGGCCAAGGCCGATTTCGCCGCCACGACGCAGAAATATTCCGGCATCCTCGCGACCGTCACGCGCCTGCAGGCGGAGGCCGACGGCAAGCCGCTGGTGTTTTCGGACGAGTTGCGCAAGACAGTTCCCGACAGCGTGCGCGCCGAAACCGACGCTTTCGAGGCTAATAAACGGCAGAAAGAAAGCCAGGCGACTGTCCTGCACGACCAGCTGGCGCAAAAAGAACAGGAAGTGCAGGAGCTGACGCGCCGCATTTCCGACACCGGCAGCATGCTGGCGCTGGCGGTCGAGGAACGCAACATGGTCGAGCCCATGATCGCCAAGGGCGCCGCCAACAAGAAAGAACTGCTCGATATCCGCCAGCGCATCGCGCAGCAGCAGACGGAACTGAACGGCCTTAAAAACGCGCTGCCGCGCAGTCAGGCCGCGGTTAAGGAGGCCAAGAGCCGCCTTGACTCGCTGGACAAGGAATTCGCCGCCAACGCGCAGAAAACGCTGGCCGACAAGACCATCGAGATGAACACGATCAAGCAAACCCTGTCCGCCTACCAGGACAAGAGCGAGCGCACGGAAATCAGGTCCCCCGTCCACGGCACGGTGAAAGACCTCAAGGTCGTCACCGTCGGCGGCGTCGTGCGCCCGGGCGACACGATCATGGAAATCGTGCCGCTCGAAGACCAGTTGATCATCGAGGCGCGCATCCAGCCGCGCGACATCGCCTTCATCCACATCGGCCAGCAGGCCATCGTGCGCATGACGGCCTTCGACTTCTCCGTCTACGGTTCGATGAAGGGGCAGGTGACCGAGGTCAGCCCCGACGCCATCGTCAACGAAAAGGGCGAAAGCTTCTACCGCGTGAAGGTGAAAACCGACGCGGCCGGCGTCGTCAAGGGCGACAAGAAACTCGACATCATGCCCGGCATGCAGGCCACCGTCGACATCATCACGGGCGAGAAAACCGTGATGCAATACCTGCTCAAGCCCTTCCTCAAGGCCTCGCAGACGGCGCTGAGAGAGCGTTAAAAGCCACCCTTCTGTCATCCCTGCGAAAGCAGGGACCCAGCCCGCAGCGTCTGCTGCGGATATAAGCTATACGACGCGCGGACGCGCTTCTGGGTTCCTGCTTTCGCAGGAATGACAGTGTTGATAATGGAAAAATTAACCGCCCTTGAGCAGCCTGATCGGCGCGGTCGTGACCCATCCTGCGGCCTGTCCCGTCATATAGGCGGCGCTGCGGCAGGACGACAGCGAACCGGCAAGGACGGCGGCGAGGAGAAGGGCTGCGAGAGCGCGTTTCATGGCGGTTACCCCAGCGCTTTCTCGAGCTCGGGCAGGGCGGTGAAGAGGTCCTGCACGAGGCCGTAATCGGCGATCTGGAAGATCGGCGCTTCGGGGTCCTTGTTGATGGCGACGATAACCTTGGAATCTTTCATGCCGGCCAGGTGCTGGATCGCGCCGGAGATGCCGACGGCGATATAAAGCTCCGGCGCCACGACCTTGCCGGTCTGTCCGACCTGATAGTCGTTCGGCACGAAACCCGCATCGACGGCAGCGCGCGATGCGCCCACCGCCGCGCCGAGTTTATCGGCGACGGCGTCGATCAGCTTGAAGTTCTCGCCATTGCCCATGCCGCGGCCGCCGGAAACGACGATGCGCGCGGCGGTCAGTTCGGGGCGTTCCGACTTGGTCAGCTGCTGGCTGACGAAGGTGGATAGGCCTGTATCGCCCGCACTTGCGACCTTTTCGACCGTGCCCGTACCGTCGGTCGGCACCGCGTCGAAGGCGGTGGCGCGGATGGTCATGACCTTGATCTTGTCCTTCGATTGCACGGTCGCGAAGGCGTTACCGGCATAGATCGGGCGCACGAAGGTGTCGGGGCTGACCACTTGTGATACATCCGACAGCGGCTGCACGTCCAGCAGCGCACCGACGCGGGGCAGCATGTTCTTGCCCGTCGTGGTGGCGGGGGCGAGGATATGGGTATAATTCGCGCCCAGCTTGGCCACCAGCGCGGCCACATTTTCGGCGCCCTGATGCGCATAGGCGGCGTCATCGGCCAGCAGCACTTTCCTGACGCCGGAAACCTTGGCGGCAGCATCGGCGACGGCGGCGCAGCCTGCGCCAGCCACCAATATATCGTAATCGCCCAGCTGCTTCGCGGCGGTGGCGGCGTGCAGGGTGGCGGGTTTCAGGCTCTGGTTGTCGTGTTCGGCGATAAGGAGGACGGCCATGTCAGATCACCTTTGCTTCGGATTTCAGCTTGCCGACCAGCTCGGCCACGTCTTTCACCTTGATGCCCGCCTTGCGCCCTTGCGGTTCCGCGGTCTTCAGCACCACGACGCGCGGCGCGATATCGACGCCCAGTTCTTCGGGTTTCATGGTCGCCAGCGGTTTCTGCTTGGCCTTCATGATATTGGGGAGCGAGGCATAGCGCGGTTCGTTCAGGCGCAGGTCGGTCGTCACCACGCAGGGCAGTTTCAGTGACAGGGTTTCAAGCCCGCCGTCAATCTCGCGCGTCACGTTCAGGCCCGCATCGGTTTTTTCGAGTTTAGAGGCAAAGGTCGCCTGACCCCAGCCGAGCAGGGCGGAGAGCATCTGGCCCGTCTGGTTGTTGTCGCCGTCGATCGATTGCTTGCCCAGCAGCACGAGGTCGGGGCTTTCTTTCTTCACCAGCGCCTGCAAAATCTTGGCAACCGCCAGCGGTTCCACCACGGCGTCGGTCTGCACGAGGATGCCGCGGTCGCCGCCCATGGCGAGGCCGGTGCGGATGGTTTCCTGCGACTGGGCCGGGCCGATCGAGACGACGATGATTTCCTTGGCGATGCCCTTTTCCTTGAGGCGCACGGCTTCTTCGACCGCGATCTCGCAGAAGGGGTTCATCGACATTTTAACGTTGGCAAGCTCCACGCCCGACTGGTCGCTTTTCACGCGCACCTTGACGTTGGCATCGACCACGCGCTTGACCGGCACGAGTATTTTCATATTCTTCTCCAGATAAACTCAGGGCTCCAGTGTATATCAGCACTGGAGCCCTGTGAATAGGCGTGAAGGCCTTAACTTATAAGGCTTATTCTTTCTTTTCTTCCGGAGCGGGAGCCGGGGCGGGGGCAGGCGCCGCGCCTTTTTGCAGTTCTTTCGGCTCGTCGGCGGCAATCGTCATTTTGACGATGCGGTCGGGCACCACCGGCGGTTCGCCGCGGGCGATCTTGTCGACGAATTCCATGCCTTCGGTCACGTTGCCCCAGACGGTGTAGTTGCCGTTCAGGAAGCTTGCGTCGGCGAAGCAGATGAAGAACTGGCTGTCGGCGCTGTTAGGGTCGTTCGAACGGGCGGCGCCCACCGTGCCGCGCTTGAAGGGCTCGCCGGAGAATTCGGCCGGGATGTTCTGGCCCGAACCGCCGCGGCCGGTGCCGTCGGGGTCGCCCGTCTGCGCCATGAAGCCGTCGATGACGCGGTGGAAGGTGAGGCCGTCATAGAAGCCTTTGCGCACCAGTTCCTTGACGCGCGCGACGTGCTTGGGCGCGAGGTCGGGGCGCAGCACGATAACGACGCGGCCGTCTTTCAGTTCAAGGTACAGCACGTTTTCGGGATCGGCGCCGGAATTGTCGGCCGCCATCGCGGGCGTGCCGGCCATCAGGAAGACGACGGCCATCAGGGCAAACAGGAAAGTTTTCATTGCAGTTTATTCCTTACAGGGTGGGTTAAGAGGCAAGCGAGAATTTGACGATGGTATCGGGGTTCTTCGGGGGTTCGCCCTTGGTGATCTTGTCGACGAATTCCATGCCCGAGGTGACGTTGCCCCAGACGGTGTAATCGCCGTCGAGGAAGCGGGCGTCGTCGAAGCAGATGAAGAACTGGCTGTCCGCGCTGTCGGGGTCCTGCGAGCGGGCGGCGCCGACGGTGCCGCGCACGAAAGGCTCCTCCGAAAACTCCGCCGGGATTTTCTTGCCCGAACCGCCATAGCCGGTGCCCTCGGGGCAACCGGTCTGGGCCATGAAGCCCTTGATGACGCGGTGGAATTTCAGGCCGTCGTAATATTTCTGGCCGATCAGTTCCTTGACGCGGGCAACATGCTTGGGCGCAAGGTCGGGGCGCAGCTTGATCACAACCCGCCCGTCTTTAAGGTCTAGATAGGCGAGGTCTTTGGTATCTGACATAACATCCTCCGTAAAACACTGACCTATGCTGTATCAACGGTATTTCAAGGTCAAGGCCTGCGCTGGACGTTAGCTTATTTTTGCTATATTTTAATGTGTTATTAAGGGGTTGTTATGGATTTTGTCATCGATATCCTCATCCTGGCGCTGAATATCTACTTCTGGATCATCATCCTGACGGTCGTGATCAGCTGGCTGGTGATTTTCGAGGTGCTGAACACCCGCAATAAAACCGTCCTCAAGGCCTGCAACCTGCTGAACACCATCACCAATCCGCTGGTGATGCGCCTGCGCAAGGTTATCAAGCCCATCGGCGGCATCGACGTGACGCCGATGATCATCATCTTCGGCATCTATTTCCTTCAAAGGGCGCTCTTCGCGCTCAAAGGCCCGTAACCACGGAGAAACGGCATGACCATGGCGCAACGCAAAACGGCAGAACCTGCACAAGTCATCGACGGCAAGGCCGCCGCCAAGAGGCTCCGCGAGAGCATCAAGCGCCACGTCGAGGTGCTGGTCGGCGACCACAAGATTTTGCCGGGCCTCGCCGTCGTGCTGGTGGGCGACGACCCGGCCAGCGCCATCTACGTCAACAACAAGGAAAAGGCGGCGAAGGAAGTCGGCATGCGCAGCTTCGTCCACCGCCTGCCGCAGAATACGTCACAGGACGAACTGCTGAAGCTCATCCGCCAGCTCAACGACGATAAAAAAGTGAACGGCATACTGGTGCAGATGCCGCTGCCGAAACAAATCGACAGCGCGACGGTGCTGAAGGCGCTCGACCCCGCGAAAGATGTGGACGGGTTGCACGTCGAAAACATGGGACGCCTGATGGCCGATATGCCGGGCCTTGTGCCCTGCACGCCGATGGGCTGCGTTATTCTGATTAAATCTATCATGCAGAACCTGTCCGGCCTGCATGCGGTTGTCATTGGCCGTTCGCACCTTGTCGGCAAGCCTGTGGCGCAGCTGCTGCTGCGGGAAAACTGCACCGTCACCACCTGCCATTCGCGCACGCCGAACATCGCCCATGTGGCGCGGGAGGCGGATATTTTGGTGGTCGCGGTGGGGAAAGCGAACCTTGTCAAAGCCGACTGGGTGAAACCCGGCGCGATTGTGATCGATGTGGGCATCAACCGCATGGATGACGGCAAAATCACCGGCGATGTCGATTATCACGCTGTTTCCACGGTTGCTGGCCATATCACGCCCGTGCCGGGCGGGGTGGGGCCGATGACGATTGCCTGTCTGCTGGGCAATACCGTCGCCGCCGCCTGCCGCCAGAACGAGTTGACCGTCCCGCATGTGGGCTGACGCATGACGGAACCCGCTGAAAAAGTCATCGCATCATCCGACACAATTGCCGTGACGGGCGAAAAGGTCGTCGTGTCGACCGCCGTGCCCGAGCGCGTGTCGGCGGCCATCAAGCTGCTTTGCGCGGCCATCCTGTTCTCGATCATTTCCTTCGTGATGAACATTGCGCTGGCGACCGCGCCCATCGAGGTCGGCGGCATGGCGATGATGTGCGCGGCCTATGCGCTGATCGCCTGGCTGGTGCTGAAAATCTCCCTCGGCCGCAACTGGGCGCGCATCGTATTCACAATGATTTTAGCCCTCGAAATCGGCCGAGCCCCCCTGCTGCTGCCAGCAACCTTCCATTCGTCGGTTGTGCTGGGGCTGCTGGATACCGTGGGTCTGGGATTGCAGATTGCGGCGGTGGCGATGCTGTGGATGAAGGCATCCGAGCCTTATTTCGAGAAGAAAACCCAATAATCCGTCTCTAGGTTGCCATGCCGCCGAAGGGCGGCATCCGGTTCGCGGCAACGCCGCGACTTAATTGCGCAGCAAGTAACATGCAGGCGGCCTTGCGGCCGCACCGGACCCCGCCCTTCGGCGGGGTGGAGCAGTTGGCCGTTACTGCCCCTGCGCCACCGTATAGGCGCGTTGGCCGCCGAAGCTATAGAGGTTTTCCGTCTTCACCACATCGATGCCCGCCTTGTTCAGCGACTGCAGCAGGTTGATGATCTGGTCATGCGTGACGGGGGCGGTGTCGTTGGCGGCGGTGAAGCGGCAGCGCCAGTGGTCGCTGTTTTCCGATTTCGCTGCGCTGTCTGGCCAGACCAAGAGGCCGCGGCTGTCGATGCTGGAGAGTTTCAGGCTGTTGCTGAGCGATTTGACCTGACCCGCCAGCGTATCGACCGTATTGCCGCGCCAGTGGATGAAGATATCGACGCCTTCCAGTTTCTTGTCGGCGGCGGGGGGCAGCTGCACGTCGGGCAGGTTCATGGGCTGGCTGGCGCCGAAGGTGACGGCGGGGAAGTATTTCGGCTGCTGGCCAAGGCGCTCGATGACGGCATCGGCGAATTCTTTTGTATTCGCGCGGCGCGAGGAAATCTGCGGGTTGAAAATCTCGCCGGTATGCACGCCGTCTTCGATGGTGCGCAGCCAGGCGTTCTGGATTTTCTCGGCGACGGCGCCTTGCCCCAGATGCTGCAGCATCAGAACGGCGGCGTTCAGCAGGCCGGAGGGGTTGGCGACGCCCATGCCGGCGATATCGGGGGCGGAGCCATGCACGGCCTCGAACATCGCGCCATGCTTGCCGATATTGGCCGAACCGCAAAGCCCGACCGAGCCGGAGACTTCCGCCGCGATGTCGGAAATAATGTCGCCGTAAAGGTTTTCCGTCACCACCACGTCGAAGAGGTGCGGGGCGGCCGCGATTTTCGCGGCGCCGATGTCGACGATCATGTGGTTGGCCTCGATGCCCGGATATTCCTTGGCAATCCTGTCAAACGTCTTGTGGAACAGGCCGTCGGTCATCTTCATGATGTTGTCTTTGGAAATGCAGGTGACTTTCTTGCGTCCCTGCGTGCGCGCGTATTCGAAGGCGTAACGGATGATGCGCTCCGACCCCGCATATGAAATCAGTTTCAGGCACTGCACGACGTTGTCGGTCTGCTGGTGCTCGATGCCGGCGTAGAGGTCTTCCTCGTTCTCGCGCACGATGACCATGTTCATCACGGGCTGCGTGGTGCGCACATAGGGGTGGTACGACACGCAGGGGCGCACGTTGGCATAGAGTGCCATCGATTTGCGCACCGTGACGTTCAGGCTTTTGAAACCCCCGCCCTGCGGTGTGCTGATGGGGGCCTTCAGGAAGCATTTGGTGCGCTTCAGGCTCTCCCACGACTTTTCCTCGATGCCCGACATGATGCCGCGCTTGTAGACTTTCTCCCCGATCTCGATGGTGTCGATCTCCAGCTGCGCACCAGCTTTCTCGAGGATCTCGAGCGTGGCCGCCATGATTTCGGGGCCGATGCCGTCGCCATGTGCAACAGTAATTGGTGCGACCGTGATAGGGGATTTCTTGCTCATATTTTTCATAATCCTGATTAAGAGAAGGCGCGGTTGGTTGCGTCAATAATATAGAAGGCTTGGGCGGCAAGGGGAAGGCGCGAAGGGCAAGAATAGTGTGGCCTGTTGCAGGGTTTATGCCATAAAATCCAGACGATTTTTGCACAGAGGAATTTGCTCATGCTCCCGCAGGAAATTATCCGCAAGAAACGCGACGGCCAGAAACTCACCGAGGCCGAGATCAAGGAATTCATCGACGGCGTGACCGCGAAAAACGTCACCGAGGGGCAGGTGGCGGCCTTCTGCATGGCGACGCTGCTGAAGGGCATGGATATGCCGGAGCGCGTGGCGCTGACCTCCAGCATGGCGCGTTCCGGCACCGTGATGGACTGGAAGGGCGAGAACTTGCCGGGGCCTATCCTCGACAAGCATTCCACGGGCGGCATCGGTGATAAAGTCTCGCTGATGCTGGCGCCCATCGTCGCGGCCTGCGGCGGTTTCGTGCCCATGCTGTCGGGCAGAGGGCTGGGGCATACGGGCGGCACGCTCGACAAAATGGATTCCATCCCCGGCTACAAATCACAGCCCGATGTGACGTTGTTCCGCAAGGCTGTGCGGGAAGCGGGCTGCGCCATCATCGGCGCGACGCCCGACCTTGCGCCCGCCGACCGCATCATGTACGCCGTACGCGACGTGACGGGCACGGTTGAATCGCTCGACCTGATTACGGCGTCGATATTGTCCAAAAAACTTGCCGCCGGATTGGGCGGTTTGGTGATGGATGTGAAATTCGGCACCGGGGCTTTTATGCAGAAATACGACGACGCCAAGGCGCTGGCCGAAAGCATCGTGAAGGTGGCAAACGGCGCGGGGCTACCCACCGTCGGCCTGCTGACCGACATGAACCAGGTGCTGGGCCGCAACGCGGGCAACGCGGTCGAGGTGCTGGAAGCCATAGAATACCTGCAGAACAAGAACATCGACAAGCGCCTGCACGAAGTGAACGTTTCCCTCACCGCCGAGCTGCTGGTTATCGGCAAGCTGGCGAAAGATGTGGCCGAGGCGCGCGCCAAGATTGAAGAAGCGCTGAAAAACGGCAAGGCGGCCGAGCGTTTCGCGGTAATGATCAAGGCACTTGGCGGCCCCGCCGACCTGATGGACAACCCCGCCAAATACCTGAAACAGGCGCCGGTGGTGAAGGAATTCTATCCCGCCACCAAGGGCCGCGTGTCGGCTATTGACGCGCGCGCAGTCGGCATCGGCATTGTGGAGATGGGCGGCGGACGTTCCAAACCCTCCGACGGCATCGACCATTCGGTCGGCCTGACCGCCATCGCGCAGATTGGCGAGGAAGTGGGGCAGGGGGCGAAGCCGCTGGCCGTCATCCACGCAAAAGACGACGTGTCGTGGCAGAAAATGGCCAAAACGCTGTCCGGCTGTTTCACCATCGCCGAAAAATCCGATGTTAAGGAAGAGCTGATTAAGCTGAGGATTGCGGCATGAAGCGCCTCTCGCCCGCCGAGCTGAAAAAATATTCCGCGATCGCCAAAAAGGCGCGCGACAACGCCTATTGCCCTTATTCCGATCATCCGGTCGGCGTGGCGCTGGTGACACCTTCGGGCAAGGTTTTCGCGGGCGCGAATGTCGAGGCCGCGAATTACAAAGGCATTTGCGGCGAGGGCGCCGCGATTGCCGCCATGACCACGGCGGGCGAGCGCGCCATCCGCGCGCTGGTCATCAGCGGTCCCGCCATGGAATACCTGTGTACGCCCTGCGGCGACTGCCGCCAGCGCATCCGCGAATTCTCTACCCCCGGCACGCTTATCTATTCCCTGTGGAAAGACGGGCGGCTGGGGCAGGTGCTGACGATGGACGAACTGCTCCCGTACTCCTTCGGCCCCGAAAACATGGCCGAAGTCGGGCACGGGCCGCTCAAGAAGAAAACAAAAAAGAAAAAATAACGGCTGACTGATAGAAGGATGTGATGACGACCGCCCGGCAGTTGCGCGAACAGCGCAAGAATACCCTGATTGCGATTGCGCTAACCTGCGTCGCCTATGCCCTTTTCAACATCGGCGATGCGGCCCTGAAAATGCTGGCCCAGCGCCATTTCCAGTTCCCGCAAATTGTGCTGCTGAACTGCACCGTCATCATCCTCTGCATGACTGTCGCGGGCTGGTGGCGCGAGGGCAAAAAGGCCTTCGTGATGAAAAAGCCGGGGTGGATTTACCTCCGCGCCATATTCTCCTGCGTCGTTGGCATCCTCAACATCCTCGGCCTGCCGCATATCAAGCTGACAACATTTTATACATTGGTTTTCACCTCGCCTTTCTGGGTGGCGCTGCTGGCGGCGTTTTTCATGAAGGAAAAGCTCGATAAAAACCGCATGGCGGTGATTTTGGCGGGCTTCGCGGTGATATTGTTCGTCTTCCGCCCGGGCGGCGGGCTGTTCGATATCTATGCGCTGCTGATTTTGATCGGCGCGTTTTTCTATTCCTGCGGCCTTGTCGTCTTGCGCAAGCTGGGGCCTGGCGAAAGCCGCACGATGCTGATTATTGTGGGTTCCGCCGTCAGTATGCTGGTATCGGCGGCGCTGGTGGCGGCGGGCTATATGGTCAACTGGTTCACGCCGATGCCCGAACTGCTGTTCCACTGGATCACGCCGACGCCCTATGAATGGGGCTTGTTCTTCATGATGGGGTTCCTCGGCGCGATATCGGTCACCTGCATCGCCTATGCCTTCCAGAACGCACCCTCGGCCTCGGTCGTGGCGCCTTATCATTACACGCAGATTGTCTGGGGCGCGCTGCTCGGCTATTACCTGTTCGGTGAAGTGCCGGACGACCGCACCATACTGGGCGCGGGGCTGATCATTGCCGCGGGGCTATACCTGATTTTCAGCGAGACGCGGCGCAAGCCGAAACTGGCGCCGATACCAGAATCTGCGGAACAGTTGTGATTAAACCTTGCCTTCTGCTTCGAGCTTTTTGAGCGCTTTCCACGCCTCGCGCAGGTATTCCCAGCCCGACCAGACGGTCAGCACTGTGGCGAAGAGGAAGCCTGCCTGCCCGATTTCGAAGGCATGGGGCACAAGGTCGGGGCCATAGGGGCCGGCGATCAGGAAGCCGATAAACAGCATCTGGATCGTCAGTTTCCATTTCGCCATCCACGACACCTTGAACGTGACGTTATAAAGCCCCATGAACTCGCGTACGCCGGAAATTAAAATTTCGCGCAGGTAGATGATGATGGCGGGGATGATCCACCAACCTGTCAGCACCTGATAGGCGACAAGGCACATCAACGAGGTGCCCACGACCATTTTATCGGTGGAACTGTCGAGGAACTTGCCCAACAGCGTTTCCTGTTTCAGGTAACGCGCAATCTTCCCGTCGAGGAAATCGGTGAGGCCAGCCAGCGTGTAAAGCACCACGTTCGTCCAGGCGGGCCATGAAATCCCCTGGTCGCGCCAAGTGTAGTCAAGATAGAACAGCGCGACCATCACGGGCAGGTAAAGTACGCGGTACATGCACAGCATGTTGGGGATGTTGAAAATGCCCTTGAATTTCATAGGCGTTATTCTTCTTTCTCGTGGAAGAAGCCGTAAATCCTCTCGGCTACGGCTTTGCTGATGCCCGCAACCTTTTGTAAATCAGCCACCCCCGCTTCCGCAACCGCTTTCGCCGAACCGAAGTGCAAAAGCAGCGCTTTCTTGCGTTTTCCGCCTATTCCGGGCACGGCGTCGAGCGGGTTTTCGAAGGCGTTCTTGCTGCGTTTGGCGCGGTGGGTGGTTATGGCGAATCGGTGCGCCTCGTCCCTCAAGCGCTGCAGGAAGTAAAGTACGGGGTCGCCCTGTTCGAGCGTGAAGGGTTCGCGCCCCTGCATAAAGAATTTCTCGCGCCCCGCGTTGCGGTCGGGGCCCTTGGCAATCGCAGCCACCGGCACGCCCGAAATGCCGAGGTCCGCCATCACCTGCAACACGCTGGAGAGCTGACCCTGCCCGCCGTCGATCAACAGCAAATCCGGCCATTCGCCTTCCCCGTCTTTCAGCAGCGCCTGGAAACGCCTGCCCAGCATTTCCTTCATCATGCCGTAATCGTCGCCGGGCTTGACGTCCCCCTTGATGTTGAACTTGCGGTAGGAATTTTTCTGGAAGCCTTCGGGCGTCGCCACCACCATCGCGCCGATCGCGCTGGTGCCGCCGATATGGCTGTTGTCGAAAATCTCGATGCGTTCCGGCGGCGCGTCGAGCCCGAAGACGGGCGCGAGCTTTTCGAAGACCTCCGCCTGCGAGGCCTCCACCGCAAATCTGCGGGCAAGAGCCTCGCGCGCGTTTTTCTCGGCCATCTTGACCACTTCCCGGCGGGGGCCGCGGCTGGGGTGCGTGACCGACACCTTGTGCCCGGATTTCATTTTCAGCGCTTCCTCGATCACGCCTTTGGCGGTGACGGCGTGGTTCACCACGATTTCCTTGGGCGCGGGCTTGCCGGCATAGAACTGGGCAAGAAAGGCGGAAAGGATGTCTTCGGGTTTTTCGTCCTTCTCGTGCCGCGGGAAATACGAACGGTTGCCGAAGTTCTGGCCTGCGCGGAAGAAGAAGACCTGCACGCAGCTCACCCCCTTGTCCTGCCACAGCACATGGAAATCGGCGTTGTCGATGCCCTCGATATGCACACTCTGGTGCTGTTGTATCTGCGTCAGCGCGCGGATGCGGTCGCGGAAGAAGGCGGCGGTTTCGTAATCCTGCCGGGCGCTTGCCGCCTGCATCGTTTTCGCAAATTCTTCCTGTATGCTGCGGCTCTTGCCGTTCAGGAACTGGCGCGCCATGTCGAGCTGCGCGAGGTATTGTTCGCGCGTCACGCGGCCGACGCAGGGCGCGGTGCAGCGCTTGATGTGGTATTGCAGGCAGGGGCGGGAGCGTGTTGCGAATATGCTGTCCGAACAATTTCGCAGCTGGAAGGCGCGCTGCAAAATATCCAGTGTTTCGTTTACCGCATAACCGGATGCGAAGGGCCCGAAATATTCGCCCTTCCTGTCTTTGGCGCCGCGATGTTTCGATACCTGCGGGAACTCGTGGTCGCCGGTCAGGATGATATAGGGGAAAGATTTATCGTCGCGCAGCAGGATATTATAGCGAGGCTTGAGTTTCTTGATGAGGTTCGCTTCCAGCAGTAGCGCTTCGGCCTCGGTATGTGTCGTGGTGAATTCCATCGTCACCGTATCGGCAATGACGCGCTGGATGCGCACGGATTGCTTGTGCGGCTGGGTATAGGCCATCACGCGCTTCTTCAGGCTTTTCGCCTTGCCGACGTAAAGTATATCACCCGATGCGTTGATCATGCGGTAAACGCCGGGCATGCCCGGCAGGGTTTTCACAAACTCCAGGATGATCTCGTGGCCTTTTTTGCGGGGCGTATCGTTCATAACCCCTTCAATATAGTGGAATTTTGGCAATAAAACAGGCGGGGATGGCGGGGAATAATTGTAAAATGCCCCGCGATTGGTTATAAGTTAACCCATTGATTCTACTGCTGTCGCGGCCCTGTGGCGGAACTGGTAGACGCACGCGACTTAAAATCCTGACAGTATAGAGTCTTTTAAAAAATTAAGACTTTATTTTCAATTGCTTAGTATAATTGAAGTATACATAAAGCAGGTTTTTTCACTTTCACAGTACTTACACGGTTTTAAACGCTCAACCGAGAGGTAACTGCGATGCCCGATGATCACGTAATTTTTGATGGACGTATCCACGTATACAAACGCGATGACAGCCGCTATTGGCAATGCTCCGCGTTCATCCAAGACAAGAATTTTCGCGTAAGCACTAAGGAAGATAGCCTCTCCCGCGCAAAGGACTTTGCCGAGGACTGGTATCTGGAACTCCGAGGCAAACATAAGCGCGGCGAATTGAAAGAAGAGAAAACATTCAATCAGGCTGCTGATAAATTCCTGGAAGAATATCCCATCATCACGGAAGGCCACCGTAATAAAATGTATGTGAAAGGCCATGAACAACGCCTTTCCATTTATCTACGCACTTTCTTCGGAGAGTTAGGTCTCTCCCACATCACCGCAGGTAAATTACAGGAATACCGAATTTGGCGACGTCAAAAGCATATCGACAAATGGGGCAAGGCTCCCGCAAGGAATACGGTACATCAAGAAATCGTAACATTACGGCAGACCCTCAAAACAGCCCTCCGGCATGGATGGCTGACGCATCTCCCCGACTTGTCGGAACCCTACAAAACCAAGGGAAAACTCGGACATCGCGCTTGGTTTTCCCCTGAAGAATATAAGGCCCTTTATGAAGCTACTCGGGCCCGCTCCGAGAAGCCCAAAAAGAAACGCTTCCAGTGGGAATCCCATCAACTCCATGACTATGTGCTGTTCATGGCTAATACCGGCCTGAGACCCGATGAAGCCAAGAACCTGGAGTTTCGTGATGTCACCATTATTGACGATGAAGCTACGGAAGAAACGATCCTCCTGATCGAGGTGCGTGGAAAGAGGGGAGTCGGCTATTGCAAAAGCACCGAAGGCGCTGTCTTTCCCTTCAATCGCCTCAAAGAGCGTGAGCGTTTGGGTCTATCTGACCCCTCAAATCCCCAATCATCCCAAAAGATGATGAAACCTAGACCAACAGATAAGGTATTTCCCAATTTCTCCAGAGAAATGTTCAACACTATTCTGGATGAATTAAATTTCAAAAAAGATCGCCAAGGGAATGCCCGCACGGCTTACAGCCTGCGGCATACCTATATCTGCCTGCGCCTGATGGAGGGCGCGGACATCTACCAGATCGCTAAAAACTGCCGAACCAGTGTGGAAATGATCGAGAACAACTACGCGAAGCACATTAAGACCAGCCTTGATGCTTCTGCTATTAACGTTCGTAAAAAGCGTAATAAAACCGATGCTAAACCATCGCTTGAATAGGATGATATGTAATGTATAATCGCCATTAATCTTTAAGAGCAGGCGTGGCGGAACGGTATACGCAGCGGACTTAAACGATTTGAGTGCCCTTGAGGGAAACCCGAGGTGCAGAACTGCCCAAACTCGGGGAAACCTCTCAACTGGCAATCCCGAGCCAAGCCCCCGAACGGGGAAGGTGTAGAGACTAGACGGGCAGCGTCTAACCTGTGAAGGAACCTTCACAGTATGTCGAAGGGATAGTCCAGACTACGAACGACGCGGCAGAGTGAACACTCAGCGTCGGCGGCGAAAGCCGAAGTGGTACGAAAATCCGCAGGGAGCAATCCCGTGGGGGTTCAAGTCCCCCCGCCTGCACCACAATTAAATTTATTTGGCAGAGTTTAGTACTGTAAAATTCAGCCTACTGATGGGAGGACGCCATGCGTCAGGACATCAAAGGTTTTAACAATCACCCTGATATCTTCAAACTCAGGGAATACGTCATGGGCGCGCCCGACCATGTCTGGACGGGACGCCTCGACTATCAGGCCTGGGGAGCATCTTCGAACCTCTTTTGCTATTTCACGGATATAGACACCAACAAGAAATGGCGCTTAAGCGTTTTCAACACAAAAAAGTATAAGCCCTCCAAAGGCGGCCCTGCCTTTGACGAAGAGCCGCCTGGCGGCCTCTATGAAATCACCCCCGGCAAAAGCAGGAACGGCCTGCCTACTTTCGTTTCCGCGAAAAAACTCCCCTGACAGCAAGAAGCGCACCGCTTGCGCGGCGCGCTTCTCTCCGGATTTACGGCATCGGCGTGAACCGGCTCCGCTTGGCCCGCTTGCGTCGCAGCGCCTCCTGGATGTTCCGGAGGGTGAGCATCGTCAGCGGGCATTCCTGCGCGTGGCTTCCCTTGCGGGCAAGATCATCCAGTATCTGGCTGAACTTTGCGCGCAGCTCGGTTTCGCTTAAAGTCTCCAGTTCCGGCAGGGTGATGAGTTGTGTCATGGGATTTCTCCTGTGTTCCTGGCCGCGAACCTTCACGGCCTTCATGACGCACCCCTTTTGCAGCGCGTATCGGCTGGCAGAACCCCGTCACAAAGCTGTTTGGGGGCTTTGCTGCCGGGGCGGTAACGCAGTGCCCGAGCTTTACGCTTGCCGCCACAAGGCGAACCGATGCGAAGGTGAGGATGAAAAGGCCGTGATGTACGCAAGAACAGGGCCGGAGAAAGATCCCGTACCAGCGATTAACCCGAAGGGACGCCCCTGAGAAAACCGGGCGTGTTTATTGAAGCCGGAGTCATGATGCTTCACTTGCTGGAGGGCAGGAACAAGACCGCTATCGCGCTTATCTCTTCCGGGTATGTGGTGAAGTGCCATCAGCTTTATATGTGGGGGCGGTCAGGCCGCTCCGTCTCAGATATCCGATGATGAAGTGAGCCATGCCTTAAAGGTATGGCCATGTTTTAGCGACAGTAGGCTTTGGGAAAGCCCTATTTTGCCAGCCCGTTCCAACGAAGGCGTGTGAAAGGCCTGCTTGATTTCGTGTTTCCAGTGATTGGCGGCAGTCATCAGGCAATCTCCGATATTCATTTGCATTGACCCTTCGTGCAGCTTCGAGCCCCCTGCCATGCGCCGTTGCTTCCCGCGTCAACAAGAAAATCGGCTCCCTCGCCGACATGCGCTGCGGAAGTGCAGCGCATCCCCCAATTTTCATGTGGACGCTGCAACGGCTGCTGGCTGATCGGAGGCATCGCCCGAATGGGTAATGCAAAAAAGGAGATTGAACATGACCACCGCAACTGAAAACGACACGAAAAAAGCCAAGCAGGCCCCCGACTTCTACATTTTCGAGAACGGGCAGAACGGCGAAAAGGGCGGCAAGCCCGCCGGCGCCGTCTATGGCCACAAGAAAGGCAAAGGCTTCACCATCCTCATGAACGGCAAACGCTACGCGGCCTTCCCGCCGAAAGCGAAAGCCGACGGCCAACCCGCAGCACAGGAAGGGAAAGGCGCGTAAGCGCCTTTCCTCCTTTTTTGAAAGGAGCATAGCACCATGACACCTTCAAAACACACTTCCGGCGACTGGCAGTGCAGTCCCGAAGACGCCACAGGCGGCGCTTTCGTGATCCACAACGGCTTCTATCAGCTGGCCATCGTCAGCATCCATGCCGGGGACGAGGAAAATCGCGCTTCGGAGGCGGAAGCCAATGCGCGGCTCATCCGCACGGCGCCGGAGCTGCTGGCAGCACTTAAAGCCCTCGTCTCCGATTGCGAACTTGGCGCTTCCGAAGTCGGAGATGCCGATACCGCGTGGCTGGATACAGCGCGCGCGGCGATCGCAAAAGCCGAACTCACCAATATCCACACATCAAAACACTAAGGAGAAACACCATGACTGACATAACAACCATTCCTCTCAATAAACTATCCGTCTGGACAGGCAACGTCCGTAAAACCCACAACAAGTCCGGGATCGAGGAACTTGCTGCTTCCATTAAGGCCCACGGCCTGCAGCATAACCTCGTCGTCCGGAAAGACGGCAAGAAATTCGCCGTTGTCGCGGGCGGCAGACGGCTGAAAGCCCTCCAGCTTCTCGCCAAGGCAGGCGACATCGAAGCCGGTTTCGGCGTGCCGTGCCGGATCACCGAAGGCGACAACGACACCGAGTTGAGCCTGGCCGAGAACGTCATGCGGGAGGATATGCACCCTGCCGACCAGTTCGAGGCTTTCCGGAAGCTGGTTGACGAAGGGATGCCGGTGACCGATATCGCCGCCCGTTTCGGGTGCAGCGAAGCCCATGTGACGAAGCTGCTGAAACTGGCCCGTGTAAGCTCCAAAGTCATCAAGGCTTACCGGAACGGCGAGCTGACGCTGGAATGTGTCATGGCCTTTACCGTGACCGAAGACCATGAGGCGCAGGAAAAGGTGCTGGCGGAGTTCAACCCCGACCGGCACGAAGCCCGCGATATCCGCGACAGCCTGACGGAGAACGACATTCCCGCGACCGACAAGCGCGTGAAATT
Organism: uncultured Micavibrio sp.; assembly: GCA_964575605.1. Taxonomy (GTDB): domain Bacteria; phylum Pseudomonadota; class Alphaproteobacteria; order Micavibrionales; family UBA2020; genus JAPWJZ01. The sequence continues at coordinate 6,870 of CAZNRN010000017.1, read as the reverse complement.
CGTGACGCTGAAAGCCTATGAAAAGGCGGGCGGCAAGGTCAAGCGCGACCTGTTCAGCGAAGACGACAGCGGCGTCTATATCGAGGATGCAGCCCTGCTCGACAGCCTCGTTTACGAAAAGCTGGCGAGACCGGCCAAGACCCTCAAGGACGAAGGCTGGAAATGGGTGCAGGTCCTGATCGACTTCGGCTATGAGCAAAGCTCTCAGTACAAGCGCATCTATGCCGAACCTGTTCCGCTGACGGCTGACGAGCAGGCAAAGCTCGACAGTTTGCAGGCCGAATATGCCGCACTGGACGATAACGGCGAGGAGTCCGATGAATCTTCGGAGCGTATGTCCGAACTGGACAGGCAAATCTCAGAAATCGAGGATCGTGACGGTGTCTGGACGCCCGAGCAACTGGGAATTGCCGGAGCCGTGGTGTTCCTCGGCCATGACGGCAAAGTCAGGATCGAGCATGGCTTCGTGAAGCCCGAGGATATGCCGAAACCGGCCAGCAAAGGGCAAACCGCCAAGGCTGCTGCCGGGTCGTCGGGTGATGCTGAGGAACCTCAAGGAGCTGGATTGTCTGCCGCCCTTGTCGAAAGCCTGACCGCTCACAGGTCGGCGGCGATTGCGGCAAGCCTGCTGGAACAACCGGACAAGGCTTTGGCGACGGTCGTTTATGCGCTGGTCATGGACGTATTCGGCCACGGGTATGGCACGGTGCTGGAACTGACCGGCAGGGTGCAGTCCCTGAAAGCCGTTGAAGGCTCGACTGCCTTCCAGAAGCTGGAACAGGCACGCGAGAACTGGGGACAGCGTATCCCCGGCACGCCGGATGCAATCTGGCAATGGTGCCTTGAGCAGGACCAAGCCGTATTGCTCGATCTTCTGGCGTTCTGCTCTGCCTGCATGGTCAACACCGTGCAGCACAAGCACGACCGCCCCGACTGCGACAGGCTGGTACACGCGAATGCCCTTGGCAAGGCTGTTTCCCTTGACATGAAGGCATGGTACACCCCGGCATCTGACAATTACTTCGGCAGGGTGTCCCGCACGCTGATACTGGAGGCCTTGGTGGAAGCGCGCAAGCAACCCGTGGCTCCCGCATGGGAGAAGCTCAAGAAGGCCGAACTCTCCGCACTGGCGATGCGTGAAATCGCCGGTACAGGCTGGTTGCCGGTCATCCTGCGGTAAACCGCTGCAGGCATAAAGTCGGCGAGAACGCCGGTTTCGTTTACGCGAAGCCGGCGTTTTCCTTTTCTCCACGAATTTGAACTATCCCCTTCAGCATGGGAACGCACCTTATATCACCCGCGTGCGCTTCATGGCGTCAAGAGAAGCCCTTGGCTCCCCCCGTGAAGAACGGGTGCCCCCCAACGTTTCTCGTGACGCCGCACACTTGCGGGTGACTCAGGCGGCTTATCCCGAAGGGGACAGTTCAAAAGAGAAAAGGAAAACGCCCATGAAACGCTACATCGAAACCCACACCCTCGCCTGGAACGGCCTGCAGCTCAAAATTACACGCGAGACCGACCACATCATGACCAGCCTGACCGGCGAAGAACACGAAATCATCAAGGTGCGGAGCCCGGCGAATGCGCCTCTCCCGATCGCGAAGAACGGGTTTTACAACCACACGCTTCCGGCCTCCACTATCAGCGCCGCAGGCGGCCCTGTCGCCTTTGTCGACGTGATGCTCGAAGCAGAATCCATGATGGCAGCGTAAGGGAGGAAACAGACATGACAACGCTTTACGCACAGCCCTACGACATCAGCGCGACCGGCTTTTACTTCGACACCGCAGAGGAGTACGAGCAAAAAGCCGCCAAGAACCGCAACGACTACGGCCAGCACGTCGAGGAATGCGAAATCCAGTTCATCGACGGGGAGAGCATCGATGCCGCCCTGTTCGAGGCCCTGAGCGTCCATCAGGGAAGTTTCGGGAAGTTCCTCGACGTGTGCGACGACTGGGACGAGCACCAGAAGCGCAAGGTCATCATCGCAGTCGGCGAGGCCGGTTACAGCTTCGACCTGCAATCCGGCGATCCGGACGATCTGGAAGTCGATATCTACGAACTTTCCAGCCTGAAGGAACTTGCCGAAACCTTCGTGGACGAAGGGCTGTTCGGCAAGATACCGAAAAACCTCGTCAACTACCTAGACTACGAAGCCATCGCGCGCGACCTCGGGATGGATTACAGCGAGACGGAAGTTGCAGGCGCGAGCTTGGTTTACCGATGCCAGTAAAGAGGTAGGCAGGAGGCCCGCGCCTGACGGCGCGGGCCTAAGAAAAAGGTTTCATTTCAGAGGGCTTATAATAGTTTACGCAATAGTTGAATATAGATCGGAGAATAGGGTTTCTCATGTCGTGTCAACATGCTAAGAATGTCGCATCAAAAACATAGGGTTAAGCTACCTTGCAGGCTATAAAAACACAAAAGAAGTTTACACTTTTAATTATTTAGTTTACATTTCATCTAATTTGATTTACAGTTAGAGTATGAAAGTAGACAAAGAAATTATCCTGTCTCTGCTCGAATCCGCGCTTTCCGCCAATTATACTGGCGTACGCCGTATTGGGAACTTGCTCGCAAAACAACTCCTGGAGGAGCGCGATATTGAAGGGGCGAAAGCAGTACAGGCATTAATGAAAAAGCGAGGCGTTCCCTTGCAGGCCTCTGGCTACGCCGAAGCTTTGCCAAGGGACGCTAGTTCAAGACTTCCACTGATTGAAGAATCTGAATGGCCCAGCGTTCCGGTGTTTCTCAACCATGATATCGGCCAGGTAATCACTCAGTTCTTGGAAGATGCAAGAAATATTGACTTGCTCATACAAAAGGGGATTTCCTCGCGGTTGGGGCTATTGATACATGGGCAGCCCGGTACTGGCAAAACTCTCCTTGCAGGGCATATCGCAGCAAGCCTCAACAGACCTTTTTTTATTGCCCGCCTTGACTCACTTATCTCCTCTCGCTTGGGGGAGACATCCAAGAATATCCGCGGTATTTTTGAGTTCATTCCAAGCAAGAACGCAATTCTTTTTCTTGATGAAATGGATGCGATTGCAAAGCTCCGGGATGACCGCCATGAACTCGGCGAATTAAAACGGGTTGTGAATACTGTGCTGCAAGGCTTGGATACTTTGCCAAACGAGGTAATAGTTATCGGCGCCACTAACCACCATCATTTACTCGATCCAGCCATTTGGAGGCGATTCCCCTATAAGATAAATTTAGGGCTGCCCGAAATCGATGTCAGAAAATCCATGTGGCTGCATTTCTTATTTGAAGAAAATGAGTCACGTATTGAGGATGCACAGATTTTAGCAAGAGTATCTGAAGCGCTAAGTGGGGCAGATATAGAGAATATCTCTCTTGCAGCTCGACGCCGTTCCGTTTTGTCAAAAAGTGAAATCAGCCTTGCTCATATTTTATTAGCAGTTACGCAGTCAAAAACTGGAAATTTAAAATTTCCGGAGTCGGGAGAAATGTCTTCTGAGGATAAGCGAAAGCTTGCGAGATTTCTCAGTACTATTCCCGAAGTGACCGTAACGGATATTTCGAGGGTCATAGGCGTCAGCCGTCAAATGGCTCATAGGTATTTAAAGGAGAGCGAAAATGGCGGATGATAAAAAGCGCCCACTATTAAATCCAGTTTTGCGCTTCACAAAAGATCCAAAACCAGAAAGCGTTAGTGGCGGGGGCAAAAATCAATCTTCGATAAAGCAAGGTCGACTTGCGCAGCAAAGGAAATTGCTTTCAGCTGCGTTTGAAGGATTGGCGAAAACTGCAAAAATGCAGCCAAAATTCTCGAATAAGGTTGTCATCTACGCCTCTATGTTTGATGATTCTTTGGCGCCGACTCATACTCCGACAGACCTTTTCCACCCAACCAAGAGCGTCCGCTTGATAGCGCCTTATAAAACAGGATATTTGATTGAATTTCCAACGTCGCGGCTCGCATGGTTTTCATCTCATATAAAAGAGGCTGATACAGTCTCTGACCGCGTCGATATCTCAAGGGTAGAGAACATCCGTTTTTTCGCGCCTGCTGATGTTTATGGCACCAGAGGTCTCAAGGGAATTTGGGATCTGGCGCCCGAAGTTGATAACGGCAGAGCGTTTCTATTGTGGCTCATGCCGCTTCAGGATCGTGTCGCTGCCGAAGATCTATTACTTGTTTTTGCGGGATTACACCCTGAATTGCAAGATGTACCATTATCTATTAAAGATACTACACACGCGGCTGAGGCAGGAAAAAGTTCAACCCTGCACAAAGCGCTGCTGGCACTGGGGACTACAAGTCGAGTTAACACCGCTTTACGACAGTATCGACAGCATAGGCGCGCATCAACGATAGTTTCAGTGCCGAGTCTTGAGGCCTTGGGGAGAATTGTTGCATCAGGCGCTGTATTTAAAATTGAGCCGGTGTCACCGGTGTATACAACTGCGCCTGGGGAGGGAAAGGAACCAGATAGGCCGCTTCCCTCTAATCTATCGGGCCTGCCGATCGTTGGAGTGGTAGATGGAGGCTTAACTGCTTCATCATATAAGGCTGCCGAAGCGTGGAGCGCGCCACCGTTAATTGCACAATCGATTGCGGACACATCGCATGGAAATCGCGTGACGTCCCTGATCGTGCAGGGGCATGATTGGAATAACAATCTTCACCTTCCTGAACTATATTGCCAAGTGGGTACTGTGCAGGCGGTGCCTAAACCGGACTCAAAAAAGATTCTCGATCCCCAAGCCCTCGTTATGTACCTTGATAAAGTGATCGCAGCTTATCCGAACACAAGAGTCTGGAATTTTTCTTTCAACCAGAGAATTGATTGTGACGTCGACTCTGTCAGTTACTTGGGGCACGCAATTACCGAATTGTCTCGCAAGCATAACATTTTGCCGATCATTTCAATTGGCAACAAGCCAAGCGGCACGATGCAGCCACCGGCGGATTGCGAAGCTGCGATAACCGTCGGGGGGCGTATAAGCACTCCTAACGGTAAGCCCGGAGCGGTTTGCCCGATAAGTCTGCAAGGCCCAGGCCCCTCCAGTATGTTAAAACCTGATCTTTCCCATTTTTCTCATGTGCGCGCGATTGGTGGCGCAGTAATTAAGGGGGCCAGTTTTTCAACCGCATTAACATCTCCCCTAGCCGCGCATACGTTCTCGAAATTAAAAGAGCCAAGTGCAGATTTGGTAAAAGCTTTACTGATTAATGGCGCTGGCCATGAACATTTTGACCCCGCTTTCGGGTTCGGCACTCCGAATGCGGATTTCCTGCCTTGGGAATGCAGGCAGGGTGTGGTGACTCTTAATTGGAAATCGCAACTTCGGCCCGGTGCCGCTTACTATTGGGATTTGCCAATTCCACCGGCTTTAATAGAAAATGGTAAGCTCAAAGGTGGCGGATCTTTAACCGCAGTGCTAAACCCCCACCCTCTGGTAGCTGATTATGCGGGGCCTAATTATTTCAGTGCGAGGGTTAATGTCGCGCTTCAGTTTTTTCAAGGTAAAAACAAGAAGGGGCAAAACAAAGTCGCTAACCTGCTTGGCTCAATGGACACAGATAAAATACCTGAGCGGAAAGCCCGTGACGTAGAGCATAAATGGTGCCCTGTAAGACACCATGCTCGGGACTTTTCTAAGACTGGTTTAAAATTTTCTGGTCAGCACATGCGAGTCTATGCGCGGGTATATGTGCGAGATTTGTACATGTATGGATATCAACACGCCGACCAAGTTCCAGATTTAGAAACACATTTCGTTTTGACGTTGAGAGGCACAGATGAAAGTGACGAAATTTACAACCAGTTGAGAAATCTTCTTGGTAATTTTGTTGAATCTTCAGTTCTGGAAGAAGACATTACTCTAGATGATTTGGTAAGCTGATATTAAGCGTGCTGAAGTTTAAGTGCTTTCTATAAAAGTGCCTTTCGAACGTCTTCCTCACTCCAGTGTAATCGCTCGGGATTGTCGCGAAGAAGCGTTGATCGCTTTTTCGTGATAGTGGTGCCGACTTTATGCGGTCTAAGTTCAGAACCGATGATGTTTTCTATGACGGCAGCCTTCAACACCGTCAGCTTCACAAAATCACCGTCAATATGGGCGATTTGAGCCACGACCTTTTGCTTGCCCCAAGGCCTGCTTTTCTTCTTCTTGAGCTTGTTGGGCGACCATATTGCCTCTACCCACTCCACGACATCGGACTCGACAAACTGGCCTGCTTTTTCCCATGTCATGCTCTACCTCTTGGCGTTAAATCTGATGGAAGCCATGGCCGAAGGAGCAGCTGTTGTCATGCGAATGGCGGCGGGCGCGACCGTGCTGACACCGCCCCCGGTCGGGGGACGGATGCCCGCCCGCGTGAGCATCTCACGAACTTCAAGGACGTTGCGACGCAGGTTCGGCACGGCCATTTTCGGGTCAATCGGGGGTCTGCGGGAAACAAGGCTTTCGTTTTCCGGCGAGTTGAACACACGGTTTACAAGCTGCGCGTTATTCCGCTGAAGAACGGTTTTCTGGACATATTCTTTCTCATCCAGCCGCCTGTCCTCCGGTGGCGGCATCACGGAAACTTTCCATGCCGGAAGCCCGTTCAGGGCATAGCTCATCGTCATGATGGCGGCATAGAACCCGCGATTGACTTCCTGCCGCCTTAATTCTTCCTCTACTTTCATCTGCAATATCGCGTATTGCCGGATATATTCGTTGAACTCGGCCTGTTTCGCCTGATACTCGCGGCTCTTTTCTTTCGCTCGTTCTTCCTCTGTCTTGGCATCAACTGCTTTAAGCTGCAAGGTTTCCAGCGTTTTTTCGATCAGCCTGCGGATGCGCCCGCGCATTTCATCGGAGATCAGGTTGCTCTCTAATGCGGCCTGCATC
>CAZNRN010000016.1:0-80279 GCA_964575605.1 uncultured Micavibrio sp. | reverse complement strand
GTATATTATGCGGTGCAGCATCCCAAATCAAGTGTCAAAAACCCTGTAATTACATGGGTTAATTCACATTGATGTTGAAAGTCTGTATGGAAGTGGCGGCGCTACCGTCGGATACGCGGAAACGGAAGCTGTCGTCGGTGCCGGAAAGGAAGCTGGTATGCACATAGCGCACGCTACCCGCGTCAAGGTCCGCCTGCGTGAAGCTGGTGATGGCCTGCCCGGGATTGGTGGTCAGTTCCAGCCGGCCGCGCGTCGTGGCGCGGGTGACTGTATAGGTGAGGCCCGACGACGGGTTGTCGACGTCTGTCGACTGAAGTTTGGTCGAATTGATGATGGTCGACGTGCCTCGGTTGAGCGTTGCGCCAGTGTTTTTCGTCACGATCGGCCTGTCATTGACGGGATTGACCGTGAAGTTGAAGGTATTGCCGCCCAGCGTGGTGTTGCCGTCGGAAACCGAGAAGCCGAAAGAGGCGCTGGTGGTCTCCGACCCGTCATGTACGAAGCGCACGCGGCCTGCGGTGATGTCGGCCTGCGTGAAGCTGGTGACGGCGACGCCGGGGTTGGTGTTCAGCTCCAGCCGCCCGTTGCCGGGGGCCGTGGTGACTGAATAGACAAGGTTGTCGTTGCCCGTGTCGACGTCGGTGACGCGCAGCTGGTTCTGCGAAATCGTGCGCGTGCCGCCTTCGTTCACGGTCGCGCCCGTATTGCGCGCCAGCACGGGCGGGTCGTTGACGGGCGTCGCGCTCAGGGCGAAGGTGGTGGGGGCGGTCGAGTACTGGCCGTCGCTGGCGGTGAAAGTGAAGCTGTCGGTCGTGGTTTCCGATCCGTTATGTACATACCGCAGCCTGCCCGCGTCGATATCCGCCTGCGTGAAGCTGGTGACGGCATGGCCGGCATTGCTCGACAGTTCCAGCCTGCCGTGCGCAGTCGCGCTGGTCACGGTGTAGCTGATATTCTGCGCGGCCGTGTCCGCATCGCCGACGCGCAGGCCGGCGGAGGTGATGGTGGTTGTGCCGCCCTCGGTTGTCGTTGCGCCTGCGTTCGCCTGCAGCACCGGCGCGTCGTTGACAGGGGTGACGCCGATGTTGAAATCCTGCGCGGCCAGCACCGTCGTGCCGTCCGACAGGGAAAAGGTGAATTTATCCGAACTGTTTTCCGTCCCGTCGTTCACATAGCGCAGGCGGCCTGCGTCGATATCGGCCTGTGTTAAGCTGTCGATGGCTACGCCCGCCGCATCGCTGAATTCCAGATGGCCATTGGCGGGGCCCGCTGTCACGGTATAGGTCAGGTCCCCTGCGTCGGTATCCACGTCGCTCGCAGAAAGCTGTGCCGCGCCAATCGTTACCGCGCCGCCCTCGGCAACCGTCGCTCCGGCATTTGCGGCAAGGGCAGAGGCATCGTCGACCGGATCGACTGTAATCCCGAATGTAGCGGCCGCAAGCGTCGTGTTCGCGTCCGCCGTGGTAAAGCCGAAACTGTCAGATGTCGTTTCGGAACCGTCGTGGATATAGCGCAAACGCCCGCTGTCGACATCGGCCTGCGTGAAGCTGGCGACCGTGCCACCGGGGTTGTCGGTGAATTCCAGCCGCCCGTGCTGCGGTCCCTGGGTGATGGTGTAACGGATGCCTCCCGCCGCCGTGTCGGCATCGGTCGTATTCAGCTGTGCCGAGGTGATACCTGCCGCACCGCCCTCGGCCACGGTCGCGCCTGTGTTCGTGGCGGCCACGGGCGCGTCGTCAACGGGGTTGATGGTGAAATTGAAATTGGCCGCAGGCAGACCTGTCGTGGCGTCGGACACGGTGAAGGTGAAATTATCGGTAATTGCTTCGGATCCGTCGCTGACATACCGCACGCGGCCCGCGTTGACGTCTGCCTGCGTAAAGCTGGTGATGGCCGTGCCCGCAGCATCGCTGAATTCAAGCCTGCCCGCGGCAGGCGCGGAGGTGACGGTGTAAACAAGGTCCTCGGGCGCGGTGTCGACGTCACCGGTGTTCAGTTGCGCGCTGGTCAGCGTCGCCGTGCCGCCCTCTGTCACCGTTGCGCCGGCGTTAAAGGCCGGCACCGGTGCGTCGTCGACGGGGTTCAGGGTGATGGCGAAGGTCTCCTCACTCGAGGAGGCGCTGCCGTCGCTGGCGGTGAATTTGAAGCTGTCGGTGGTGTTCTCCGACCCGTCGCTGACATACCTGACGCGGCCCGAAGCGATATCGGCCTGCGTGAAGCTGGTGACGGAAACGCCGGCATTATCGTCAAATTCCAGGCGCCCGTGCTGCGGGCCTTCGGTGACGGTAAAGACGGTATCGGATGCATTGTTATCGGGATCGCTGACCGACAGCTGCGCGGTGGACAGCGTTGCCGTTGCGCCTTCGCCCAGTGTCAGGCCTTCGTTGACGGCAACCGTGGGCGTATCGTTGACGGGAGCGATGCTGATGCCGAACGACCCGGATAATTCCTCATCGCCCGCCGTCACGGTGAAATCGAAACTGTCGCCGCGCGTCTCCGCGCCGTTATTGACATACCTGACACGGCCAAGGTTGAGGTCCTGCTGGGTAAAGGTCGTGACTGCCTTACCGGGTTTGGAGGTAAGCTCCAGCTGGCCGCTGCGCGGCCCGTCGTTCACTGTATAGACGATATCCTGCGGCCTTGCGCCTGCGAAACTGGTGTTCAGGCGCAGGTTGCTGATCGTGCCTTCGCCGCCCTCGTTGACACGCAGGCCGGTGTTGCGGGTGATGGCGGGTGCGGCGACGGCCGCTTCTTCCGCAGCAGGTTTCGCGGCAGATGCGGCAGGCGCGGATGTTCCGGCCAGCAGTTCTTTCAGCCTGGCCTCGGCGGATGTCTCGCGCTTGATGAAGACGTCGAGCGCGGCGCTGTCGTTCTTTTTCAATTCGGGTGCAGCGGGTTTCAGCGCGTCCTTGCCGCCCGCGCGCGGCGCAGGCGCGGATGAAGACGATGCGGCATGCAGGCTCAGGAAACTGTCGAGGTTTTTCAGGGTGCTGGCCGAAGACGGGCTGGTGAACAGCCTGCCCAGCGCTTCGCGGCGCGGATTGTATGTCAGGTTATCCGCGCCCAGCTCGAGCGCGGAGGGCGCGCGCGCGGCGGTTGGCGAACCCGTCACGCGGTTCGCCTGAGGCAGCAGGAAAAACGAAGTAATGGCGTCGGCCATCCTGGCTCCGTATTTTTTCTGCCTTGAGGATAAGGGTATAGCGCGGGCGGCGGACCGTTCAATTAACGGCCGCCCCGCGTTACTTAGACCATAGTACCTACCTCTCCCAAGGTACTTTAATTATAGCAAATGCAGGTTACCGAATTCTTATGCCGGCGCTCTTTATACTGTAAAAACAAAGGCTTGAAATGAAAAGGGCGGCCTTAAAGCCGCCCTTTTCGGTGTATTCGAGGTAAATATTATTTCAGCTTCGACATATGTATCAGAGCTTCGACATCGCGACCGCGGTATCCGACATGCGGTTCGAGAAGCCCCATTCGTTGTCATACCACATCATGACGCGCACGAAGGTGCCGTCGATGACCTTGGTTTCCTTCAGCGCGAAGATGGAGGAATGGGGGTCATGGTTGAAATCGGTCGAAACCAGCGGCTCGGCATAGGTGCCGAGAATGCCTTTCAGGGGGCCCGCAGCGGCGTCGCTGATCGCCTTGTTCACTTCTTCCACCGTGGTGGCCTTGTTCGCGGTGAACTTGAAATCCACCACAGACACGTTCGGCGTCGGCACGCGGAGCGAGGTGCCGTCGAGCTTGCCCTTGAGGTGCGGCAGCACGAGGCCGACGGCCTTGGCCGCGCCGGTCGAGGTCGGGATGATGTTGAGGGCCGCCGCGCGCGCGCGGTGCAGGTCCTTGTGCATCGTGTCGACCGTGTTCTGGTCGCCGGTATAGCTGTGGATGGTGGTCATGAAACCATGTTTAATGCCGACGGCCTTGTCGAGGATATAGGCGACAGGCGCAAGGCAGTTGGTGGTGCAAGACGCGTTGGAAACCACGACATGGTTCGCCGCCAGCTTGTCATGGTTCACGCCGTAGACGACGGTGATGTCTTCGTCGGTGGCAGGAGCCGAGATCAGGACTTTTTTCGCGCCCGCCGCGATGTGCTTCATGGCGTCTTCTTTTTTCGTGAAGATGCCCGTGCATTCCATGGTGATGTCGACGCCCAGGTCTTTCCAGGGCAGGGTGGTCGGGTCTTTCACCTGCGTCATGGTGATTTCGTGGCCGTTGACGACCAGCTTCGTGCCGTTCACTTTCACGTCGCCCTTGAAGCGGCCGTGGACTGAATCGTATTTCAGCAGGTGCGCGTTAGCCTCGGCAGTTGCGAGGTCGTTGATGCCTACGACGGTCACGTCGTTGCGGCCGCTTTCCATGATGGAACGCAGGACAAGGCGGCCGATGCGGCCGAACCCGTTGATGGCGACTTTTACTGTCATTTTTATTCTCCTCTATAAACGCTACACCGTTGTAATCGACCGCATCATGGCATTTCCAGAGCGGTTTTTCGAGAGCAACATGAGCCCTTGATTTAATTGTGTATTTCGAGATTAAAGTGGCGCATTATTAGCCATAATAGTATAATAAAGCTCAGGGAATTCAAGGGGCAGGGCATGTCGCAACGGGCGGAATTTAATGAAGCAGCAGATGCCGGTGAAAAGCTGGAACGCGATATGCTCGACCATATGCCGGCCTATCGCTTTGAAAAAGCATCAGGGCTGAAAGGCATCGCCGGAAACTATAAATACCCGGGCGGGCTGAACCCCGTGCAGTTCGACGACGCCTGGACATGGACGTTTTACAGCAATGGCGAAACGCAGCTTTACCCGACCGCGCTGGTTGACCGGGGCATCGCGCTGCCGCGTGTAGGGGCGCGCGAGGAAATCAGCGAATACCTCGCCCGAACCCCGCGCGAGATACAGGATGCCTTTCAGGGCGTTCTGGATGAACTGATCGCGCTCAACCCCGAATTAAAGGGCGTGCGCGTCGACCGGAAAAACATCGGCATGGTTTATGATGTTATCAACGGCGTCGCTTCGGGCTTCAACGTCAACGACATCAACTATTACCTCGAAGCCGACAATAGCGATACCGCCCGCCGTGCTTATTTCGAAGACCCCCGCCGCCTGCGCATCGAAAACGAAACCGGCGCAAGGCCCTGCTGGATCGCCTCGCCCCAAACCCTCGACCTCGTCTGCCTGAAACTGGACGAAAGAAAAGCCCGCGCGGCTGCAATCAACCGCACGGGGCCGGAGGTTTAGTCCGTGCCTTCCAAAACGCGCTTCATAAAGCCTGTCGGATCGTAATAAAATTCCTGCAGGATTTTGAAGTTTTCCGTGTTTTTGTAAGATTTCTCAGCTATGCCCTTAGGCGTCATATGCAATATACATGCGCCTGGATAGGCCATGATAAAAGGTGAGTGGGTGGCTATAATAAACTGGCAGTATCCTGCCTTTTCCTTTTCGTGGAGTAGCCGCACGAAATCAATTTGTTTGGCAGGGGAAAGCGCGGCTTCAGGCTCGTCAAAAAGATAGACGCCGTATTCTCTGACCTTATTGCGGAAGATGGCTGAATAGCTTTCGCCATGTGATTTATTCAGGAAACCGTCCTCATATTCTTCATCCGCGCGCATGCCCCGTGTCCCATCGACTAAGTACATGTCCATTTTCTCGACCAAGGTGCCAATAGTTTCGGCGCGTGTATAAAAGCCCTCCGTTACCTTCGGTAGCCACGAGGCTCTCAGAAATCGGCTGAAATGCTCTTCTTTTCCATCTGATCCGTAATTCCTGTTACCACCTGACATGCCAAAACCACAGATGGCTGCTATAGCCTCCATTATAGTCGATTTTCCGCTGCCATTCGGACCAACGATAATGGTTATGGGGTGTGTAAATTCAATTTCGAAGGGCTCTGCTCGTATCGCAGGGATATCCAGCGGATAGCCTTTATGGTCGCCGACCTTTTCAGGGTCGAGCCATATTTTCTTCAGATAAGGAGCCTTGAGCTTAGGTGCTACAGGCTTCCTTGCCATCGCGGGATTAAACCTTCTTCTTCACTTGCTCCACCACAGCCTCCGCGGTGATGCCGAAGTGTTCGTAGAGTTTCTGGTACGGGGCGCTTTCGCCGAAGGATTTCATGCCGACAAAGATACCGTCACTGCCGATGATGGCGTCCCAGCCCTGGCGCACGGCGGCTTCGACGGCCACGGTGACCTTGGACTGGTTCAGCAGCGAAGCGCGGTATTTTTCGTCCTGCTTCCAGAACAGCTCAAGGCAGGGGGCGGTCACGACGCGGGTCGGGATTTTTGCGGCTTCCAGCTGTTCGCGTGCTTTAAGCGCAATCTCGATTTCCGAGCCCGTCGCCCAGATGGTGCAGACAGGCTGCTGCGAGGCTTCGGCGAGGATGTACGCGCCGCGCTTGGTTAGGTTGTCCGCGCTGCCTTCTTTGCGCACCAGCGGCAGGTTCTGGCGCGTCAGCACCAGGATGCTGGGACCCGTGGTGTGCTCGAGCGCGATCTGCCAGGCCTCGGCCGTTTCAATCACGTCGGCTGGGCGGAAGACCAGCACGTTCGGGATGCAGCGCATCGCGGCCACATGTTCGACCGGCTGGTGCGTCGGGCCGTCTTCGCCGAGGCCGATTGAATCGTGCGTCATCACGTAGATGACACGCTGCTTCATCAGCGCCGACAAACGGATAGAGGGGCGGCAGTAATCGGTGAACGACAGGAAGGTGCCGCCATAGGGGATGAAGCCTTTATGCAGCGCCATGCCGTTCATCGCGGCGGCCATGCCGTGTTCGCGCACGCCCCAGTAGATGTAACGGCCGGAATAATCCGATTTCGTCACCTTGCCCATGTCTTTCACAAGGGTGAGGACGGAACCGGTCAGGTCGGCCGAGCCGCCCACCATTTCGGGCAGCGCGGGGATAAGCGCTTCCAGCACTTTGCCGGATGCCGCGCGCGTCGCGATTTTCGGCGCTTCGGCGGTCATCTTCTTTTTGAAGTCGTTGATGATGGGGGTGACGATCGAAGTAACGTCGCCTTTTTGCATGCGGTCGAAGAGCGTACGTTTCTCGCCCTCGAGCGCATCATGGCGCGCCTGCCAGTTCTTGCGGTCGACCTGGCCTGCGGCACCCGCCGCGCGCCAAGCGCCGAAAACGTCTTCCGGCACGTCGAAGGGCACATGCGCCCAGCCGAGGTTCTTGCGGGCGCCCGCGATTTCTTCGTCACCCAGCGGCGAGCCGTGCGACGATGCCGAGCCCTGTTTCGTGGGCGCGCCGTAGCCGATTTTGGTTTTGCAGCAAATGAGCGAAGGCTTGCCGACATTGATTTGCGCGGCGGCGATTGCTTTAGTGATCTGTTCGGGGTCGTGGCCGTCGACGGTGAAGGTTTCCCAGCCGTAAGCCTCGAAACGCTGCGCCGTGTTGTCGGTGAAGGACAACGAGGTCGGGCCGTCGATAGAGATTTCGTTGTCATCGTAAAGCACAATCAGCTTGCCAAGGCCGAGGTGTCCGGCGAGCGAGCAGGCTTCGTGGCTGATGCCCTCCATCAAATCGCCGTCGGAGGCGATGACATAGGTGAAATGATTCACAAGGTCATTGCCGAAGCGCGCGTTCAGCATGCGCTCCGCCAGCGCAAAGCCGACGCCGTTCGAAATGCCCTGGCCCAGCGGGCCGGTGGTGGTTTCGATGCCGACCTCGGGCATGACTTCGGGGTGGCCGGGGGTGAGGCTGTGCAGCTGGCGGAAGTTCTTCAGCTGGTCGAGCGTCATTTTCTCGTAGCCCGTGAGATACAGCAGCGCATATTGCAGCATCGAGCCGTGGCCGGCCGAGAGGATGAAGCGGTCGCGGTCGGGCCAGAGCGGGTTGGAGGCATCAAACTTCAGGAACTTGGTGAAGAGCACCGTGGCGACATCGGCCATGCCCATCGGCATGCCGGGGTGGCCGGAATTCGCCTTCTGCACCGCATCCATGGCAAGGGCGCGCAGCGAATTCGCCATGTCCTTGTGGCTGGCGGTTGCGGGGGCGGCGGATTTTGCGGGCTGTGCGGAAGACATGCGCTCTCCTTATAAATGGCGACAAATTCACAGGCACAATGCCCGATAGCCAAGCCGCCCGTCAACGATTCAAAATCGCGCTGTAAGTGGCGGTTTTATTGGGCTTTTTGCAAATAATTTTTCGCATTACGTAAATGAATTCGAGTCGCGACATTGCGGGGGCGGGCGAAGGGGCGTAAATTCCGCCCATGCAAAACGATTTCAACAACGCAGGCCAGCCCGATTTCCGGCACATGACCCCCGCGGAAATCAAGGACGCCATCAGCACGCTGAACCCGCTGATCCGCGACCTGAAACGTTTCATCGACAGCGGTCATTCGAAATACCTTGCCGGGTGGAAAGAGGGCACGGCGGCGTCGCAGAAAATGGCGAAACTGCTGCCGATGCACGCGTCCATCGTCAACCGTCTTGCCGAAATGCCCGTGCGCGGCAACGGCGAGGGTGTGCGCGGCCTCGTCGGCCTTGCCTATCCTATTCGCGACGATGCGGAAGAACTGCGCAAGAAATACAAAACCGTCTGGCGCGCGCGCCCCGGCCGCAGGCAGTTCGACCTGTCAAAACGCATTGGCCGCGAAAACATCCGTACGGTCAGAAAAATCACAAAAGATTTTCCGTTTATGCCGTGATTACTGCGTTGTAGTCACGCGCCAGATAATATTTCCCACGTCATCCGCCACCAGCAGCGCGCCTTTCTTGTCGACGGCGACGCCGACGGGGCGGCCTCTCGCGTTGCCATCTGCATCAAGGAAGCCGTTGAGGAAGTTTTCGGCCTTGCCCGCGGGCTTGCCGTCCTTGAAGGGGATGAAGATGACTTTATAACCGCTGGGCGGGTTGCGGTTCCATGAACCGTGCTGGCCGATAAACACGCCGTCCTTGTATGCCGCGCCAAAGGCATCGGCGGTGTAGAAGGTGAGGCCCAGCGAGGCGGTGTGGGGGCCGAGCGCGTAATCCGGCGGAATGGCCTTGGCCACCATCTCCGCGTTCGTTTCGACGCGGGTATCGATATGCTGGCCGTAATAGCTATAAGGCCAGCCGTAGAAAGCGCCGTCTTTCACCGACGTCATGTAATCGGGTACGAGGTCCGAGCCGAGCTCGTCACGCTCATTCACCGCCGTCCAGAGTTCGCCATTCGCGGGGTTGAAATCCATGCCGACGGGGTTGCGCAGGCCGGAGGCGAAGAGGCGGGTCTTGCCCGTCGCGCGTTCGATTTCCAGTATCGCGGCGCGGTTTTCTTCCTTCTCTAGGCCGTTCTCGCCGACGTTACTGTTCGAGCCGACCGAGGCATAGAGGAATTTGCCGTCGTGTGATGCGACAAGGTTTTTCGTCCAGTGGTGGTTGAGGTCGCCCCCCGGAAGGTCGGCCAGTTTCTCGCCGCCCGCGGTGATTTTCGTGTCGCCTTCGGTGTATTTGAACTTCATCACCTTATCAGTGTCTGCAACATAGAAATCTTCGCCCACCAGCGCCATGCCGAAGGGGGAATTGAGGTTTTCGAGGAAGGCCTCGCGCACCTCCGGCGTGCCGTCGCCATCGGCGTCGCGCAGCAGCGTGATGCGGTTGGCGCTCTTGGTCGCGGCGCCGGCCTTCTTCATCGCTTTCTTCATGAAGAAACCCTTGATGCCCTTGCCGTCCTCGGGCTTGGGCGGGGCGTTGGTTTCGGCCACCAGCACATCGCCGTTTGGCAGCACGTAAATCCAGCGGGGATGGTCGAGGTTTTCGGCGAAGGCCGCGACGCTGAAACCGGGCGCGGTTAAAGGCTTGTCGCCTTTTTCCCAGCGTTTGACGGGTGCGACCTTGACGGTCGGCACGGCGTTTTTGACGGGTTCGACCAGTTTGGGGTTTGCGCCCATCACATCCTCCACCTGCAGCGTCGCCTCCTCGGCGAAGGCGGCAAAGGGCAGGGCGCAGAGCAGCAGGGCGAAAAGAGATGCGGTTTTCATGGGTGTTACTGTTCCGGACGGATTGACGGCACAGCCAAAAACAAACGATCTCGAAGAAGGTTCCGGCTGTTACGCGGATTTTTTGCGCAGTTTACCGAATGCCTTTTTCATGGCCTTCATCGCCTTGCCAAAGGGCTTGGCCAGCACATGCGCGACGGGGATGCAGATAAAGCCGATGATGAGGCCCGCGACGATGGTGGCGGGGACGGAAACCCAGCCGCTCCAGTGGTGCATTTCTTCCTTGATGGCGGGAATGCCGTGCAGCGTGATGCCGCCGCCGACCGCGAACATGGCGATGGTGCCCACCACAGTCAGGGTTTTCATGATATAGGGCACGGCTTTCAAAAGCCCGAGGCCGAGTTTCTGCACCGCTCGGCTCTTGCGCTTGGTCATCCAGAGGCCGAGGTCATCGAGCTTGATGATGCAAGCAACGAGGCCATAGACGAATACTGTCATGCCGATGCCGATACCGGCCAGCACGCCCGCCTGCACAGCGAAAGTTTTTTCCTTCACCGCGCCCAGCGCGACGGCGATGATTTCGGCGGAAAGGATGAAGTCGGTATTCACCGCCTCGCCGATTTTCTGTTTTTCAACCTCGACCAGCGATTTCGCGCTGAGGTGGCCTGCCTCCAGCAGTTCTTTTTCATGGCGCTTGTCGGCGGCGTCGGGCTTCACCGCGTGCAAGATTTTTTCCGCGCCCTCGTAGCACAGGAAGGCGCCGCCGACCATCAGCAAAGGCGTAATCGCCCATTCGGCGAAAGCGGACAGAAGCAGCGCGGTGGGAACAAGGATAAACTTGTTTTTCAGCGAACCCTTGGCCACGCGCCAGACGATGGGCAGTTCGCGCTTGGGGTCGATGCCCACCAGCGCCTGCGCGTTCACGGCCAAGTCGTCACCGACGATGCCCGATGTTTTTGCGGCCGCAACCTTCGACATCGCCGCGATGTCGTCGAGAAGTACAGTAATGTCGTCAAGAAGTGCGAGAAGTCCGCCGCCTGCCATGGGTTTTCCTTTCAGGCCTTAGAGAATGCCTGAAATACTGCGTTTTGTGAAGTCTAACCGTTGTAGCGGTTTTCCTTCAGTTCACGCTGGAATTCGCCCTTGGGCGGGTAATGCGCGGGCGGGGGCGATTCCGGCGCCACCTTCTGCGCGGCCTTGGCCATATCGGCCTTGGGGCTGGGCGCGTTGGCGAGCGCGGGTGCGGCCTCGGGCTTCGGCGGCGCGATGGCAGGTTTGTTGTCGTTCGAGGGGGCGGGTTTTTTCACCAGCTTGTTCAAAAGCGGGATGCGCGTCATTGCGTCCTTGACCACGTCGACGGCGTTCTTGCAGATATCCATCACCTTGCCGAGCGGCTTGGCAATCGCCTTGACCGCGGGGATGGCCGCGAAACCGGTCGCGACGCCCGCCACCGCGGCGATGCCCGATTCAACGATGCCCGCCACGAAGGGGATGGAAGAAATCGCATGCGCCGCATGCGCGACCGCATGGCCCAGCATGGGGATGCCGTGCAATATAATGCCGCCGCCCACCATGAACATCGCGGCGGTGCCGACGACTGAGAGGCCCTTCATCATCGGCGGGACGCCTTTCACCAGCGCCTTGCCCAGCGTGCGCTGGCATTTGGCGCCGAAGCTGTCGCCTTCTTTTTGCTGCATATGCAGGCCGATATCGTCAAGCTTCACCAGACCGCCGACCAGGCCGTAGATGCCGACCGTCATGATAACGCCGATGGCGGCCAGCGCCGCTGCTTGCACCAATAGCGTAGAACCTGCGACGGCGCCCAGCGTCACGACCACGATTTCGGCCGAGAGGATGACGTCTGTTTTGATCGCGCCCGCGATTTTTTTCTTTTCCAGTTCTTTTGAATCCAGCTCGGCCAGCAGGCGGGCTTCTTCGTCTTTATCCTTGCCGTGCTTGTGCACCAGCTTCTCGACGCCTTCGTAGCAGAGGTAGGCGCCGCCCGCCATCATCAGCGGCGGGATGGCCCAGGGGGCGACCGCGGTCAGCGCCAGCGCGCCCGGGATAAGGTAGAGGAACTTGTTCTTGAAGGAGCCCTTGGCGATTTCCCAGACGATGGGCAGTTCGCGCTTGGGGTCGATCGCACCCTTGCCGCCCGCCACTGCATGCGCGTTCACCGCCAGGTCGTCGCCCGCAATGCCTGCGGTTTTCTTGGCCGCGATCTTCGTCATTGCCGCGATGTCGTCGAGGAGAGCGAGTAGTCCGGTGGCTGCCATTATGTCCTTCTGAACGTTGTTAAGCCGTTAGGTAAATAGGGTAGGGGGTTTCGGAAGGTTTGCAAAGGGATATATGTTTTATACATTAAAATCAGTTATTTAGTATTATGATACCGTAACCCTTTTTCAAGAAATGTGGTGTAATAATACCTTTCAAGATTCGGGTGTAGGAAGGCCTTAAAAAGGATAGTCTCGACCTATTCTGACGGAGGTCGCCATGCGTTTTATATTCCCCACCCTCATCCTTTTACTCCTTTGCACGCCGGCGGGTGCCGCCGGGCTGGCGGGCCAGCAGGCCCACACATCTTCGTCAGCGGCAGCGGGCGGACAGGGTGCGCCGGATTATTCCGGCATGCCGGTCGAGGACGCGATCCAGCAGGTGTTGCGGCAAATGTCCGACGACGGGCGCAGGGACATGAAAGACATGCTGGAGGACATGGAAAAAGACCGCCAGAAAAAACGCGAATTGCGCGAAGCGGAAAAGAAAATGAAGGATGAACTGTCCACGCTGAAAGACGCAAGGGACGACGCGCGGCGCGAACGTATCCGCGCACGCATGGCGCGGCTGAAGGCCGAAAGGCTGTCGGCGGAAAAGCGCCAGCGTGAGCGCCTTGAACGTGCCCGCCGCCGCCTCGAACAGGAGCGCGCCCGCCGCGAGGCCCGCCAGGAACGCGCCCAGACCCGCGCCGAAAAAATAGAAGCCGAGCGCCGCCGCCGCCAGGAAGAACGCATCCGCCGTCAGCGCGAACGGCAGCAGGAAGGCAAAGAAAAACAGGGCGCATCGCCTAAAGCCCCCGCGCATCAATACTTGCCCTGCCCTAACCCCAAGAACCCCGATTGCCCCGTGCTGCAGGTGCAGCCAGTGGCGCCGCATACTATCCAAAAAGCACAGTAAGTTTGATTATCCCGCTTTCGGCGGCTTGGGCGCTTGCGTTACGGCGGGCTGCGGCTTCACGTCGTTCACGGGCAGCTGTGTTGCGGCCTTGAGCGCGTTCGCCGCTGTGCCTTTTTCCGGCAGGGGTTTCGGTGCCGCCGCGGGTGCGGGTTGCGGTGCGGGCGCGGGCAGCGGCTTTTTGAGTTTGACGAGGCCGGTTTTTTCCAGCGTCTGGCGCGTCCATGCCGCCGCCTTGTGATAGGCGGGAATAACGATCTTGGCGACAGGCAGGGAGGCGACACCTGCTACGACGCCGACTGCGAATTGCGCAGCGACGCCCGCCACGGCCTGCACCACGGCGTTATGCCCGAGGAATGACAGCGCAGTGCCCATCAGATGCTCGCCGCCCGGAATGCCGTGCACCAGCATGCTGCCGCCGACCAGGAACATCGCAGCCATGCCCACCACGCCGATGGTTTTAATCAGCTTCGGCGCGACATGACCGATGGCTTTGCCGGTCGCGCGGCAGGCACGGGCAAAAACGCCGTCGCCCTTGGCCTTTTCAAGCGCGATGCCCGCGTCATCCATCTTGATGATGCCCGCAACAGCAGTATAGACGGCAACGGTCATGGCAAGGCCGGTTGCGGTCAGCGTGCCCAGCTGGACAAGGAAGGGCGCCTGCGACGCGCTCCAGAGCGACACCGTCGTGACTTCGGCCGACAGCACAAGGTCGGTCTTCATCGCGCTTTTCACGTGGCGCTTTTCCCAGGCGACGTGGTCGTTGGCATAGGCCTCGCTCACCGCAACGGGCGGCGGCTTGATGGCCTTGTGCGTGATCTTGTGCATCGAGTCATAGCAGAGCAGCGCGCCCCCCACCGCCAGCGCCGGCAATATCGCGGCGGGGAAGGTGAGGCTGAGCGCGAGCGCGGAGGGGATTAAAATCGCCTTGTTGACGATTGAACGTTTCGCGACCTTCAGCACCATGGGGATTTTGCGCTGGGGCTGGCCGCCGATAAACTGGTTGCAACTGACCGCAAGGTCGTCGCAGACGACCCCCGTCGTTTTCACCATGGCGGCCTGTGTGGCCGTGGCGGTGTCTTGCAGCAGGGCGAGCAGTCCGGCGGACATTCCATCCTCGTGGTGCGTTGCTTTGCGGTACAAGTGTAAGGGAAATAAACATATTACACCGCCGTGCATTTGGCCAGCGCGCTGTGGACGGGTTTTATAAGGCTGATTTCAAATGTAATTATAGGCAGTTGACATAATAATGATGAGTTGTTAGAAGGAAATTCGTTTAAAGGATCAAAGGTGATTTCACATGGCCAAGGCAGAACTCTACAACCTCCATATCCGCAGCGCGGACCCGACCACCTCGACCGAGGTATTCCTCGACACGCAGCGCAAAATCACCGGCGGCGTGAAGCGCAACATTAAAAAGCAGCTGGCCGACAAAGGCCTGTCGGCCGAATTCGCCTTTGCAGCATCGCGCGTGCCAGGCCATGCGCGTTCGGCGCAGGTCTATGCCACGCCTGAAGCGTTGAAAGTCATCAAGGGCGTGAAGGATGTCGAGAAGGTCGAGAAAATGCCTTTCTCCTCCTATCCGCTGAAACGCGACCTTTAAAAGCGATATCCCAAACTGACCGTGCCGAAGACGCTGGGGTCGTCCTGCTTCTGGAACTCTTTGGTGCGGTAGATCAGCGCGTAGCTGAGGCGCGCTGCGCCGTAGGTAAAGGCAATCCCCGCATTTGCGTCCATCACCAGCGGCACTTTGTCCACGTCATGGCTGTCGGCGAAGGTATTGCCGTCGAGGAAGATGTTGCGCGCCACGGCGCGTCCCTCGACGCCGCTGAACAGGTACCAGCTGAAACTGTCCGGCGGCGTGGCGAAGGCGCCTGTGCCGGGCATTGCAGGGCGTACGCGGATGGGGCTGTCCTGCCAGCGCGATTCATAGGGGCTTAGGCGAAAATTCACGCCCGCGCTGCCGTAGGTATAGATGTTGCCGACTGTCGCGCCCAGGTGCGGCGTGAAGCCCGCCGATAACCCTAGAGCCTCGTGCCCGTAAAGCTCGGGCCAGCGGCGTTCCCACGACAGCATCAGGCCGGGTTCGTTCTTGAGCTGGTGGTCCCAGCCGCGCGGCGTCGGGCTGTCGGAAATATGTTCGTGTACGAATTTCTGGATCTGCTCGCCCAACGCCGCGGGGCCGACGACGCCGACCGTCGCCTCGATCTCGTCGATGTGGTTGTCGGTGATGGTGACGAGGCCGGCCGAGGTGTAAAGGAACGCGGCCCAGGGGCGGTCGTTCGGGTCCTGCGTCGTGCGCGTGATGTCCTTTGGCGTGAACAGGTTATGGCCCAGTGTGTAATAGATGCTGGTCGTCGGGTTGATGGAGAACGTGGGCAGGATGCGGTCGAGGTTGTTGAAGACCGGGTTCGGCTTTTCTCCCAGGTGGAAATAGGTGATGCGCGCGCCGTTGGTATAGTTTTCGTCCCGCCCGCCCGGGCTGTAGAGGTCGTTTTCGGAGTTGAGGGTGATAAAGCGCTTGTCCTTCATGTCGACCATGCGCCGCGCAATCTCCTGCTGCAGCGTCGGTTTTTCCGGCTCTTCCGCCCAGACAGGGGCGGAGAGGAAAAGAAAGGCCAGAAGGAAAATCAGGAAGCCACGCACACGCACACCCATAAAGGCGAGTTTAATCGGTCTTCGCCCCAATGGGAAAGCGGGGATTCTGGTTCCGGCGGTTATGCAAAGAAAGCGTAAAGCTTACTCGGCAGCCTCGGAATAGGCCTCGATCGGCGGGCAGGCGCAGACAAGGTTCCGGTCGCCGGCCGCATGGTCGATGCGGTTGACGGGCGTCCAGTACTTGTCGGTCAGCAGGTGCGCGGCCGGGAAGGCGCCGTCGTGGCGGCTGTAGGGGCGGTCCCACTTCTCGGCGGTCAGGTCTGCCAGTGTGTGCGGGGCAAGCGCCAGCGGGTTGTTACCCTGCGGCCATTCGCCTTTTTCCACCTTCGCGATCTCGTTACGGATGACGGTGAGCGCCTCGATAAAGCGGTCAAGCTCCGCCTTGCCCTCCGATTCCGTCGGCTCGATCATCAGCGTGCCGGGGACGGGGAAGGACATGGTGGGCGCGTGGAAGCCGAAATCCATCAGGCGCTTGGCAATATCGTCGACGCTGATGCCGGCCGAGGTTTTCAGCGGGCGGGTGTCGAGGATGCATTCATGCGCCACATAGCCCTGCTTGCCCTTGTAAAGCGTTGTGTACTGCTTTTCGAGGCGCTTGGCGATGTAGTTGGCGTTCAGGATGGCGACCTGCGTCGCTTTCTTGAGGCCTTCGGTGCCCATCAATGCGATGTAAACCCAGCTGATCGGCAGGATAGAGGCCGAGCCATAGGGCGCAGCCGAGACGGGGCCGATGGCGCTTTCGCCTCCGACGCCTTCCAGCAGCGGATGGCCGGGCAGGAAGGGGGCAAGGTGTTCCGCCACGCCGATCGGGCCCATGCCGGGGCCGCCGCCGCCATGCGGGATGCAGAATGTCTTGTGCAGGTTCATGTGCATGACATCCGCGCCGATCTTGCCGGGGCAGGCGAGGCCGACCATGGCGTTGAAGTTCGCGCCGTCCATGTAAACCTGGCCGCCGTTGTCGTGGATGATCTTGCAGATATCCTTGATCTCTTCCTCGAACACGCCGTGGGTGGAGGGATAGGTGACCATCAGCGCGGCGAGTTTATCTTTGTGCTGCGCCGCTTTCTCGCGCAGGTCGTTCAGGTCGACGTTGCCGTTGTCGTCGCAGGCGGTGATGACGACTTCCATGCCCGCCATGACGGCGGTTGCGGGGTTGGTGCCATGCGCCGACGAGGGGATGAGGCAGATATTGCGGTGCGCCTGCCCCTTCGATTCATGGTAGGCGCGGATGGTGAGCAGGCCCGTGTATTCGCCCTGCGACCCTGCGTTCGGCTGCAGCGTGACCGCCGCAAAGCCCGTCAGCGTGCAGAGTTTTTGCTCGAGGTCGCGCAGCATGGCAGCGTAGCCCTGCGCCTGATCGAGCGGCGCGAAGGGATGCATGTTGCCGAATTCCGGCCAGGTGACGGGTATCATTTCGACCGTCGCGTTCAGTTTCATCGTGCAGGAGCCGAGCGGGATCATCGAGCGGTTGAGCGCGATGTCTTTATGCTCGAGGTGCCGCAGGTAGCGCAGCATATCGGTTTCGGAACGGTAAAGATGGAAGGTCGGGTGCGTCAGGTATTCCGACGTGCGTTTCAGTGCGGCGGGGATGGCGTCCTGCACCGAGGCGTCAAGCGCCTCGACCGAGAACCCAAGCGCGCCCTTGCCCGAGAAAACCTGCCAGAGCGAGAAGACTTCGGCGCGGGTCGATTTCTCGTCGAGCGACACGCCGAGGCGGCCGTCGCCGAAATCGCGCAGGTTGATTTCCTTGGCATGCGCGCGGGAAATGATTTCCTGCGCATGTTTGCCGCAGTCGACCGTGATGGTGTCGAAGAAGTTAGGCGTGGTGACGTTGAAGCCCAGCTTGCGCAGGCCTTCCGCGAAGATGGCGGTCAGGCGGTGCGTGCGCGTCGCGATGGTCTTCAGCCCTTCAGGCCCGTGATACACAGCGTAGAAGGCGGCGATGTTCGCCAGCAGCACCTGCGCGGTGCAGATGTTGCTGGTCGCCTTTTCACGGCGGATATGCTGCTCGCGCGTTTGCAATGCCAGGCGGTAGGCGGGCTTGCCCTTGCTGTCGACCGACACGCCGACGATGCGGCCGGGGATGGAGCGTTTATAGGCATCCTGCGCCGCAAAGAAAGCGGCATGCGGGCCGCCGTAGCCCAGCGGCACGCCGAAGCGCTGCGCGGAACCGAAGACGATATCCGCTCCCCATTCGCCGGGGGGCTTCAAGAGGGTCAGCGCCAGCAGGTCGGTCGCAACCGCGACTGCGATGTTTTTCGATTTTGCTTTCGCGGCAATGCCGGCGTAATCCGTGACGGTGCCGGTGGTGCCGGGGTATTGCAGCAGCAGGGCAAAGCCGTCCTGTTCGACAAGTTCTGATGCCTTGCCGACGACAACCTTGATGCCCAGCGGCTTGGCGCGGGTTTCGATCACGGCAATGGTCTGCGGGTGGCAGTCGTCGGAGACGAGATAGGTATTGCTGGCCGAACCGCCGACGCGTTTTGCCAATGTCATGGCTTCGGCGGCCGAGGTGCCTTCATCCAGCATCGAGGCATTGGCGAGCGGCATGCCCGTCAGGTCCATCGTCACCTGTTGGAAGTTGATAAGCGCCTCGAGGCGGCCCTGGGAAATCTCGGGCTGGTAGGGCGTATAGGCCGTATACCAGCCGGGATTTTGCAGCACGTTGCGCAAAATCACGTTGGGCGTGATGGTGTCGTAGTAACCCGCGCCGATGAGCGAGCGGTAGACTTTGTTCTGCTTCGCCATGCTTTCCAGCAGGGCGAGGGCATCGTGTTCCGTCATCGGTTCGCCGATGGCGGGGGCCGATTTTTCACGGATGGCGGCGGGCAGTGCCTTGGCCGTCAGGTCTTCAAGCGAACTTGCCCCCACCGCGCGCAGCATGGCGGCGATATCTGAATCCGACGGCCCGATATGGCGGCGGATGAAATCGGTTTTCTGCTCGAGTTCTGCGATGGGCTGCGGCATGCGCTTAAAGTCCTTTAATGAAGTCATTGTAAGACGCCTCGTCTTTCAGGCCGGAGAGTTCGTTTTCGTTGGCGATCTTCACCTTGAAGAACCATGCCTTGCCCAGCGGGTCGCTGTTGACGAGCGCGGGGTCGCCGGTCAGCGCGCTGTTGACCTCGACCACTTCGCCGGTGACGGGGGAGTAAAGCTCGGAGGCGGATTTCACGCTCTCGACCACGCCGGCCTGGCCGCCCTTGGTCACTTTCGCGCCGACTTTAGGCAGTTCGACGTAAACCACGTCGCCCAGCGCCTTTTGCGCGTAATCAGAAATGCCGACGGTCCCTACGCCGCCTTCGATTTTGATGTATTCGTGGTCTTCGCTGAACAGGATCTTGGACATGGTGTTTTCCCTTTTCAATCTTTTTTATAGTTGTGTTTCACGAACGGCAGCGCGACCACTTCGCAGGGGCGGGGCGTGCCGCGCAGCATGGCGTTCAGTTTCGTGCCGTTCTTGGCGAAATTAGCATCGACGTAGCCCATGGCGACGGGGCCATCGAAGGTCGGGCCGAAGCCGCCCGAGGTAATGACGCCGACTTTCTTGTCGCCGTCGAACAGCTCGGTCTGCTCGCGGATCGGGGCGCGGCCTTCCGGCTTGATGCCGACGCGCAATATATATGTGCCGCCCGACAGCTGGCTCATGATTTTCTCGGCGCCGGGGAAATTCGCTTCCTCGCGGCGGCGCTTCGGGATCACCCATTTCAGGTTCGCGTCGATGGGCGTCGAGTTTTCGTCGATGTCATGGCCGTAGAGGCAGAGGCCGGCTTCGAGACGCAGAGAGTCGCGCGCGCCAAGGCCGATGAGCTTTACTTCCTGCTCTTCCAGCATTTCCTTGCAGAATTCTTCCGCGAAATCGCCAGGGATGGAAATCTCGAATCCGTCTTCGCCGGTATAACCCGAGCGCGACAGGAAAATTTCGTGGCCCTTGTATTTGGTTTTCGTGGCCGTCATGAATTTCATGTTCAGCACATCGGGGAAGAAGATGCTGGCCACCTGCTCGGCCTTCGGGCCCTGTAGCGCGACCAGCGCGCGGGTGCCCAGGTATTCAAGCTTCGTCTGGCCGCCGATGGTTTTGTTGATATAGGCGAAATCCTTGTCCTTGCAGGCGGCGTTGACGATGACGAGGAGGGTTTTTTCATCCCAGCGCGTGACCATCAAGTCGTCGATGATACCGCCTTTTTCGTTCAGCAAAACGGTGTAGCGCATCTTGCCGGCCTCGAGGCCTTTGATGTCGCCGGGCACGATTTTCTCGAGCGCGGCGGCAGGGTCGCCTGAACTGCTGCTCAAAATCGCCTGTCCCATGTGCGAGACGTCGAAGAGGCCGGCGGAGGTGCGGGTGTGCACGTGTTCCTTCAGAACGCCGAAGCCTTCGTATTGCACAGGCATGTCATAACCGGCGAAGGGCACCATTTTTCCGCCCATGGCGCGATGCAGCGACCACAGGGGCGTTTTGAGAAGGGGGGTATCTTTTTGAAGGGCTGGTTCCAAGGCAAATTCCTTTACATATAGAGTCGGAAACTTGCCCCTCTCTGTCTTCTTTGCCTTAGAGATTCCACGGCATTTCAGCCGCTTGCTCCTTTGGCGCGGCCGATGCCGCTTTCCAGAGTAACGAAGTCGCCGCGCGGTCCTTTTGCCTGAGAGTTTCCGGGGTGGTTGCTCCTTCGGCGCCGGCGAATGGGCCGGTCTCTCCCGCGTGGCGGTCGCTTTGGATTTGACACTAATGCGCCTTAATCTAAAGTCAACTAAAGTAAGGCTTTGGGGGTAAATAATATATGGTAAGTCAAGCACAGCGGGCGTCGTTCACGGCCATCGCATCGGGCTATGCCCTTGGCTTTATTGTGGTTTGCTTGGTTACCTATATCTTGCATGTGGCCGCGGCCATCCTCATCCCCTTCGTCATCGCGGTTTTCGTCTGGTACCTTATCAACGCTATCGCGCGCGGCCTTGGCAAGATAAAGCTGGCGGGCCTCAGCCTGCCCCGATTCTTGTGCTTCCTCGCGGCCATGGCCTTTCTGGTCGTCGGCCTGTGGTTCACCTATAAACTGATCGCGGTCAACGTGGGCGAGGTTATCCGCGCCGCGCCCGTGTACCAGAAAAAGCTGCAGGATTTCCTGCCCATCTTTATCGCGGCATTCCCTTTCCCGCCCGAATACCAGCCCAGCGTCAGCGACCTGACGGCCTTCTTCGACTTCGGCGGTTTCGTGGGCGAGCTGGCCAAAACCTTTTCGGGCGTCGCGGGCAAGGCGATGGTGGTGCTGTTCTATACGGGTTTCCTTTTATATGAACAGCAGTTCTTCGGCCGCAAGCTGCGCGAAATGGCGCGCGACAAGGATACCGAGGCGCGCATCCACCGCACCATCCGCAACATCGACATTAAAATCCAGCGTTACATCTGGGTGAAGACCCTGATATCCGCGCTCACCGGCCTTTCCACCTGGCTGCTGATGCAGGCCTTCAACATCAACTTTGCCGAGTTCTGGGGCGTGATGGCCTTTGTGCTTCACTTTATTCCCTATGTAGGTTCCATCTCGGCCGTGGTGCTGCCCTCGATCGTGGCGCTGGTGCAGATGGGTGATGTGTCGTCGCTGGTGACGCTGGCGCTGGGACTGACCGCGATACAGGTGTTCTTCACCAGCTTCCTCGACCCGCGCATGATGGGCGACAGTTTAAATTTGTCCCCTATATTCATCATCTCCTCCATCGCCGCCTGGGGCGTCCTCTGGGGCGTGCCGGGGATGTTCCTTGCGGTGCCGATACTCGCGACCGCGGTCATCATCATGTCGCAGTTCAAGAAATCGCGCCCCATCGCCATTTTGATGTCGAAAACCGGCGAGATGGAACCCGATGAATCCGCGAGGCACGCATGAGCGCGCGCCAGCCCACGATCGGCGCCGGGCAGGGCATGGCGCTGATCTTTATCGCGGTCTGCCTGTTCATTTTCATCTGCAAGATGGCGGGGCCGGTCATCATGCCCTTCGTCATCGCGGTATTCCTGTGGTACCTGATTAACGCCATCGCGCGCTTCCTCGGCTACCTGTCGGCGCGGGGCGGGTTCAAGCTGCCGCGGTCCGCGCGGTTTTTGCTGGCGCTCATTATCATCTTTGCGGTCGGTTTCTTCCTTTATTCGATGGTGAAATCGAACATCAACGACGTCATCCGCGAGGCGCCGAAATACCAGGAAAGACTTTCCAGCGTGCTGCCGCAGGCGGCGGGGATGCTGGGCATGGACCATACGCCCACGATGCACGACGTTTTCAAGCAGGTGGGCAATACCGTCGACATCGGCGGCATGATGACGGGCTTTGCGGGCATGCTGACCGGCATGGCGGGCAAGACGCTGATTGTCCTGTTCTATGTCGGCTTCCTGCTGTACGAGCAGCGCTGGTTCGATAAAAAGCTGCGCCTGATGTTCGCCGACAAGGCGAAGGAAGAACGCCTGCGCGACGTGCTGAAAATCATCGACGGCAAAATCCAGCGGTATATCGGCGTGAAGGCTTTCGTAAGCCTGACCGATTCAACCCTGACCTACCTGATATTGACGCATTTCAACGTCGACTTCGCGGGTTTCTGGGGCGTGATGGCCTTCTTCCTGCACTTTATCCCTTATGCGGGGTCTTTCGTTGCTGTTTCCACGCCCTGCCTGATTGCGCTGCTGCAATATGGCGATGTGTTCCTGATGCTGAAGGTGCTGGCGACGCTTTTGACCAGCCACGCTTTCCTCGGCCATATCCTCGACCCCTACCTGATGGGCAACAACCTGAACCTCTCGCCTATCTTCATTATCTCGAACCTTGCGATGTGGGGGATGATCTGGGGCGTGCCGGGCATGTTCCTCGCCATCCCCATCCTCGCCATCACCACGATCGTGCTGTCGCAGTTCGAAAGCACTCAGCCGGTGGCGGTGCTGTTCTCGAAGACGGGATTTAAGGGGCGCCGAAGAAAATAACTAGGCGCCGGGCGGCTTGTCCAGGTGCTTCTTCAGGCGCTCCAGCTGGCCCTTGATGCTCTGGTCGTAAACGCGGTCGCCGATAATCAGCTTCATGCCGCCGATCAGTTCTTTGTCGACTTCATAGACCGGCTCGGCCTTGGCGTTGAATTTTTCGCTTAACATGCGCTTGGTATTGTCTTTTTGCTGCGGCGTCAGCTCGAAGGCCGAAATCACGCGCACGTCGACGATGCCCAGGTCTTTCTTGCGCTCTTCCTCGAAGGTTTCGAAGATAAGCGGCATCAGCGACAGGCGCTTCTTTTCCACCAGCGTCTCGATGAAATTCCGCTGGGTGGGGGTCATCTCCAGCTCGTCCATCATCTTGCCCGCGATCTCCAGCGTTTCGGCGATGCCGATGCGGGGGTCGCGGAACAGGCCTTTTTGCAGGGCAGGGTCGTTCAGGACCTCGGCCATCACCTGCAGTTTTTCGCGCCAGCTGTCGACCGCGAATTCTTCCTTCGCAATCTCGTAAGCTGCTTTTGCATAGGCGCGGGCGGTGGCCTTGGCCGTTTTCTTGTCGGGTTTCGGCTCCATTATTCTTTTTCCTTCACGAAGACGAAGCGGGAATAGAACCAGCTGAGCGCCAGTAATGACAATCCAAGCCCGAGGAACGATGCCACGCGGTAAAGCCCCTCGAGGTTGCCGGCGTCATAGAGGAATACCTTGCCGATGGTCAGCAGCATGATGACGAGCGAGGCGACGCGGATCATCTTGTCCTTGCGCTTGGTGCCCAGGAACAAGAGGAACGCGCCCAGGCCCAGCCAGACGACCGAATAGGCGTAAACCTCGGCGTTCACGGTGGGGCCGCTGTTCAGCACCGAACCGTGGAAGCTCTGGCGCACCTGCAGCGAGATGAAGGTAAATAGCAGCAGCAGCGAGAAACCGCTGCGCAGGCCCTGCGGCACCGTCATCAGGCGCATCTGCGGGCGTTCCTCCAGCCACAGCCAGAAGAGCGGCAGGGCATAGGGCAGCAGCAGGCTGTTCATGAAGAACTGCGCGCCTACCGGCTGGCCGGTGAACAGCGGGTTCTGCGTGATGAAATCGAACCAGATGACGCGGAACAGCGCCATCAGGAAGATTGCCGTGCCGCTCCACATAACCGCGCGGCGGGAGAACATGCGGCCAAGATAGACGACGCCAAGGCCTGCCGCGAAGAACAGGTTGGTCATGATGCCGCGCTCGAAGAACTGCGGTTTCACGAACAAGACGTCCTGCGGCACGTTGAAGGCATGGCGCGTGAGGTAATAGAGCAGCAGCGCGCCCAAGCCCACCGTCGCCATCTCGAATATCTCCGCCAGGCGGCCGTCGCGCTGGCGCTGCAGCAGCCAGGAGGCAAGCCCGATCATCACCATGGGCAGGCCCAGCTGGAAGATGGGGTCCTGCGCCAGGGGCAGCGAACCGCTCCACAGTTTCAGCGAATAGCCGAAGAGGCTGTTCATGATAACGGCCAGCAGCACCAGCAGCTGTTCCGCCATCAAAAGCGCGAAGACGGTAAACAGGATGCCCGCAATCTTGCGCAGCGCTGTGATGCTGACGCGCGTGTTGATCCAGCATACCGCCAGCGTTTCCGCCGCAAAGGCCACAGCCAGGAATTCACGTCGCACCTCGATGGTCAGCGCAATCGACAGGAAGGCGGTAGAGGTAAGCGCCGTCACGGCCAGCAGGCGGTCGCGCAGCTTTTCGTCAGCCGTGCGGCGCATCAGGCCTGCGGTCAGGATGGCGAAGAGCAGCGCCAGCACGATCGCGATAAAGCCCCAGAGGTGCAGCGCGCCCGTATTGGCGACGTTCAGCACTGTATAGATGCTGTCCTGCAGCCTGACATAAGCAATGCCGTAGAAGCCAAGCGCGGTTGCCGACAGCAGCCCGCCCCATTCAAGCGCAGGGCGTTTTTCCAGCAGCAGGTAACTGCCGATACCGTACAGGGCGGCGAAGGCCAGCAGCGTCCATGCGTACATGGCGTCGCTTTCCGCATGCCAGAAGACCATCATCGCAAGGCTCACGACCATCGACAGCCAGGGCACATAGCGGTAGAGGTGCGGGCGGAAATAGGCCATGACGAAAGACCCAGCGCCCAGGAGGCCATAAAGCCCCAGTTCGGTCAGGCCGAAATCACTGCGCGCCGCGACGGTGCCCATCAGCAGCACTGCGCCGCCAGCCACGATATAGTTCAATACATTCGCATAGGTCTTCCCGGTTTCATCGACCGTGCCGTCGGCGGTATCAACCGCGACCTTCGCCGACTGCCAGATAATGGTCACGGCGGTCGCAATGATGAAGAGGCCGAGCCAGATACCGTCGGCCGCCTGGAAATAACCGGCCACAAGCCAGAGCAGCACCCAGCCATAGGCCAGCAGCAGCGTCGGGATGCCCAGCACCCACCAGTTCTGGCGGCGGATGGTGGCGAACAACCCTGTGACAAGGCAGTAGAGGTAGAAGAACAGCAGCGGCGCATCGGGATGCCCGCTGTGGATCAGCGCGGGCGTCAGGAAGCCGCCCAGCAGGCCCAGCACCGCAATCGGCATGCCGTGCAGCAGCGCCAGCACCACGGCCAGCGCCGTGATGATCGCCATGCCGAGGAAGCCCTGCCAGGGCGCCAGGAAATGATAAAGCGACGTTGCGGCATAGACCGTGCCGTAAAGCACAGCGACGCCCGAGCCGGCCAGCGCCTGCGAAATGCGCGTGCCGTCGGCCATGCCCGACTGCCGCAGGCGGATATAACGGGCGCCATAGATAAGGATACAGCCCATCACGAAGCCCAGGAAGATGCGCACCTGCTCGGTCAGCAGGCCCTGTTCGATGGTGTATTTAACAAGGTAGAAGCCCGACAGCGCAATCGCCACGCCGCCGATCCAGACGGGCAGGCGGCGGCCGAATTGCCATTCGAAACCGCTGGCAGTGGGCGCCTGCGGCGGGGTGGAGGCGATATCGACGGTTTTGGAAACGGTCTGGCTGGTGGGCTTTTGCGGCGGCGGCGCATAGGCGCGGCGGCGGGGCGCTTCGTCTTCCCACGATTGTTCGGTGTCGAAGACTTCGGGCGCGGGCGAGGACAGCGGCACGGAGGAGCGCGGCATCGGCGAAGCGGGCGGCACGGGCGAAGCGGGCGGGATGGGCGCCGAGGTCGGGATAATGCCCTGCGGCTGTTCCGGCACGGGCGTCGCGACGGGCTTATCGGCGGTATAGTTATAGACGCCGAAATCATGCGCCCCGGGTGCGGCAGGGACGGCGGGCGGCGGTGCGGGTTCGATATGCTCTTTTTGCGGCTGGGGCTGGCTGGCGCGGAACTCGTCCTTGTTGCTGAGGGCGGAATCCAGCTGCTTGCGCATACGGTCGAGGTGGCGCTTGATATCGCGCACGTCGTCGCGCAGTGAGTTTGTGCGCACCCACATGGCGATGCAGGATATGAACATGAACAACGGGATTGTCAGGCAGAAAAGAACAATCCAGATAATCTCGTCGTCCATGTCATAGTCCTATCTGCGGACGTTTTAGTCCGCCCTGTCAGTCAGTTCCTTTGTTACGGAGCAGGCGGCTTCGGCGCCTTGGGCGCTTGCGGCTTTTTTGCCTGGGCCTCTTTGGCGGCCTCCTCGGCCTTCAACGCCTTTTTATCAGGCTTGCCGATCATGGTCTTGGGCAGCGCGTCGCGGTGCTCGTACAGCTTGGGCAGCTCGTACGGCGCAAGCTTGTCGCGCAGGAAGTCGGTCATGGCCTTGTTGTCGACCTTTTCCGCACCCGGCTTGAAGACGATGAACGCCTTGACGTTTTCGCCGCGGTATTCATCCTTCACGCCCAGCACAATCACTTCCGACACGTTCGGGTGCTGCATGATTGCCTCTTCCACCTTGCGGGGGAAGACTTTCAGGCCCGATGCGTTGATCATGTCCTTGATGCGGTCGACGATGAAGATATAGCCTTCATTATCCATGTAACCGACGTCGCCGGTGTGGAAGTAACCGTCCTTGTCCATGACCTTCGCGGTCTCGTCGGGGCGGTTCCAGTATTCCTTCATCACCTGCGGGCCGCGCAGGCAGATTTCGCCCTCGACCGTGATCGGGCATTCCTTGTCGGGGAATTCCAGGTTCACGATGCGCACTTCGGTTTTGGGCAGCGGCATGCCGATCGAGTTCAGTTTCTTCTCGCCATGCACGGGGTTCGCGGTCGCGATGGGCGAGGTTTCCGAGAGGCCGTAGCCTTCGGTCAGCTCCTTGCCCGTCAGCGCTTTCCAGCGTTTCTGGGTGGTTTCGGGCAGGCCCGCGCCGCCCGACAGGCAGACTTCGAGCGAGGAAAGGTCGTATTTCTTCACGTCCTTGTGGTCCATCAGCGCCTTGTAAAGCGTGGGCACGCCCGCGAACATCGTGGGCTTTTCCTTGTCGATGGTTTTCAGCGTGGTTTCGGCGTCGAACTTGGGCAGCATTACCAGTTCCGCGCCCAGTTTCAGCGACAGGTTCATCTGCACCGTCATCGAGAAGACGTGGAAGAAGGGCAGCACCGCCAGCATCTTTTCCTGCTTGCCTTCCTTGATGCCCGAGGCAAACCACATGCCCGCCTGGTTGATGTTGGCGGTAAGGTTGCCATGGGTCAGAACGGCGGCCTTGGGAATGCCCGTGGTGCCGCCGGTATATTGCAGTACCGCGATGTCTTCGGGCTTCACGTCGACGGGCGCGGGCTTGCCTTTTGCCTTCATCATTTTCGCGAAGGGGATGTGCGTCGCGTTGTTTTCAACCTTCACGGCGTCAGATTTGCCGAAGACGCCTTTCACGGCGTTCAGCACGCGGTAGGCGTGCTTCTTCACGCCCGGCAGCGCATCCGACAGGTCTGCGACGATGACCTTTTTCAGGCAGGTCGCGCCGTTCAGCATGCCGTCGACTTTCGGCTGGATCTGCTTGACGTTCAGCGAGACCATGATGTCGCACTGGCTGTCGTTGATCTGGTCCTTCATCTCTTTTTCAGCGTAAAGAGGGTTGAAGTTGACGACGGTGGCGCCGGCCTTCAGCGCGCCGTAATAGGCGACGACATAGAAGGGCGTGTTGGGCAGGCAGAGGCCGACGTGGTTGCCCTTGCCGATGCCCTGGTCCTGCAGGCCCTTGGCGAACTTGTCGGACATTTCGTCGAGTTCTTTAAAGGTGAGCTTCTTGCCCATGAAATTGAGCGCGGTTTTGTCGCCGTTCTTCTTCACCGATTCTTCCAGCATCTTGACCATGGTGGAGACGGGCACGTCCATGTCCCAGTCGATATCGACAGGATACTTTTTGCTCCAGGGATATTCGGATTTGGGCTGGGGATTGGCAGAAGATGACATCTGTCGCTCTCTCTATGTTGGCGATAAAACTCCGCACCGGTTCAGGTACGCACACACCGCATCTGGGCCGTTTTTTGTTATTAGCGAAAATTGAATCGATGCGAAAAGCTATCAGCAGAATAATGTCATGTAAACATGACTCTGCTTTTTCATAGAGTTAGATGTTGCAGCGCAAATATACGTAATCTGGCGATTACATTTTCAAACGGAAAGGGCGCACTTTGACGGAGGAGGGAAGTCCCGCATTCACGGCGTTGTGGATCGCGGTTTCACGGTCGCGGATTTCGGCGGCGGCGGCTTCGATTGCGGCGACGCGGGCGCTCTCGCGGCGGTAGGGTTCGTCTTCGAGCATTTTTTTAATTTCATCGTTGTGGGGCAGGAAGGGTCCGCGCAGTTCAACGCCAAGGTCGAGCAGATGGCGCACGAAACTGGTGCGGCCCTGCTGCACGCACTGGGAAAGGGCTGTATGGCCGCCCATGCTGACGACGTTCATGTCGGCGCCATGTTCCACCAGCAGTTTGGCGAAATTGAATCCTTCGTTTTTGCACCATTGCAGCTGGCTTAAGGCATTACCGTTGTAATCGTCGCGGGCATCCGCCTTTTCGCCTCGTTCCAGCAGGAAATTGACAAGCTCGACGTTGCCCGAGTAAACGGCCGTCGCGACAGATGTGTTGCCGAAGCGCGGGGTAACCGAAAGGTCTGCGCCTTCATCCAGCAGCAGTTTGACCGTGCTTAAGCGTCCTTCGGTCAGCGCGGCGAAAAGCGCCGTGTTGAGATCCGTATCCTGCGTACCGACGGGGCATCCGGCCTTGAGGAGGATTTTCACGATATTGTCGTGGCCATACCGCGCCGCCTGCATCAGGCTGGTGTACTCGATGTTGTAGAGTTTAACCTCCGGGAATTCGGGCCAGCGTTTCAGGTAGGCGAGGACTTCGGCTTCGTTGCCTTTCTCGCAGTCTTTCAGGAAGGCCTTCATCTCGCTTTCCGGCGGCGCGCCTGCGGGCGGCGTCGGCCAGCTCTGGCCATCGGGGCGGATGGTGATGGGGGTGGGAGCCATAGCGCGGGAAACCCTTTTGAACTCGAAAGACTGTTTTAAAAATCCCGCAATACTACCTATCATTGTTGATTATGTCAAATACTTAAAAAGGACAAAAAAACAGGCAGCCTTTTGCAAGAACCGCCTGTTTTTTGAATATCCGCGAAGCTTACGGAGCCGGAGGTGCCGGGGGCGTCTTCGGCGGCTCTTTCGGTTTCGTTGCGTCGGTTTCGGGAACAGCAGGCGCGATGAGGTCGAGCAGCCCTGAACCCGTCGAGGGTTTCTTGGCTGCGTCTTTCTTCGCCTCGTCCAGTTTCTGGCTCGCGGCATCGGCTGCACCCACGACTTTTTCCTTCACGGTGTCGAAGGCGCCTTTGGCGGTTTCGCCGACTTTCGCGGTCGCGTTGTCGATTTTTTCCGCGATGGGCTTGGCTTTTTCTGCCAGTTCGGCGGTTTTTTCGGCGGCGGCGTCGGTAATCTCGCCGGCTTTTTTCGAGACGTCGTTATAAACCTCGAGGCCTTTTTTCGCGAGCTTGATCGCGCTGGTGGTGCGCTTGAAAGTTTTTTCGGCAGCTTCTTTTTTCTGCTGCTTGATCTTCGCGGGATCGGTTTCCTCTCTAGTTGCGTCTTCCGCTTTCTTCTTGATCTTGTCGAGCCAGTCTTTCATGCCCATGTGCCTTTCCTCCGTCTGGAATTTCTGATTTCTGCCAATGATGATATGGACGAAAGACTAGGGCGTAAAGCTTCAAGAGTCAAATCTTATGGCAAGGATTTTTAGAAGAAACTAAGCTGCGCCGTTTCTTTTCTGGCTTTTACTTCACCTGCGGTGATGACAAGGGGTTGAGCGGTATAGGGCTGCGGCGTTTTTGTTTCCATATTCATCCAAGCCCGGCATTCCGCCGCCGTCGCTAGAATCGCGGGCATGCGGTGGTGGATTTTGGCCATCTGTTCGGTCGGCGCGGTGGTGACGATGGCGAAGCTGTCCTTCACCTCGCCGGTCGCGGGGTTCACCCAGCTGTCCCACAATCCTGCAAAGGCGAAGGGTGTGGGCATGGAAATATCAAAAGGCTGCGACGGTGTCTGCGACCTGTCCCATTCGATAAAGGCATCGACGGGAATAAGGCAGCGTTTCGCGTTTTTAAAGAACGGCTTGTCGTGCATGGTTTCGGCGCGGGCGTTGATGACTTGCGTCTTCGCGTCTTCTTTCGACCATGCAGGGGTCAGGCCCCAGTAAAGCGCCTTGACGCCACCTTCCGTCATCACAGGCGCCATCATGCCGGGTGCGAGCGTGCCAGCCGGCGGGATATCGAGGTCGATTCCCGTCCCCAGAAGTTCCCGCAACAGCTGCAGGGCCGTGATTTGTTTATATCTGCCGCACATGATATAGTCCCTATCCGTAATAGAAGGGATACAGCAATGGCGGACAGTGCAAAAGCAAAAACAATCCTCACCGGCGTAAAGCCCACAGGCGCGCCGCATGTGGGGAATTACATCGGCGCCATCCGTCCCGCGCTGCGCCTGGCATCCGCGCATGAAAAATCTTACCTGTTCATCGCCGATTACCACGCGCTGAACGCGGTTTACGATCCAAAGGCCTTGAAGGAAGACAGCTATCAGGTTGCGGCCTGCTGGCTGGCGCTGGGGCTTGATCCGGCGCGCACCATTTTATACCGCCAGTCGGACATCCCCGAGATTCCGGAACTGGTGACGATTTTATCCGCCGTCACGCCCAAGGGGCTGATGGACCGCTCCCACGCCTACAAGGCATCGGTCGACAAAAACAAGGCCGAGGGCAAAGACGCCGACGCCGATGTGAACATGGGCCTCTACACCTATCCGCTGCTGATGGCTGCGGATATTTTGATCGCGCAGACCGATATCGTCCCGGTCGGCAAGGACCAGGTGCAGCACATCGAATTCGCGCGCGACATGGCGGGGTATTTCAACAATACCTTCACGCCCGTGCTGAAACTGCCCGAATACCAGCTGGAGGCAGGCGGCGCGGTGCTGCCCGGCATCGACGGCCGCAAGATGAGCAAATCCTACGGCAACCATATCCCCGTGTTTATCGACAGCGCCGCGCGCCGGAAACTGGTGATGAAAATCGTCACCGATTCCAAACTGCCCGCGGACGTCAAAAATCCCGACGACAACAGCATCTATCAAATCTATGCCATGTTCGCGACGCCCGACGAAACGCAGGCGATGCGGGACGCCTTCCTGAAAGGCGGCATGGGCTACGGCGACGCGAAACAGAAACTGTTCGAGGTGCTGGAACGCGAATTCGAAAAACCCACCCAGCGGTATAACGAACTGATGTCCGACCGCAGAAAGATCGACGACATTCTGGATGCCGGTGCAGTCAGAGCGCGGGAGATTACGAAGGAAACGCTCTCGCTGGTGCGTGAAGCCATCGGATTAAAAGGTCTAGAAGGCGTGAAGGCAAAGCTGGCAGATATTGCGGCAAAGAAGGCTAAAGCCGGGTGACCAAAGAAGCGTTCATTTCAATATCGAGCAAAGTAGACTGGAAAACGATAATTGCGCAAGGCGCGTTAGTCGTTCTTATATTGGGTGGCGCGGCTTATAACGGGATTCAATTCTCAAAATTTGATTATTTAACCACCTTATTCGTGGTTTCGACCGCAATCTTGTTCACCATTGCGGTGCTTTCGCGTTTCGGCAGTGCGGGTCGCGCTCTTTTGAAGCATCTGTTCCTATTGGAGCTGGTTGTCCCCTTCGGCCTAGTTGGTCTGTTGGTAGCCTCACCTCAGGGTGCGCTTGCAGGGATATTCGCGCTTTTCGCGATATTAGGAGTGACCGTGAGTGCCATATATGTTTTCTTCAAATTCGAAGAACGATTTCAAAAATTTAATCTTCGCTTTATCGCCATAATTTTAATCGTTTTTGCATTTGCTTTCTTTGTAAGAGCACCCCTAATGAACTTGCTTGGTAGTGTCGGCAATACTTGGCCTGATACCTTTTACGTGGCCTTTCGCAGCATGGATTTAGTTAGAGACAACCCTATTATTTTTTTTCTTATGTTCCTGTTTCCTCTATATATTATCAGTAAGGTTTCTGAACTTTGAAACGCGAAAGTCTGTGAATGCGGCATTGATATTTTGCCTCGCGGTGATCCTTGAGGGCATTTGCCTGCCCATCCTGTCGCTTTGGTGGGGCGCGTTGACATAACGCGGATCTTGTTCTAACCTGCGGCTATCATTTAAAAAGGCGGCCGCCATGAAGTTCGAAGACACGAAGCTGTTGCGTCATCCGCTGGTCGAAAAGGCCTATGCGGTCATGCGCACGTTTTTCAAGGACGGCGACGATTGGGCGCGGGAGGCGGTGAAGGCGGGCGAGGTTATCTCGACGACCGCGAAAACGCCCGATCCTGTTGCCGTGGCGGCCAGCGTTTTGCTGAACGGCATGGTTATTCCGCTTGACCCCAAACAGTTCGAAAAATCGGTGAGCCCCGAGGTCGCGCGCTGCCTCGAGCGCCTTGACGCGATCGATATCGACAGCCCGAAATTCTCGACAGTGGCGGAGCAGCAGGTGCTGCTGGCGCAGTCCATCATCGGGCTTGATATGGCTCAGGCCGAAATTGCTTCGGGCAGCATCAGGCACATCATCGAATTCCGCAACCTGCAGCAGGTGCTGGACGCGAACGAACGCGCGCTGAAATCCATCGCGGCCTCGGCGACGGAAAAAGACATGCTGGCGGCAGCCGAAACGAAACTTGCCGCCGCGCAAACCGCGCTGGCCGATATCGTCACCGCGCGTCACAAGGAAATCGCCTTCGAGGCCTCGGGCCTACCCGACCATCCAACTATTAAAAAAGTTTATAACGAAATGAAAACCTGGGCGCTCGACGGCGACCCGCTGGGCGGCTATACGCTGACCAACGCGGGCATCGCGCGCGTGCTGGTCGAAACGGGCGCCTCCTCCGACCCCGAAGTGATTTCGGCCGCGCTGCTGAACCAGTATAGCCTCATCAAACCCGGCCATAAAAAGCCCGCCGATTTCTCGCCGCGCATCGGCGAGCTGTGGGAGCAGACCAGCCCCTGGGCCGATATCGCTTCGAAAAAACCGCATGACACCACGCCGCAGACGCCGGATGCGCTGGCCATCACCCATGCCGCGCTGACCCATTTCCTCGAAGGCCAGCTGAAGGGCTATATCGATTACCGCAAGGACAAGTCGTTCGACCCCGCTACCGCCGAAGACGCGCTGGAGCAACTGGAAAAACTGAAAGACAAAGTCGCCAAGGCCGCCGCGCTGGAAGGCCATGAAGGCCTGCGCACGCGCATGGAAAAAGCCGTGCTGATCACCGCCGCCGTCATGCACGCGCCCGAAAACACCTCTATCCGCAAACCTTCGGGCCCGAAACCGTGAGCGCGCCGCAAAAATCCATCGTCGACGAAATCCTCGATGTGCTTGAGGTCGCCAAGGGCGGCCCCGTGAAACTGGGCGGCGGCACCAGCACACAGAAAAAAGTCATGCTGAAGGATATCGAGGTCGACGCCGACAAGGGCACCGCGCAGGCCATCGTCGCCATCACCGGCTGGTCGATGGACAGCCGCGGCTGCACCCACAAGGTCGACCGCGAATTCACCCTGACGCCTGACGAAGCCGCGCGCCTTGCCAAAGAAGCGGGCGACCACCGCCTGTCATTCTCGGTCGCCGCCAGCACGATGAGGTCGCAGCTTGCCAAGGAACAGCAGAGGCGCAAGGAGGCGCTCGATACCTGGTGCCGCGACGGCGCGCCAACGCAGGAAGACACGAAGGCCATGAAGCCGCTGCGTTTCAAGCCCTCCGGCAATTAACCTTCTGATATCAATAGAAAATCATTGCCTTGACATAATATGGCATCGGGCCTAGTATGCCTTGCCGTTGGGGCTTCAAGAAGGGTAGTATCCGGACATGAAAACGTTTTCTTCCTATATGGCGCTTGCCGCTTTGACCGTCTTCCTCGCCGCTCCCGCAGCTGCCGAGGCACCGGTCGTCAAAGTTTCGCGCACGATGAAGACCACTGCCGAGCAGCGCGCCTATGCCGAATTCGTCTCCGCCAACCTCAAGGCGGCGCTGGCGGGCGAAGAATACATCCTGCCCCGCGCGCGCGATGAACAGACGAACGCGGCGCCTGCACGTTAATTACCTTACAGTTTTGATCGATATCAGGCTTTCAGCTTCAGCGGCTCCATGACCGCGATTTTCGGCTGCACCTGCGGCGGCGCAAGGCTTGCGGCGTTCTGTTCAAGGTATTTCGCGATATTG
Source organism: uncultured Micavibrio sp. (assembly GCA_964575605.1). Classification (GTDB taxonomy): domain Bacteria; phylum Pseudomonadota; class Alphaproteobacteria; order Micavibrionales; family UBA2020; genus JAPWJZ01. Next base: position 45,925 of record CAZNRN010000016.1, on the reverse strand, counting down.
TAGACCGGCTAGGGGTTTTATATCATCATCCTCGTCCCAGCGGCTGTGTTCGCGATAGATAGACACCTCGCTTGTCGCGAAAGGGCTGGAAGGATTGACGGTAAGGCAAAATGAATCTCCCGTGAAGAAAATCCGGAAGCCCACTCGAATCAACAATTTGAATGATTAAGGCTTGTCCAGAACCCGGTTTTTCAGCGACAGGGCGGGGGTGAAGCGGGGTTTTTTGCTGTGCGGATATTCCGCGCCGATCTCGTGGCGCTCGTAGCTTTCGCGGTCGTAACTATGACGGCCATAACGGTTGCTGTAGGAACGCATGCCCATATAGCTGCTGCTAAAAGGCAGGTCCGGGAAAACATCGACAGTGACATTGATTTTGCTGCCGTATTCCTCAGCCTTGCCAAGGTTGATGACGACGCAAACGTCGACATCTTCGTCGGCGCAGGTTGCCAGCAGCTTCTGGTAGCCGCGCAGCGCCTCCATTTCCGCGCGGGACGGCAGGTCCCGCCTTTCGCTGTAACTGCCTGAATAAGGCGCGTGATATTCGGTTTTGAACTCCGCGCGCATCGCGGGGTTGTAGGAGTTGGTATAGACCGGCTGTCCCGCCTCGGCGCGGATCACCAGTTCTTCCAGCCGCTGCGGCAGCTGGCTTGCCAGTACCGCCAGGTCGCCGCTGACGGCGCCCAGGCTGCGGTAAGTGTAATCGTCGCCTTTTTGCTTCTCTTGGGCTCGGGTAAAACGTTCGCGCAGGCTCATTTCCTGTCTCCTTGGGGCTGGTTCTAGCACTCGGGATGGATTATGTCAAATTTATGGCAATGCAACAGGAATAACCTTGCGGAAAAGCCCGCCAAATCGCTATTTTACGGAGATATTTTTTGGAGAAAGCCATGAGCGCCGAATACGGAGACACTATCCACCTGCCCAAAACCGATTTCCCCCGCCGCGCAGGCCTTGCGCAGCTGGAGCCGAAAATACAGAAACGCTGGGAAGAGATGGGCCTGTACAAAAAGCAGCGCGAGGTATCGAAAGGCCGCGAGAAATTTATCCTCCACTTCGGCCCCCCGTTCGCGAACGGCCATATCCACCTCGGCCACCTCTTGTCGAAGACGCTGAAGGATTTCGTGACGCGCAGCCAGCAGGCGGTCGGCAAGGACGCGCTGCTTGTGCCGGGCTGGGATTGCCACGGCCTGCCCATCGAATGGAAGATCGAAGAAAAATACCGCGCCGAAGGGAAAAAGAAAAACGACAACGACGTTGTGCAGTTCCGCGCCGAATGCCGCGCCTTCGCGCAGGGCTGGGTCGACATCCAGAACAAGGAATTCCAGCGTGTCGGCGTGCTGGGCGACTGGGTGAATTACTACAGCACCATGCACAATTCGTCGGAGGCGACGATTGCGCAGGAGATCCATAAATTCCTGCTGAATGGCGGCCTTTACCGCGGCTCCAAACCCGTCATGTGGTCGGTGCCCGAGCAAACCGCGCTGGCCGAGGCGGAAGTCGAATACAAGGACATCACCTCGGACACCGTCTGGGTAAAATTCCCGGTCAAGAACGGCCCGAAAGAACTGACGGGTGCATCGGTCGTCATCTGGACGACGACCCCCTGGACGCTGCCCGGCAACCGCGCCGTAGGTTATGGCGCTGATATCGAATATCTTGTCGTCGAAGTGACAGAGACGGCCGAAGAAGGCTTTGCGCGCAAGGGCGATAAAATCGTCATTGCCGCCAAGCTGCTGGCCGATGTCGAAAAGCAGACCAAGATCAAGGCGAGCGTCCTGCACACGTTGCTGGGCACCGCGATGGAAGGCGTTATCTGCAGCCATCCGCTGCATGCACAGGGCTATACCTTCGACGTGCCGCTGCTGGCGGGCGATTTCGTCACGACCGACGCGGGTACGGGCTTCGTCCATATCGCGCCCGGCCATGGCGAGGACGACTATCGTTTGGGTTTGAAAAACGGCATCGAGGTGCCGCATACCGTGAAGGGCGATGGCACCTACTACGAAAACGTGCCGCTGTTTGCAGGCGTTGCCGTCTATACGGCAGAAGGTAAAAAAGGCCCCGCCAACAAATTCGTGACCAAGGCGATTGCGGAGGCGGGAAATCTGCTCGGCAGCATCCCCGCCGGCAGCAAGGGCGAATACAAGCATAGCTACCCGCATTCGTGGCGTTCGAAAGCGCCCGTCATCTTCCGCAACACGCCGCAGTGGTTTATCTCGATGGAGAAAAACGACCTGCGCAAGAAGGCGCTGGCGGAAATCAAGAAAACCCGCTGGGTTCCCGCCCGCGGCGAAAACCGCATCGCGGCCATGGTCGAGCAGCGCGGCGACTGGTGCGTGTCACGTCAAAGGGCGTGGGGTGTTCCCATCGCCATCTTCGTCGACAAGAAAACCGGCGAACCGCTGAAGGACGAAGCGGTCCTGAAAACCATCATCGACATCTTCCACAAGGAAGGCTCCGACGCATGGTTCGCGCGTCCCGCATCCGATTTCCTCGGCAGCAAATACAAGGCCGACGATTACGAGATGGTGAAAGACATCATCGACGTCTGGTTTGAATCGGGCGCGACTCAAGGCTTCGTGCTGGAAAGCCGCCCTGATCTCTACCGCCCGGCCGATCTGTACCTCGAAGGCTCCGACCAGCATCGCGGCTGGTTCCAGTCGTCACTTCTGGTGGGTTGCGGCACGCGCGGCGACGCGCCGTTCAAGGCGGTGCTGACGCACGGCTTTATCCTTGATGAAAAAGGCTACAAGATGTCCAAGAGCACGGGCAACGTCACCTCGCCCAACGCGCTGATGGACAAATACGGCGCGGATATCATGCGCCTCTGGGTCGCGGGCTCGGATTACACCGAAGACATCAAGTTCGGGGAGAATATCCTCTCCGGCCATGTCGACATCTACCGCCGCATCCGCAACACCTTCTGCTACCTGCTGGGCTCGGTCACGGGCTTCACGGAAAAAGACAGGCTGCCGTACAAGGATCTCGGCGACTTCGACAAATGGGTGCTGCATCGCCTGTTCGAAATCGACGCAACGGTACGCCAGTGCATCCATGACTTCGATTTCCTGAAGCTGTCGACTGTCGTGCATAACTTCTGCGCGCGCGAATTGTCGGCTTTCTATTTTGACGTTTGCAAGGACACGCTCTATTGCGAGGCGCTGGACAGCCAGAAACGCCGTGCGGTGCTGACCGTGCTGGACCATGTGTTCAACCACCTCGTCCACTGGCTCTCGCCCATCCTGGTCTACACGACGGAAGAGGCATGGCTGTCGTACAAGGGCCTGACGCTGGACGACAAGTCTGAAAGCGTGCACCTCTCCGTCATGCCTGCCGCCCCCAAGGAATGGGAAAACGCTGCCCTCGCCAAGCAATGGGACCAGATTGCGGCGGCGCGCAGCGTCGTCACCGGCGCGCTCGAGATCAAGCGCGCGGAAAAGCAGATCGGCGCGTCGCTGGAAGCGGCGCCCAAGGTCTATGTGGCCGATACCGCGCTGGCGGGTGTCCTGAAAAACATCCACTTCGCCGACGTCTGCATTACCTCCGGCATCGCAGTTGAAACGGGCAGTGCTCCCGCGGACGCCTTCACGCTGCAGGGCGTCGAGGGCGTGGCGGTTGTATTCGGCAAGGCCGAGGGCGAGAAATGCGGCCGCTGCTGGAAATACACGACCGATGTCGGCAAGGATGCAAAACATCCCGGCGCCTGCGCACGCTGCGCCGGCGTGCTGACGCGCGAGAAAAAATCTGCTGCTGCCTGATTATTTATGCGGCTTGGGCTTGGGTTTCGCGGGCGGCGGATCCTTGGGGGCTTTCGCGTTGTCGAAATCCTGCGTGTAGAATTTTTTCATGAAGAAATCGTAGACTTCTTTCAATGAACGATCCGTGCCGTCGGGTTTCTGGAAGACGCCGGGGTTCGATTTTGCCTCGGCCGGGAATTTGTCGGCGGCTGAACCGTCGGGGGTTTTCTTCATGGCTGAGAGGAAGTCGACAGCTCCGCCCGATCCCATGAAATGGGCAAGGTACTGGTCGGTGCGGTTGAGGTCTTTCTTGGGCAGGGCCGCCGCCAGGATTTCCTTGTTCTCTTTCACGAATTCCGCGCCCATCAGCGAATTGATGCGCGGGTCGGCGCGCAGGTCGAGCGCGTATTTCTTCAGCATGGGGTCGCGGATATCGGCGTCGATAATATCACCGGCCTTGTTCTTCTTGACCTCGATCTGCTTGACGATGTCGCCGAGGCCGTATTTCTCGCCGTGGCGGTGCAGCTCGATCAGCCATGTCGTGTCGATAAATTGGTAAAGGCCGGTGGCCGAACTGGTGGTTGCCTTAACGTCTGTCTTGAAGCCGCTTTCCGCCTGCGCCAGCTCCATCATGAAGCCGAAATCCTGCCCTGTGACTTTCGCGGCGTGACGGATGCCGAAGGTATCGGCGGGCGATATCTTGCGCTTGGGCGTCGAGAAAGCTTCGGAATCCGCCTTCGCCTGCGCCGCCGCGTCGGCGATCATCTGGTCGAGCGGCTTGGGTGCGGCGCCTGCGGCCAGCAAAGGCCCGTTCATTTGCTGGAATTCCGCGCGCGCCGCCTGTGTCAGTGGCCCCGGAATGCCGTCCGCGCCTCGGATGCCGAGATCGAAGCCGAGCGTCATTAAATTTTCCTGTTCCGCCTTGGTCTTCGGGTCGGAAACCACGGTCGCGCCCGGATATGAGATGACGGGCAGCTCCGTCTGGTGCTTCAGGTATTCAGCTCCAAGCATGGCGGAGACGCGCGGGTTGTCTCGAAGCGAAATGATTTCGCGCAGCACGGCAGGGTCTTTCACCTCCGCCGTCACATAGCCGTTCTTGTGCTCGATCGAGATTTTGCCGGCGAAATAATCAAGCCCGTGCTCCGGCCCGTGCGTCTTCATCATGTAAAGCCATGTCGGCACGTTGAACTTGAACGGACCGGTTTTCATCATGCCGGCAGGGTCCGCGCCGGAAATATTGCCGCCGGTTTCTATCATGCGCGTCATGAATTCGGTATGGTCGACGCGCGCTTCTTTGGACGCGAAGCGGAGCGAGGCCGCAACCTCCAGCGGGATCTTGTATTTCTTTACGTCGCCTTTGGCTTCGTTCAAAATCTCGCGGATGTATTTCTGCTCTTCGCGGGTCAGGGGGCCGCGGGCATTCTCGTTGCCCGACATGGCGCGGAATTCGCGGATCGCCTGCTTGGTCTGCGAGAAGAAGATGTTGTTCTTTTTTTCCTCTTCCGTCTGGAAGGCCGGCGCGAATTTCGAGGCGTTCGGGGGCGTTGTGGGCTTGGGCTTCGGCTGTGTTCCCGCCGCGGGGACCTGGCCCTGTCCGCTGAACTTGGATGGTTTATTGTCGTCGGGTTCGCCTGTCATGTAACCTCTTGGATCTTTTGTCTTAGCGGGACGGGATGGTCACAGGCTGCGCCGTGACGCGCGGCGATTCAGAGGCAGCGTCAAGCCTGAGAGCTTCGGTAAGCCCCGGAATCGGCGGCGGACGGCGGATCGTCAGCACGCTTTCAAGCGGGACAGGATCTGACACGGTGACAGCCCCGCCCTGTGCGCTGCCGCCGCCAAGGCCGGCGCCGCCGCCCTGGTTGCCGCCCAGATACTCGATCTTCCAGACATTGTCCACTTTATAGACATCCTTTACAAAGGCGACGTGGCCTGCCCACGAGCCTGTAGGGTCGTCATCTGTCTTGCGGCGGAACATCACGATGTCGCCCGGCTCGATGCTGGCGGCGAGACTGCGCAGCAACTGCTCTTTCTTTGCGGGGGGAGCGGCCTTCAGCTTGGCCATGTCACTCTCAGAGATAACTGCGGTGCCGTAGTTTTCGTTCGAGAAGGAGCGCGCGCCGGCGACAGCCGTTGTTTTCGGAAGGCCAAGGCTGTCCATCACCGAGTTGACGAACACGCCGCACCAGGCCGTCGTGGCGGGATCATGGTTGATGCCGCCCTTCTTGAAGAAGCCGCGTAGCGCAGCATTGTCGCGTGTCTCATTCATGCCGAGGTAGCTTTCGGCGATGTCGAGCTGGATTGGGTATTCCTTCGCGCGCTCGGCACCCAAAAGTGCCGAAACGCGAGGATCCTTGCGAAGATCAAGGATATGCTGCCGGATGATCGGGTCTGCCACGATGACTTGTGTCACTTCGTTTTCCTCGTTCCGGGTCACCTGCATCTGCTTGACGATGTCGCCCAGACCGTATTTGTCCCCGTGTTGCGCGACCGTCATCAGCCAGTTGCCGTCCGAAATGTGGAACAGCCCGGGCGAGCGATTGGTCTTGCCCGATTGCTGCTCGAACGCGCGTTCGGCGATCACGATGCGGAGCAGCGTATCGAAAGGCATATTGGATTTTTCGGCCGCGAGTTTCAGCGCGAAGGCGTCCTTCACCGAGAGCTTTACGGTATTTGCGCTCTCGATCGAGTTTTCGGGAACCGCCGAAGTGGCGGCGGCGGCGTTAAAATCTGTCCCGGCGCTGGTTTTGCCCTGGCGTGCGGGCGCCTTGGGCGGAACTTTCTTGCCATTGAAATCGTATTCTCCGGCGACCAGCTTCATTTCGTCGACCACCTGTTGCAGCTTGTCATTGACCTGCGCCTTGTCGGTGAGGCTGTACATCTGCATGAATTCGCGGGTGGAGGCCATCGTGAGCGGGCCGTTTACGCCGTCGGCGCGGGCGCCGATGTCGAAGCCCAATGCCTGCAGGTTGCGCTGGTTTTCCAGCACTTCGGGATCGTTATTATAATTGACGCCGCGATACCAGACTTTCGGCTGCACGCCGCCGGCGGCTTCGCGTTCCTTGTCGTCCTCGATTGCATGCGCTCCCATGATGGCGGACAGGCGGGGGTTGTTGCGCAGCGCGACGATCTGGCGCAGCACGCGCGGGTCTTCAACGTTGACCACCAGGTTGCCGGGGCCGCCGTCTTCACGCAATTCGATCTTGTCCGCGAAATAGCCGAGGCCGTGTTCGGCGCCATGCTTCTTGATCATGGACAGCCAGGTATTCACGTCGAATTTCGAGGGGCCGGCCTTGGTCACCTGGTCGGCGGGCAGGTTGCGGATGTTGCCGTCCGTATCGATCAGCTTCTGAACATATTCGCCGCTGTCGAGGCCGACCGTGCGCGCCGCGAACACCAGCGTTTCGGCGACGTCCTGCGTCAGGCCGGGATGTTTTTTGACTTCTTCGGTGGCCGCAACCTTGATATCGCGCAGGAAAGCAACTTCGTCAGGCGTCAGGCGCTGGCGCGACAGGCCCTGTCCGCGCATCTGGCGGAACTCGGCGATCATCTGCAGGTCGGCGTTCTTGATTTCGGCGTCGCTGAAAGTCGTCAGGCGGTAGAAGAGGTTATGGCTCTGGTCCCATTTGCCGATGTTGGTATTGAAGGCTGCGGTGATTTTCTTGTCGGGTGTGACGGTTTCGGTCTCGACCATCACTTCCGCGGTTTCGGCCGTCATGCGGTCGCCTGCGAAACGCGAAGCTGCCGGTTGCCGTCCCTTGCCCTTGCCGCCACCTGTCATCTTCTCACCACCCTGTTGATCGAGTTAACTGCTCGTCTTAGGAAACAATTAATAATTATCCATAATTATACAGAGACATGCTTAACAGAAGATTAACAGGGCTTTAAGAAAGCCATTTTCCCATTATAAAACAATATTTTGGATAGTCCGCTATTAGTTAAAAAACGGCGGTTTTTTGAACAACTGAGTCGCAAAGACTCGTGGAGGCATGCTTAATGCTTGCGCTTGGCGGGGGCGGGGGCTTTCGGCGCCGGCGGCTTCGGCGGGTCATAGACGCCGAGGTCGAATTTCTTGTCGAAGACCTCGTAAACTTCCTGTAGCGTGCGCGCCGTGCCGTCGGGTTTATAGAAGACAGGCTTGTTCGACGCCGCCGCATCGGGGAAGGACGCCGCAGCCGAAGCCTCCGGCGATTTCTTCAGCTTGGTCAGGAAGCCCACCGCGTTGCCCGAGCCCAAGAAGTGCGCAAGGTACTGGTCGGTGCGGTTGACCTGACGCTTGGGCATGGCCGCTTCCAGCAGCATCTTGTTCTCTTTCGCGAACTCGGCGCCCATCAGCGCGTTGATGCGCGGGTCGGAACGCAGGTCGAGCGCGTAATGCGCGATCAGCGGGTCGTTGATCTTGGCCGAAACGATCACGTCGTCGCGGTTCTTGCGCACTTCGACGTTTTTCGCGATATCGCCAAGGCCGTATTTCGCGCCGTGCAGGTACAGCATCGTCATCCAGCTGTCGTCGGTGAACTGGAAAAGTCCCTTGGCCGAAGACGTTTCGGCGGCAGCGCCCTGGTCAAAACCGCTCTCGGCCGAGGCCAGCTCCATCATGTAACCGTAATCGACGCCCACGACTTTCGCGGCATGGCGCACGGCAAAGGCGTTGGCGGGGGTCACGTTGTTCCAGCGGTTGGTGTACTTCTGGCTGTCCGTCACGGCCTGTGCCGCAGATTCCTGCAGCATCTGGTCGACGTTCTTGCCGGCGCCGAACAGCGGCTGGCTCATAAGCGCGAATTCGGACATGGCGGCGCTGTAAAGCGGGCCCTTGATGCCATCGGAGCCGCGGATACCAAGGTCGAAACCTAATGTCTGCAAAGCCTGCTGGCGGCGCGCCACATCGGCGTTGGGCTGCCAGTCGGTGCCGCGGTATTCGGCGGCCTTGAGCTCGGGGTGCTTCATCAGCTCGGCGCCCATCAGCGCGTTGATGCGCGGGTTGTGGCGCATGTTGACGATCTGGCGCAGCACCGCGGGGTCGGCGACATCCACCATCGGCTTGCCGGTCGAGGTGTCGAGGCGGATCTTGTCGGCGAAGTAATCAAGCCCGTGCGAAGGCCCGAATTGCTTGATCATCGACAGCCAGTTCGGCACGTTGAATTTAAAGACATCGCCTTTCAGCAGGCCCGCGGGGTCGGCATTGGTCAGATTGCCGGCGAACTGCGTCAGGCGCTGCATATAGGTTTCATGGTCGACGCCGACCTGTGAAGACGCGTAACGCAGCGATGCGGCGACCTCCAGCGGCAGTTTGTATTTCTTGGCGTCGGCGCGCGCGGCCTTGACGGTTTCCTGTATCAGCTTGCGTTCGTCCTGCGACAGGGGCCCTGTGCGCGCGTCGTCGCGCAGCGCGCGGAATTCGCGGATGGCGCGCGCGGTCTGTTTATAGAAGATATTGCGGTCTTTCTCGTCATCTGTTGCGAACATCGGCGTAAAGGCAGATGCCGGGACGGGCTTTACTTCCACTTTCACGCGCGGCGGCTGTGCTGCCGGGGCCTGCGCCTGCGAGGCCGCGACAGGCGCTGCCTTGCCATTGAACTGCTGGGAAACGGGCTGCGGCGGCTTCTTGGCGTCGGTCATCACGCGCACCACCGTGGGGGCGACGACCGCAGGTGCTATTACCAGCCCCGCCGCCAGCGCCGCGGTATTGAACGCGCGCCTTACATATGACCACATCGATGGAGGATCTTTATCCGCCATTACCACACACCCGAAAGATTGCCGTTATTCCCCTGCGCACACCCGCAAGGGTCGAATCCTTCTATTATACATAAACTAGCAGGGAAGTGTTAATGAAAAGTTAATTTTCGGGGCAGATTTTTTAGCAGCCGTATTCCAAGCCGTATTTTACGAGGGCTTCGCGCTGTCCTGCGGCTTCTGGCGGGCGAGGGGTTGCACTTCATCATAAAGCCCGCGGTTGAATTTGCGGCCCAGCACTTCATAGACTTCCTCGAGGCTGCGGTCGCGCACCGTCTTGCCCTCGCGCGCGTAGAAGATGGAGGCATTGGCGGCGGCCGCCTCGGGGAAGGTCTGCACCGCCGATTTCTCGGGGTTCGCGCGCATCTGGGTTATGAAGTACACGGCGTCATGCGCGCCCAGGAAATGGGCCAGGTACAAATCTGTGCGCGACAGCTCGCCCGGCACATAGCAGCTTTCCTTGCCCTTGTTGTCGCCCTGAAAATCGGCGCTGAAGAGGGCGGAGAGCTGCGGGTTCTCGCGCAGCGCCAGCGCCTCGGCGCGGATCACGGGGTTCTTGAACCTTGCCTGTTCGCGCCCCAGCGCGTCGGTGTAGGTTTCAACCTCTTTCGCGAAATCGCCAAGGTCGTGTTTCTCGCCATGGTGCAACAACATATATGCCCAGGTGCTTTCGATGAACTGGTAGAGGCCGGTGGCGGTCGAAGTGCTGGCCTTCGCGCCGTGGCGGAAGGAACTTTCGGCCGAGGCCAGTTCCATCAGGTAGGGGAAATCGGGGCCGTTGCTGTGCTGTACGCCGTCGGCCGCCATGCGGATGGAACCGGTCGCGACTTTCGGCACGTCGAACTTCACCGATTCAGCGCGCGCGGTGGCGGCGGCGGTTTTAAGCTTTGCGGCTTCGCTATCGTTCAGCGTGCCTGTCGCAATACCGTCGCCGTGCAAAATCTGGAATTCCTTGATGGCCAGAGTGGTAAAGCCGCCTTTGACGCCGTCTGCGTTGGTCGAGCCGATATCGAAGCCCAGCGACAGCAAGTCATTCTGTTGCTGCTTCACGGTTTCATCGGCCAGCGGAACCTTGGGGTTCGCGACGTTGGACAGGTCGGGGCGGTTTTTCAGGTACTCGCCCGCCATCAGCGCATTGATGCGCGGATAGTTTTTCAGGTTCAGCAGCTGGCGGTGGATAAAGGGGTTGTCGACCACCGGCATTGTCTTGCCGTCATCGCGCGTTTCAATCGAAATATGTTTCGCATAGAAGCCGAGGCCGTATTCTTCGCCATAGTTTTTCACAAGGTAGAGCCAGCTCGCGTTATCGAACTTGAACAGGTCGTCGGGCGCAGCGCCTGTGCCCGGCACGCCGGGCAGCGCGCCGCCTTTTTTCGCGGTCGAGGCCAGCGTCGCAAAACTCTCGCCGCTGCGCAGCGAGGCAAGGCGGAGTGCGGCGGTAGCGCCAGTCGACAGGCCATAGCTTGCGATATCGGTTGTGTTCTGGTCAGCGTATTTTTTCAGTTGCAGGGCGTCGTCGTCATCAAGAGCGACTTTATCCGCATCGCCGCCATACAGCGGCGCGTAGAACATCAGGAATTCGCGCTGCGCCGCGCGGGTCGAGGCGCCGGGCAGGCCGTCCGCCGTGCCGGGGTTGATGCCCAGCTGGCGCAGCAACCTTTGGCGTGATTTCAGTTCGGGGTCGGCGGGCATGTCCTGCGCGGTCTGGCGCAGCATCGGGCCTTCGGGTTTCTTGAAGTTCGGGAAAGCGGGGCAGCCCACAACGGCCGGAGCCGGTTCGGGCGGAGTCGGGATTGTTTCCTGCGCCTGCGAAGCGCCGGTCGATAAAAGGGCAGCGGCCATGACGGTTTTTGCCGCAAGCCTGTTGAAAAGGCCTTTCAGCCCTTTGCTCTTTTTCACAATTCTTATCCTTATGGGGTGACAGTACATAACATATGCAGGTTGGGGCTTCAACCGTGAATTGACGTAATGCTGCGCCGCGCTAAATTGTAAGGTAGGGGCTTGCCGCGGCCGTTTACGCCTTATATTCATGGCCTGTAAGGAGTGCCCCCTATGCCGCAAAATATCGAACAGCTCAAAGAATCCCTGCCCGATTACGCCAAGGATATCCGCCTGAACCTTTCCAGCGTGGTGGCCGCGAACGATTCTTCGGGGCTCAGCCAGAACCAGGTGCTGGGGGTCGCGCTGGCCTGCGCCTATGCAACAAGGAATGCCGAGATTATCGAAGCCATCACCGGCGAGGGCTCATCACTGTCGCCCGACGAAGTCAACGCCGCGAAGGCCGCCGCCACCATCATGGCGATGAGCAACATCTATTACCGCACCACCTACATGACCGGCGACGAGGAATTCGGCAAGCTGCCCGCTGGGCTTCGCATGAACGTCATCGGCAGCCCCGGTATCGACAAGGTGACCTTTGAATTGTATGCACTCGGGGTTTCGGCCATCAATGGTTGCAGCGCCTGCATCGCCGCGCATACGCGTACCGCGCTGGGCCATGAAGTATCGAAGGTAGGCGTGCAGCACGTCTTCCGCATCGCCGCCGTCATTTTCGCCGCTGCACAAGCTGCTGCCATTAAATAGGAGATAAGCATGAGCAAGAAAGACAAAGCCGTTATCGAAGCCTTGGAAAAACTGCTGGCCGATACCTATACGCTCTACCTGAAAACGCAGAATTACCACTGGAACGTGACGGGCCCGTCGTTCAACTCGCTCCACACCCTGTTTCAGGCGCAGTATGAAGACATGATTTTGGCGAATGACCTGATCGCCGAGCGCATCCGCGCACTCGGGGAAAAAGCGCCCGGCAGCTTCAAGGCGTTTTTGAAAATCACGGATATCACCGAAGAAAACGGCACCCCCAAGGCGACCGAGATGGTGAAGAACCTCGCCAAGGACCAGGAAACCCTGATCGCCTCGGCCAAGGCGCTGCTGGAAGCCGCAGAAGCCGTGGGTGACGAACCCACCGTCGACCTGGCCATCGGCCGCCAGGAGGTCCACCAGAAAAACCACTGGATGCTCAAGGCGCATCTCGAGTAACTGCCTGATATAACGGTGAAATTTTATGTCGCGCAGGGGTTTAACCATTGCGGGCGTATAATGCTGTAAGAACGCCTGCTTCACCGTTTCATCAAAAGGAATATCCCGATGCGTACAAAAATCATGGCCGTGCTGGCCGCTGTTATCATGCTTGCCTCCACTGCCGCCTTTGCCGAACAGGGGCAGGTGAGCCGCGACCGCCTTGAAGGCGTCCGCGACCACCGCGAAAACGTACGCGACCGCATCGAAAACCGCTTCGACCGCGCCGAAGACCGCCATGATGCTGCCGAGGATAAACGCGATACAGCCGAAGACGCGCGTGACGCAAAAGAAGACGCCCGCGACGCCGCCGAAGACGAACGCGATGCCGCACATGACGGCGGCTGGCGCGACAAGGCAGAAGACAAGGCCGATGCAGCCGAGGACAAGCATGACGCTGCCGAGGACCGCCGCGATGCAGCCGAAAACAAACGCGATGCGGCAGAAGACCGCCGCGACGCGCGCGAAGACGTCCGCGACCATGCCGAGAACCGGGCAGACCGCGCCGAAAACCGCTTCGACCGCAACCACGGCCCCATCCAGCGCGGCAACCGCCGGAACTGATTTTCTAACGCGAACCAAAGGAAATCCCCGCCAAGGTTGAACCCGGGCGGGGTTTTTCTTTATCCGCTGAAGCCCGAAAAATATTCGGCCAGATGGTCGATAAACTTGCGCGTGCGGGCGCTAAGATGGCGCTGCTGCACATAGACGGCCTCGATCTTCATCGGCGGTTCTTCGTAGTCTTCAAGCACAATTTCCAGCGCGCCGCCGTTCACCGATGGCCCCGCGATAAAGGTCGGCAGCATGGCAATGCCGCAGCCCCCTTGCGCCGCCTGTAATAGCAAGGTGCCGTTATCGCTCGTAAAACGCCCCGCCACGGGCTGCATCAGGCGGCGGCCTTTGACCATGAAGGGCCAGTGCTGGCCATCCACCATGCCGCTGTACAGCAGGCAGTTATGGCGTGATAAATCCTGCGGCACGGCGGGGCGGCCATGTTTTGCAAGGTATCCGGGTGCGGCAACACAGACGCGGCGGCTCTCGGCCAGCTTGCGTGTGATCAATGACGTATTCTCCACCCCGATGCCGCCGATGCGGATGGCAAGGTCAAAGCCTTCCTCCGTCAGTGCCGCCGCGCGGTCGCCAAGGAACAGCCGCACCGACACATCGGGATATTTTTCGAGAAATGACGCCACGGGCGGCCCCATGAATTTCGACCCGAAAGAAACGGGTGCCGATACCTTCACGTCCCCCACCGGGTTTTCGTTGCGGTAGCGCAGATTTTCCTCCACCTCCGCCAGTTCGTTGATAAGGCGGCGCGCATGGTCGAAATATTCATAGCCCGCGTCGGTCAGTGCCACATGCCGTGTCGTGCGCTGCAAAAGCCGCGCGCCCAGATAGGCCTCGAGGTCCTTGATGCGCTTGCTGACCACCGAATTGGCGAGGTTCAGCCGCCGTGCTGCCTCGGCAAAGCTATGCGTCTCGGCCACGGTCACAAAGGCGATGATATTCGATAACCTGTCCATATCCTTATATTATTCGAAAATAGCGAATAATGAATTATAAAAACGGCATATTCATTCAAAATGCAGAAGAATTATAATCAAAGGTAGAAAGAGAGGTTATCATGCAAAACCTTAGACATAAACACCAACGCGGAGCCACCGAAACCGGTTGGCTGCAAAGCTGGCACAGTTTTTCGTTCGGCGGCTATTACGACCCGAAAAACATGGGCTTTGGCCCCCTGCGCGTTATCAACGAAGACATCGTGCGCGCGGGCACGGGCTTCGACATGCACGGCCACGCCAATATGGAGATCATCACCTACATATTGGAAGGATCGCTGGAGCATAAGGACAGCCTGGGCAACGGCGGTGTTATCCGCCCCGGCGACGTGCAGTTGATGAGCGCGGGCAAGGGCATCCTGCACAGCGAATTCAACCCGTCGGAAGCCGAAGACGTGCATCTGCTGCAAATCTGGATCATGCCGCGTGAAACGGGCGGCAAGGCCGGATACCAGCAAACCACCTTTGATCCGGCGGAAATGCAGAACAACCTGCGCCTTGTCGTCTCGCCCGAAGGCGAAAACGGTTCGCTGGTCATCAAGCAGGACGCACGGCTTTACGTGTCACGCCTCGATGCCGGACGCGACGTTTCTCTGGAAATGAAGGCCGGCCGCAAGTACTGGTTCCAGGTTGCGCGCGGTACAGTCGACATTAACGGCAAAGTATTGGAGGCCGGCGACGCGCTCGGGCTTGATAACGAACCCGGACGTGCCATTATAAAGGCCGTCGAAGCAGCCGAAGTCGTTGTTTTCGACCTGCCGCAATAAACACCGCGGCGGAGCCGCAATAATAAGGAATAAAAAATGGCCAAGAAAATAAAAATCCTCGCCTTCGCGGGGGCCACACGCAAGGGCTCCTTCAACAAGAAGCTGATCAAGCTGGCCGCGAAGGGCGCGGAGGCCGCAGGGGCGGAAGTCACGCTGGTGGATTTGCGCGACTTCCCCATGCCGCTTTACGACGGCGACCTCGAAGCTGCCGACGGCCTGCCCGAAAAGGCGCGCGAGTTCAAAAAACTGCTGGTCGACAGCGACGGCATCCTCATCGCTTCGCCCGAATACAACAGCGGTTATTCCGCCGTGCTGAAAAATGCCATCGACTGGGCGTCGCGTGTATCGGCCGAGGGCGAACCCTCGTTGCTCGCCTTCACCGGCAAATACGCGGCGCTGCTCTCGGCGTCGCCGGGCGCGCTGGGCGGCATCCGCGGGCTCTACCAGCTGCGTGAACTGCTGCAGAACATCAACGTCACCGTGATGCCGAAAATGCAGGCAATCCCGAAGGCGGGCGAAGCCTTCGACGAAAACGGCGCGCTGAAGGACGAGAAGCTGTCGAAATCCGTCCACAATATCGGCGCGGAACTGGTCGCGACGCTGCAGAAAATCTACGCATAAGGACTACCCGTGACTGCACGTCCCTCACTGCTGGAAGGCGACGTCGGCGCGCATATGCGCCGCCTGTCCATTCCGCTGGCCTGGGGCCTGATGGCGATGACGTCTTTCACTGTCGCCGATACATATTTCATATCGCAGCTGGGCACCAAACCGCTGGCGGCGCTGGGCTTCTGCATCCCTGTTGTGATGTTTTTCATGGGCATCATCTTCGGCCTCAACGTCGGTTCTTCCTCCATCATCTCGCGCGTCTATGGTTCGGGCGATATGGAGAAAGTCCGGATGCTCTCGACCGACGCCATCAGTCTTGCGGTCGTCACCATCGTCTTCGCCAGCGTCGTCGGCCATTATGCCAGCGACCCCATCTTCACGCTGATGGGCGCCAAGGCCGAACTGCTGCCGCTGATTAAAAAATACATGGCCATCTGGTATATCGCGCTGCCCTTCATCAGCCTGACGATGATGGGCAATGCGGTCAGCCGCGCGGTCGGCGATACCAAATTCGTCTCGCGCGTCATGACGCTGCTGGCCGCATCGAACCTCATCCTCGACCCCATGTTCATTTTCGGCTTTGGCCCCATCCCGTGCATGGAACTGCCGGGTGCAGCGGCCGCGCACGTGGTCGCCTCGTGGTTCACCTGCGTTGTCTCTTATTTCTTCATCATCTTCCGCAAGAAAACCATCGAGCCGCGCCGGTTTTTCCACGCGGGCGTGTTCAATAGCTGGGGGCGCATCCTGCACGTCGCTATCCCCTCGATCGTCAGCAACCAGATCGCGCCCGTTTCCGCCGCAATCATCACCTGGATGGCCGCCGGTTTCGGCAAGGAAGCCGTGGCGGCGCTGGGTGTTGCGGGGCGCCTGGAAAGCGTCGCGACGCTGATTTTCTATGCCACGGCGGCAGGGGGCTCTATCTTCACAGGCCAGAATTACGGCGCGGGCAATTATGGCCGGATCCAGGAGGCGATGGAAAAGGGCTCGCGCTATGCCATCGTCTGGGGGCTTATTGTCGCGGCGCTGTTCTGGTTTTTCGACCAGGAAATTCCCGCGCTCTTCGACAGCAACCCGCTGGTGATCGGCTTCACCGCGCAATATATGCACTGGGTGCCGATCAGCTTCGGGGCGATGGGCGCCATGATCGTGTCGAACGCGGCGCTGAACGCCATGGGCAAGCCGCTGCAGGCAACTGCCCTGATCTTGCTCAAGGCCATTATTCTTTACGTGCCGCTTGCCTACCTGTTACAAAAGCAAATGGGTTTCACAGGCATCCTTGTCGCGCTGATGGCGACGAATTTCGTTGTCGGTTTCATTTCTTACGTACTGGGCCGCAAGGCGGCAAGCTAAAAAGGGGATCCCATGGACGTCGCACTCAAAACCGTTGGCCTTCTCTTCCTCTCGAACGTCTTCATGACTTTTGCCTGGTACGGGCATTTGAAGTTCAAGGACCATGCGCTCTGGATCGTCATCCTTGCCAGCTGGGGCATCGCCTTTTTCGAATACTGCCTGCAGGTGCCCGCCAACCGCATCGGCCACGGCACCTTCAACGCCGCGCAGCTGAAAACGATACAAGAGGTTATCACGCTGGTTGTTTTCGCCTGTTTCTCGGTCATGTACCTGAATGAACCCATCAGGTGGAACCACGCGGTCGGCTTCGCCTTCCTCGTCGCTGCGTCGTTCTTTATCTTCAAGAAATGGTAATTGCGCCTTAAGCGCGCGGTCCGGGCTTTTTCTTCAGCTTCAGCGGCTTCATCGTATCGGCATTGACCGGCGCATGGCAGGCGGCGTCATGCGCTGCGTCCTGCTTCGCTTTCTTCTGCTCGCGCAGCGCGCTCAGGCGGCCCGCATCCGCCTGCAGCCGGGATTCCACAATCTCGCGCTCCTGCTCCGGCACGTAAGCGATTGCCGTACAGCCTGACACGTCTTTATGGTACGGGTCTGCGCCTGCCTCGATCAGCGTCAGCGCGGCCGCGGCTGTCCTGGCGAAGCACATCGGCGTCATGCCGTAGATGTTTTCGGCTGTCACGTCCATGCCCTCGGCGATGCCCAGTTCCAGCATGTTTTCGCCGCCAGGGACGAGCAGGCATTCCATCAGCGGCGTCATTTTCTTTTCATTGAGCGGCTCGGCATGGGCGTTTGCGCCCTTTGACAGCAGGAAACGCGCTTCCTTCTCCATGTTCTGGGCGAAGGCTTCCTGCAGCATGGTGCGCTGGTCGTAGCCGAAGCGTGCCTCGATATCCGCGCCTTTTTCCAGCAGGTAAGACGCAAGGCGCTGGCGCTCCGACCACGTGGCCGTGTTGTCGCTGAAGATGACGGCGAGCGCCAAGGGCGTCACGCCGCTGTCGGTCGTCTGTTTCAAATCCGCGCCGTATTCGGCCAGTATCTTCACCGCGCCGGCATTGCCGCGCCGTGCGGCAACATGCAGCAGCGTATAGCCCTGATATTTTTCCAGCTTGTCGTCGATGATGCCGGGACGCATTTTCAAATAGGCCTTCAACGCCTTCTGCCCGCGCAGGCTGCCGCTTTCAATCATGCGCAGCGGCGGGTTCTCCAACGCGTACTTCACTGCTTCCTTGAATTCCTCGGCGATCTTCACGGGCGAGGGGCTCCTTTATCCCCCTGAAATAGTTTACATAATATCAGAAACGAGGCGAGCGGGCAAGGGGATAAAAGCTTTATAATTCAGTGGTTTATAAGAATTAAAGATGGCGGGGTTTCGGCTTTTTGCCGCCATCTAGAAACCACCTGCAATTGAACGAATAAATATCCGCGCGCCCAATTTATGTGCCCGGTTTTTTTCTTGCGAAGTTTACAGCTTAGGGAAACAGCTGCGTTTTGCATCTAGGCAGTGTTAGCGCTGCATCCTATCCTTTTTAAATATCGGTTTCACCAGCAAGGCAAAAAGGGGTTCTGCATGCGCCAGAAGCTGAAAAAGTTTTTCGATACTGTATCCAAAAAATCCAACCAGCTTGCGCTCGGCACTTCCGCGCTCTTCGCGTTTGGCTTCGGTCCCGCCAAGGCCTTCGCGCAGGAAACGCCCGAAAACGCAAAGCCTGAAGCCACCAACATCACCAAATTCGAGCAGCCGAAGAAAATCGGCGATGGCGCGACATACTGGAAACACAAGGATTACGACATGGTCGTGAAGGTCGAGCCGGACCAGGACAACGGCCTGCGCGCCACGATCTACTCGGTCAATCCCGACGACGCCAACAACAAATATTTGATGGCGCAGCTGAAAGGCTACGGCAAGCGCGTGCGCGATAATACGGGCGTCGGCCGCGGCGCGCCGTCCTACCGCATCGTGCCCGACCCCGACGCTGTCGAGAAATGGGAGATCGAAGCCTATTGCGGCTTCCAGCCCGACATCAAGCTGACCAAGAAAAATGACAACACCTGGACGGGCACCATCACCAGCCCCTTCAACGGCGGCACCTACGGCCTCGACATCAAGCAGATGAACGACGGGCAGCTGAAGGTTTACGGGTATCTCACGGGCTTCCCGCTTATCAAGCTGTCAGAGAAAGCCAGCAGCGTCGACAACCCGCCGGCCGAGCAGTGCCGCATCAACTGGCCTGACCCCTAAGATATTGGAAATATTGAAAAAGGGCGGGCGTTTGACCCGCCCTTTCTCATTTGCTATAACATCGCCATGGACAAATCCACGGGTAAAAAACGGACCGGCCTCTCGCTGCCGATGCTGACGCTGAGCTTCTGCGCGGCGACAGGTTTGTTTTCGCAGGCGATGTTTGCGCAAGACAGCGCCAGCGCCGCCGTGCCTGTCACCGCGGTGAAAGACACCTTGCCCACGGGTGCGACCTACTGGAAACATCCGCAATACGGCGCGACGCTGATGATGTGGGAATGCCCGGGCAAAGGCCTTTGCGCGCGCGTGGTCGCGC
Source organism: uncultured Micavibrio sp. (assembly GCA_964575605.1). Lineage (GTDB taxonomy): Bacteria > Pseudomonadota > Alphaproteobacteria > Micavibrionales > UBA2020 > JAPWJZ01. Next base: position 26,537 of record CAZNRN010000016.1, on the reverse strand, counting down.
TCGATTCCAGCGACAAAAAAGTGCGCGAGCTGGCCGCCGCCATCTTGCAAAAAGACGTCAGGAAAATCACCGGCGAGGACGTGCAGGGCTTCGTCGGCATGGAAGGCCAGCTAGAGCTGACCAAGCAGGGCGACAAATGGAGAGGCCGCGTCTACTGGCCCTTCCACAAAAAATATTACGGCCTCGACGTCGTGCAGAGGGATTCAACCACCCTCGACGTCCACGGCTTCCTCATCCGCCTGCCGTTTTTAGGGCGCACGGTAAAGCTGGAAGCTGCGGCGAAACCGCCCAGTTTGTAAAAAACTGCTGGATTGCTTCACCTTTGCGGAAGCATAAAGTATTCTGCTTATATGAAGCTTGTTATCCTTCCAGGGTTTGACGGCAGTGCAACTTTTTCTGCGGAGTTTATCCGGCGGCTGCCGACGGATATTGCTTGCGAGGCCATTGCCTTACCCCAAACAGAGCCGATGGACTATGCGGAACTTGCAGCGTTCGTGACAAAGAAACTGCCCACCGAAGATTTTGTTCTTTTGGGGCAATCCTTTTCAGGCCCATTGTGTGTGAGCGTTGCCCAAGCCGCGGCGAGAAATCTAAAAGGAATTATTTTGGTCGGCACCTTCGCAGTCCGGCCTTTGCCTGTTGCGATGTCGTTGCTGGCGAGATTGATTCTAAATACAGCAGGAAAGATCAACTTGCCTGTCTGGTTCCTTAACAATCTTCTCCTCAATAACAAAGACGATAGAACTGCAGTCGAAATATGCGCGGTTGTGCGGTCGCTGCCCAAGGATGTTTTTATCAGGCGCGGAGAAGAAGCGCTGGGTGCCAATGTAAGGCCGGCGCTGGCGAATGTTACAGTGCCCGCACTCATCCTTGAGGCTGGGCAGGATAGGCTTTTAAGGCGCGGGACTTCTGGTGAAATCGCACAAAGCTGCCGCAAGGCCATTCTGCGGGTTATCGATGGCCCGCACCTTTTACTGCAGCAATCACCAGAAAAAACAGCCGCGGCGGTGGCGGAATTTATCAAAATGCTCTAACCGAATTTTCTCAAGCTGTCATATCCCAATCCCAGCGCGACGGAGGAAAGCTTGTTTTCTTCCGATACGGTCGCTTTGGGAAACCGGCTGCAGACAGCTTTTTTCAGCAGCGGGGTTTCGGTGGGGCCGCCGGTGAGGACGATGATCTCGATGCTGTCTTCCTTGCATCCCGCGCGGTTCAGGCATTCGGTGACGGCTTCGTTGATGCGGTTGACATGGGCGCGGATGGAGTCGTCGAAAACTTCGCGCGCGACGTTCGACACCAAGCCTTCCTCGATGAAATCGAGGGGGACGGTGACGGCGGTGTGGGTGGTAAGTTCTATTTTTGCGCCCTCCACCTCCGCCAGCAGGCGGTGGCCCAGTTCCCGCTCCAGCACGTCGACGAAACGTTTGAACCGCTTGGCGGAGTGTGATTCCTGTAAGATATCACGCATTTCCTTCTTCACCTTGGGGGTGTAGAGGAAGTTCACCTTCGACCATTCCGACATGTCGTGGAAAGGGGCAAGCGGGACATCGAACATTTTCTCGCCATAAACCGTGCGGTAGCCCAGCGCGGGCATGAAGGAGGAAAGGCTCAGCGCCTTGTCGAAATCGTTGCCGCCCAGGCGCACGCCCGAATGGCCGAGGATATCGCCCGAACGGTCAGCGCGCGCGATATAGTTTTTCGAGACACGAATGACCGTGAAATCGCTGGTGCCGCCGCCGATATCGGCCACCAGCGCGCGCTTTTCCCCCTCGACATGCGCCTCGTGCGCGAAGGCCGCGGCGACAGGCTCGAACTGGAAAGCGACGCCGGAGAAACCCGCGGCCATGGCGATGCGGCGCAATTCATCTTCGGCGCGCGCATCGGCGGCCGCGTCACCGTCGATAAAATGCACGGGGCGCCCCATGACGGCATGGGTCAGCGGATGGTTCAGCTTCGCCTCCGCCGTCTTTTTAAGGTGCGAGACGAAATCGCCGATGATGGTATCGAAGCTGCGACCCTTGCCGTTCACCACGGTGCCCTGGCTCATCAACGCCGTGCCGAGGATGCGCTTCAGGCTGCGCATGAAGCGGCCTTCCTCGCCCTCGAAAAACAGCTTCTGTGCCGTGCGGCCATAAGCAGGGGTATTTGCGGGCGCCTGATAGAAGATGGCCGAGGGCAGCGTGCCGCTGTCGCCTTCGACGGGCACAAGGCGTGCGCCGCTATTGTCACTTACTGCGACAGCAGAATTCGAGGTGCCGAAATCGATGCCGCAGGCATGCATGGGTGTAACAGGCCTTTAAGCCGCTTTCTTCGCAGCCTTGCCCGCCTTGCTGACGAGGAAAGCATAGCTCATGATTTTATAAGCCAGCTTGGCGGCAAGGAAGTTGCAGGCGTGCAGGTTGGGCTTGGGCGCCAGCTCGTTCACGTCCGCGCCGACGAAGGTCGACACTTTCGCGACTTCGCGGATGATGGTCATGCATTCATCCCAGAAAAGGCCGCCCGGCTCCGGCGTGCCCGTGGCGGGCATCAGCGATGCGTCGAGGCCGTCGATGTCGAAGGTGACATAGACGTTCTTGCCGCGGTAATGGTTGACGATTTCCTTGATGTCCCATTTCGCCTTTTCGCGCGCCCAGTAGATTTTGACGCGGCCCTTGCTTTTCTCGAGGAAGGGGATCTCGCTTTGCGAGATGTTGCGGATGCCAAACGAGCAGAGCTTGGTCACTTCCTTATGGTCGAGCACGCGGCGCAGCGCGGCGGCGTGGGAGTAATGTTCGCCCGCATAACCGTCGCGCAGGTCGGCATGGGCGTCGAAATGCAGCACATGCAGGTCTTTATAGCGGCGCACAAAGGGGCGGATGGAACCCGCGGTGATCGAATGCTCGCCGCCGAAGGTGAAGGGGAACTTGCCCATTTTCAGCACGGCTTCGACCTCGGCATCCAGCTGCTTGAGGGCGTCGGGCACCGATTTGGAAATTTTCACGGGCTTTGCGGTCAGCACGCCGTACTTGCGGAAAGGCTCCGTCCAGAATTCGTCGTCGAAAAGCTCGACCTGGTGCGAGGCGTCGATCATGGCCTGCGGGCCGGCCGCCGTGCCGCCGCCGTAGGAAACGGATTTTTCAAGGCCGAAGGGAATGATGACGACTTTCGCGTCCTTCTGGCTGGCGGCGTCTTTTTTCTCGAGGCCGAGGAAGCCCTTGTCGGATGTCATGAATTGCATAGTGGTTACTCCTTACCTTGTTCCGTTGTGTCCTGTCCGGTTTTGTCTTTCGCGGGGCAGCCCTCGAAGACGACCGTGTGTTTCAGCCCTTCGGCCAGCGTTTTCACGCATTTGCAGGGGGTGTAAATCTCGCCCTGTCCCATCTCGTTGAAGCAGGGGCGGCCGAGGTCCTCGAGGAACTCCAGCGTTTCGCCCGTGTTGTTCATATCGAATATATACTTGTGTGCGCCGTCTTCCACCACGAAGACGGGCTCGTAGATATCGCGCGCCGAGCTGTACCAGAAGATTTTCATCTCGTCCGGCGTCAGCTTGCGGATTTTATAGCCCGGCTGGATCTTGACGTTCTCCATATAGGCCGCGGCCAGCATCTCCAGCTGCTGCGGCGTCTTGGCGCCGTAACCGCTGATTTCCTTGGTGATAATGTCGCTGAAGGGGATTTTATAGGTGACGGTGTTCAGGAGTTTGGTTTTCTCCTGCTGGCCATCCAGCCCATAGAGCGCCATGAAAATGCCGGTATAGGTGGTGGTCTCGCCGTCTTTCGGCATCAGGCTGCGGAAATCATGCGGCGCCTGCGCCAGCGCCGCGACAAGGGTGCGGTAGGCGCGTTCGTTATCGGCGGGCAGCGCGATGATATAGCGCAGGCCTTCTGGGATAACCTCGGTCGGCTTCAGGATATCGGCCGGCACCGTCACTTCCTGCGGCTGCAGGGGCGGTTCGGGTTCGGCCGCCGGCGGTGGGGCGGGCGCGGCGGGCGCGCTGATAATAACGTCGGTATGCATCTCCGCCGTGCCGGGGTCGCCGGTCATGGTCGGGGCTTCCGCCGCCATCACCGGCGCGGAAAGCATAAGTGCAAGGATGAAAGCGATAAAACGCATAACTGTACCGGTAAGGGAAAACCGCTGCCCCCGTCCAGAAGGGCAGCGGCTTAACTTGTACCTTATTTGAACAGCTTGTTCCAGTTGCGGCGCGAACGCTTTTTCCAGTGGCCGCGGTGGTAGGCGTCGGAGGCCAGCAGCGGCATGACCGAGCCCGCTTCCGCGAAGACCATCTGCTCGAGCGCCACGTCCACTTTGCCCCAGCTGCAGGCTTCTTTGAGGGTCGAGGACGAGCAGGCGCCGTCGCGTACGTCCGCGATGGTGATCTGGACCGCGTATTTGTGCATGTCGACGTCTTTATGGCCAAGGATCTCGGCGCAGACGACGGTGTCCTGCGTGAAGTTCTTGGGCACGCCGCCGCCGATCATCAGCAGGCCGGTGGTGCCGGCCGCGATTTTAACGTCGGTCAGTTCGCGGAAATCCGCGACTGCGTCGATGCACATGTAGTTTTTCGGGTTTTTCTTCTGGTGCAGCACCAGGCCGAAACCGGCCGAGCTGTCGACGAAGGCGGGGCAGAAGATCGGCACGCCGTGTTCATAGCAGGCGGCGATCAGCGAGTTTTTCTTCTTCGCTTTCTTGGTCAGGTACTTGCCCATCTCCCAGATGAATTCGCGGGAGGAGTAGGGGCGGCGCTCCAGCGACTGCGCGATTTCGAAAATCGTGTGGTCGACCGCTTGCAGGTCTTCCTCGTCGATGTAGGTGTCGTAAATGCGGTCGATGTAGAGGTCGCGCAGGTCGCGGTCGTCAACCGTTGAATCGGCGCGGTAATGCTTGAAGCCCAGCGCCTCGAAGAAGTCCATGTCGACGATGGAAGCGCCCGTGGCGACGACGACGTCGACCATGTTGCTTTTCACCATCTCGGTGTACAGGTCCATGCAGCCGCCGGCCGAGGTCGAACCCGCGAGCGTCAGGATGGAGGTTGCACCTTTATCTTGCAGCATGGTGTTGAAGATGCCGGCCGCGCGGCTGAGGTCGCGCGAGGTGAAGGACATCTTGCCCATGCCGTCGATGATCGGGCGGGCGTCGAATTTCTTGATGTCGATATGCTCGATGGGCGTGCTCAGCAGGTCCGCCTTGCGGTTGCTTTTGGGGTGAGGTTTCGTCTTGACCGATTTCAGGTTTTTCATGGCAGTTCTTCCTTTAAGGTTTAAAGGCCCTGTCCTGATCTTCTTTTATGAAGAGACGGTGAACGTCCCCCGCGGGTGCGGGCGGTTTCGAAGGCGGTAGTGCTGAGCCTTGCGCTTTAACTCCGTTAAGCGGCGCAGAGCTCGTCTTTTGAATCCGTCGTTTCTGCGGCCTCATCATAGAGCGTAACCAGCGGCGGCGCCTTGACAGCGACGGTTTCATGGGCCGAAAAGCCGTTGAAGTCCGTGCGCATGGTGTTGCCATACGCGCCGAGCTGGCCGATCTCGATGTAATCCCCTTCCCGCACGTCTTCGGGCAGGAAGAAGGGGCCTGGCATATAATCAATGCTGTCGCAGGTGGGGCCGTAGAAACGGAAACCCTTCTGCTGGGCACTGGTGCCTCCCGGCGTCGGACGGATGAGACGAACCGGGTAACGGAAACCCAGGTGGCCTGCGTCGAACAGGCTGCCATAGGTTCCATCGTTAATGTAAAGGACATCGTCCTTGCGGAGCTCGACCTTGACGACCACGCTGGCGCTTTCGGCGCAGAGCGCGCGGCCGGGTTCGCACCAGTATTCATAGCGGTCGGGGTGCGGCAGGCGGTCGAAGCCGTTTTCGATGGCCTTGATGTAATCGCCCATGGCGGGGGGCGCCATGTCGGGGTAAATCGACGGGAAACCGCCGCCGACGTCGATCACGTCGACTTTCGTGCGGGGGATGGAACGCAGGATGCCGCCCACCAGGTCAAGCGCGGTCGCATAGGCCTGCGGGTCCATGGTCTGCGAACCGACGTGGAAGCAGACGCCGATCTTGGCAGCGCTCTTGCGGGCGAGCTTCAGCACTTCCGCCGCTTTGTCGGGCTGGCAGCCGAATTTGTCGGCCAGCGGCACTTCGGACGAGCTGTTGGGCACGGCGAGGCGCAGGTAGAGGCCAAGGTCTTTCGATTTGCCGGTCGAGGCGATGATTTTTTCCAGTTCCGCGACGCTGTCGAAGGAATAGTCGCGCACGCTGTAATCGAAATACGACTGCTCGATCGCATGGCGGCTTTTCACCGGGTGCATGAAGGCGATGTGCGAGCCGGGCGCCATTTCGTGCACCAGCTGGATTTCGGGGATGGAGGCCGCGTCGAAGTTGCGCAGGCCGGCGGCATAGAGGCCCGAGAGCACGTAACGCGCCGGGTTGGCTTTAACGGCGTAAAGCACCTTGCCGGGGAAATTTTTCAGGAACCATTTGGCGGCCGTATCGACGGACGCGGGGCGGAAACAGGTGACGGGGATTTGAGGACGGAGACGTCGGACTACGTCGTCGGGGCCTTCGAATTCTTCCATGTCATGCAAACCCTCCGGGGGCTGTTCGAGATAACCGCACGCGAATCGTTCGCTGCCGTGCCCTCATACTTTAAGGTTATAGGGCGCTCTGCTTTTTTGTAAAGAAAATTTCAGGATTTGAGGGGCTTGAGCCGATAACATCTTGTTACAAAATGTTCATGATTTGGCGGCGGCCGCTATATCTTTTTCGGCGCCGCCTTGGCCGCCGTCTGGATAGCGGGGCGGAAGTCCTTCAGCGCCGCGTCTACGCGCACGATATCGACGCCGCGCGCCGCGTTCAGCGCCACAAAATCCGCCGTGCGGGCGTGGGTCAGGAACTCCTGCTGCAGCGCCGTCGCCTGCGCCTGCCACAATTTGTTATTCGGCTCCGCCTGCATTTTCGCCCGCAACCCCTCCTGCAGGTCGTCGTAGGCGTCGGCAAGGGTGGCGGGGGTGATTTTGCCGCCCAATTCAAAGGCTTTGTTGTCCAGCAGGGTGCCGGGGTGGAAGGATTTCAGCTGCTGCGCGACCTTTTTCTCGGCGGCGGAGAGGGGCTTCTGGACGTCTTTAGGTGGCGCCTTGATGTGGCTCAGCAGCGCAATTGCGCGGGCGGCGTCGAGGTCGGTTTCGGCGTCACGGTGGTATTTTTCCCGCTGCGCCCGGGGGGCGGTGGCGTAGCGGATGCTGGTGTCGAGGCTCTTGGCGGTCATGCCGCAGAGGTCGACGGTGTCGAAATACATTTTCTGCGCCTCGGCGTCGGGCAGGCGGCGGAAGTTCTCGAGCCCCATTTGTTCTATCTGCGCCTTGAACCCCTGCAGCACGGGGGAGGACAGGTGCTGGAGGTCCTTCGGGTCGCTGTTGCGCCAGGCGATGACCTTGTCGATGATATCGGGGCTTTTGCCCGCGCGTATCATGTCGCCGAGGGCGCCCACGTCGGCAAGGGATTCCTTCTTGTAAAGGGTCGCATAGGCCTCGAGCGCCGTCGGGTCGCCTAGCTGGGAGACGAGTGAGCCGGATTTTACGGCCTCCAGCTTCGCCGGATCGAGGTGGCGGAGGGTATATTTCCCGTCCAGGCAGTGCCAGCTTTCGTGCCGGTTGGTGAATTCCACTGTTTCCGCGCGGCTGAGGCCCTTGATATCGACCTCTAGGGCATGTTCGGAGGAGGGCACCACCACGCAGGCCTGCGCGATTGGGTTTTTAAGGTTGGTGATGGCCGTCGGGTCCTGCGTATAGGTTTTGGTGCCGAAACGGGACTGGTGGTAGGAAGCGGCTTTTTCGCCCGCCATTTCCAGCTGGTTGTCGGGCAGGGTGACGTTGTCATGGCGCAAAAGGGTTTGCAGCGCGTAATCAGGCGCATAACCCAGCGACAGGGTGACGTCGAGCTTGGCGGGGTCGATGAAAACCACCTTGTTGTGGACGGTCGAATGGCTGCCGGCAAGGCGCGAGGTCAGTGTGCTTTCAAGCCCCTCCAGCTGGCCGGAATAGCCGGTGTGGGTATTGGCCTGCAGATACGCAAGGTTATTGCGGGCGGCATCCAGCAGCGTCTCCCGTATCGCCTCGCGGCGGGTAATTTCGGCTTCGCTCAGCGGCAGCTTGGCTGCAGGCGCGATCACCGTGGGGGCGGCTTTGACAGGTTCGGTGGGTTTCGCGGTGGCAGAACCGGGGGTCGACAGGCTCATTGCCAGCGCAATCGGCACCGCGACCTTGGCAAAGGCCGCGCGTAAGCGGCCCTGCTGCGGTAGGTCGTTGCTGTTGTCCGTGGAATCCACCCCGATGCCCCTGAAATATCACTAATTTATTATACTATACATAACTATTGCCCGGTATTTTTATATCCAAGTAATTGATTTAATTCACGAAGTCTTCTTCGGTGCGGCTTTGGCTGCGGCTGGCGACTTGAAGGCGGCAAGGCAGGGCTCGACGTCCTCGATTTTCACGCCGCGCTGCTGGTTAAGGTAAGCGTAGTCGAGGATGCGCAGCTCGCGCAGCAAGGTGTGCTGCAGCTTGGTCATTTTGGCGGCGGGGATGGGGTTATCCGGCTCCCACTCGCGCTCGAGCCGCAGCTCGTCATGGATGGCGGCATAGGCCTTCGCCATGGTGACGGGGGTGATTTTGCCGCCAATTTCAAAGGCGCGGTCCTGCAGCAGTTTCGAGGCGGGATAGCCCCGCACCTGGTCGTCCAGTTTCTGCTCGGCGGGCGTCAGCGCGGTCCAGCCCTTGGGCTTGACGGCCAGCTGTTTCGCGATATCCGATTCCACCCCCAGCGCGCGCGCCGTTTCCCGGTCGCCCGCGGCTTCCTTGCGCAGCGCCGCCTTGTCCTTGTCGGTGCCTGCGCGGTAGCGCAGCATGGCGTCCAGTTCCCGCTGGCGCAGCGCGTTCTGGTCGGTGATTTCGTAACAGAGTTTCGACACGGCTTCGGCGTCGAGCGCGCGGAATTTGGCGACGCCCATATCCTTGATTTTCTTTTCAAGCGCCTCGAGCGCAGGCGTGGTGTAATGCGAAATATCCGTGCCGCCTTCCTTGGTGCGCCAGTCTTTCAGGGGGCCGAGCAGCGATTTCGGCTCGTGCCCGTTGCGCACCATTTCGGCGATGGCCGAGACATCGGCGAAAACCTCGCGCTTGTGCATGGTCAGGAAGATATTCTGCAGGTCGGGGCGGCCGACAAGGTTGCCGGGGTTTTCCGGCTTGACCTGCGCCACCAGCTGCGGGTCGACGCCGCGGAAATTGTATTTCGTGTCGCGGCAGTGGAAGCTTTCGTGGCGGTTGACGTAGTCGACGACGACGTTATAGGGCATGCCCTTGATCTCGACGGGCGCGATATCCGACGACGGCACGACGACGCAGACCTGCGCATCTTCCCTGAAGTTGTTGACGAAGGCCGAGGCGTTTTCGCGCCTGCCGCTGGCGTATTTGCCGTTATAGGCCGTGGCGCGCATATCCTTGGCGGCGCCGAAGAGGATATTGTTATCCGGCCAGATATTGCCTGAATCCAGTATCTCGGTCACCACGCGCTGAGGGTTCATGTTGAAGGCCGAGCCCGCGTCGTAGCGCACGGGATCGATAAAGGCCATTTTGTAATGCACCGATGCTGCCCCGCCGCGTAGCGTCGCGTTCACCTGGTCCTGCATCATCTGCAGTTCGCGGCCATAGGCGCTGTTCAGCGGCGTGGCCGCGAAATCCTTCTGCGCCTGGTTGAGCAGCGCGATGCGGATTTTATCGTTACGTTCCGCCACCTTCGCGGGCAGCACGGGCGGCGAATAGACAGGCGCGTCCTTGCGCTGGCTTTCCGGCACGTCTTCGAAAACCATCACGGTGCTGGGCGATGTTTTAGGCTGGAATTGCGGCGCGGGTACGGGCGCAGCCGATGCCTGCCCGAAAGCCATGCTCAGCGTCAGCGCGGTAGAGGCGAAAACGGTGCCCTTTTTGCTGGTATCGGCCATGCCCTGCAAACCCCGGAATTAGCCTAAGTATATTATACTATACATAATTAATTTAGGGTGTAGATGGCCTGAAATTTCTATTAATATTCTGATAATAAAGGAAAAAATTGCAATCGTTTGACAGGTCCTTCGTTTGTGATTATGTTAATCAAACTTTTGAGGTACCCCCAATGAGCCACTACAATTCTCTCCCCGAAGACCCGGAAATGAAGGAAATGCGCAAGGCCTTTCAGGCGATGAGCCCGGCGCGCAAGGCCTTCACCATCGCCGCGATCGGCGGGATTGGCGCGGTTGTTTTCCTGATCGCCTTGCCGTCGCTTGTGCGCAGCGCGCTGCACTATCCGCTCGAAACGCCCTTTATCGCGGCCGGCAACGCTTTGTCGAAAGGCTTCAGGAAGGTTGCGTCGAAAATAGGCGGGGCGCGCGAGCAGCGCCGCGCGGCGCGCAAACCCGCAGCGGCCCCCGTCGTTGACGACGGTGACCGCGATTACGGCCCGTCGGGAAACCTTTATTCAGGCCCCGACTGGTAAATCAGCTTTTTTAGACGTTAGCCTGCCGCTGCTTCCGCGCGCTTGCGATCGTGCGGGTTCAGGATGCGTTTCCTGAGGCGCAGGGTTTTCGGCGTCACTTCCACCAGTTCGTCGTCGGCGATGAAGGTAATGGCCTGTTCCAGCGTCAGGATGCGGGGCGGGATCAGCTTGACCATTTCATCCGAGCCGCTTGCTCGGACGTTGGTGAGCTTCTTGCCCTTCAGCACGTTGACCGGCAGGTCGTTGTCGCGGCTGTGTTCGCCGACGATCATGCCTTCGTATACCTCTGTGCCGGGCATGATCATGATCACACCGCGTTCTTCGAGGTTCCAGAGGTCATAAGCCGTGGCTTGGCCGTTCGCCATGGCAATCAGCACGCCCGTGCGGCGGCCGGTGACGTCGCCTTTGTAGGGCTCGTAACCCGCGAACATGCGGTTCATGATGCCCGTGCCGCGCGTGTCGGTCAGGAATTCGCCGTGATAGCCGATCAGGCCGCGCGTCGGCGCGCTGAAGGTCATGCGCACCTTGCCGGCGCCGGACGGCACCATGGCCATCATCTCGCCTTTGCGCTGTGCCATTTTGGCGACGACGGTGCCGGAGTAATCTTGGTCGACGTCGATGACGACTTCTTCCATCGGCTCCAGCTTTTCGCCGGTCGTTTCATCGGTTTTGAACAGCACCTGCGGGCGGCCGATGCAGAGTTCAAATCCTTCGCGGCGCATCATTTCGATGAGCACCGACATCTGCAATTCGCCGCGGCCGAAAACTTCGAAGTAATCTGCCGTGTTGCCTTCCTTCACCTTGATGGCGACGTTGCCTTCCGCTTCGCGGAACAGGCGCTCGCGGATGACGCGGCTGGTCACCTTGCCGCCTTCTTTCCCTGCGAAGGGCCCGTCGTTGATGCGGAACGACATCGAGATGGTGGGCGGATCGATGGGCTGGGCTTTCAGGGGCTCGGTCACGGCGGGGTCGCAGATGGTGTCGGCGACGGTCGCGACGGGCAGGCCCGCCAGCGAAACGATATCGCCTGCTTTGGCTTCTTCCATCGGCTCGCGGTCGATGCCGCGGAAGGCGAGGATCTTGGTCACACGGCCGGCTTCGACCTGCTTGCCGTCGAAGGACAGCACTTTCACCGCAGCGTTCGGTTTAATCGAACCGGACGTGATGCGGCCCGTCAGCAGGCGGCCAAGGTAGGGGTTGTTCTCGAGCAGCGTCACCAGCATGGTGAAGGGCTTGCTTTCGTCCACCTTCGGCGGCGGAACGAAATCGACGATGAGGTCGAAGAGGGGCGAGAGGTCCTTGCGCTCGTCGGTCAGCTCGCGCGCGGCCCAGCCCTGGCGGCCGGATGCCCACATGATGGGGAAGTCGAGCTGTTCTTCGGTCGCGTCCAGCGCGGCCATGAGGTCGAAAACTTCTTCGTGGACTTTTTCGGGACGCGCATCGGGGCGGTCGACCTTGTTGACCAGCACGATCGGGCGGATGCCCAGTTTCAGCGCTTTGCCGAGGACGAATTTGGTCTGGGGCAGGGGGCCTTCGGCCGCGTCGCAGAGAACGACAACGCCGTCGACCATGGAGAGGATGCGTTCGACTTCGCCGCCGAAATCCGCGTGGCCGGGGGTGTCGACGATATTGATGCGGGTGTCCTTCCACATGACCGAGGTCACTTTGGCAAGGATGGTGATGCCGCGTTCGCGTTCGAGGTCGTTAGAGTCCATCACGCATTCCGCAACCTGCTGGTTTTCGCGGAACTGGCCGGATTGTTTGAGGAGAGCGTCGACGAGAGTGGTTTTGCCATGGTCGACGTGTGCGATGATGGCGATGTTGCGTAGCTTCGATGTCATTTTTTAACTGCCGTTACTTTATTGCCCAATTGCCCGCGCCACCCTAGAGAAAAATCGTTATTTTTCAAGACGTTTCCGCAGCGCGGCGCTATCATACACGAAAAATTTATTATGTATAGTATAATATAATTGGGTGTTTATCTAAGGGTTATCAGGGCTTTAATCCATATGGCCGCGAAGGACGACAAAGTCAATGAGCCGGTAGTACCCGTGGCGACAGCCGTGGTGGATCCGGTGCCACGCTCCAGCATCATGCCTGTGCTGATGCCCGATTATACCAAAATCAACGTCTTTGATATCACGCCCGAGCAACGCCGCCGCCTGATTATCCGTGAAGAACTGATGCGGGCCGCGCGCGAAAACGCCGATGACATTATAATTACGGCAGAGAGCCGTTACAGCCGCGACCTGTCGCTGCTGCAGGGCGCGCTGAACGATTACCTCAAGGAACAGCCGGGCCGCAACCCCGTCGCCATATATCTCGACCCCGCGAAATTCGACGCCGCCATGGCGCTGGGATTTGAAGAAACAAGCGCGATCGGCCGTGTGCTCTACCGTCAGGGCCTCGCGCTGGATCCCACGCTCATCGACGACAGCGCGAAACTGGGCGCGATCGCCGACCAGACGCTGGGCAAGCAGCAATCGCGCTTCGGCATACAAATATATACGCAGGACGGCGCGTCGCATCCGGGCGTCGGCATCCTGGGCGCGAACGTCATCGTGCCCTCCGCCGACCATGCCGTGACCTATCCCATCGAAGGCCTCAGCCGCCGCGAGAACGTCGATTTCACCAACCTGCACGAAGGCTGGCACGCCAAGGACGCGAAATACACGGTGAAGGGCGAGGTGACGCCCGGCCTCTACCAAAAAATTGCGGTTTATAACATGGTCGTCTTCGCCGACGAGAAGGAAGAAGAGGCCCGGCAGGTCTTCACCACCCGCCACCGCGCCGAGGTGCTGGCCGATGTCGGTGCCGTGGGCGACATGATCCGCGGCGGCAAGGATATCAGTGTACTGGATAAAGTGCGCGAATGGCGCCGCTCCGACCCCGGCGATTATCGCCATATGTCGGTGCAGGCGCTCGACGGCCTCAAATCCGAAATCGAAAAAATCGGCATCGACAAGTTCCGCAAGCTGCCGAACCGTTCCGTGCGCGAACTGTATTATAATGTCGTCGAAAATAATGCCATAGACGCCGCAGCCCTCAAGGCCGCCGCGCAATACGACCTGAACGAACTGGTGCCGGAAACCCGGGCCGAGATGGAGCAAAAGGCCAAGACCGACCGCGCCTTGGCAAAAGGAATTGCCTTCCTCGGCCTCGTCGGCGAGGCGGCGCAGAAAACCGCGGCGGATAACGCCAGCAAGCATGAACACGATCACGATACGCTGAGCCCCGCCGAGCAGGCGGTCAAGGACCAGCTGGATAAATGGGACCCGCTGCAGGCGCTGCAGGACCGCGCGTTTAAAGACAGCGGCCGCATCACGCCCGCCACGCTGGTGAAGGCCTATCCGAAAGTCTCCGACGAAATCCGCGACAACATGGAAACCGAGCCCGACAACAGCCTGCACGACCTGAAGCTCAGCAAGCTGCAGGCGGCCTTTATCGACGGGTTGCCCAATATCGATTACGTCGAGGCGAACAAGCGCTTCGGCCTCGATATCGTCGAGGTCGAACCCGCGCTCGAAAAACACCGCGCCCCCGCCAAAACCGTGGGCCGCCCCGTCATGAAACCGGGAGGCTGATGCATGGCCAATACGAAATTCATGGCCTCCGCGCTTCTTGCGATCCAGCTGATGACGGGCGCGAAGGGCGCTTTGGCGCAGGAAACGCCCGAACCCGCGCCCGTCGTGCAGACGCAGGAACAGACGGCCGAAAAACCGACGGCGAAAGCGGCCAAACCCGACCCTACGCCCGAAGAAATCCGGCGCAACAAAGTGCGCGAGTTGCTGCTCGATGCCGCGCGCGAGGACTTTTTGAAAATTTCCCGCGGCGCGGAAGACCGCTATTCGCGCGACCTGCGCAAAGGGAGCAAGCAGTTCACGCGCTATATACAGCGGGCGGAGGGCGACAGGGCGCTCTCCATCGCCTTTATCGACCCCGCGAAATTCGACGCAGGCATGGCGCTGGGCATGGAGGCCGATGCGGTCACCCGGATGCTGGCGAACGCCCAGCGCACGAACGTCACCGATAAAGTCATCAGCGACGTCGCCGAAGAAATGAAAACCGACTGGAAAACGCCGCTCGGCATCGAGACCTATACGCAAAACCCTTCCGCGCACCATGACCTGATGGTCGACGGCCCGCAGTCCTGCGTCATCGTGCCGCCTTCGGCCTATCACCCGGTCGAATTCAAAATTGCGGGGCTGACGCCGCAGGAAAACCTCGAGCTCATCAACCGGCACGAGGGCTGGCATTGCCTCGACCACCGCTCGAACCTCCACGGCCTCGACAAGGACAAGGTGGATAAAGTTGGCACCGAGGAAAACGCCAAGGCGCTGTCCATCCTCAACCACGCTGAATCGCTGGCCGACGTCGGCGCCGCGGGCGACATGATACGCCGCGGCATGGGCACCGACCTGATCGACAAGCTGATTGTCTGGCGGCAGGATACGGGCGACCTCAACCATATGTCGATTGCCGCCTTGAAGGCGCTGAAAGCGCAAATCAACGATATGGGCCTCGACCGCTTCCGCCGCATGAACGACAAGAACGCGCGCGTGCTGTATGAAACAGTGACAGACGAAAATACGCTTTCCCCCGAAATGGCGGCGACGGCCGACGCCTACCAGCGCGCCTCCGATGCCGAAAAGACCGAGGTGCGCACCGCCCTGCGCGAGGACCGCGAAGCGACGCTGGAGGAAGCGCCCGAGCTGGAAAAGGTGCTTGCTTTCCTCAGCGCCTATCCCTCGCACGTTGTGCCCGGTTTCACCTATGACCAGAACGTCGAATATTCGCGCCAGCGTCAGGCGCGCATCGACGTGCCGAACAAATACAACCTCGACGGCCTCGACGAAGCCAAGATGGCGACATTCGATATCGACGATTTCTCCGCTATCAAGGGCGACGAGGAGCTGCAAAAAGCCGTGTCGCTGATGAACGGCAAGCAGGCCTTTGCCGACGTCGCAACCGCGGGCGACCTTATCCGCCGCGGCGACGACCCGAGCCGCGTCATCGACAACCTGATGGCGCATAACTTCACGAAAATCGAACACCTGAGCGAGGCCACGGTGCCCGCCATGGCCGCGCTGAAGCGGAAAATCGCGCAGATGGGCGTCGACAATTTCCGCAGGCTTCCGGTTACCGAAGCCGAGCAGCTTTACGAAGGCATCGTCGACGCCAACATCATGACGCCCGCGATGGTGAAATCGGTGCTTGAATACGCCGACCTCAGCTCCGCCGACCAGCGCAAGGCAGACCAGCAGCTTAGCAAAACGGGCCTCGGCCCCGAATTCACCGACCTGAAAGCCTCGCTCGACTTTATCAAGGCTTATCCCGAGACGCGTGTGCCGATGTACTCCTATCAGGAGAACCTCGATTTCAACCGCCTGCGCGAGGCGCGCCTGCAAGGCCCCGGCAAGTATACCCAGCTTCCCGAAGATATCCTGGCCACCCTCGACGAAGCGAAATCCGAGGAACAAGAGAAAAGCCTCGACAAGCCCGAGCGCCTTGCCGCGCTTGTCACCGACCACCGCCGCCAGACCTATGCCGACGTCGCCGCCACGGGCGACATGATCCGCAAGGGCGGCAACCCCACCGCCGTCATCGACCGCCTGGTCGAAAAGCGCGCGGGCGAGTCAGACGATGTGACCACGATGTCCGTCGCCGCGCTCAAAAGCCTGAAGGCGCAGATACAGGATATGGGTATCGCGAAATTCAAGAAGCTGGATGACGCGCAGCTGCAGCGCCTCTATGAAACCACTGTCGAAACGCACACGCTTAACACCGGCATGGCCGGGATGATTATTTCCTATGCCGCCGCCGATGCCGACGACCGCAAGGACGTGCGCCGCGACGCCGCGAACGAGGATGTGCGCGCGCAGTACCCCGAACTGCTGCCGGCGCTGGCCTTCATGCGCGATTACGTCGAGCCGCACCTGAAAGACGAAAAGCCCAAAAAGGACGGACCTGCCCGCACCGTCACGCAGGAACGCATCGCCGAGCAGGTGGAGCAGTGGGACGCGCTCGGCGCGCTGGTCGACCGCGCGTTTAAAAAAGACGGCAAGATCACACCCGCGACGCTTGTCGACGCCTATGGCGACCTGCAGGAAGGCCTGCGCCGCAAGCTACAGTCCGAGCCGAATAACATGCTTTACCGCGAGCAGATGAACAAACTTCAGCAGGCCTTCGTCGACAACGTGCAGGAGATCGATTACGTCGAAGCGAACAAGGCGCGCGGCGTCGATATCGTGCAGAAGGAACGCCTGCTGAAAGAAGCCTTCGCCACCCCGCGCACCGCGCCCCAAGCCCCCCGCGCAGGCGCATAATTTCCCATTGATTGCAGTCTTTTAGCTGCTATCATATAACATAATAAACAAATTATTAATGCCCTCCGGTGTATCATATGAGGGAGATTTTTTCCTGTCACAAGGCAACCCATGGATAGCGGCCTTTCACAATCCTTCAACGCCAAGGGCAAAAAAACGCCCAAAGAGCCGACGCCCGAGCAGCGCGCGAAGGCGATCCAGGAAATCACCGAGATGACGGCGATGGAGGTGGAGGCGCTGAAGCCCGGCTCGCGCGAACGCCTGACGGTCGAGCTCTGGAATTCCAAATCCGCCTATGACGCCGAATTCGACCGCATCCACCAGCAGTTCGGCCCCTTGCTGAACGACCTCGACAACGGCAAGCCGCGCAACATCATCTTCATCGATCCGTCGGAATATGCGGGCGCCAAGGCGCTGGGCATCGACACCCGTGAATATATTTCGATGACCCTCATGGCCAACGGCGGCTATGCCAACCAGACTTCCGTCTTTATGATGGACATGCAGATGTCGGTCGACGACAAGCGCACCAGAAACGCCGCGCCGAAGGCGACCAACCCCAGTTCGATGCCGATCGGCGGCGCCTGCGTCATCGTGCCGCTCAGCCATTTCGGCAATACGGGCGTCGACATGAAGGGCATGACGGCGGGCGAGATTTCGACCTACGTCAACTACCACGAATTCTTCCATTGCCTGAACGACGTCTACCGCAACGACACGTCTTATAACGTCGGGCAGAAACGGGAAACCTTCGCCGATATCGGCGCGGCCATGGAAATGGTCAGGCGCGGCTCCGACCCCAAAATCATCGACCGCATGATCGAATGGCGCGAAAAACAGCTCGACGCCGACCATTACACCGTCAACGGCCTGAAGACGTTAAAGGCTTTCATCGCCGAAAACGGCGCGGATAAAATAAAAACCATGTCGCAGAAGGACGTGATCGCGCTCGACTATGTGCTGACCGAATCCTCGGCCTCGTCCCGCTGGGAATACAAGATGCTGCAAATCAGGGAAACGCTGAGAACGCCGGGGCCGCTGACCCGTTATATCGGCAGCCTGTTCGAAGGCGGCCGCCCCGACGCGCTGCCCAAGGGGTTCGACCCGCAGAAAGCGCTCGAGGAAAAAGCCTTCCGCATCGGCGGCAAGGTGACGCCTGTCACTTTACTGCAGGCCAATAACGAACTGCAGGTGGAATACCGCGCGCAGTACGACAAAGGCAGCGGCCTCAACGAAATGTACCCGCAGATGATGATCGCGACGCAGGACGCCTTCATGAAGACGGTGAAATCGATGGATTACGAAGCCGTCAACCGTGCGCGCAAAGCGACGTTGTCGGCCGAAGACCGCGAGGACATCGCCTTCGTGAAATCGGGCGGCAAGCCGCCCGCGGCGGCAAAACCCGCGCCCGCGGCAGCCAAGCCTAAGTCTTAAGCCGCCTTCATCCCGAAAGCTTTCACGCCTTTTTTATAGGTATCGTCGAATTCCTTCTCGAGGCCCGCGTTCACGCCGCGGCAGTTATCGACGACTTTTTTTGCCCAGTTGAAATACTCTTCCTTGCGCGACGCATCCCAGTCGGGCGGGGGCGAGGTGAGGATGGAATTCAGGTTCGAGATTTTATCCGCCATCTTCACCATCTTGGCGTTGTCGGATTTATGCGCCGCGTTTTCGGCCTGCAGGCGTTTGCGCTCGGCCTTCGGCAGGCTCTTGTCGTCGGTGCATTCCCTGACGATGTCGGCGACGTTCTCGCCAAACTCTTTTTTCAGTTCTTCGTATTTCGTGCCCGTGTCCTCGATCGTGTCGTGCAGCGCACCCGCGCACATCAGGTCGTAATTCTTGCCGTCGGTGTGGCGCGCCAGCAGGTCGACGACTTCCATCACATGGTTGACATAGGGTTCGGCGCGTTCGCCCTTGCGGCGCTGGTCGGTGTGTTTCTTCGCGGCGAAGAGGAGGGCTTTGGTCAGTGTTGCGGTGGTCATGATATTTGCCTTTCAAATATACGGGCGGCGCCAATCGCAGCCCTGTTTCTTTCTTTTTTCATATGGCAATCATCATAGGCCGCTATTCCGTTAAACTCAAGGGGAGGGCAAAGGGCTGTTTTCAAATACAAAAAAAGAAGCCGGGGTATGGCCCCCGGCTTCCTTGGCTTACGAAAGCGCTAACGAATTAGCCGCCGCACGAGCCCGACTTGCTTTTGTCGGAGCCGCAGGAGCCCATCTTTTCGTCTTTTTTCATTTCCGAGCCGCAGGAACCGGCGGGCTTCTTGGCTTCGGTGGAACATGAGCCTTTCATTTGCTCGTTCTTTGCTTGTTCTTGTTTTTGCATGGCATCCTTCCTTTCAAAATGTATGCAACAGTTGTTGTAGTCCCGCAGGGTGCTAAGGCCTCCGGTTGAGAAAGGATATAGGGGTGGAAAAGCCCTTGTCCAGCAGCGCTTTGCCCATTTTCCCGCGCCAATTTGTACCTGCTTGATCTCAATCGGATATAAATTTGAAACAATTATACATAAATGCACTTACAGATCATTTATCAAATCTTCCGGTTTTTGTGTCATACTTTTTTGAGAGGGCTTTTTTTCAGGGGTAGCTTCCGATGTTTTCACGTCCGTTTATTTTTACGGTGCCTGTTTTCGCGTTCATCGCATTTTGCGCCGTCCAATCCTATGCCGCGCAGGAGGCTGCGCCAGCGGCAGACAGCCTTGCCAAGCCCGCCGCCTCATCGAACCAGCCGGGCGAACCCGACGAGCCGATGAGCGAGTCGCGCGCGGAAAAACCCGGCAGCCCGGATGCGGCGGGCGGCATCCCGCTGCATATCCACGCGGAAGAAGCCTATGGCAACACCACGCTGTCGCCGATGATCAAGCCCGCGGCAAAACTTGAAAAAGGCAAGCCCGCCAATTTCACGCTTACCTTGATGCGTGATGACGAAATCATCACCGAGGACAAGCTGACCGAACGCCACACGAAAAAAATCCACCTCATCCTGCTCGACCAGTCACTGCAGGATTTCCACCACGTGCATCCCGTCGCCAACAAGGAAGGCGGTTTCGAATTCACCTTCACGCCCGCGACCGGCCACAATTATATGCTGTGGGCAGACGTGAAAACCGGCAACGACGCGCCGCAGCTGGTGCCGATGCTGCTGGAGGGCGCCGAGCCCTGCAAGGAAAGCTGCGCCGTCAAGACGCCCGCCGACAAGGCCGAGTTTGGGGGCAACAATGCCTTCCTCGCGCTTAACTCGCCCTTCGTGAAGGCGGGGGTCGCGCTTGAGGCTGACCTCTTTATTACCGATGCCGAAGGCAAGCCCTTCGCAGGGCTGGAGCCCATCATGGGCGCTTACGGCCATGCTTTCGCGGCCTATGACGACCTGTCGTCCGTGCAGCATGCGCATCCCCGCGGCGCGGCGCCGGGCAAGGAAACCGACCGCGGCGCATCGCCGCTCAGCTTCAGCTTCATGCCGATGAAGAAAGGCTTCTTCAAGATCTACGTGCAGCTGCACGTGGACGGCAAGGATGTGGTGCTGCCCTTCGGCGTCAACGTAGAGTGACGTGACCGCCCGCGCCCTTATCGGGCTCTTCCTGCATCTCGAACAGATGGAAAAGGCAGGCGTGCCTCTCCGGCAGTCGCTGGAGGCCGCCTATAACGACGCCGACGACCGCGCCGTCAAAAAGGCGCTGCTGATGATGAAGGAAGATATCAAAGGCGGCCGCACGCTGTCGGAGGCCATGGCCTTCCACCCGCGCCTCTTCGATCCCACCGTGATAAAACTGGCAGCACTTGGCGAACGCGCGGGCAAGATGGGCATGGTGCTGGGCAAGGCGCGCGACTATTTGCGGCGCAAGGAAGAACACCGCTCGCTGATGCGCCGTGCCACGCTCTACCCTAAAATTTCCGGCGCCATCATCCTCGGCCTCGCGGCATGGCGGCACGACACAAATATGCCGCTGCTGGCAGGCTGCATCTTTTGTTTCTGGGGTGCCCTGAAACTGTCGCGGTACTTTTTACCTGTGGTGAAATCGGTGACGGACCGCATCATCCTCGCCATCCCCGTTGTGGGCAAACTTTCGGCACAGAACAGTTTCGCGCGCTTCGCCGAAAGCCTTGCGACGCTGTTTGATGCGGGCGTGCCGCTCAGGCAGGCATTGCCGGCCGCCGCCGAAAACGCGCCCAACCTTGTGATACAGTCATGGCTGCTTGAATGCGCGGACAGGGTTGCGGCGGGCCAATCGCTGCACCAGGCCTTCCAGGGCGGGCGCATGGAAAATCTCGCACTGTCGATGCTGAAGGCGGGGGAGCGCACGGGCGCGCTGTCGGCGCCGTTGCACGAAATCAGCACCTATTACGACCGCCGCCTTGCCGAGGCCATGACGGCTCTGCACCAGATGGCGGGGCCGGTGTTAACTGTGATCCTTGGCCTGCTGCTCTATTTAACGTAGCGGTTTACGGCACCAGAACTGGTACATGGCGATGAAGGTGTCGGGGTGCGCTTCCTCGAACCTGTGCCATTTTTCAAGCGACGCGCCAACATGCGATGCGCCAAACATGGCCTTGTAGGGCGCGGCAGCCGAGGCGGGCGGCAGCAGTTTCAAGAACTCCAGCCCCAGATTTTTCAGCGAGGATTCGATCTGTGGCAGGTCAAAGCAATGCTCTTGGTAATGGAACAGCATGTCGCGGTACATCGGCATATTGAAATAATCGCTGGCCGATTGCAGCGCCACGAAGGTTTCGGGCGGCAACAGTTGCGGCGACGCATGGCGGAAGGCGCGCATGCCGTCCGGCGTGGGCGCGAAGCCGCCTTTCTTCGCGGCCTCCCGCGCGACCGTGATATGCCGGCGCGCCGCCTTGCTGTAAAGCGCGATGCGCATCAATCCGCCGTCCTTCAGCAGGCCGGCCAGCACGCGCCAGCCCTCCATCGGGTCTTCAAGGTGGTGCAGCACGCCGCCCGAGCAAATGCCGTCGAATTTATCGCTCAGGCTGTCCAGCTGTAAAATATCCGCCTGCTTGAACAATATATTCGTCAGGCCTGCGCGCTCCGCCTGCCGCTTGGCGTAGCACAGGCTGGAAAGGCTCAAGTCGACGGCAAGGATGCCGGATTGCGGCAGCGCCGTCGCCATTTCCGCCGCTTCCTGCCCCGTGCCGCAGCCTGCGATCAAAATTTTCGCGCCGGGCTTCGCCAGATCTTCCGCGACCGGGTCGAGCTTGAGGTGGCGCGGCACCGATTTCCATTTGGGGTAGGGCGATTCCTCGTACTGCCCGCGCACCAGCGTCGAAACGCCCCGCGAAATGGGCGTCAGCGCGGGAATACGGGCACGCAGCGCGGCCAGCGCCTGCGGCTCCTCCACCTGTTCGCGCAGCAGGGACGCCAGCGCGTTATTGCCCGCGTGTTTTTTCGCCAGCGTCTCCGGCTGCGGATAACTGCCCAGTGGCGCATAACAGGCGCGGAGCGCGGTGACGAAAGCGCCGTCATCCTGCAATGATTTCAGCGCGGCGGTTTCCTCCGGCGTCACGTCGAAAATATAATCGGTATTGAAGCAATAGGCCGCCATGGCCGTGGCCAGCGGCAGCAGTGCGGCTGCGTCGAAATATTCGGGATGCAGCAGCAGGCTATGGCGCAGGTCGGTCAGCGCGCGCTCGAAGCCAAGGTCATAGACGCAAAGCTTTTCAATCCCGCGCAGGAAAAACGGCGTAGCGACCAGCGGCGACGACGGCACGATGCCCGCGCCAAAATCCGGGCGGCGCAGCAGCAGGAAATGCCACAGCCCCGCCGCGCGCGAACAATCCAGCCCCGGCGTTTCAAGACATTGCAGCAACGCCGCCGCCATCGCGGGGTCATAGGCCGACAGCTTCGCGCCCTCGGCATAAAGGATGAAGTTTTCCTTGTACTTCACCTCCTGCGGTGCGGCGGAAATCGCGCGCAGCAGGAAATTTAAGGCGAGGGTCAGGTCGCCCAGCTGGAAATGGCAATCGGCAAGCATGAACAGCGCGGCATGCGCGGCGGGGTCTTCGGCTGCTTTCGTATAAAACGGGATCGCCTCCTGCGGCAGGCCGCGGCCGTGGAAGATATTGCCAAGCCCGTGCAGCGCGATGGTGCGCGCGGGGTCGAGGGCGAGCGCCTGCCGGTAAGCGGCTTCGGCTTCGGTGCTGCGCCCCAGCGCCAGCAGCAGCTGCGCGGCATTCAGCGGGGCGTCGGCGAAATCCGGTTTCAGCTGGAACGCGCGGGAATAGCTTTGCAGCGCCTCGTCGTTGCGGCCCAGTTCACGCAGCATATTGCCGCGGTTCATCATGACTTCGGCGTACTGCGGGTTGATGGTAAGCGCGGCGTCATAGGCCGCCAGCGCCTCCTTGTGGCGGCGCAATTCGGCCAGCGCGTTGCCCAGCATCACCTGCGTGTCCGCGTCCTGCGGTTTCAGCTTCGCCAGCGCGGCCAGCACATCGGCGGCCTCCGCCGTGCGGCCCAGGCTTTGCAGCACCCGCAGGCGGCTTGTGGCGAAATCGGCGCGCGAAGGCGCTGCGACGAAGGCCTGCGCGTAACTGGCGGCGGCTTCCTCCAGCCGGCCGAGGTCTTTCAGCGCATTGCCGCGGTTGAACAGCGCATCGGCATGGCGCGGCTCGATGGCCAGCGCGCGGGCATAGCTTTCAAGCGCTTCGGCGGGCCGTTTCAAATCGCGCATGGCATTGCCGAGGTTGCTGTGCGCCGCCGCGCTTTTGGGGTTGATGCCCAGCGCGATAGTTATCTGCTGCGCGCCTTTTTCGGGGTTTCCCTGCTGCACGTAAATCACGCCCAGCAAATGGTTGGCGTCGAAATGGCGGGGGTTGTCCTTCAGGATGTCGCGGTACATCGCCTCCGCCTCCGGCAACTTGCCGCTCTGGTGCAGGGATGCTGCCTGCCGGATGTCGGGGGCGGGGGTCATTTCAGCGTTTCACCTTGTAGAGGGTAAAGAAACTGCCATGTGCGACAGGTTTCAGCAATTTGGGCAACAGGGGCTTTGCGTCCTTGCCTTCATAGGCGACGACATAGTCGAAATCTTTCCACCATGTCCTGAAATAGGCGTTTTGCGGCTCTGCCAGCCGCTTGTCCTTGCCCTTGCGCGCCAGTTCCAGCATCTTTGCATCCAGCGGATGCGTCGCGGTGGGATGCGAGAGCCGTGCGTAATCTCCCTTCGCCTTGAAGAACTGCATCACGGTGAAAAGGTTCGGGATAAAGGCCTGCCGCTCGACCGTCAGCAGCGAGGCGCTGTGATAATGCTCGACAAAGCCCGAGGGGAATTCGCGGTTCGCCACGATTACCTTGTTGCCGGGCTTCATCACCTGCGCGGCGGCGATGAATTCCTTCACGCCCGCATCATATCTTTTCCAGACGTCCGTCATATCGCAGAGCCGCACCACCAGCACGGCGACAAAAGCGAGGGCGAGGATCTTGTAGGGCATTCCGCCCGCACCCCGCGGGCGCGTCGCGGCCAGCAACAGGGCGACGGCTACAAACGGCAAGCGGTAATGCGTAAAGCTGATGCCCAGCACGCGCGGCGGCACCACCAGCGCCAGCACTGCCAGCAGCGCCAGCGCCACTGTCATCCTTTTATCAAATGAAAAGTTATTTTTGTGGAACAGCAGCAGGTAAGCGCCTGCAATCAGGAAGGCGCTTGTCAGGCTGATATCATGCAGCGTCTTCACGCCTTCGGTATGCAGGCCGTACATGAAAGGCGAGGCCAGCATCAACGCCCGGTCCGTCCATGTAACCGGCGTCGTATGAAGCATCTGCACCGGCGGCAGGGTCACGGAGAGGTAAACGAAATGCAGCGCCGCGGGCAGGAACAGCGGCATGAGCAATAGTCCGCGCGCGATAAAATCCCTCACCGAGAGTTTTTTATCCTGCCACATCTTGCCAAGCTCGTACCCGCCCAGCAGCAGGCCGAAGACCACAAAGCCCTGCAAATGACAGCAGTAGATGATAAAGCCAATCGGCGTGAAAACGGCGAGGCGCAGGAAAGGCTTCATATTCTCCGACGCCACCCAGCCCGCCAGCGCGATCATGGCAAGCGCGGAGGTGATGGTGTAATCGACAAAACCCCATGTGGTATTCGCATTATAAACCACCAGCGCGGACAACAGCGGCCAGAAGCCCCATTCCTTCCACAGCGCGCGGTAGAGCAAGGCGGGCGCCGCCAGCCAGAGCAGCGCGGCGATACCAAGGATAATCCGGCCCGTCTGGTAGATGTCGAAAACACCCAGCAGCCCGCGCGCCAGCGTTTCAACGGCGAGGTAGGGGAACAGCAGCGGGCGGAATTCATAGAACGACGACAGCACCGCCGACTGCGGCTGTTCATGCCTGATAAAAAGCCGTGCAAGGTGGTTGGCAAGGTCGATCGACTGCGGATGGTCGACGGCGAACAGCGGCAGCAGCAGCGCCACTGCCGTCAAAACGTAACAAAGCAAAATCGTCCATTCCCGCGCTGT
This sequence comes from uncultured Micavibrio sp., assembly GCA_964575605.1. Lineage (GTDB taxonomy): Bacteria > Pseudomonadota > Alphaproteobacteria > Micavibrionales > UBA2020 > JAPWJZ01. The sequence continues at coordinate 1,266 of CAZNRN010000016.1, read as the reverse complement.
TACCTTATCACCCCTCTCGGGCGCAAAGGCCCAGAGGCGGCTGAAGATAAACGAGATTACCGGCACGGCCATCGCGGCCAGCACGATACAGAGGGCGGGCGGCAGCACCTGCAGCATCAGTAGAATTTTCAGCAGCAGGTTGTTCGCCGCCATGGCCGCCAGCGCGACCGTGAAGAATTTGGCGAAGGCGCGGCCTTTGTGCGCGTCGCTTTTGAAACTCCAGTGATAATGGCCGAGGAACGACAGCGACACGGCCGAGAGGAAGGCGATGAAATTCGCTGCGAAGGGGTTCGCCACTACGGTATGCAGCAGCGTTTCGGCGACAGCGATATGCAGCGCCGTCGCCGCCAGCCCCACCACGGTGAAGCGGCTGGCCTGTCCTGCCAGTGTTTTCAGGGTTTCCTGCATAGGCAACAGACCGACAGCCCCATCAGCTTGTTCAGGCGCATCACTCCCGTTTCAGCGGCGCAGGCGGTGGAAAGGATACCGTTCACCGCCGCTGAATGCTGGCGCATGTCGCTTTGCGCCGGGCGGTTTTTGCGCAGTTTCTGCAACATGCGGATGGCGACGACCAGCGGAAAGACAAGCCCGTAAAAATAATGGATCGATTTTATTTCCAGCCCCGCGCTTGCCACCAGCTTGCGCAGCGAGGAGAGCGTGTAACGGCGTTTATGCCCCAGAAAATCGTCATGGCCGCTCCACAGGAACTTGAAAGCCGGTACGGTAATGACGCAATACGCGCCGGCCTTAGCGCCCGCCATCGATTGCGCCAGCAGTCCGTGGTCGTCGTCGACATGTTCCAGCACGTCCATCAGCAATACAAGGTCGGCCTGCGTATTTTCCGCCGCGCGCACGAAACGCACCGGCTTGCCGTTCACTGCTTCAACTGTGTCTTTTTCGTAGGCGGTGTCAACGCAAGTGGCCTGCTGCGCCGCGGTTTCCCGCAGCAGGTATTTGCTGAAAAACCCCGAGCCCGCGCCGACGTCGAGGAGGGAAGAAAAGCTTATGCCCTTCAGCATCTTCAGCACGGCCTTCGCCTTGCTTTTGTAATACCAGTGGCTGCCGATATCGCCGTGGATAAGGCCTTCTTCCTTTACATCCACGGGTCAGCGCTCCGAATGCTTGTCGTAAACGCGGTCGACGACGTAGACCGGGCGGCCCTTGGCCTCGAGGAACAGGCGGCCCACATATTCGCCGATGACGCCCAGCGTAATCAGCTGCACGCCGCCCAGGAACAGGATCACGCAAAGCAGCGAGGCATAGCCC
>CAZNRN010000015.1:0-80856 GCA_964575605.1 uncultured Micavibrio sp. | reverse complement strand
GATCCTGTGCCGGCGCTACAAGAACAACCCGCTTTATGTCGGCAACATCATGATCTACACGGGCCTGTTCCTGTTCCACGGCCATCCGCTGGTGATCGTGCTGGGCATTCCCATGTTCCTGTTCTTCTACGTCAGCCTCGTGGCGGCGGAAGAGGCCTATCTGGCCAACAAGTTCGGCGACGGCTACCAGGCCTATTGCCGCGATGTGCCCCGCTGGACGCTTAAAATGTCGCGCTTCCAGTCCGCCGTCGAAGGCATGGAATTCAACGTCTGGCGTGTGATTACCAAGGACTACACCACCGCGGCCACCACGCTGATCGCCCTGACGCTGACCGAAGCCTACCGTTATGCCAGCCTGCCCAAGGGCGCTGTCATGCCGGTTGCCTACCTTGGCTTCCTGGGCCTGATGGTTGTCGGTTTCGGCATCGCCGTACTTGCTATCAAAAAGATCAAGAAAGAAAAGTCGTCGACTGCTGCATAACAGCTGCCCGACGCAAAAAAAACCCCGGCTTTCGCCGGGGTTTTTTTGTGGCTTATTTTCTTATTAGAGCACGATCAGGTTGCCGTCTGTCACCATCTGGTCGGCGTCAAGGCCGGTGACGCCCACGATGGTGGCGACGTTATAGAACAGGCCGCCCGGTGCTGCGCCGTTCTTGTCGATGCTGACTACTGTATCACTGCCGACGACAGTGAGGTGCACCCATGCGTCGATCGAGCCTGCCGTATAGCCCACCAGCACATCGCTGATATCGATTGCGTCGCCGCCCACGCCGGCCGTGAAGCCATTGATGGTATCGGCGTTAAGGTTGGAGCCCGCTTCGGTGCCATGAAAGACGTAGGTGTCAATACCCGCGCCGCCCGTGAGCGTATCCGCGCCCGCGCCGCCATCCAGGATATCGTTGTCGAGGCCTCCCAGCAGAACATCCGCGCCGCCAAGGCCGACCAGCGTATCCGCGCCCGCCGCGCCATCCAGCGTATTGCCGTAGGTGTTACCGGTGATTTCGTTGTCGCCCGCATGGCCGGTGCCGTTGATGGCGGTATTGCCGGTCAGGACGAGGTGCTCGGAAGACAATGACGCGGTGAGGTCGAAGCTGACCGATGAGCGGATGGTATCTGCGCCAAGCCCGCCTGTTACAACGTCACCGGCGTTATCGACGATGAATGTATCGTCGCCGTCGCCGCCGTCCAGGATGTCGGCACCGGCGCCGCCGTTAATGGTGTTGTCGAAGTCGTTGCCGGTGATGGTGTTGGCCAGAGCGTTGCCGGTCAGGTGGAACTTGTTGAGGCCGGTGCCCGAGGCGTCGAAGTTCTCGACGTTTGCCGCCAGTGTGAAGGTGGTTGCGTTGGGCGAGGTCAGCAGGCCGGCGGTGCGCAGGATCAGCGTATCGGTGCCAGCGTTGGCGGCTTCGGTTACAGTATCTTCAAGCTTGGAGATGGAAACACCGGACAGCACATCTACCGTATAGGTGTCGTTGCCCAGACCGCCCGCCAGCTTGTCGATGCCGGCCGCGCCATCGATGGCGTTGTCGCCGCTGTTACCGGTGATGGTGTTAGCGCCAGCGCTGCCGGTGGCGCTGAAGTTGCCGGTGCCGGTCAGTAGCAATACCTCGGTATTGGCGCCAAGCGTAAAGCTCGCGCCCGCGCGTACGGTATCGACGCCTTCGTTGAGGGCTTCGGTGACGGTATCGCCCGCATCATCGACAATATAAATGTCGTTGCCCGCACCGCCCGCCATGATGTCGGCGCCAGTCATGCCGTTCAGGCTGTTTATGCCGCTGTTGCCGGTAAGCGAGTTGACGGAAGCGTTGCCGATGCCATTCAGGGCAGCTGTGCCGAAAAGGACAAGGTTCTCCATATCCGCCGCCAGCGTATAGGTGGTGGGGGTTGTCAGGCGGTAGACGACAGTGTCGCTGCCGCCGGAATCGATGATCTGGTCCGCCAGCGTGTCGATATTATAAGTGTCATCATCCGCGCCGCCGTTCATGATATCCGCACCGGCGCCGCCGTTCAGGGTATCGTCTCCCGCGCCGCCGATGAGGGTGTTGACCGAGGCGTTGCCCGTCAGCACGTTATCGAGTGCGTTACCCTGGATATTGTAAAGACCCGTGCCCGTGATAGTAGCACCCTCGATATTCGTATAATCATCCATATCGATGGTGACAGGGACGCCAGCAACCGTATTGTTGTAGGCGATAACCACGATATCGCTGCCTTCGCCTGGATCTTCCATCGCGACATCAGTCGCGCGGTCGAAGATAAAGGTATCGTCCCCGGTATCGCCGACCATGGTGTCATCGCCCCCACCGCCGTTCAGCGTGTTGTTGCCGCTGTTGCCGACAAGGGTGTTCACCAGCGTGTTACCGGTGCCATTGATATTTCCGGTGCCCTGCAGCGCGAGGTTTTCAACGTTGAGGCCAAGCGTATAATTCGCCGCGGTCGAGCGCACAGTATCCGTGCCTTGCCCCGCCAGTTCGGTGGCTTTGTCGAGCGTATTGTCCACAATATATATATCGTCGCCGAGACCGCCGACGAGGCTGTCATTGCCCGTGCCACCATCCAGCGTGTCATTGCCGCCAAGGCCGATCAGGCGGTCGTTAGACGCAAAACCCTCCAATTCATCGATGCCCGCGCTCCCCGTGATGAGGTCGGTGAAGGAAAGGCCGAATTCGATGACCTCGCCGATCGTAGCGGCAGTCGGGAAGCTGTCAAAGAACGCCTGTGCAATAAACTGGCCGGTAAAGGTAATGCCATTACCCGAACCGTCATGGAAGTAAATTTCGCTCAGCTTGCCGCGGTGGGTGTCGATGTTGTAGTTGCCGGTGAATTCGGCAGTGAAGCCGCTTGCTGTGATGATGGTCTGGTGGGTGATATTTCCACTCATTACGCCGCCAGCCGAAATGCTGAAATGTCCTTCGTTGATGTAACGGCTGCCGTCCGCGAGCTGCACATCGACCAGTGTGGCGGTGCCGTTGCTGATGCCGGCGCCGGTCTGGAAAGGGATGCTGCCCGTGATGTCGATGCTGTCGCCCGCCAGTGAAATGTTGAGGGTATTGATGATGCCATTCGAAGCCAGCAAGTTGGTACCGTTCGCCGTGATGCTGGCGAGGCTACCCGTGTCCGTGCCCGAGATAGCGGTGGGTGAGGTGGTACCTGCGACCAGCGGATCGCCGTCGACCAGGAAGTCCGAGGTGGTGAACTGGGTAACCGCAAAGGCGCGTTCGGTGGTTTCCACATCGTTGAATGCGTCGTTATCGAGTGCGGAAAGTGCAGACAGGGAGCCTGAAACAGTTGCGTTAGCCAAGGGGAACCTCCGGGTTCGGGCGAGAGATGTAAACGGGAGCCGACATCATACAGTAACGGAAGTGCAAATACAGGGATTCGGCAGGAGTTCAGAGATATGAAAATGTAATAAAATCCCAATAATATGATTAATAAATAATCCCGCCTGACCCCCTTTACCACTAGTCATATGATTGATACTTTCCGGCAAATAACAATACATTTCGGAAAGAGGAAATCACCATGGCGCAGGCACAGGACGTCGTCGAGAAATTCATTAAACCCTGGCTGGAAAAAAACCATCCGAACGCCGACCTCGTGATCCTTGCGGGTTCATTCGGCCGCGCGATGAAGCAGGACAGCTGGCAGCCGATTGCGTCCTCCGACCTCGACCTTGTCATCATCTACAGTGATCTGAACAAGGGCGGCTTCAAGGCGGCGACGCAGGTCTTCAAATTTGAAGAAGTCGGCCTGCTGCTAGGCGAGCCGAAATCGCGCGAGATGATGATCGACACCAACATCCACGACCTCGCCTCGCTGCACTACCACGATAAAATCGTGAAGGAGAACACGAACTTCGCCTTCATGAACGTGATGATCAACGAAGGTTACATCGTACAGGATAAACTGGGCATCGGCCCCGTTTTGCAGCAAAAAGCCGCGAAATTCCTCGATGAGGGCCCGGCTCCCACGCCACAGGGCCGCTGGCAGGGTGAAATCTCCCGTCTGGAAACCTTCCTGCACGACATCCGCGAGACGAAATCGACCGAAGAAAAGCGTTTCCTCGGCACGCTCGCGCTCATCCACGTCTGCGAATATACGTTGGGTGTCCATCAATACTGGCGCTCCGGTTCCAACCAGGCTTATCGCCGCCTGACGCGCTTCTTCCCGGAAGACGAGAAGAAAATCACCGAGGCATTTTCCGAGCTGATGCGCGACGGCAAGCCTGAAAAGGCCGAAGCCCTGATGGAAGACCTGATCACGCGTGGCAAGGCGCTGCTGCCCAAGCTGCCGGCAGGCGAGGGCGAACCCCTCTATCCTGTTAACAAGCACGTGCCGATGGACCAGGCCGACGACATGAAGAACATGTTCCTGAAGTTCATGACCGACCACCTGGTCGAGGCGGTCGAAACCTCGAAAAAGCGTGGCGAGCTGGCACACCTTGAAAACCTCTCGTCTTCGCTCAACTTCATCAAGATGTCGCTGGAAGGACGCGAGAACAATGCGGGCGGTGATAGCAAGGAAGCGATGCGCTACCTTGAAAAATACTTCCCCAACGTCATGCCCATCACCCTGAACGCGATGGACGAGGGCGAGTTCGAGCCCATCAAGAAAATCGCCGAAGAAGCGCTGAAGCACATGGGTGGTCTGTCGTATCGTTGCCTCGAGAACTATTACCCCGAGGACGTGGCGCGCGTGAACGCGACCAAAGCCGCAAACGAGAATAACAAAGAACCCAAGGCGACGCCTGCGGCGAAGCATGTGTTCAAGCCCAAATTCAACTAAGGATACGAACGATGACACCTGTACTGCAGCCCGTACCCGCTGAAAAGAACCTCTCGGCACGCTATGTGCTGTACAAGAACGATTTCCCGGCCGACCTGAAACTGGGCAACCAGCTGGCGATCGATTCCGAGTTCATGGGCCTCAACGTCTTCCGCGACCGCCTTTGCCTGCTGCAGGTGTATGACGGCTCTGAGGGCGGCAAGGTGCATATGGTTCAGTTTGACCGCGGAAACTATGCCGCGCCGAACGTGAAAAAGCTGCTGTCCGACCCCAACCGCGAAAAAATGTTCTATTTCGCGCGTGGCGACATGCGCTGGATCGGCCATTACCTGGGCGTTATCCTCGAAAACGTCTACTGCCTGAAAATTGCCTCGCGTATCGCGCGCACCTATACGCAATCACACGACCTCGACGACGTCAGCAAGCACGTTTTGGGCGTGAAAATCAGCAAGGAACAGCAGTGCACCAACTGGGGCGCGCCTGACCTATCGCCTGAACAGCTGGATTACGCCTGCAACGACGTGCTCTACCTGCACGCGATGAAGGCCAAGCTGAACACGATGATGGAGCGGGAAAACCGCATCGACATCGCCTACGGACTATTCCGCGCTTTGCCTGCTGTGGTGCGCGCGGACCTCGCAGGTTGGGCGCATGAAGATATCTTCAGCTATCACGTGCCGCGCCCGAGCTAAACACAGCACAAAAGCGTTTCGAAGAAGGGCGGGGGAGAATCTTCCGCCCTTTTTTTGTGCAGAAAATTTTCTGTGCGCAGGATTCTCGCACGCAGGAAATTTCTTCTGAAAAATATCTGCAACCAAAACATCGCAGCGTCAATCTTTCCATATTTAATTCACATATTCTATTTACATATACATAAAATATTCACCTCTTTTATAATATGAAAATAGCAAGGAAGCCGTGTTTTATAAGGGTTTTCGTACAACCGCGTTAAGATGCGCAGCAAAGTTTTTTGTCCATTGCTTTCACCGTAAAGATTGAATAGTGTAACTCGCATCCGACAAAAAAATCACGAGAGGCTCTATTGACATTATGTCATGGGTTGCGTAATTTTCTCGCGATTAAGAAAAATATTCGACTACAAAAACGACGATGGTGAGGGGAGAAATCCCGCCGGCCACAGTTAAAGACGCTCAAGGAGAGTCACACAATGATGAACAAAAAAGATAGCATCGAAGAAAAATTCAACCGCATCGCGGACGAAACGCCGAAAGAATCGGAGGCTGACAACGAAAGCCGCCGTAAGCGCGCGCGCGGCAAAGTCGTCGATTACGTCGACGCTGACCCCGAGCTGAAAGAGCAGATGGAAAAGGCGATGGAACCCATCGACCGCAACCCTGACAGCTTCGAGAGCATCATTCAGTACGGCCACCCGCCGCTGGACCGCCTGGGCAAAATCGCCAACGACATGATCAAGATCCAGGGCAAGTTCAACGAGCAGGTCAACGTGATGGCCGGCGCCCTGAACCAGCTCGAAGGCGGCCTGAAAGGTCTCAACCTCGACAAGTTCGGTGAAGCAACCCAGAAACTGCTGAAAGGCCTCGCCTCTGGCGCTGGCAAAGGCGTGAAGGGCATCTCCAAGTTCACAAAAGACCTGTGGGAAGGCCTCTCTGGCGCGAAAGCCAAGCGTTCTGAAGACGAAAAACTCGTCAAGGAAATGCAGGACGCGCTGCCCGAAATGCTGTTCGAGATGATCAAGCTCGTCGACAACATCGCCAAGACCGAAGTGGGTATCAAGGAAGTGATGAAAGAGACCGAGAAACTCGGCCTCGCCCGCGTCGAAGCAACCCGCGAAATCGGCGTGTACCTGGGCGCATCGAAGGAAGTTCTCCGCCGCTACAACGAGGAATATATCATTGAAGCGAACAAGACTTTCGAAGAGAGCCAGGATCCTGAAGACGAACTGTACCTGAAAGACGTGATGAAGCGTAAAGAAGACTTTATCGACCGCATCACCGTCCTCGAAGGCTCGCGCGCCGCTTCCGTTATCGCAGCCCAACAGCTGCGCCAGATGATGGAAACCATGGAAGACCAGCGCAAGAAAATCCAGGACATCATGTTCAACAGTCAGAACGAGTGGAAAGCAATGCTTGCAGCCGCAGGTATCGCAGGTTCCTCGCTCAAAGCTGCGCAGACCATCAAGCGCGCCGACGACTTCGGCGACAAGATGCACGACCAGACCATGAAGATGATCGAAGAAGCCCACACGCTGACCCAGAACTCGAAAGCGCGCGGCACGATCGATCCCCAGAAGCTGATCGAAGCATCCGACCGCCTGCAGAAGCTGATCGAACGCGAAAACGACGATCGCGAGAAGCGCTTGCGCCAGCTGGAGGCAACCGCCCAGCAGCTGCGTGGCGCTACCGACAAGCTGATCGAAGCTGCGGACAGCTCGAACAAGGCCCGTATGCTCGAAGCCGTCAAATCGGCCGAAGACGAGTCGAAAAAGGCGCAGCAGGAAGCCGATGCCAAGAAGGCAGAGAAGGCTGCGACCAACGACAACAAGCAGCCCGAGGTTGCGCAGCCTGAAGCGGGCGTCGTCGAAGATGACAAACCCGCTGTCAGCCGCCGCCCCAACCGCGGTCCGAAGCCGTAAGACTATTGCAAAAGCCCGGTGTCCCTATGGGCACCGGGTTTTTTGCAAACTTCGCTATGCTTTATGAATAAAAGCCTGATTTATAACGACTCTATATAACGAAAGGTGTGACGATGTTCGGAGATAACAAGAGACGCCCGCCCGCAGCCGCTGCTCCCGAGGCGCCCGTTGCCGCACCTAAAAAAGAAACGCCCTCGTGGGACGACGGCCTTGCCGGCGCCAACCCCAAGCGTTCCAGCTACTTCACCAAGATGCGCTCCGACGCATACATGAACCACAACCTCGTCGAAAACTTCGTCGAGTTCTGGGCAGCCATCCAGGTCGACGCAGCCGCCGACAAATGGCGCGTCATGCACTACATGGTTTACGACCTCGATCAGAAAGAGGGCAAATTCGTCTCCGAACCCGTGACGAAGGGCGATGTGGCTTTCGCCGAGGCTGTCGCCGTGCTGGCCAAGCAGGAATATATCGCCGCCAAAATGATGACCCACAAGGAAGTGGATCTCGCCACCAGCTATCCCGGCGACAAATACCCCGAGCTGAAAATCCACTATTACGACCTCGAACACTATAAAAAGGCCGCGAACATCGAGGGCCTCGCCTTCGACGAGTACAACGCCGTTTACCGTCGCGTGGAAGGCATGATCACGGCGCAGGCGACCTTCAAGCGTACCGAAGTCGTGAAATCTATCCTTTCCGCCGAACAGGCAGTAGACAACCCTTTGGTCAAGGCCAAGATGGAGGCCGGCATCCTGTCGGACCTGATGGTTACCGCTTCCGACCGCGCTGCCTCGCTCGACAACATCCTGAAAATCGGGCAGGTGCTGAACACCATGGATGAATTCGCGGCGCAAGTCGGCGCGTTCTACCTCGCCATCCAGAAGGGCGTGAAGCGCGACGAGAAGTTCGAGCGCATCGAAGGCCTGAAACCCGACGAGAAAAACGACGCAGTTACCCGGGCGCAGGGCTTCCTGCCGCGTAACCTTGGCGAAAACAACGCCTTCCCGCTGATCATCGAGCAGATCATCCCGCAAATGCACCAGAAGCTGGAACAGGCGAAGAGCCTCGGCGTTCACGTCGAGCCCTTCCAGAAATTCGCCTCCGAATGCGAAGTTTACGCGAACCTGCTCTATGCATCGCGCAACCGCGAAAAGCTGGAAAAAGGCTTCGTCAACGTCAACAATACCGACGCAAACCTGATCACCGAAATCCGTTCCTCCGTCGAACGCGCGCGCAAGAAGTTCCTCGAGCTCGGCGGCACGCAGGAGCAGACCGACAAGCTTCAGGCCTGGGTTGCCGACACCAAGAAAGACCCCGTGCCGAACTGGCTGCCCGGCTTCCTGACACGTTATTATACCGAGCGCGCTAAAGTGATGCAGCGCGTGCAGGAACGCAACGCCGGCGTCCGCCAAGTGAAAACCATGGGCGTCGACGTGAAGCCGCCAGTGACGAACGAGTTTAACGATAGCGCCGTCAAGCCGAAGCCCGAAGCTGCACCCCAGCCCGCGGCTACTAATGACGACGCGCCCTCGGCTGAATCGCTCGACAAGTTCAAGAACGTCATGAACCGTCCGCCCAAGCCCTGATTTAACAAAGGGGCCACACGGCATGGATATGTTTAAATGGGTAGGGCGCAAGAAGCGCGAAGAAGAATGGATGCGCCAGCCGCGCCGTGTGCCTTCCTATGCCGAAAGCTTGCCCGACGACACCACCCAATGGATGATGACGCAGGAATTCGTCAACGACGAAGACAAGAACATCCGCATCTATTACGCCGCACGCCAGCCCGATCCTAAAACCGACGTCTGGCATATCCTGAAGGTCACCTATGATCTCAAGCGTGACGGTGAAGTCAGCACCTCGACCCAGGAAGTGCTGGGCGATGCGCTCGATGTCGTGAAAACCCTGCGGGACTGGGAACGCGCGATGCGCGCGAACAATACCTATATCCTGCATGAAGGCGCCCGCCCGACATACCTGGCTTTCGCCAATAAACACGGCATCCATTTCGACGAGAACGGCGCTGTCTTCAAGGTAGAGCAGAAAGAAGCGCTCACCAAGGGCACCTTCATGAGCCGCGAGAGCCTCGACAAGCTCTTCCACAAGGAAGCCGCCAAGCGCCAGCCACTGGAATCTTTCGATGCGTTGCGCGAGGAACTGGCCGAGAAATGGCCGGCCGAATGGGTTGTGAAGGAAGAATTCTTCCGCGAAATGCCCAAGGATAACCCTGCTGCGTCACTTGCACCCGTGCAACCCGTTGCCGAAAACTGGGAACCGCCTAAGCCGAAACCGCCCGCACCTGCGCCCGTTGCACCGAAGCCCGAGGCGCAGCCGCAGGGTCCGCTTCTGATTCCGGGCCCGCTTGCACCTACCATCGTGCCGCCCGTCCCCGTACCGGCCCCAGTGGCGGTCGAGGGCGCCGCACAGCCGCCAGCGCCACAGCCTGCTCCCGTGCCAGTCGCGCCGGTGTTCAATAACTATGCAGGCTATCCGATGCTGCAAAAGGTCATTATCGCGAGGCCTATTACGCTGGCCGATCTCGCGGGCGACCCTGCTTATGCCGAATACGCGCATCATGCCGCGCAGATGCACAAGGAGCTCCGCGCGCTCCCCGCGCTGCTCAACGACACGACGCAGAACCGCTATGCCAAGGAAGGCACCGTTACCAACCTGCTGCGCGCGCGCCGCGATACGCCCGCGAAATTCACCACCGGCGATACCGGCAAGCTGGCGGGCCAGCTGCTGAACCTCTCGCTGTTGATGGGCGTTCTGCGGGCGGGCGTCGACCTTTATCACGAAGAATTCGGCAAGGGGCGCCTGTCGCCCGACGGGCTTCAGATGATTTCGCGCCTCGGCGACGCCTGCGCGGAATTCGCGCGTGAAAAATTCGGCGTCGATGAGGCCGAAGCCAAGAAGATATCAGCCATCATCACACAGGGCCGCGACCCTGACGACAACAGCTTCCCGCTGGAGAATGTCTTTGCCAGCTTCAAGCCCGCAGCCTACAAACCGCCCGCGGCAAAACCCGCCCAGCCCCCGAAACGTTCGGGCGGCAACTGGTGGGATTAATCCTCGATAAACGTTAACGATGGCCAGCGCTGCTGCCAGTTCTTGGCGGCCAGCCTTGCACGGTATTGTTCCATGCGGCCTTGTCGGAAGAACGGAGTGGGACGTACGCTCTGCTCGAAAAGGTCATTCAGCCCGAAAGGCGCCAGTATTTCAACGCCATCATTATCATTCACGCGCGCGGCCACCGCCGTCGCGGTTTCTGTCCAGTGCCGCAGGCCGTCGGCGGTATCGGCATAGGGCGTCTGCAACCCCGCTTTCAGGTGCATACGTGCCTGGTTCTTGCATGACCACGGCACATCAGGCATGGCTTCGGCCAGCCTGCGGTCGAGCGCTTTTTCGGTGCTTTCGGAAATGTCATCGGGTGCGTAATAGATAACGTCTACGTCTTCCGGCACCAGCGGCGGCAGGCCGTTCAGGTAATCCCAGACGTAGGAGCGGATAAAGCCCGCGCCCGTCCAGCAATCATTCAAACCAAAATCGCGCACGGCCTTCATCACCGCCATGCGCCAGCCATCGGCCTGCAGCAGGGTGCGCAGCTGGTCTTCGTGTTGCAGCATATTACTCGCCGTAGGGGATCCAGACGTTCTTGATCTCGGTCGCGTGGCGGAGGTATTCCTCGCCCTCGGCCTGCGCGCGGTCGAACCAGTTGCGCTGTTTGCCGTTGTTGACCCAGGTGCGTTTCAGGTTTCCGGTCGAGCCTTTTTCGACGGCTCCCGCGCCCTGGTCCGAGCCGAAATACCAGATGGCGTCGACTTCGTCATGCTCGGCCAGCGTCTTGGTCAGGTCCTTGCGGATGCCCGTGACGATGTTGATCGAGCCGTCGACGACGTCAGACGTATCAAACACCTGATAAAGGTCGGTCGCCAGCAGCGGGTATTTTTCAGACGGCACGATGACCGTGCGCGCCCCCATGGCCATCGCGGGCGCAAAGAGCGACACGAAAGACAGCAGCGGGTTTTCATCAGGGCAGACGATGCCGAGGATGCCGACAGGCTCCTTCATCGCGACCGATACGAGGCGGGCAGGGGGATAATGCACGTCGCCGTCGTATTTATCTGCCCAGGCGCCGTAGGTGAAGAGGCGGCGGATAGACTCATCCACCTCTTTCTGCGCATTGGCGGGCGTTGCGCCCGTCAGCTGCACAAGGCGTTTCTTGAATTCATCCGAACGCGCCGACAGGTTCTCGGCGATGTAGTACAGGATCTGCGCACGCAGGTGATGGGCCGATTTACCCCAGCCTTCGGCTTTCTTGGCCGCTTCCACCGCATTGCGGATATCCTTGCGGTTGCCTTCGCCAACCTGTCCGACCAGCATGCCGTTTTTGTCGGTGATGGAAAGGCTATAGGCGCCGTCAGGACGCGCTTGCTTGCCGCCGATGTAAAGTTTCGCGGTGCGGTCGATGTTGGCGATGCCCTCGATGGCGCTTTCATGCTTGGCGGGGGAGAGCGTGGTTTTGCTTTCCTTGTACGCAGGCAGGGTTTTCGCGTATTTGGGCTTCAGGTAGGCATACATCCCTTCGCGGCCGCCCTCGCGGCCGAAGCCCGATTCACGGTAGCCGCCGAAGCCGCAGGCCGCGTCGAACATGTTTGTCGAGTTGATCCAGACGACGCCCGCTTTCAATTTCGGCGCGATATCGAGGGCGAGGTTGATGTTCTCGCTCCAGATGCTCGCGGCAAGGCCGTAGCGGCTGTTATTGGCCAGCAGCACGGCTTCTTCCGGTGTGCGGAAGGTCATCACGGCGACCACGGGGCCGAAAATCTCGACTTCCGCGACGGTCGAGGCGGGCTGTACGTTCAGCAGCATGGTCGGCGGATAGAAGCAGCCGCCCGTGGGGCAGGCGTCCTTGCCGGGCTGCACCAGTTTCGCGCCTTCCTTGACGCCCTGTTTTACAAGGCGGTCGATTTTCTGGAACTGCTCGTCCGATGCCAGCGAACCCATGTCGATGGCCTTGTCGAGCGGCGGGCCCACGCGCAGGTTTTCCATGCGGCGGGTCAGCTTCTTGATCATCTTATCGGCAATGCCCTCTTGCAGCAGCAGGCGCGAACCTGCGCAGCAAACCTCGCCTTGGTTGAGCCAGATACCGTCGACAACGCCTTCCACGGCGCTGTCGAGGTCGGCGTTTTCAAACACGATGGTAGGCGATTTGCCACCCAGTTCCAGCGTCAGCGCCTTGCCGCTGCCAGCGGTTGCTTCGCGGATAATGCGGCCGACGTCGGTCGAACCTGTGAAGGCCACTTTCGCGATATCGGGGTGTTTCGTGATTTCGGCGCCGATCGAACCGTCGCCCTGCACGATGTTGACGACGCCTGCGGGCAGACCGGCCTCGAGGCACAACTCGGCAAAGAGCATGGCGGTCAGCGGCGTGAATTCGGCGGGTTTCAGCACGACAGTGTTACCGGCGGCCAGCGCAGGCGCGATCTTCCACGCCAGCATCAGGAAGGGGAAGTTCCAGGGAATAACCTGCCCCACAACGCCATGGGCTTCGTAAGCGGGGAATTCGGATTCCAGAATTTGCGCCCACCCTGCATGGTGATAGAAATGACGGGCGGCCAGCGAGACGTCGATGTCGCGCGTTTCGCGGATGGGCTTGCCGTTGTCGAGGCTCTCGACAACCGCCAGGATGCGGGAGTTTTTCTGGATCAGGCGGGCGAGTGCATAGAGGTATCTCGCGCGGTCATGTCCGTCAAGCGCGGCCCATGATTTCTGCGCCTTCTGCGCGGCCTTAACCGCGGCATCCACGTCCGCCTTAGAACCGCAGGCGATTTTTGCCAGGATTTCGTTGGTGGCCGGGTTTTTGGTGGTGAAGGATTTGCCCTTTGCCGGTTTCACCCATTTGCCGTTGATGAAATGGCCGAAGCTGCGGCCGTGGCTTTCCAGCCATTCCCTGGCCGTTTTGTCGCTCTCGGGCGAGGGGCCGTATTCCATGGTTTCAAAAATTTCTGCGACTTTGGCGGACATATTATTTGCTCCTCTTGGGGGCTTGAACTTTTTCGATGAAAACTTTGCCTTCGGCGGGGTCATCCTTGCCGTATCTGGCTTCGGCTTCTGCTACTTTCTTCAGGGCTTTTTCCCAGTTCGGGTCGGCCTCACGGGCTTTCTTCATCTTATCAAGAAGCTGGCGCATCTCCTCCTGCTCCTCTGGCGTACGGGAGGCTGCGGCGAAATCATCGCCCAATATCCTGCGAACTTCGTTCATGCGCCTTTTGGCGTTGAAATCGTCTTTGGGCTGCATGGCGGTTAACCTACGGGGTGGCGGTTGTTGGCCGAATAGCGGCCGGTGAGGAAGTGCTCCAGCTGGCGCTCGATGTCGGCCAGCAGGGAAGACGCGCCGACGCGGAAGAGGTCGGGCTGCAGCCATTCATTGCCCAGCTCTTCCTTCATGATGAACTGGTAATTCATGACGTCTTTGGCATGGGCGATGCCGCCTGCGGGCTTGTAGCCGATTTTGTAACCCGTCTGTTCCTCGAATTCGCGGATCATGCGGATCATGACCATCGTCACGTTCAGGTTGGCATTGACGGCTTCCTTGCCGGTCGAGGTCTTGATGAAGTCTGAACCCGCCATCATCGCGACCATCGAGGCCTTGGCCACGTTGCGCATTGTGGCCAGCTCGCCCGTCGCTAGGATGGATTTCAGGTGCGCATCGCCGCAGGCTTCGCGCATCTGCTTGACTTCGTCGTAAAGCGCTTCCCAGTTGCCGGTCAGCACATGGCCGCGGGTGATGACGATGTCGATTTCCTTCGCGCCTTCCGCGACCGAAGCGCGGATTTCTTCGAGGCGCTGTTTCAGCGGCGAGAGGCCGTGCGGGAAGCCGGCGGCCACAGCTGCGACAGGGATATTCGTGCCCTGCAGTTCCTTAACAGCGGTTGGCACCATTTCGTGGTACACGCAGACCGCCCCGGTGGTGAGGTTCAGGTCCTGGATACGCAGGCCTTCGACGATATCGTCGCGGAAGGGCTTGCGCGCCTTGGCGCAGAGGCGTTTCACGCGGCCGGGGGTGTCGTCGCCCGACAGGGTGGTGAGGTCCATGCAGGCAACGGCCTTCAGCAACCAGGCAGCCTGCCACTGTTTCTTGACCGTGCGGCGGCCGAGCAGGGTAGAAGTGCGGCGCTCGACGGCGGAAAAGTTAACGTTCAGCCCCTCGAGCCAATCGATGTTGAGGGCGGTGCCGGGGTTGCGGGCATGTCCGTGGCCTTTATTGGCCGCGACTGGCAGTTTCATCGGCAGATTTGACACAGGCGCAGACGTAGCCGTGGTCACCTGCTGTTGGGGCTTTGCCATGGAAGGCTCCTCGTATATAAATATGAAATAACGCTTGTAAACTACATATAAACCAGCGTATGAGCAATATATTCAGGGCCTCATACATACGAAAAATACGGCAAATAGGCGACGAAAAGCAAGATTATGGAATTTAAAGAGCTCGGTCTCAGCGAAGCGGTTCTCAAGGCGGTTGAAGAAGCAGGGTACAAGAACCCCACGCCCATCCAGGAACAAGCCATCCCCGCCATCCAGATGTGCCGCGACGTGCTGGGTCTCGCCCAGACCGGCACCGGCAAAACCGGTGCCTTCACCATCCCGATGATCGACGCGCTGGCCGGCGGCCGCGCCAAGGCGCGCATGCCGCGCTCCCTCATTCTCTCGCCCACGCGCGAACTGGCGATGCAGACAGCCGAGAACTTCGACAAGTACGGCAAGTACCATCCGCTGACGCAGGCGCTGATCGTCGGCGGCACCTCGATGGACGAACAGATCTCGCGCCTCGACAAGGGCGTGGACGTGCTGATCGCGACGCCCGGGCGTCTGCTCGACCTCTTCGGCCGCGGCAAAATCCTTCTCGCCGACATCAAAATCCTGGTGATTGACGAAGCCGACCGCATGATGGATATGGGCTTCATCCCCGACCTCGAAAAAATCGTGGCGCTACTGCCGCCTGTGCGCCAGACGCTGTTCTTTTCGGCCACCATGCCGCCGGAAATCAAGCGCCTTGCGGATAAATTCCTCTCCAACCCCAAAACCATCACCGTCGCGCCGCCGTCGTCGACCAGTGCGAATGTCGAGGCTTTTGTGGTGCATCTGGGGCATCACAAGCAGAAACAGAACGCCTTCTATACGCTTTTCCAGCAAGAGCAGCCGAAGAACGCCTTCGTCTTCTGTAACAGGAAACGCGATATCGAGGAAGTGCGCCGCTTCATGAAGTCGAAGGGCATCAAGGCCGCCGCGCTCCATGGCGACATGGAACAGTCCGAGCGTACCGAGGCGCTGAATGAATTCAAGGCGGGCACCAGCCAGATTCTCGTATGCTCCGACGTTGCGGCGCGCGGGCTTGACGTGCAGGCGATGTCGCATGTCTTCAACTGGGACGTACCTTTCCACCCCGAAGATTACGTTCACCGCATCGGCCGCACCGGCCGCGCGGGCAACAAGGGGCGTGCCTTTATGTTCTGCACGCCGATGGATGAAAAGGCGCTGCGCCTTATCGAAAAACTGATCAATAAAAAGATCGACGTGCTGGAGCTGACCGGCCTGCCGAAGGCGCCTCCGCCGCCGCCCGAAAAAGAACGTCCCGCACCCGCGGTGCGCCAGAAAGAACGCCACCACAACCGCCACGAAAAACAGAACCACCGCCACCGCCACGTCGACAATATCGAAGTTGACAGCGACAAGAACGACGGCGGCTTCGGCGATGACGTGCCGTCTTTCCTCCGGAAATAGTTTTTCGGTCGCGTTTTCTTGACATCTACCTGATTTTTCAGGAAAATAGCAGCTTGGAACGGGGTCTTATCTGACATAGCCGGAATGCCTGACGTGTCGCTACTGAACATTCAATCGTTGTGCCGGAAAATTGCCGCGCGGATCATCGTGCCGGCAGCGGTGTTGCTACTGACTGTGACGCCCGTTTTTGCCGAGCCCTCGATGTCCAGCAAGCCCGTCAATTTCCAGTCCAAACAATTGTCGCATGACGACGAGAAACAGACCGTCACCGCCATTGGCGACGTCGAGCTGATACAGGGTGACCGCATCCTGCGCGCGGACAAGATGGTTTATCACCTTGATACCGACACTGTAGAGGCTATCGGCAATATCTCTCTGCTCGACGAATACGGCAACGTCAGCTTCGCCGAATATGTGACGCTCAGCAAGGATATGAAGGACGGCTTCATCCACAGCCTGCTGTCGCTGCTGGCAGACGGTTCGCGTTTCACCGCGACGGAGGCAAGGCGCGAGAACGGCGTGAAAACGACGATGACCGACGCCAGCTATACGCCCTGCAAGGTCTGCGAAACCGATCCCAAGCCGCTCTGGCAGATAAAGGCCGACAAGGTCGTGCATAACGAGGAAACCAAGAGTATCGATTATAAAAACGCGCGCCTCGAATTCGCGGGCGTGCCTCTGGCATGGTCGCCCATCTTCTCGCATGCCGACCCTTCCGTGAAGCGCAAGAGCGGCTTCTTGCGCCCCAATTACGGGTTTGACAGCGATATGGGCACGTTTGTCGAGGGCGGCTATTACTTCGGCGGTATCTCGCCCGACAAGGACGCGACGCTGCGCATCCGTCCGACAACCGAGGCCGGCGTGCTGGTGCAGGGCGAATGGCGCCAGCGCTTCGAAAAAGGCCGCATCGAAATCGAAGCCAGCGGCGCGCATTCCGACCGCACCGAAGATGACGGCACAATCGACGAGGGCCGCAACCGCGGGCATGTTTTCGCCAACGGCCGCTTCGACCTTGACAGCAAGTGGCGCGCGGGCTTCGACGTCGAGCGCGCGTCTGACAAGGAATACCTGCGCCTCTACGATATCTCGAAAGAAAACGTGCTGGAGAGCGAGGCCTTTGCCGAGCGCCTTGCGGGCCGTGATTACACGCGCATTTCGGCGCTTAACTTTCAGGACGTGCGCCTCGGCAACCGCCCCGACCAGCCGGATATCCTGCCGTGGATAGAGCACCGCATGCTGGGTGCGCCCGGCGCGCTGCTGGGTGGCAGGTGGGAACTGGGCGCGGGCGCGATGGGCGTCAGGCGCGAAGGCAGCCTCGGACAGGACGTGCAGCGTTCGTCCTTCGACCTCGGCTGGGAGCGCCGAGATATCTTCCCCGTTGGCCTTGCGACCACGGCCAGCATCCAGGGCCGCGCGGATTATTACGCTGTGCAGGACAGCACAGCAGCTTTACTGAACCCCTTGCTCGACGACGATACAAGCGCCGTGCGCGGCATGGGCATTGCCAGCCTGACGGCCAGCTATCCACTGGTGAAGCGACTGGCCAAGTCGCAGGTCGTAGTGGAACCCATCGTCGGCGCCAGCATCAGCCCGCACATCGATGAGAACGACACGGACATCCCGAACGAGGACAGCATCGACACCGAATTCGACACCAACAACCTTTTCAGCAATTCGCGCTTCCCCGGCATCGACCGGCAGGAAGATGGCGCGCGCCTCAATTACGGCATGCGCCTCGGCGCCTATGGCGATAACGGCCGCTATGCCAAGCTTTATGTGGGGCAGAGTTACCGCTTTGATGATGACCTTGTGTTTCCCGCTGGTTCAGGCCTCGAAGACAACGCGTCGGATATCGTGGGCCAGTTGAACGTCAGCCTGTCGAAGTACCTTTCGGGCGATTACCGCTTCCAGATCGATACCGACAACCTCGGCATCCGCCGACACGAGTTGCAGGCGCTGGCCGCGAACGACAAGGTCAGCCTGGGCACGCATTACATTTATATCGATAAAATTGCGGGCACCGGATTCAATGAATCCCGCCAGCAGATCCTGATGGATGGTCGCTATAACCTCGACAAGCAATGGTGGCTGAACGGCGAAACGCTGGTTGATATGGGTGAGGAGCCGGGCCTGCGCAAGGCACAGTTCGGCTTCAATTTCGCCAACGAATGCTTCTCGTTCTCGGCGCAGGCCGCGCGCAACCTGATGAGCGAGGCCTCGGGCGACAGCGGTACGGTCCTGATGCTGCGCGTCGGCTTCAAGAACATCGGCGATTTCAACGCGGGCGAGATCGAATTGTCACCCGGCAATGATGACGGTTAGGAGGTTGGCATGAATTTCGGCATGTATGATTCAGGCCGCAGGTACCGCCGCCAGCAAGCGGCGCGCCGCAACAAGTTTATCATGGTCCTGGTGCTGCTGATGACCGTCGCCGGCCTGTCGTACTGGTGGGGCGCGGAACACGTGCTGTCGTCGGAGGCCGCATATAAGCAGGACGCCATGAAGCTGCGTTCAGAGCGCGCGGGGCTGGAGCAGGTGATTACCGAGCTGCGTGCAGAGGTGTCTTCTACCAACACACGTTACAAGCAGCTTGACGACCAGTTCAAGAAAGAAGTGCCGCAGGGCGATTTCAAGCGCCTGACCGACCTTGTGAAGAAGCAGCTGGATGCGGGCATCAAGGTTGAACGACTCGCCTTTGCCATCGAAAGCGCCCGTCCGCCGCGCAACTGTGCGGAACCTGTGGTGAAGCGCTTCGTTGTGCGCACACCCGTCTATAGCGGCCCGCAGGGCGCGGTGCTGTTTGGCAACGGCGTCGTGACGATTGCGGGCGAGGGACAGCCCTCCGTCAACGCCTCCGGCCAGAAAGAAGCCTGGTATGATCCCGGCAAGCCCGTGAAAGTCGTATTCACCGAAATCGGCGGCAAACAGACGGTCAAAGAAGGCCTGCTGCCCATCCAGAACTCGTTGGTTGTGGGCAACAAGGAATACCGTTTCACGGTCGCTGCGGGCGAACGCTCGTTCATTAGCGTGACCGGCGACAGCTGCGATTATCCATGATTGACCGGACAATCATGAAATTTTGTGCAAAAATTTCCCTGTTTTTCCTTTTTTAGTTATATTATGGTCCGCCGCTGGATTTGCTGGCGGAAATGCAAGCGCCGTTCATGTTTTGGAACTGCAAATTTTATCCGAAACAGATTACATTTTAGTTGTTTCACCCATTAAGCAAAACGAGGATGTTACTCGTGGGTGTAAGCGATTTGAGGTGCATGGAACATATGCCAGGCTGGATGGAGCCCCGTGGCCGCTTTTTTGGACTGAAAAGGCTTACGGGGGAAAAAAGGAAACACATATAGCAGCACTGCAGTATTTAAAAACGTTCGTTGGTTCAAAGAAAACAGTGTATTTTGGTTACATGGGACAAGGTTTTGGAAGAATTGATCCTAAAAATTCATGCCTCGTTGAAAGTCGCGGCTTGGATATAATAGGTGACTCCGTATTTTCCTACTTCCGCGTTGTATAGTTCTTTGGCTCATTTCTACTGATAAACCGATGAATTTTTACGGTTAACCTTTTTTTCATCCCTGTTTCGTATAGTGGGGGCATGAAAAAGGGCGTCTTGCAAAAAACTTGGGAAAACTGCGCGGGGCTGGGCCGTAAGCTGGCCGATAGTTCCGAACGCGACCTCGACGCCGCAACCGCGTTCTCCGTTTTAACCGGCCACGGCAAGCTTGTGCTTTCCGCGCCGTTTTCGGTGGCCGCACAGGTGATTGCCGAAATCGCCGACGAGACCGGTTATCCGGTCGACCAGTCGGCGTTCAGGAAGAAATATCCCAAACCCTAAACCGCCTCAGTGCTTCGGCTGCACCGCTTCCATGATGACATCGGGGCTGTCCGAGAAGAAACTGTCGACTCCAAGGCGCACCAGCGCCTGCGCCTTCATCGGGTCGTTGATGGTATAGGCGAGGATGGGCTTTTGCAGCTCGATATACTCGTCGATCATATCCTCGGTGACCGTATTGCCGTTGATGTTCAGCGTCGCTGCCTCGAGGTGCTCCATGAATTCTTTCCAGTTGTCGATATGCTCGTCCATCAAGAAACCGCGCGGCCAGTCGGGCATCATTTCAAGCGCGGTTTCGAGGCTGACGTGCTGGAAGCTCGACACCAGCGGCGGTGGCTGGTCGTCCGGCCAGATGCGTGTTGCGATATCCAGCATCACTTCGGCCGTCTCCACCTCGCGCCCCGGGCATGGCTTGATTTCAAGGTTCACGTTCATGCCGCGCTCCAGCACCGTGTTCAGCAGTTCTTCCAAGGTCGGGATGCGTTCGTTGATAAAACTTTCGCCGTACCATGAACCGGCGTCCAGCTCTTTCAGCTCCTTCAGTGTGAAATCCTTCACCAGACCTTGCGCGCCCGTGCAGCGCTCCAGTTCTTCGTCATGGAAAATGATGGCTTCGCTGTCCTTGGTCAGCTTCACGTCGACTTCAACCCATTCACAGCCGAGGTCGGCAGCAGCATGGATGGAGGACAGAGTATTTTCCGGCGCATAAGCCTTCGCGCCGCGGTGGCCGATGACTTTCGGGATGACGAGGGAGGTCATGTTTTATCTCCTGATGGATAACAAACTATAGCTGAAACGGCCCAAAAGAAAAGGGCGCCGACCAAAGCCGGCGCCCTGTATCTTTATCAGGCAAAGGTTATGAAGCTTCGCGCTGCTGGGGCTGGATGTCGGCGCCGGTCTGCTGGTCGATGGCTTTCATCGACAGCTTGATCTTGCCTTTTTCCATGCCGATGCACTTCACTTTCACCTTGTCGCCTTCTTTCACGACGTCGCCGACCGTTTTCACGCGGCGCTGGGAAAGTTCGGAGATGTGTACGAGGCCGTCGGTCTTCGGCATGATGTTCACGAAGGCGCCAAATTCGACAACCTTCACGACCGTGCCGTCATAGACCTTGCCGACTTCGGCTTCGGCGGTGATGCCCTTGATCCAGTCGAGCGCTTTCTGGATGGCTTCGTTGCCGACAGCCGCGACCTTGATCGTGCCATCGTCTTCGATGTCGATCTTGGTGCCGGTTTTTTCGGTGATCTCGCGGATGACGGAGCCGCCGGAGCCGATGACTTCGCGGATCTTTTCCTTCGGGATCTTGATGGTGACGATCTGCGGGGCGTTCTGGTTGAGCGCCTCGCGTGCGCCGGTCAGCGCCTTCGCCATTTCGCCCAGGATGTGCATGCGGCCTTGTTGCGCCTGCGCCAGTGCGATTTTCATGATTTCTTCCGTGATGGAAGTGATCTTGATGTCCATCTGGAGCGAGGTGATGCCTTTTTCGGTGCCCGCAACCTTGAAGTCCATGTCGCCGAGGTGGTCTTCGTCGCCGAGGATGTCGGAGAGGACCGCGAATTTCGAGCCTTCCTTGATCAGGCCCATCGCGATGCCAGCGACCGGACGGGTGAGGGGAACGCCTGCATCCATCAGCGCCAGCGAAGAACCGCAGACGGTCGCCATCGAGGACGAGCCGTTCGATTCAGTGATCTCTGACACGAGGCGGATGGTGTAGGGGAACTTCTCCTTCTCGGGCAGCATCGGGTGCAGGGCGCGCCATGCCAGCTTGCCGTGGCCGATTTCGCGGCGGCCAGCGCCCGACATACGGCCGCACTCGCCCACCGAATACGGGGGGAAGTTGTAGTGCAGCATGAAGGTTTCATGGCTCTCGCCGTGCAGGCCGTCGATCAGCTGTTCGTCATCGCCGGTGCCGAGCGTGGTGACCACCACAGCCTGGGTTTCGCCGCGCGTGAAGAGCGCCGAGCCGTGCACGCGGGGCAGGAAGCCCACTTGCGACACGATGGGGCGGACGGTCTTGGTATCGCGGCCGTCGATGCGGTTGCCCGTATCGAGGATGCCGTTGCGGACGATATCGGCTTCGACTTCCTTGCAGAGTGCGGAGACGAGCGCGGGCGTAATCGGGCTTTTGCTGTCGTCTTTCGGCACAAGGGCGTCGATTGCCTTTTCGCGGGCGGCGTCGAGTTTCGCGACGCGTTCCTGCTTCACCTGGGTTGCGTAAGCAGCCTTGAAATCGGCGCCCGAGATTTCGTGCACCTTTTGCGACAGCGCTTTTTCGTCATAGGCCTTTGCGGGCAGGTCCCATGCGTCTTTCGCGCAGGCTTCGGCCAGTGCGATCTGCATGTCGATGACGGGCTGGAAGCCTTTCCAGCCGAACATGACGGCTTCGAGCATCTTGGCTTCGTCGAGTTCATGCGCTTCGGATTCAACCATCAGCACGCCTTCGCGCGTACCGGCGACCACGAGGTCGAGCTTGCTGGTTTTCATCTCGTCGATGGTGGGGTTCAGCACCAGTTCGCCGTTGATGAGGCCGACGCGGGCTGCGCCGACCGGGCCCATGAAAGGAATGCCCGAGATGGTCAGCGCGGCGGAAGCGGCGCAGAGCGCTGCGCAATCCGATTCATGCTGCAGGTCGTAGGACAGCACGGTCGCGATGATCTGCGTTTCGTTGAGGAAGCCCTTGGGGAACAAGGGGCGGATCGGGCGGTCGATGAGGCGCGAGATGAGTGTGTCGCGTTCCGTCGGTTTGCCTTCGCGCTTGAAGAAGCCGCCGGGGATCTTGCCGGCCGCGAAATATTTTTCCTGGTAGTGGACGGAGAGGGGGAAGAAATCCTGACCGGGTTTTGCCGTTTTGTCGGCGACGGCGGTGACCAGCACCGAGGTTTCGCCGTAGGTCACGAGCACCGCGCCATCGGCCTGGCGAGCCAGGCGGCCCGTTTCGAAGGTCAGCTTTTTGCCGGCCCACATCATCTCTTTTTTAGTAATCTTAAACATACATTTTCCTTTTCAATCATTCACCCCGCGTCAGACAGTTGGTGAAAGCGGGGCTTTTACTTGCTTTTCACCTTATTTACAGGGAGATAAATGCCACCGCGCCCTCGAAAAGTCAAAGGGTAAGGGGGTTTACATATCACATAAAGCGAAAGCTGCGCGGGTATGCATTTTTAAGCAATATTATTAGGGTTTTTCGCTCATCAACGGCAGTCGGCGCGGCTATAATGGCGGCGGAGGCAGGCCTTGTTTACCCATGTCGTTGAAACATTCCCGTCGGTACGCATACCGTCACAGTCCGGCGGGCTGCCCGTCGAGGTGTCGCTGATCGCCCAGCTGGGCCATGGCGCGGGAAACCACCTGTTTGCGAGCGTGGCCTCCCGCCAGCGGCAGCATGGGGCGTTTATCGACGAACTGGACGAACCCTCGGCCAAGCTCAACGCGACCGATTTCGCCAGGGGGGACGCCACGGCCCTTTATTCCTTCATCGTCGGGCCCAAGGGGCACCCCTTCCACCGCCATGCCGGCCACCGTATATTCACCGCCGTTTCGGGCAGCGGGGGCGCGCAACTGCGGTTTTCTAGCGCCTCGCAGGAACAAATTGCCCAGGATCCGCGCAACTTCCTGCGCGCGCTGCGTTTCGTCAACATCCCGCCGGATTGCATGTTCACGGTGCGTTTTGGCGGCGAGACCTGGCACCAGTTCTATCCCCTGTCTAAAAACTCCCTTCATCCCGTGTTTTTTGCGCTGTCCTGCCACACCGACGAACTGGGCGGCAACCTGCCGGAAGAGCTGAAAAAGAAGGTGCTGGCGAATGATGCCGATATCCCTTCGCTCACCGAGGTGCTGCCGGCCGAGGTGATGGCGCTGATGCAATCAAAAGATTTCAGTGCTGACAGTGTACCTACCACGATGCTGTCGCTTGACGCCGTAGAGGGCACCTTCCATCGCGTCGTCTGCAACACAGTGCGCAGCGGGGCAGGGCGTCTGCGCGGCGCCTGGGGCGGGTGGCACGATGCTTCGGGCTACAGCAGCCAGAACGAGGCGCGGCGGCACGTCGAAGCCATGCCGCTGCCTGATACCTCGCTGTTGCGCAGGCACCTTGCCGACGTAAGGGTGCACCACGAAGACGCGTTGCGCCTTGCCGTAACGGATGCGGCCGAAAAGCATGCCAGCGCATCTGCGCTGCTGGCGAAGGTGCTGGAAGGGTTTCTGCTGAACGCGCCTTCGGGTGTCGGGCGGCTGATGGCATTCCGCAATACGCTGGTCAAGCCGCTGGGGCTGCGCACCTCGCCGCTGGGCTGCCCCGTATCATCGTTGCTGTCGCCGCGCGCGGATAACCTGTTTGCGGGGCAGTATCCTGTCCTCGACCAGCTGGTGAGCAATGATGACAGGCGTGCAGAAGTCATTCTGGGCGCTAATGACAAGCATCTGTCCTTCCGCTCCTGCGTCGCCGTCGAGATCGTCGGCGAAAGCCGTGCCGAACTCACACTGGCGACCCGCGTCCATTGTAAGAACGCCTTTGGGAGGTTTTATATGGCGGCCGTCGATCCCGTGCATCGCGCCTATATTTCGCCAACCATGCTGCGTTTTGCGGCGGATTACGCGGTGGGCCCTGTCACCGCTGCGATAAAAAACCAGTGAAAACAGACAAGTAGCGTTTTATTCCATTTTCATATGGCCAAAACACGCGAAGGCGTGTAAATTATGCCAAATAAATCAAAGACATGCTGCATTGCAGCAAAATAAAAAACGATACGCATAAGGTGTGAACCAATGGCTACCAAACGGGATATTTCCATCCTGGGCAACGTGACTGCCCATGACGAAGCAAACTTTTCCGAACGTGAAAAGGACATCGCGCGCATCGGCCGCGCGCTTGATGCGCGCTTCCTGCCGCAGTTCGAGCGCCGCGAGTTCGAATTCCTGCTGAGCGCCGAGACGATGAAATCCTACCTGCCGCAGGGGCTGCATGATGACGCCAACCTGCTGCGCGACCAGAAGGTGAATATCTCCTACAACTACTGGCCCGCGCGCAACAACCCGGAAACAGCAGAAACTATTATAGTGCTGGGCGGCATTTACAACGCCGCCCGCCGCGCCGATTTCTTTGCCGAGGGTGCTGCCGAGAAGTTTAACGTCATCGCGCTCGATTACCCCGGCAAGGGATACAGCGGCAATTTCAAGATGCCGGGCGACTATACGCTGGACAACTATGCCGCCGTGGTGGAACGCCTGATTATCGAAGCCGACATCCAGGGCAAGTTCCACCTGATGGGCCATTCGCACGGCTCGAAAGTCATCTATACGATGGTCGAAAACGGTTATTCGAACCCAAACTGGGCGGGCACCATTATCGGCGATATGCCGCCGGAAACGCCGGCGGGGCCCAAGCTGCGCCGCGCCTGGCGCAACCGCGAACGCCCGTCGAACGAGACCATGGAAGAAGCCGTGCGCAAGCTGACAAGCTTCCTCGCCGGTCACGGCGCGCCTGTGGCGGAAGAATTCATTATCCACGATTTCAACCACGGCTTTGAAAAACTGATGCGCGAGGGTTTTGTCTGGGGCTACGACCCCAACTCGATGCACGGCTATGCCGACGAATACATGAAACCGTATGACAAGTGGGACGCCTTCTGGCAGATCCCCACGCCTGTACTTTTGTTGGCAGGCGAAAAGAGTAACACCGCGACGCCCGACGCCGTCGAAAAAATGCTGAAGCTGCGCCCGGATATGTCGCTGCTGATGTATGAAGGCGTCGGCCATTACCCCGAGCTGGTGACGCCGAAGCGTATCAATGAAGTGGTTGCATGGATAGAGCACGCAGGCAAAATCCCGGTGCCCCTGCGGGGCACCGTGCCTGCCGACCCGAATGCGGATGTAAAACTGGATATCGTGCAGGACAACACGCCTGCTGCCGACGCGCCAAAAACAAAGAAGCAACGTACATTTGGCGGGCCGGGCTGATGGCTGCGCTTTCGCAATTGCCGATCGTCTTTATTCCGGGCGCATCTTCCGACGAAACCTCGTGGGACGACCAGAAAAAATTCTTCGAGAAAAGCCGCGAAGTGCAGGCGGTTAACCTCGTGCAGTTCGATAACATCGGCACTATGGGTGATTATGTGCTTTCCGTCGCGCCGTCCGAATTCGTTCTTTGTGGCACCTCGATGGGCGGTTATGTCGCTTTTGACGTGCTGAAAAAAGCCAACGGCCGGGTGAAAGCCGCACTCCTCTGCAACACCACCGCCCGCGCCGACACGCCCGAACGCAAACGCCAGCGCCAGATGGAGGTTAACGCGGGCGAGGCCGCATACCTCGAAGCGCGCAAGGACGATACGCATTATAATGCCTTCATTTCCGAACGCTCTTCACAGGATAAAGCTTTGATCGCACGTCTGCGTTCGATTTCACAGCGCGTCGGCTACAGCTGTTTCAGCCGCCACCAGAAGGCTTGCATGGACCGTGTTGAATCGTTGTCCTACCTGCCCAAAATCGATATGCCCACCCTGGTGATCGGCGGGGCGGAGGACAAGCTTATCCCCGTCGAACTGCAGCAGGAAATCGCCAACGGCATCAAGGGCGCGAAGCTGTCCGTGATCGAAGGTTCCGGCCATATCACCAACATGGAAAAACCCGACGCGATGAACGCGGCTATCGACACATTCCTGAAGGAGGCCGCGTAATGCCCGAAATCAAGGAAGTCATGTTCGACTGGGACGGCACCATCGCGAATACCGAGCCAATCAGCGTCCGCGTGACGCGCCGGGTGCTGTCCGACTACGCCAATTCGCGTTTCCGCAAGAAAATGAAATCCACAATCGCCAAGCTGGATATGCGCGGCAAGGATTTCGGGCAGATCGCAAAGCAGTTCGAGGACATATTGAATGCCGGATTGCCGCAGGGCGCGAAAATCAAGATCGATATCGAAGACCTGCGTATCAACAAACTGCGCCCCCTCACCAAAAAGGCGCTGCTCGAGGCAAAGCTTGCGCCCCATATTGGCGAGACCTTCGCCGAGCTGCAGGACGACCTGAAACTGGGCGTGTCAGTTGTCAGCAACAGCCCGCGCCTGCGCATCCAGCCCCTTATCGACAAGCACAAGTTCGACGGACGCATCCCCAAAAGCCGTGTTTTCAGCGCTTTCGAAGATGTCGCCGGCAAGCTTAAGGAAGACCCCGCCATCTACCTGCTGGCGTCTGAAACCCTGTCCATCGCGCCCGCCGAAGCGGCCGCCGTCGAAGACAGCGCGACCGGCATGCGCGCCGCGACGCGCGCGGGTATTGGCCTGCGCGTGGGCTTCACCGGCCTCGCCAAGCCGAAAGAGCGCAAAGAGCTTGCTGAAAAACTGATGAAAGAAGGCGCGCATGTCGTTATCGACGACATGAAAAAACTGCCAAGCGTCATACGCGCTTACAAAGCCGCATGAAAATCGTCCTGGCCTCCACCAGCGCCGTGAAAATCGATGCTTGCCGCAAGGCCTTCGGCGCGGCCGCGGACATCACAGGCGTCAAGGTGCCTTCGTGTGTCAACGAGCAACCCATGGACACTGAAACACTGCAAGGCGCCTTTAACCGCATCGCCGCCGCCCGCGCCGCTATGCCGGGGGCGGATGTATACGTCAGCATAGAAAACGGCATATTCGAAGAAAACGGCAAATACATCGATCGCCCTGTTATCGCCGTGGCAAAGGGCGCAGGCGCGCCCGAAGTGACCTACGGCGATGGCGTCGAATTCCCCGCAGCTTCCGTCGAGGAAACCCGCAAACGCGGCTTCGATACATGGACAGTCGGCAAGGTGATGCAGGAGCAAGGCATCGTAGCCCAGCATGACGACCCGCACCTTACCCTCAGCGGGAAGAGCAGAGCGGACTATCTTGCGGAAGCGGTCGTGAAGGCCGCGGCAAAGCTATCCCTTTAACGCTTTCTCTATTCCTTAAGGGTAACGGAGTATGTAGGGCATAAACCGCTGCCCCCTCAAATCCCTCAATAAAATCCATAATTATGTAAATTAAACCTTTAGCCTTTTACGGCCAAGGGATTATTTAGTACCATAACATTGAAATAACAAAAAAACTGAACACACGGAGCACAGATGAATTACCTGGTACTGCTGCGCCACGGCGAGAGCGAGTGGAATAAAGAGAACAAGTTTACGGGTTTTACCGACGTCGACCTTAGCGACAACGGCAAGGAAGAGGCGAAACAGGCGGGCAAGTCGCTCAAATCGCAGGGCATCAAATTTGATGCCGTCTTCACCTCGACATTGAAACGCGCTTACAACACCGCATCGCTGGCGCTTAACGAAGCGGGGCAGGGCGATATCGAGCTGGTCAAGCATGACGACCTGCGCGAACGCGATTACGGCGACCTTACCGGCCTCAACAAGGACGAGATGCGCAAGAAATTCGGCGACGAGCAGGTGCATATCTGGCGCCGCTCCTACGACGTGCGTCCGCCCGGCGGCGAAAGCCTCAAGGACGTGGTCGACCGCGTGCGCCCCTATTTCAACCAGCACATCAAACCGCTGCTGGAGCAGGGCAAGAACGTCGCCATGGTCTGCCACGGTAACACCAACCGCGCGATGCTGATTATCCTCGGCGAAAACACGCCCGAGAACATCAACAACGCCGAAATCCCGACAGGTGTGCCGCTGGTGTTCGAAATGGACAAGGGCGAGAAGAAAAAGAATTACTTCCTGAAAAAGGCGGCGAATGGGTAATAAGGGCACCCTCGTCCTCTTCCGCCACGGTGAAACAGATCACAATGCGCTGAACCTGATGACAGGATGGCTCGATGTGCCGCTGAACGCCAAGGGGGAGGAGCAGGCGAGGGAGGCCGGAAAGCTCATCAGCCGTTTCCGCTTCGATAAAGTCTACTGTTCCACGCTGTCACGCACATTCAATACTGCCGTGCTGGCACTGGAAGCTTCGGGAACGCAGGTACATCTTCGCACGGCCTTTGGCTGGGCGATCGAGAAGCGGGAGGAACTAAAAGGCACGAATATGGGCGAATTCACTGGCCGGAATTTCAAGACTGACCCTGAAATCGTCAACTTCGGCCGCCGCTATGACCGCCCCCTGCCAGGCGGGGAAAGCGACAAGGATATCACCGAGCGCGCGAAAAAGTTTTTCGATGCCGAGGTGCTGCCGAGGCTGGAGCGCGGCGAAATGGTGCTCCTGTCCATCCACTCCGGCACCATGCGCGCCTTCGATGTCGCGCTGGGGCTGGTGCCGCCGCCCGACCCGACGGACGACCAGTGGACGGACAAGCAACGCATCGATAACGCGCTGCCTGTGGTGGTGGAATACGAAGACGGAAAAATGGTAGGCAGCTATCAGATGAAACAACAAGCGGCAAAGCCCGCACAGAAGAAGGCCGCGGCGCAAGCCGCCAGAAAGTGATAAACATGGTTAAAGGCACATTGGTTATTCTGCGTCACGGCCAGACCGATTATAACGCGCAAAAGCTGATGACCGGCCAGCGCGATATCCCCCTGAACGCCGTCGGCGAGGCGCAGGCGGATGCGGCGGGCGCGCTGATCACGACCTTTATTTTCGACAAGGCTTATAGTTCTACGCTGGGGCGCGCGTTCAATACCGCGGCCAAGGCGCTGAAAGCATCCGGCACCAACGACCACCTGAAAAAACCCGACGGCAGCTTCGATATCGAGCAGCGCCGCGAAATCATCGAGCTGGATTGCGGCGAATTCTCGGGCCGCAACCACAAGACCGACCCTGAAATCTTGGCTTTCGAACGCCGTTACGACCGCCCCCTGCCCGGTGGCGAAAGCCAGAAACAGGTAGTGGAACGCGTGCAAAGGTTCTTTGACGAAGAACTGCTGCCCCGCCTCGCTCGCGGCGAAACCGTACTGGTCGTTTCCCACGCCGGCATCATGCGCGCCTTTGACGAAGTGCTGGGGCTTGCGGCGCCTGACGACGCCAGCCGCGGGCGCATCCCGAACGCGACGCCCACAGTGGTGGAATACGAAGATGGGGTAAAAGCGCGCCATTACCAGGTGCTCAACCCCGTCGAGCTGGCCTCGCCCATTCCCGCGAACGGCAACAAGAAACCCGCGCCCCCGAAATTCGGCACTTGATATGGCTGTCAAGGGCACGCTTATCCTGCTCCGCCACGGGCAGACGACCTATAACGCCGAGCAGCGCATGGCCGGCCATGCCGATGTGCCGCTGACGCCCGAAGGCGAACAGCAGGCGCGGGATGCCGGCAAAATTATTGGCCCGTACCGTTTTGATGCCGCCTATGCCTCGACGCTCAGCCGCGCCTTCAATACCGCCGCGCTGGCGCTGGATGCGGCGGGCACCAACAGCCATTTGAAAAATGCAGACGGCAGCTGGAATATTTCCCGCCACAAGGAAATCATGGAATGCGACGCTGGTGATTTCACCGGCCTCATGCTGAACGACCCGAAGGTGCTGGCGTTTGAACGCAAGCACGGCGCGCCGCTGCCGAATGGCGAGAGCGACGTGCAGTTCATCGCACGCGTGAAGGATTTCTATGATACCGAAGTCAAGCCGCGCATCGACCGTGGCGAAACCGTATTGGTCGTCTCGCATGCGGGCGTGATGCATGCCTTCGACGCTATCCTCGGCCTCGAGGTGTTGGGGCCGGAAGGTTTGTGGGCGACCAAGCGCCGCCTGCCCAATACGGCCGCGCTGAAAATTGATTTCGAAGACGGAAAAATGGTCGCCGATTCATTCATCGGCTGCCCGCCCGCAAACGCAAATACCCCGCCAAAACCAGGGCATATCAAGTCTTGGTAAGCGCATATATATAGTCTATACTCGCCCTATCTTCATCAGGGGATTTTACCATGGCAACCAAAGGCACCCTCGTGCTTTTCAGGCACGGACAGACGCCCTATAACGTGCTGCATTACATGACCGGCCTGCACGACGTCGAACTCACCGCCAAGGGCGAGGAGCAGGCGAAAGAGGCGGGTGCCCGCATCGAAGGCTTCGTCTTCGACAAGGCCTATAGTTCCACCCTGAAACGCGCCTTTAACACCGCGGCGATCGCGCTGGAAAATTCGGGCACCAACAACCACCTGAAAAATCCCGATGGCTCCTGGAACATCGAGCAGCGTGTCGAAATCGTGGAAGGCGACAGCGGCGATTTCACGGCGCGGAACAAGCTGACGGACCCCGAAATCCTGGCCTATCCGCACAAATACACCGTCGCGCTGCCCAACGGCGAGAGCGACGAGCAGATGGTTGAGCGCACCAAGAAATTCTATGACGAAGTCATCGTGCCGCACATGGAACGCGGCGAAACGGTGCTGGTCTCCTGCCATTCCGGCATCATGATCGCCTTTGAAATCGCGGCGGGCATACGCCCTGTACCGACCGAAGATATCTGGTCCAACCGTCACGGCGTGCCCAACGCAACGCCTGTCGTTTATGAATTCGAGGACGGCAAGCTGGTGAAAAACTACCAGATCGACGCGCCCAAACCGAAGGGGCCGAAAGCGTAATGAAGTTTCTGGCAGGCATGATCCTGGCCTTCCTTCTGCTCCTGCCGCTGCCGGCGGGGGCGAAGACGATCGATGTCGGCGGCGCGGCAATAACGCTGCCGGTACTGCCCGGCTTTACCGAGATTTACGGCTCCAATCCGCAATTCGACCAGGCGGCGCAGCAGTTCGTGCCGCCCACGCATGTGATGCTGGGCATCTATATTTCCAATGCCGACCTGAAGGCCATGCAGGCCAACCCGCAGGCGGGGTTCAAGAAATACATCACTGTCATGACGCTGCAGGGTACACCCGCCGTCAACGACGCTACGTATGAGCAACTGAAAGCGCAGCTGTCGGCGGAGGCGGGCGGCGGCGACTGGTCGCAGGAAAAAGACGTCAGTGACGGCCTTGGCGCGGCATCGGCCTATATGCAGGAAAAATACGCGGTCGAGACGAAGATGGAAGTCGGCGTGATGAAACGCCTCGGCACCATCCTGAACCAGCCCGCGTCCTACGCCATATTGATGCAAGGCAACTACGGCGCGCAGACGGAACAAGGCACTATTGATGTCATGATGGCGCTGGCCGTCGGCGTCATGAACGTGAAGGGCCGCGCGGTCTATGCCACCGCCTATAGCTCGTTCACAGGCGAAAACGACATTGATTTTGTACGTGACAACTTCCGCCTGTTTGCGGCCGACCTGATTGCCGCCAACGCGCCCAAGGTCAAGGCTGTCAAACCGCCTGTGGCCGCGCCGCTGCCGCCGCCCGCGCCCGTCGTGACCGAAGAGGCACCAAAGGAAGATATCAAGGAACCCGCAGAGGAAGACAAGAAGAAGCAGGTCGAAGTCGATACCGACGACATGATGGCCTGGATCATGTGGGTGACGGTGCTGATGGCCGCGGTGGTGATCGCAGTATTGATGGCGCCCAAACTTTATGAATTACTGACAAAGAGGGATGACCGCGCATGAACGCGAAATTTGCAATGTTGCTGGCGGCGGCCGTACTGCTCTCCGCCTGCGCAGAAAAACCGCAGCAGGTGGACAACAGCCGTACGCCTTACCAGACCATCACCGTGAACACGCCCGGCATGCAGGGCGTGACCTGTGTGGTGCAGAGCGGCAACGACACCTATACCATGACCGCCCCCGGCCCCGTGACGGTGAAGCGCGCGCCGTATACCATGGATGTCAACTGCTTCAAGGGCGAACATATGCGGGGACAGGGCCGCGCGCGCCCGAACTATGCGCTGAAGGAAGCGCAGCGCATCGCGTCTTCTGGCGAGGCCTGCATGTCATGCAATTACCCGCGCACGGTCACTGTGGCCATGCGCCTCGACCAGGAATCGATGTCGGATACGGTCAGGGTTTTCGACGGGCGTTAACGGGACGGACTTAGCGAGAAGGCCTTGGCGGCTTGACGTCTTTTGCGGCCGGGTTCAGCTTGATGCCGACCGTGTTCAGGCTCTTTTCAATGCGCGTCACGTAATCTTCGCATTTTTGCACCAGCGCGGCCTCGTCGGGCTCGGCGGCCTTCACCATCTGCGTGAATTCCTTGACGGGCAGCAGCATGGCCGAAAGGCTCTTGCGGCCATCCTCGTCGGTTTTCTTCAGGCTGTTGTCGAGCTCGTTCGCCGTCAGCTCGAACATGCGGATGCTGGAGGCCAATATGACCGTGCGCACCGAAGGATCAAGCGCGCCGTAAAGCGCCGCCGTATCGACGCCCTGCATGCTGGCAGCGCCAAAGGAAAAGACCGATTGCACGATTTCAGGCACTTTGGCGGGAAGGTCGGCCTTGGCCAGCGCGACCGGCCCGTGGTCCTGCGTCAGGGGCACGAAGAGGCCGGCTGCGATGGCTTCCGGCGTCTTGTTGACGCCATGGTCTGCCACCAGTTTTGCTATCAATACACCACGCGTCGTGAATTCATCGGATTTGTCAAAACGGCGCAGTTCGTTGAATGCCTTTTCGATTGTCGGGTGGCTGGGTAGGCCTGTGTCCTCGAATTTCATTGAAAATCCTTCGTGGAGTCTTATGAGTCGCAATGGCTTGATAGGGAAAGCATAGCAGAGCAGAGGTATGATCTAAACCCTCTATGAAATTGGCATAAAAAAGAAGCCGCCCGTTGAGGGGCGGCTTCTTAATCTGTTCGCTATCCGGAGATTAGCGGCGCAGGCCGAGGCTGTCGATCAGCTTCTCGTAGCGGCGTGCGTCGACTTTCTTCAGGTAGTTCAGCTGGCGGCGGCGCTGGGAAACCAGCAGGAGAAGGCCGCGGCGGCTGCCCATATCTTTCTTATGGGTTTTCATGTGTTCGGTCAGGCCGTTAATGCGCTGGGTGAGGATCGCCACCTGCACTTCGGGTGAACCGGTATCTTTCTGGGTCGTAGCATACTTCTTGATGACTTCCGACTTCGTCTTGTTTGCGAGCGACATCGAATACTCCTATGAGTTTAAAGGTTAAATACTTTGACCGGATGAAGCTCGATACCCTGTTTCTCAAGCAGGGCGACGGGCTTGTTCTGCCCGATGGCCAGCACCAGATCCGTCATCTCGTCGATCCCAGCGACCGAAAAACGGTCGATATCCTGACGGGATAAAAATCTGATCGTCTGTCCTTGCCGTATCCGGCTGACCTCCTCTGCTGTCATGGCCAGTGCCGGGATGTCGTCCAGCACGGTCTCCACAGGCAGAAGAACCTGATCAGGAGCGGCAGATTGCACCAATTTCTCCAGTCCGTCCAGTGAAATCGCGGTTTCTTCTGTAAAATTACCAACCGCGAGGCGGCGCAATACTGTCACATGGCCGAAGCAGCCCAGAATCTCCCCCATATCGCGGGCGATAGACCTGACATAGGTCCCTTTGCTGCAATTCAACTCGAATTCGGCTTCATCTTTATTAATATTAACGGCACGGAAGCCATAGACGGTTACCTGCCGAGGCTCGAGGTCGAGGCGCTGGCCTTCGCGGGCAAGGTCATAGGCGCGCTCCCCGTCGACCTTGATGGCCGAAAACTGGGGCGGCACCTGGCTGATGTTGCCGGTAAAGCGGGGGAGCAGGGCAGTGATTTCGGCTGCGCTCGGGCGTTTATCGGATGTATTAACGGGCTGCCCCTCGGCGTCGTCAGTCGTGGTGGCCACGCCCCATTTGACGGTAAAGCGGTACACCTTGTCGGCGTCCTGCGCGAAGGGGATGGTCTTGGTCGCCTCGCCCAGCGCGATCGGCAGGATGCCCGTCGCCAGCGGGTCGAGCGTGCCGGCATGCCCCAGCTTCTGGGCGGAAAGGATGCGGCGCACTTTGCCGATGGCCTGTGTCGAGGTCATGCCCAGCGGCTTGTCGAGGTTCAGCCAGCCGCTGATCGGGTTGCCTTTTTTATGTTTTCCCATTTTCAGGCTTCGTCGTCGTCATCGCGCGCCGTCACGTCTTTCTGGACGCGGTCCTGGCGCAGGATTTTTTCGATGACATCGGCTTGCTCGAAGCTGTGGTCGATGCGGAAGGAAACCTTGGGCGAATAGCGCATTTCAAGCTCGGGCGCGATCTGCGAGCGGAAATAGCCCTGCGCGCGGTTCAGCGCGTGGACGATTTCATCCGCGTTCTTGCCGCCGAGCGGCATGACATATGCGGTCGCGTGTTTCAGGTCGGGGCCGACTTCGACCGAGGTGATGGTGATGAGGCTGGCGTTCGCCAGCACCGGGTCGAACAGTTCGCCACGCTGCAGCACTTCGGCCAGAATATGGCGAATCCTCTCACCAACGCGCAATTGGCGTTGTCCCGGTGCGGAACGTGAGGTGGGGGTACGGCGCTTCATCGTTAAACCTTAGGCCATGCCTTCCAGCGTACGGGCCGAGCTTTCGATCTCGAAGGCCTCGATCACGTCGCCGTCCTTGATGTCATCGTAGTTTTCGAAGGCCATACCGCATTCATAGCCCTTCTGCACTTCCTTGACTTCGTCCTTGAAGCGGCGGAGCGTTTTGAGCGTACCGGTGTGGATGACGACGTTGTCGCGCAGCAGGCGGACTTTCGCGCCGCGCTTGACGAGGCCTTCGGTAACGAAGCAGCCCGCGATCTTGCCGACTTTCGAGACGTCGAAGACCTTGCGGATTTCCGCGTAACCGATGAACTTTTCCTTCATCTCGGGAGAGAGCAGACCCGAGAGCATCGCCTTCACTTCGTCGATCACTTCGTAAATGATCGAGTAGTAACGGATTTCGACGCCGTCGCGTTTGGCGTGTTCGCGTGCCTGCGGGTTCGCACGCACGTTGAAGCCGATGATAAGGGCCTTCGACGCGTTCGCGAGCGTGATGTCGGATTCCGTGATGGCGCCGACGCCGGTATGCATGACGTTGACTTTGACTTCCGAATTGTCGGCGGTGACTTTTTCAAGCGCGCCGGCGATTGCCTCGATCGAGCCGTGCACGTCGCCCTTGATGATGACGGGCAGCAGCTTGGCCGAGCCCGCCTGGATGTCGGAAATCATCTGGTCGAGCGTGCGGCCTTTCGATTTCGCGGCGGCAAGGGCTTTCTTCTTGCGCAGGCGGAAATCGGCGACTTCGCGTGCTTTCGCCTCGTCGGGGACGACGATGAAATCGTCGCCGGCCTCGGGCGTGCCGGTGAGGCCCTGCACTTCGGTGGGCTGGCCGGGCAGCGCGGCTTTCACCAGCGCGCCGCGGTCATCATGCAGCGTCTTCACACGGCCCCATTCGGTGCCGCAGACGAAGATATCGCCGGTTTTCAGCGTACCTTTTTGCACCAGCACGGTCGCAACCGCGCCCTTGCCCTGCTCGAGGCGGGATTCAATGACAGCGCCGACGGCGGTGCGGTCGGGGTTTGCCTGCAGGTGCAGGACTTCGGCCTGCAGCAGGATGGCTTCTTCAAGCGCATCAAGGCCTTTTTTGGTCTTGGCGGAAACTTCGACGCTCTGGCTGTCACCGCCCATGCTTTCCGTCACCACTTCGTACTGAAGCAGCTCCTGGCGCACTTTGTTAGGGTTGGCGGTCGGCAGGTCGCACTTGTTGATGGCGACGATAAGCGGCTTGCCTGCAGCCTTGGCGTGGCTGATAGCCTCGATGGTCTGGGGCATTACGCTGTCATCGGCTGCGACGACGAGGACGACGATATCGGTGACGTCCGCGCCGCGCGCGCGCATTTCGGTGAAGGCTGCGTGGCCGGGGGTGTCGATGAAGGTGATTTTCTTGTTCGACTTGGTCGTGATCTGGTAGGCGCCGATGTGCTGCGTGATGCCGCCGGCTTCGCCCGAGGCGACGTCTGCCGCGCGGATGGCGTCGAGCAGAGAGGTTTTACCGTGGTCGACGTGGCCCATGATGGTGACGACAGGCGGGCGGTGTTCCAGGTGCTCGTCCTTGTCGGCGTCGCCGATGATGCTGGTTTCGACGTCGGAGTCGGAAACGCGTTTCAGCGTATGGCCGAATTCATGGACGATCAGTTCCGCCGTGTCGGCGTCGATAGGCTGGCTGCCGGTTGCCATGATGCCAAGGCCCATCAGTTTTTTGACGACGTCCGTCATGCGCTCCGACATGCGGTTCGCCAGTTCCTGCACCGTGATGACTTCGGGCACGATGACTTCGCGGATTTGTTTTGCCTGCGGCTGTGCGGACATCATTTTCGCGCGCATGCGTTCGCGCGCGCGTCGCTGGGCGGCCATCGAGGGCGATTTGGAATCTCGGTCCTCGAACCCGTCGTTCAGCACCTGGGAAACGGTGAGCTTGCCACCGCCGCGGCGGCGGTTCTGGCTGGCGCCGAGGCGGCCGGTGCCGCGCTTGCGGTTAACTTCGTCTGCGGCACTTTCGGTCGTTTCGCGGCCGTAGAAATCGACCTTGCGGCCGGGCGTAGCGCCGCGCTTGTCGTCGGCGCTGGGCGCTGCGGGGCGGAGGCCCGTGGCGGGGCGCGACGTGCGCGTCTCGTTTTCACGGCGGCGGCGCTCGTTTTCCTCGGACTGGTTAATCTGGCGCATTTTCGCCAGTTCCTGTTCGCGCGCCTTTTCGGCGGGCGTCATGCCGGGCGTTTCGGGTGCGGCCGCTTCGGCGGGTTTTTCTTCCTCAACCGGCTGGTTCTTGATGACGAGCTTCGACTGGTACTGCGTGGTGCTGGTTTCCTTGGGCGCTGCCTGCGCTTGCTGCAGGGCGCGCTTGCGGGCTTCGCTCTCGGCTGAGGTCAGGTGGATGTCCTGCGCGGCCTTTTCCTCGGCCTGCCTTGCGGCTTCGGCCTGGGCGCCGCGCTTTTTCTTGACCTCCACGGCCACCGGCTTGGCACTGCGTCCCATGGCGACGTTCTGCCGCGCGGGCGCGCCGCCGACCGGGGCTTTCAGGCTGAGCGTACCCTTGGGGGACAAGCTCAGCTTCTTGGTGTCTTTGTCGTTCTCAGCCATTTTGGTGCCTTTTGCCTCTGAGTTCATTTGCAGTCCTTAAAGCCGCAGCCGTCAGCCTAACGTCAGCCAGCAGCCGCCTGTTCCTTCGGTTCTTCTTCCTCGGGGAACCAGCTGGCGCGTGCGGCCATGATAATGTTGTTGGCCTGGCTTTCGGTGAGCGCATTTTCGCCCACGATCTCGCGCAGCTCGTCGCCGGCGAGGTCGCCCAGGTCGTCCATCTTCTTGACGCCTTTTTCCGCCAGCGCCAGAATCATGTCCTGGGTCAGGCCTTTGACGCCTGCCAGCTCGTCGGTGATGCCCAGTTCCTTGCGCTTCTTGTCGAATTCGGCCTTCTTCGCGTCGAGGAAGGTCTGTGCGCGGTTTTTCAGCTCGACCGCCACGTCGCCGTCGAAGCCCTGGATGCGGGCCAGTTCGTTGTCGGAGGTGTCGACGATGTCCTGGATCGAGGTGAAGCCTTCGACCACCAGCAGGTGGGCGATGACTTCGTCAACGTCGAGCGCTTCCATGAAGAGGGCGGAGCGCGTCTTGAATTCGTTCTGGCGGCGCTCGGTTTCCTCGGCTTCGGTCATGATGTCGATGTTCCAGCCGGAAAGCTGTGTCGCGAGGCGCACGTTCTGGCCGCGGCGGCCGATGGCGAGAGAGAGCTGCTCGTCCGGCACGACCACATCGAGGCGGTGCGTGTCTTCGTCGAGAACCACTTTCGTGACTTCGGCGGGAGCCAGCGCGTTAACCACAAACGTGGCGACGTCGTTGGTCCAGGGGATGATGTCGATTTTCTCGCCCTGCAGTTCGCCGACGACGGCCTGAACGCGGGAGCCGCGCATACCGACGCAGGCGCCGACCGGGTCGATCGAGCTGTCGCGCGACAGCACCGCGATTTTCGCGCGGGAGCCGGGGTCGCGGGCGACGGCCTTGATCTCGATCACGCCGTCGTAGATTTCCGGCACTTCCTGCTTGAACAGCATGGCCAGGAATTCGGGGTGGACGCGGGACAGGAAGATCTGCGGGCCGCGCTGTTCGCGGCGCACGTCGTAGATGTAGGCGCGGACGCGGTCGCCGTTTTTGAAGTGTTCGCGGGGCAGTGCGTCCTGGCGGCGCATGTAGCCTTCGCCGCGGCCGAGGTCGACGGTCACGTTGCCGTATTCCACGCGCTTGATGACGCCCGAGACGATTTCGCCGGTGCGGTTCTGGTATTCCTCGAACATGCGCTCGCGCTCGGCGTCGCGCACTTTCTGGAAGATGACCTGCTTGGCGGTTTGCGCTGCGATGCGGCCGAAGTCGAGGGGCGGCAGCTTGTCGATGATGAATTCGCCCACTTGAGCGTCTGCCTTGAGTTTCTTGGCGGGCTTCAGCAGGATCTGCTTTGCTTCCAGCTCGGGCATTTCGGGGTTGAAGGCTTCCACCACTTCGCGGTAGCGGAACAGCTCGATCTCGCCCGTCTTGCGGTCGATGGTGGCGCGGATGTCGTGGTCATAGCCGTATTTGGAGCGGCCGGCCTTCTGGATGGCTTCTTCCATGGCCTGGATGACGATTTCACGGTCGATGCTTTTTTCACGTGCGACGGCATCTGCGACTTGGAGCATTTCTTGCATGGCTGTTTCCTTGTTACCCTTTTATCCTTTTTTCTGTGCGGCTTTGATGAGGTCATCCGTCAGCAAGAGTTTTGCTTTCTGGATCTGACCGAAAGGAAGCGCCTGCACGGGCCCTTCCTCTGTTTGCAAATTGACGGTGTCGCCTGTGGCGCCCAGCAACTTGCCCTTGAATTTCTTCTGGCCGTTAACGGCCACGTCGAGTTCGATACGCACGTCGAAGCCCTTGTAGCGCTCGAAATCCTTCAGTCGCGTCAGCGGGCGGTCGATGCCGGGCGAGGAGACCTCGAGATAGTAAGCGGCATCGATAACGTTTTCGACGTCCAGCACGGCGGAAACCGCCTGGCTGAGACGCGAACAGTCGTCGAGGTTCATGGTGCCGTCGGGCTTCTCGGCCATTATTTGTAATGTAGGCTTGCCCGATCCCGCGCCCACCATCATGACGCGCACGATCTCGTAACCCATGCTTTGTGCAGTGGGGGAGATGGCTTGCTCGACTTTTCTTGCCTGCGGCGTCTGTTCCATTTATCCCTTTTTCCGGCCTCCGGATGCACAAAGGGCGGGCTCTTTTTTAGAGCCCACCCTTTTGTTTATGCCGGGTTGTATTGGCTGCATTTATACAGCAGGACACTGTATTTGCAAGCAAAATTGCAAAAATTTTGCGCTTTTCCGCGCAATGGGCGGGGGGTTGGATTGAAAAATATTTTCGGATTTATTTTATTTTTCGTAATCTATATCTAGATAATTTTATTATTTATCAATGTGTTAGCGTTTTGTACCAACCGCCCCCTTGATCTGGAGGGTGCCTTTTTTCAGGGTCAGGCTGTCGCCCAGAACGGTCGAGCTTTCGGCGATGCGCTGTATCTCCTCCACCCTTTCGCGTTCTCGCCGCGCGATGGTGTCGGGGGAAATGCGCAGGTGTTCGGGCACGGCCGCCCAGTTATCATAGGTGCCGAAGTCGCTGAAAATTTTACCGGCGTCCTGCGGGATGCCTTCGAGATATTTCTGGCCGGTATTGCGGCACCAGAAATTGCCTTTGCAGGACTTGGGGGCATGCGCTAAGGATTCAAGCGGATTGTCCTCGCATCCAAACTCGGTCACAGTTTCCGGCGCGCCTTTGAGGGAGGTCAGTTTATTCTCCTGGCAGCTGTAATGTTCGCCCACTGATTTAGGCCCGTCCTCTATCGAGGCAAGCTTGTTACGTCCGACCCCGAAGCTTTTTCCGACGATGGCAGCAGCGCCTTTTAAATTGACCAGCAGGTTGTCGTAAGCATAGTAATCGCCGTCAACCTGTGCAGGCCCGCCTTCCAATGTCGTCAGCTTGCAGCCTGTGCAAATAAATTTGCCCGGCACATGCGCGGGGGCGCCTTTCAGGCTGGCAAAGGGGTTATTACTGCACTCGTAATCCCCGGTATAGG
Organism: uncultured Micavibrio sp.; assembly: GCA_964575605.1. Classification (GTDB taxonomy): domain Bacteria; phylum Pseudomonadota; class Alphaproteobacteria; order Micavibrionales; family UBA2020; genus JAPWJZ01. The sequence goes on along the minus strand of CAZNRN010000015.1, from coordinate 39,985 downwards.
TGCCGGCCGTAATCTTGCTGGGGCCGTGTTCTAACGAAACAAGCTTATTGCTTGAGCAGTTGAAAGCCCCAACGGTATGCGGCGCGTGTTCAAGCGTTGTCAGCTGGTTTTCCTGGCAGTTGAAGGTGCCGGGCACGGTTTCGGGTGCGTGTTCGAGCGACGTCAGTTTATTCTTGTCGCAGCAAAAATTGCGGCCGACTTTTTTCGGTGCGTGTTCGAGCGAGGTCAGCTTGTTCGCCCAGCAGATGAAATCGCCGCCGACTTCCTTCGGCGCATATTCGAGAGAGGTGAGCCCGTTGCTGTTGCACATGTAATTTCCGTGCACCACCTGCGGCGCGCCTTTGAGCGATTTCAACTCGTAATTGTTCACGCAGATGAAGTTGCCCTTGACGATGACCTTCGACAGGTCGGGCAGGGCGGTGAGGTTCATATTATTGAGCCTCAGGTCGCCGGGCACGGTGATCGTGCCGTCTTCCGCTTTTTCAAAGGGGATTTTCCATTCGGTCAGCGCGCGTTCGGCCTCCGATGGGCCGCTCACTCTATTGAATATGTGCACTTTCGCCATGGGCCAAGTGTAACAGGCTTGGCTTGAAAAACCGTTAAACGGTCAAAAAACGCTGGAAAATCACGGGCCTGCCCGCCGCGATACCCTTGTTCTGGTAGCGTGTATTGATCATGTCTTCGGGGCAGTTGCGCCAGTCGGCGGCGCTCCGGGCCTGCCATGTGTAGCCCGGGTGGTTATAGGGCTTTTCCATTTGCCACGCGGCGAGGCTGGGGTCGTCGGAAGACAGCCGCAGTTCCGATCCCTTCACCAGCAGGCGGTGCAGCGTGTCGAGCGTTTCGGTCTGGATAAAACGGCGCTTGTGATGGCGCTTCTTGGGCCAGGGGTCTGAATTCAGCACGAAGGCGCGCGTGAAACTGTGATCGGCGAGGCGCGCCATCAGCAGCCGCGCGTCATCCTGAAAAATGCGTATGTTTTTTACGTTATTATCCTTCATATCGCGGCACAGCGCCGAAACGCCGTTCAGGAAAGGCTCGCAGCCGATCATGCCGATGGTCGGGTTCCGCATGGCCTGATGCAGCAGCTGTTCGCCGTTGCCGAAGCCGACTTCCAGCCAGACTTCGGTGACAGGAAAATCAAAGAAAGAGCGCGGGTCGATTTTGCCGTCACCCTCCGGCAGGGTTATCTTCGCCCAGTCCATGACAAGGTTATAAGCGGCCTGACGGTTCTGCTTGATGGTCTTGCCCTTGCGGCGGCCGTAGAACTTCGGCTTGCCGTCGTCACCCTGCCAGCTGCTTCGCATTCTTGCCGTTCTTCTTGTGCAGGCTTTCGAAGGCCCTGGTTTTTTCGTTGTATTCCATCAGCTCGCCCGCGGCCATGTCGAAATACCAGCCGTGCAGCTGCAGGTTGCCAGCCTTCACGCGCTCCGCCACCCAGGGGAAGGTCATGAGGTTGTTGATGGAGACGAGAACCACCTGCTGCTCGAGCGCGCGGCGCTTGTCGTCGGGCGCCGCATGGCCGCAGGTTTTCTCGACATGGTCGAGCGCAGGCGCGCCGATATCGACCCATTGCGCGAGGAATTCGAAACTATCGCGGGTAATCGCGTGTTCGGACAGCGCACGGATGCCGCCGCACATGCTGTGGCCCATCACGACGACGTGCTTCACCGCAATCTGCTTCACCGCGAACTCGATCGCGGCCGAAGTACCGTGGTGCATGCTGTCGGTTTTATAAGGGGGGACAAGCGCGGCGACGTTGCGCACCACGAACATATCGCCGGGTTCGCTGTTGGTGAGAATGGCGGGATCGGCGCGGCTGTCGGAACAGCCGATCAGCAGCGTGTCGGGGTTCTGCCCGTCGCGCACGAGGTTGCGGAACAGCTTTTTGCCCGAACCGAAATAGTTCGAGTGGAATGCCTTGTAACCCTTGATCAGCTTGTCGAACGGCATTGTGCCCCTTCTGATTCTGCGGCGGGATAATAACAGCTAGGGAACGGGATGTGAAATAAAAATCACCCCCGCGGCAGGCGGGGGTGACGTCGTAAGTACGTGTTTTGTTTAGTGTTTGGTCGCGTTTTCGCCGTCTATTTCGGCGAGCAGCGCCAGAAGCTCGGCGCGCGTGGGGCGGCCTTTCTTCTTCATGCGGCGCGGGTCGACCGAACGTTCCCAGCGGGTCGGTTCCTTCACGGCGGTTTCCGGCTGGTGCTTTATCGCCTTGAAGATGCGCTTCCAGAACGACGGCTTCTTCTGCTTGGGCGAGGGGTTGTTGTTCGCGGGCGTCTGCGGCTTTTCCTTTTTCTTCTTCCATTCGTCCTTCAGCGGTTTCGAGGGCACGTTGTTGTTGCTGGTCGAACTGCAGGACGGGATGATGAAGGGCGTAATGCCGCTGTCGTGGTGGCCATGACCCGGGTCGCTATGGCCGCCGGTATCGCCGCCCGAATGGCCGGAATCCCCGCCCGAGCTACAGCTGCTGGAGGAACAGCTGCTGGAACTGCAGCCGCCGCCACCGCCGCATCCACCGCCGCCACCGCAATCGGCAGCATTGATGGGATCGAGCCCCGCGATCTCGCGGAAACGCTGGCGCGTCGCCGCAAATTGCGCAGCCGCCAGTGCCGCGTCTTCGGTGCCCAGCATGCCCAGGTACGGATAATGGTGCAGGTAGAAGCCGAAAATGTCGTGGCAGTCCTCCATATACTTGTGCGTATCAAGGATATGGCTGTGCCACATTTCATCGATGTCGGGGGTGGGGACGTGTTCTTCGCAGGGGTACAGGGCGAAGAGGAGGAGGTAGGCTTTGTAAAGTTTCTCGACGCTATCGGCTTTTTTAAGGGGCCATCCCTTTTCCTTGACGAGTTTGAATTTGATGGGCTCGAGGTCAAGGGCCTCTATTTTATCGTGGTACGGTGTGCGTTCGGTTAGTGGCTTAAGTGCAGGTTTGTTGTCGGGGTTGGTGTTCAAGTGCAACATGTGCTGCAGGTCCATCTAGTCACCTTTCTGTTTCATCTGTTGTTGGCCGTCCTTTTTTCGTTGTGCACAATTCAACGGTATGAGCAGTGTAAAGATGTGTCAAATCGCGCGCCGCGTGCGCGCGAAATAACGCTGTAAATACAACATTTTGGAGGGTTTGTGCGTAGCAACATATGCTCAATTAAAGCATATAAGATTCGTAGGAATTAGCTTTTGAAGGCTTCAATCAGCCTTGCGGATAACGCCGTTATTCGTGTCGTCCTGCTTTTTTTTGACGTTTGATTGCAGGGTTTGGCTCTGGTTGCTTTCCTGCATTAACCCCTGGATTTCGAAGTTACCCATATGGTCGTCGGATTCCCGGTCTTTTGTGGCATCGTTCAGGCTGTTGCGCACGTTATCGATTGACTGCTGGTTCTGTTTGTTGCCTTTGCTGTCGATGCCGCCGCCCGTAATGATGCGTGACTGAGGCTGTTGGCGCAAGCTGGTGCCTGTGTGCAGCGTAGTTGTGGGAGCTGTATTGCCCGGGGCCGTATTTTTCAACGCGGGCTGCGTTGTGGCGGGGGTGTTGTTATCGAACTTTTCAACCAAGCCCCCGTTATTACCGGCAACATCAAGCATGAAGCGGCCGCCTGTATGGTTGCGTTGCGTATCCGCCGCCTGCGCGGGCAGGGCGGCGGATAGAACGAGAACAGTTGCGAGGGCCAGGGCGCGCATCAGCGCTTCAGCTCGGTGACTTTGCCTTCGTAGTCCTTGTACTTCTTGGAGCCGATTTCGTCTTTCAGCGCCTGCACCAGGTCGGGCTTTTCCCAGCTGAAGCCGCCGTCTGCATCGGGCGTGCGGCCAAAGTGGCCGTAGGCCGCGGTGCGGGCATAGATGGGCTTGTTGAGGTTCAGGCGCTCGCGGATGGCGCGGGGGCGGAAATCCGCCACGGCTTGCAGAGCCAGCGACAGTGCGTCATCGCTGTATTTGCCGGTGCCATGCGTGTTGACGTAGAGCGAGATGGGGTGCGACACGCCGATGGCATAGGACACCTGGATGGTGCAACGCTCGGCAAGGCCTGCGGCCACGATGTTCTTCGCAGCATGGCGGGCGGCATAAGCAGCCGAGCGGTCAACCTTCGTCGGATCCTTGCCCGAGAAAGCGCCGCCGCCGTGCGGCGCAGCGCCGCCGTAGGTGTCGACGATGATCTTGCGTCCGGTCAGGCCGCAGTCGCCGTCGGGGCCGCCGATGACGAAACGGCCGGTCGGGTTGACGTAGAACTGGTCTTCATCGCACATCCAGCCTGCGGGCAGGATGTTCTGCACGTGCGGGCGCACCATTTCGCGGACTTCTTCCTGCGAAACAGAGGCGTCATGCTGCGTGGAGACGACGACCGAGGTCGCGCGCACGGGCTTGCCGTTGATGTATTCCAGCGAAACCTGGGATTTTGCATCGGGGCCCAGCTTGAACAGCGCGCCCGAATGGCGGGCTTCGGCCAGCGATTTCAGGATGGCGTGGGAATAATGGATGGCGGCCGGCATAAAGCTGTCGGTTTCGCGGCAGGCGTAACCGAACATGATGCCCTGGTCGCCTGCGCCTTCGTCCTTGTTGCCGGCGGCGTCGACGCCGACGGCGATGTCAGCCGACTGCGCGTGCAGGCGAACATCGACCTTGATTTTCTCCCAGTGGAATTCTTCCTGCTTGTAGCCGATGTCGCGCACCGCGTGGCGGGCGATGGTCTCGACCAGTTCCTTGGTGATGGAGGCGGGGCCGCGGGTTTCGCCGGCGATGCAGAGGAAGCCGGTGGTCGCAAGGCATTCGGCCGCGACGCGGGAATAGGGGTCGGCGTTCAGGTATGCGTCGACGATGGCGTCCGACACGCGGTCGCACAGCTTGTCCGGATGGCCTTCGCCCACGGATTCACTGGTGAAAATATACTTCTGGTCTGCCATGTTTAGCCCCTCTTGTTGAATACCGCATATATATACGTGACCGGAAAACGCCGGGCAACAGCCTTTTTAAGGGGTTTTAGAGGTTATTTGCCGCCCGAAGAGGCCATGGTTTTGGCCATTTCCACCAGCTGTTTCTGCAGCTTGGCGTCCTTGATCGACTGGTAGGCGCGCACAAGGTCGCGCACGTCGCGGCTGGCCATCGGGTCGGGTTCCAGGGCGGGCTGCTTGCCCTCCGCGAAGCCTTTCACGGCGTATTTCTGGCCGGGCAGCAGCTGGAAAGAACCGTCGAGGAAGTAGTCGAGGGGGGTCTTCAGCGCCTTGGCGATTTCGACCAGGCGGCTGACCGCGATGCGGTTGGTTCCGCGTTCGTATTTCTGCACCTGCTGGAAGGTGATGCCACAGGCCTGCGCGAGGTCGTCCTGGCTCATGTCCAGTGTCTGGCGGCGCGCGCGCACCTTCTGGCCGACATGTGCGTCGATCGGGTGGGGGCCGTCCTCGGTGGTGTTTTTACGGGGCATGGAAACCTTACAAGCGAAATTGAGAATGTTTTATGAAATTGAGCATGTTTTATCATGTACAACTTAGCATAGTCAACACACGAGCGTATGCAACTATATGGTGTATTTTGGGGGCAAAATGCCCGTGGTCAGTGTTTTTTGCTAAGCACGGCTTCGGCGGAAATGGCGCAAAGCGCCAGCATAATAAAGAAAAATACGTCACCGAAACGCGCGTAGAGCGTCATGGGCAAGGGCTTGGGCAAAGCAGCCTCCGCATACCCCTGCGTTCCCAGCGCCTGGCTGTCCGCCACGCGCCCCAGCGGGTCGATGATGGCGGAGATGCCTGTGTTGGCGGCGCGGGCGAGGGGCAGACCTTCCTCTACGGCGCGCATGCGGGCGCTGGCGAGGTGCTGGTAGGGGCCTGCGGTCATGCCATACCAGCCGTCATTGGTAACGTTGACCAGCCAGTCGGGGCGGTCTTTTTCATTGGCGACGGCCGTGGGGAAAATGGCTTCATAACAGATAAGCGGGCTGAAGGGCGGCAGCTTGCCAGCGCGGATGGTCTGCGGCCCCGGGCCTTGCGTGAAATCGCCGACACCTGACATCGCATTGGCCAGCGGCTTGATGGGCAGCTTGCGCAAGGGGTTGTATTCGCCGAAGGGGACAAGGTGGTGCTTGTCGTAGTGGGCGACGACATTTGCGTTCGCGTCCATCACCGTCACGCTGTTATAGAACTTGGGGTCGCTGGCCTTGGCCGTGTCGACGCGCAGGCTGCCCAGCACGCCGGTCGAACCCTTGGGCAGTTTGCGCGAGATGATATCGGCGATTTCGGGGAACTGCGACAGGTCGGCGTTGACCGCGGTTTCGGGCCAGACGACGAAGGTCGGCTCCTTGCCTTCCGCCACATCCTGTGTGCTCAGTGCCATGTGCTTTTCAAGGTTGCGCCAGTCTTCGTCGTTGTTCCATTTCAGCGTCTGGGGGATATTCGCCTGAACGACGCGCACGGTGTATTCGGTATTTTCGGCCTTGAAGACCTCAAGCCGCGCGCTGCCCGCCGCTGCCGCGATGATGAACGAAAACAGCGCGACGATGAAAACATTGCGGCGCCCCGTGAATTCGGGGCAGGCCATCCAGAACAGCGCCAGTAATGAAAGACCGTATATGCCGACGACAGAGGCGCCCTGCATCAGCGTCAGCACCTGATCGAAAGCATAGCCCGGCAGGTTCCACGGGAAACCCGTCAGCACATGCCCGCGCACCCATTCGATACCCGACCAGGCGGCGACAAAGGCCAGCGCATGCGCAGCCTCTTCACCGCGCCAGCGGCGGGCGAGCAGCGGGATAAAGCCGAACAACAGCCCCAGCAACGCGGGCCCGAGGATGAGCGAGAAGGGCAGCGCCCAGCCGAACTGGGCAAGGTCGACCGTCATCGCCCAGCTGACCCAGTAAAGCCCGAAAATGAAATATCCCGCGCCGAAGGCCCAGCCTGTCAGGAATGACCTGCCTTTGGTTTCCGACACGCGGGCGAGGGTGATGAAACCCGGCACGGAAATCAGCATCACCGGAAACGCGCCGATGGGCGGCATGGCCAGCACCATGGCAGCGCCCAGCAAAAAGGCCGTGCCGTATTTCCTGAACCCCGTCAGGGTTTCCATGCGTTTGAAGATACCGGTGAAAGCCATTGCCTAGTCCGCGTTGTCTTCCGCCGGTGTGCGTTTGGGGATGTTGCGGATGCGCACGCGCATCACGCGGCGCGGGTCGGCGTCGATGACTTCGAATTCGACGCCCGAGGCCGCATGTTTGATGACTTCGCCGCGCGTCGGCACGTGGCCCGCGATAAAGGTGACGAGGCCGCCCATGGTGTCGACTTCCTCGTGCTCCTCGTTCTCGGCGAAGGTCTCGCCGTATTTTTTCTCGAAATCCACAATCGGATAGCGGCCGTCGGCGATCGCGGTGCCGTCGGGGCGCTCGATCAGCTGGGGTTCGATGTCGAAATCGTATTCGTCGTCGATCTCGCCGACGATAGCCTCGATCAGGTCGTTGATGGTGATAAGGCCGTCGATACCGCCGAATTCATCCACCACAAAGGCGATGTGCACGCGGCTCTGACGCATCTGCAGCAGCAAGTCCATCACCCGCATCGCGGGCGACACCACCAGCACGTCGCGCATGATGTCGCGGATTTCGAAAGTGCTCTCGTTGTTCAGGTTCGCGACGATATCCTTCACGTTGATAACGCCGAGGATATTGTCGAGGTCGTCTTTATAGACAGGGATGCGGCTGTGCGGGCGTTCGGCCAGCAGGGCGTAAAGCTCTTCCTTGTCGGCATCGACGCTGATCGCGACGATATCGGCGCGCGGCACCATGGCATCCACCACGGGCAGGTCGCGCAGCTGCAGGATGTTCGAAATCAACAGGCGTTCGTGCGCCGCAACGGCCGACTGGGGGCCGGTTTCCTTGTCCTCGATCAGTTCTTCGATGGCATCGCGTAAGCTATCGTCGTCATGCGCATCTTCCTTGGGCGGGATGATGCTCTTGAACCAGTTGCGCAGCCAGCTTTCCTGCGGCTGTGCGGGCGCAGCGTCGGCAACATCCTTTTTCAGGACGTCGTCGTTTTCTGGCGTGCCGGAGGTTTTGAGGGTCTGTTTCATTTGTATGGGTCAGGATACCCCAAACTCTTCAGGATGTCACACTCTAGGCTTTCCATAGTTTTAGCTTCTTTGTCCTTCATGTGATCATAACCCAGCAAATGCAGGGTGCCATGCACGACAAGGTGGATCGTGTGGTTTTCCAGATCTTTTTTCTGCACCTTGCATTCTTTCTTTACCGTCTCCCAGGCCAGCACGACGTCGCCCAGCGGCACAGGGGTTGGCGAGGGGTGATAGGCAAGCGCGCCGACATCGAACTTGCGGATGTCGAACTGCGGGAAGGACAGCACGTTGGTAGCCTTGTTCTGCCCGCGATAATCATGGTTTAGCGTCTTAATCGCCTTGTCGTTGGTCAGCACGACGTTGAGCGAAAAGTTGCGGCTTGAAAAAGCAGCGGGGCGCTTGGCGACGACAAAGGCCGAACCCGCCGCGCGCTCGATTTTCTCCGCCATCTTGCGGAACGAGCCCTTCCACTGCTTTTCGGGCATGTCGAGATGGATGGTGAGGCTGATCATGGCGTGTCTTTACCGTAGCGGTTGGGGAAGGCGGCGTCGCGTTTCTCGTAGGCCGCGACGATGTCGCGCACCAGGCGGGAGCGCACGACGTCGGCATCGCCAAAGGCGACGAAGGCGACGTCTTTCGTGCCTTTCAGCACTTCAACGGCATCCCGCAGGCCCGATTTCGTGCCGCCGGGAAGGTCGGTCTGAGAAAGGTCACCGGTCACGATCATGCGGCTGCCTTCGCCGATACGCGTCAGCGCCATTTTCATCTGCGTGGTCGTGGTGTTCTGTGCCTCGTCTAGGATGACCACGCATGAACCCAGTGTCCGGCCGCGCATGAATGCCAGCGGCGCAATCTCGATCGTGCCGTCGGCAAGCCTGCGTGCCAATTGCTCTGCGGGCATCATTTCATGCAACGCGTCGTATATCGGACGCAGGTAGGGGTCGATTTTCTCCTGCATCGTGCCGGGCAGGAAGCCAAGGCTTTCGCCGGCCTCGACCGCGGGGCGGGTCAGGATAAGGCGGTCAACCTCCCCCGACTGCATCATGGTCACAGCCTGCGCGACGGCAAGGAATGTTTTACCCGTACCGGCAGGGCCAAGGCCGAAGATGAGGCGGTTGTTCTTGATCGCGTCAAGGTATTCGGCTTGTTTGGGCGTGCGCGGCGTAATCTGCTTGTTCTTCGCCTGTATTTTCAGCTGCGGTTCTTTCAGCGCCTGTATCGCGATCTCGCGCGATTTTTCGTTCATCGGGCTTTTCGCCACGCTCACGGCCGCGGTCACGTCTTCGGTCGACACGGGCAGGCCCTTCTGCAAGCGTTCCCACAGCACGTCAAAGACCGCCTGCACGGCGGCCAGCTTGGGCTTGGAGCCGATCACGACAACTTCGTTACCGCGTGAATTGATCTCGACATCCAGTTCTTCTTCGATAAGGGCGAGGTTGCTGTCGTGCTCGCCGAAAAGGAGGGGGACGAGGGCATTGTCGTCGAATTGAAGCCCGATGCGCCTGACGGCTTGTTTAGTCAAATCATTGCTCCACAAAAGAAAAGTAGGGTTAGTTCTACCTAACCCTACTTTAACAGTAAAAGATAAATATTTGTTAACGCGCGATTATTACCAGCGGGGGTTGTTATCGCCTTGTTTTTGCTGGTTTTTCGGGGCAGCGGGTGCAGCCGCATCGTCATCTTTCAGCGCGTCCACGATGGTCTGGACGATTTTCGAGCGGACGACGTCGACGGCCTTGAACTCCTGCACGCCGATGCCGGGCTTGCCCTGCAGCTTGCCCACGGCCCACATCAGGCCCGAGCGGCTCTTGTCGTCGAGGTCGATCTGGGACTCGTCGCCGGTCACGACCATCTTCGAGTTTTCGCCGATACGCGTCAGCGCCATCTTCAGCTGCTCGATCGAGCAGTTCTGCGCTTCGTCGACGATGATGAAGGCGTCGGTGAAGGTGCGGCCGCGCATGAAGCCGATGGGCGCGATTTCAATCACGCTGTCGGACATCAGTTTCTGCCATTTGCCGGGGCCGTAGGCTTTATCCAGCTCGTCGTAGATCGGACGCATGTAGGGCGCCAGCTTGTCGTTCGCGGAACCGGGCAGGAAGCCCAGTTTCTCTCCCGACTCCTGCGCGGGACGTGCGAGCAGCAGTTTTTTCACCGCGCCCGATTTCAGCAGGCCGATGCCTTTCACGACGGCGACGTGCGTCTTGCCGGTACCGGCAGGGCCGGTGCCGAACGACAGGTCGTTGTTGTCGATGAGGGTCGAGAAATCAGCCTGCGCCTGCGTCTTCGGCACGAAGTGGCTGGAGGAAGAACCCGCGCCGCCGGGAGATTTCGTGTTCTGGTTTGCAGCGTTGAACTGCGAAGCGGCCGAAGGCTGGCGCGCGCAGAGCTGCACGCCCAGGTCCTTGATGATGTTTTTCGACAGGAAGGTGCCCTGCGCGAAGAGTCCGGCCATGCGTTTGAAGGCGTCCTGCACTTTGGCGACCTGCGAAGCTTCGCCGGTGAAGACGACGCTGTTTTCATGGTGTTCGAGGAACTGGACTTCGAAGGACTTTTCGAACTGTTTGGACAGGCCGGGGCGGCTCTGGAACATGACGCGGGCCATTTCCCTGTCTTTTTCGGTGACGAGTTCGACTGTGTAACGTGCGGTTTCGGTTGTCATGCTGCGGCGCTCCTTGTTTGCGTTTCGATAGAGGTTGTGTGTGTTTCGGTGGTAACGATGGTGCCAGCCATTCCGTTCTGGAAGGCCTTGTCGATGGTGACCTCGGCAATTTCCCCGAAGTGTCGCTGCGGCGCGGTCACATAGACTGACTGCATCCACGGCGTCTTGCCGAGTAGCTGGCCTGGCTTGTCGCCTTGACGGTCGAACAGCACGGGCATCACCTTGCCCACGCTCTGCCTGTTATAGTCGAGTTGTTGTTCAAAAAGTAACGCCTGCAACTCGTGCAGGCGCGCGTCCTTCACCTTTTCAGGGACGACGCCGCCCATCGCTGCGCCCGGCGTGCCGGGGCGGGGGCTGTACTTGAACGAATAGCATGACGCAAAGCCGATTTCCTTCACAAGCTTCATTGTCTGTGCGTGGTCTTCGTCGGTTTCGCCGGGGAAGCCGGTGATGAAATCGGACGATAGCGCGATATCGGGGCGCGCCTTGCGCACGCGGGCGATGATGTCGATGAATTTCTGCACCGTATGCTTGCGGTTCATCAGCTCGAGGATGCGGTCGGAGCCGTGCTGCACGGGCAGGTGCAGGAAGGGCATCAGCTGCGGCACGTTGCCATGCGCCTCGATCAAATCGTCCTGCATATCGTTGGGGTGCGAGGTCATGTAGCGGATGCGCTCGATGCCCCTGATGGCCGCGATCTGTTCGATAAGTTTCGCGAGGCTCCATGTAGAGCCGTCTTCCGCTTCGCCGTGATAGGCGTTCACATTCTGGCCGAGCAGGGCGATTTCTTTCGCGCCCTTGTCGGCCAGACGCATCGCCTCTTCCATCACCGCCTTGGCGGGGCGTGAATATTCGGCGCCGCGCGTATAGGGCACGACGCAGAAAGTGCAGAACTTGTCGCAGCCCTCCTGCACCGACAGCATGGCCGAGGGGCCGGTCGTTTCGCTTTCGGGCAGGTTGTCGAATTTTGATTCAATGGGGAATTCAGTATTGATGACGCGCTTTCCGCCCGACGCCTTCAAAATCATTTCGGGCAGCAGGTGATAAACTTGCGGCCCGAAAACCATGTCGACATAAGGGGCGCGGCTGGTAATCACGTCGCCTTCGGCCTGCGCAACGCAGCCCGCGACGGCGATCAGGGCTTTCTCGCCCTTCTCCGCTTTTTCTTCCTTGTGGTCGCGCAGGCGGCCGAGGTCGGAAAAGACCTTTTCAGTCGCTTTTTCACGGATATGGCAGGTGTTCAGGATCATAAGGTCGGCGCCGTCGGGTTCTTCGACGGGGCGGTAACCGAGCGAGGCCAGAACGTCAGTCATCTTTTGACTGTCGTACACGTTCATCTGGCATCCCCAGGTCTTTATGTAGACCTTTTTGGACATTGCATTCCTGTGTCTGCAATTTACAGTTAAGTCGTGTAGTGTTTGGTACTCGGATTAATAACCATATATTCGGGTAAGTGTCTACAAATATTACATAATTGATTTACATAATACGGAAAAAAGATCACAAAACTGCTCGCGACCGCGGGCAGGGGTCGCAGGCGGGAGGCCGGGAAGATGGCGCAGGAAGTTTTGATGATGGGGCCGATACCCGCCGCACAGGCCAAGGTGCTGGAGGACAGCTACACCGTCCACCGCCTCTGGCAGGCCGAAGACCCCGAGGCAAAACTGGCCGAAGTGAAGAACAATATCACCGGCGTCGTCAGCACAGCATGGTTTGGCGTCTCGGCGAAACTTATCCGTGCCTTGCCCAACCTCGAAATCATCAGCCATTTCGGTGTCGGCTACGACAATGTCGACGTGCAGGCGGCGAAAGAGCGCGGCGTTATCGTCACCAATACGCCCGATGTGCTGACGGATGATACGGCCGATATCGGCCTTGCGCTGACGCTGGCGGTGTTCCGCCGCACGGTTGAAGGCGACATATATGTACGCAGCGGGCAGTGGGCGAAGAAAGGCGCGCTGCCGCTGGGGCGTTCCTTGCGCGGCAAGACCATGGGCATCGCGGGCATGGGGCGCATCGGGCAGGCGATTGCCAAGCGCGCCGAGGCTTTCGGCCTGCAGGTGATTTATCACGGCCCCCGCAAGAAAGAAGTGAAGCAGCCCTATTTTGCGAACCTCGAGGAAATGGCCGCCGAATCGGATATCCTTATGGTTGCATGCCCTTACAGCCCCGCGACGCATCACCTCATCAACGCCAAAGTGCTTAAAAGTTTAGGCAAGGAAGGCGTCCTTGTTAACATTGCCCGTGGTAAAATAGTGGACGAGCAGGCGCTGATCGATGCGCTGCAGAACGGCACTATCGCCGGCGCAGGGCTGGATGTTTTCGAGAACGAGCCCGATGTGCCGACGGCGCTCTGCCGCCTCGACAACGTCGTGCTCCAGCCCCATGTCGGCAGCGCGACCTTTGAAACGCGCGGCGCCATGGCGCAGCTGGTCGTGGACAATATGCGCTTATACTTTGAAAAGGCTGAGGTTTTAACGCCCGTCTAAGTATGAATACGGCTTTTTCCTTGCCTCGACTCTGAGAGTCCTGTAAGCCTTTGTTCCACATCATACGAAGCCTGGGAAAATATAATGAAAAAGTTGCTCTGCGCCCTCACTGTCCTCCTTTGCATATCAACGGCATCTTTCGCCGCCGGCCCCGCCTGCTATTCGGCCGAGGAAATGGAGGCCGAACAGGGCCTGCGCATCACCAGCGAACTGATGGTCATCGGCCTGACCTGCCTGAAAATGCCGCAGGGCGGCCCCCAGCTCTACACCAAGTACCAGAGCTTCACGAAAAAGAACCAGCGCCTGATCACCGGCTATGAAGAGCAGCTGATCAGCTACTACCGCCGCACCGGCAGCGGCAACCCCGAAGGCAAGCTGCACACGCTGCGCACCCAGCTGGCGAACGAGATTTCCCAGCACGCGATCAGCATGTCGACCACCAGCTTCTGCAAGTTCTACGGCGGCCGTATCGACAAGGCGCTGGCGATGGACAATGAAAAAGTCCGCCGCTGGGCGCAGCACAGCTGGTCGGGCAGCACCACCTCGCGCCCCTCCTGCACGAAAGTGTCGCTCCGCTAAGCTTTAAGGCTGGCAAAACAAAAACCCCGCGGCCATCTGGCGCGGGGTTTTTTGTTGGCGCAGATGATTGTTACCCCTTGGCAGCCTTGGTTGCGGGCGGCGTGTCTTCCGACGGCTTGGTGCCGCGGGTCGAGGTCCATTCCAGCACCAGCGAATAGGCGAGGGCGAGGAGGGTGGGCCCGATGAAGAAGCCGATGAAGCCAAAGGCAAGCGCGCCGCCCATGATGCCGAGCAGGACGAGGAGCAAGGGCATGTCCGAACCACGGCTGATGAACCAGGGCTTCATGAAGTTGTCGATGGAGCCGACCACCGCCGCACCCCAGACCGCAAGGATAATGGCGGGCCAGGTATTGCCTTCCGAGAAAAGCCAGAGCGCGGCGGGGCCCCAGATCAGCGGCGGGCCCATCGGCACCAGCGACAGGAAGAAGGTCATCAAGCCAAGGAAGGTCGCGCCCGGAACGCCGGTAATCATGAACCCGATCGCGGCTACCACGCCCTGCAACAGCGCAGTGCCTAGAATACCGTAAACGACGCCGATCAGCGTGTTCTTGGAAACTTTCAGCAGCTTCTGCCCCTGTTCGCCGCCGAAGGTGTCGATCAGCGCGCGCACGCGCACCGCCACATGGGTGCCGTGGCGGAAGAAGAAGAATGAGATGATAACGCCCAAGGTAATGTCGAGCATACCGGTGCCGATGGTCGAGCCGAGGCGCAGCAGGAGCGCCGACGTCGGCTTGGCGTATTCCTTCAGGTTCTCCATCAGCTTGGCCTTGTCCGACATCGCCGTCAGCCAGCCTTTTTCAAGGTAGGGGCCGATGTATTTGACCGAGGCCAGCTGCTCCGCGTTCTTGCTGGTGTCGCCGGACAGGAAATTCAGTATACCGTCATATATCTTGGTATAGTTGTCGGCGATCGAAGTGCCGATAATCACAAGGGGCGCGATGAAGCACGCAGCCAGTGCGAGGGTCATCAGGGTCGCCGCCAAGGCGGTGCGCTGTTTCAGTCGCGCATTCAGCCATTCGAAGGCAGGCCAGGTGGCGAGCGTGAAGATGGTGGAAAGCAGGATAGCAGGGAAGAACGGCATCAGGATGACCAGGCATCCCAGCAGAATCAAAGCTACGGCGGCCAGGCCCCCGATCAGCTGGTAGAATTGCGCCCGGTCTTTCAGTTTGCTTTTCAGCATCGCTTTTTCGTCCCTCAATTTACAAAAGACAGGTTACACCACAAGAAGGTGTCTTCCCAGCGACTTTTTGTTTACTTATAATGACATATCATTCACACGGAGCCCACCTATGCACGCACTCGCCGAAGAGTTCTCGAATATGAATATTGTCTATCTCGCGACCCATGCCTTCGCGATATTCCTGATCGTAGGGTTTGTTTATTGGTGCTACCGCTTCTGGTCGAAAAAATTCGACCTCGCCGGCACGGGCCGCTGCAAGATGCCGGATGCGGATGAACTGGGCGGGCCGAAACTCGCCAGCGTCCTGTCGGCATGGGACCTCACGCTCCTTGGTATCGGCGCCATCATCGGCACGGGTATCTTCGTTTTAACAGGCATCGCCGCTGCAACGCAGGCGGGGCCTGCGGTTGTGATTTCATTCGTGGTTTCCGGTCTGGCCTGCGCCTTCGCGGCGCTTGCCTATGCTGAACTCGCCGCCAGCGTTGGCGGCTGCGGTTCGGCCTATGGCTATTCCTACGCCGCCTTCGGCGAATTCTTCGCCTGGATTATCGGCTGGGACCTTATCCTTGAATACGGCGTTTCCGTCGCGGCCGTCGCCAACGGCTGGTCGGGCTATTTCAACACCGGCCTTTCGGCGCTTTCGAAAGCGCTGCAGTCGCAGGGCATGAACGTCGACCTCTCGCTGCCTGCCGCGCTGACCAAGGGCCCGCTGGCAACCAAGACCGTCATGGTTCTGGACGCGGCCACGAAAACGGAAGTCGCGACCAAGGTCGCCGACCCCGGCATCATTAATCTGCCTGCCGCCGGCATCATCATTATCCTAATGCTGCTGCTGGTGCGCGGCGTGAAGCAGAGCGCGCGCCTGAACGCGGCCATGGTCGCCATCAAGCTGGCCACCATTGCGCTGTTTATCTTCTTCGCCTTCAGCCACATCAATTTTGACCTGTGGAAAGACTTCATGCCCTTCGGCTGGTTCGAAACCAAGCCGGATGGCAGCAAGGTCGGCATACTTGCCGCGGCCTCGCTGGTCTTCTTCGCCTATGTGGGTTTCGACGCCGTTTCGACGGCCGTCGAGGAAGCGAAAAACCCCAAGCGGGACGTGCCGATCGGTATCCTTGGCTCGCTAGTCTTCTGCACGGTCATTTATATTATCGTGTCCGGCCTGCTGACGCTCATCGTGCCCTATAATACGCTGAACGTGAAGGAAGGCTCACCCGTCGCCTATGCGCTGACGCAAATCGGCATTCAGGGCGGCGCGGCGCTGGTCGCAACCGGCGTTATCATGGGCCTGACGACCGTGATGCTGGTGTTGTATTACGGCCTGACCCGCATTATCCTCGCCATGTCGCGCGACGGCCTGTTCCCGCCGATGTTCGGCAAGGTCAGCGACAAGACCCGTACGCCCGTACGCACCACCGTCATCTGCGGCCTGATCATGGCCTTCATGGCAGGCATGGTGCCGCTGGGCGCGCTGGCCGAGCTGGTCAACATCGGCACGCTCGCGGCCTTCGTCATGGTCTGCGGCGGTGTGATCGTGCTGCGCATGAAGAACCCGACAATGAAACGCCACTTCCAGACACCGGGCGGAATCCTGATTCCGGTGCTGGGTGTTATTTCCTGCGGCGCGCTGATCTGCTTCCTGCCGTTGGAAACCATGGTGCGTTTCGTGGTCTGGCTCGTCATCGGCCTCGTGATCTATTTCGAGTACTCGATGCGCAACAGCCACCTGCATCCGAAAAAGGCCTAAGGAAAAGCGCCTGACCGCCTGTTAATACGGGATTTTACCTCCTGTTAACTCCCTTCGTCCAAAATAGAAGGGAGTTGGAGGGCGGTCGTGTTCGATAAATTACTTAAAAAGCTATCTATTTTCCTGCTCGTCGCCGTACTGGCGCTGGCGGGCCCCGGTTCCGCTTTCGCGCAGGAACATGGCGCGGAAGGCGGGGGAGAAGGGGCAGGCGCTGCCAAGCCGCCGCCCGAATTCGAATATGTCGAGATGCGCCCTCTGGTGCTGCCTGTCATCACGCCGCGCGGCCTGACCCACCAAGTGAGCCTCGTGATCTCGCTCGAAGTGCCTTACGGACAGAAGGACGACGTCGAGCATATGCTGCCGAAACTCACCGACGCCTATATCAGTGAACTTTACGGGCAGCTTGGTATCGGTGGCGGGTTGATGACGCCGCAAGGCCTCCTCGATGCGCCAGAAATCAAATCGCGCCTTGCCGCCACGACCCAAAGGGTCATGGGCGCGGAAAAGGTACGCGATGTGATGCTGCAGGTGGTGCAGATGACCGGGTCAAAGCGGAACTAGCCCGACCGCAGGTATTTAATCGCCGTATCCCTCTCGAACAGATACAAAAGCGTGCGCAGCGCAAGGCCGCGCTCCGACAGCAGGTTTTCGTCCCGTGACAAAATCAGCCGCGCGTCGTCGAAGGCCGTCGGTATCAGCCCCGCATGGAATTCCGGATGGGCGAGGCGGAAGGCGGGCAGGCCGCTCTGGCGCGTGCCCAGCACCTCGCCCGCGCCGCGCAGTTTCAAGTCCTGCTCGGAGATAAAGAACCCGTCTTCGGAATCGCGGATAGTGGCCAGGCGTTTCTTGGCAACCTCGTTGGTATTGGAATTATAAAGCAAAATACAGGTCGACTTCTCCGTGCCGCGGCCGATGCGCCCGCGCAGCTGGTGCAACTGGGCAAGGCCGAAGCGTTCGGCATGCTCGATGACCATCACCGTCGCCTCGGGCACGTCGACGCCCACCTCGATCACGGTGGTGGAGACGAGGATATCCAGCTCGCCTTTTGCAAACTGCTCCATCACCTTGTCTTTTTCCGCGGGTTTCATGCGCCCGTGCAGCAGGCCGACGCGCTCGAACCTGAATTCCATTTTCGCGAAGCGTTCTTCGGCGGCGGCAAGGTCGAGTTTCTCCGATTCCTCCACCAGCGGGCAGACCCAGTAGATGCGGTCGCCCGCCGCAATCTTGCGCTCCAGCCCCGCCAGCACTTCCTCGATGCGCTCGTCCGAGACAAGGCGCGTGTCGATGGGCAGGCGGCCTTTCGGTTTTTCGGTCAGCAGGCTGACCTCCATATCGCCATAGACGGTCAGGGTGAGCGTGCGCGGGATGGGCGTCGCGGTCATCACCAGCATGTCGGCGGCCTGCCCTTTGTCGCCCAGCATCATGCGCTGGTGTACGCCGAAGCGGTGCTGCTCGTCGATGATGACGAGGGCGAGGTCCTTGAATTCCACATCTTCCTGGAACAGCGCATGGGTGCCGATGACGATATGCGCCTCGCCGCCCGCAATCGCGGCCAGTATTTCCTTGCGCGCCTTTGCCTTGTCGCGGCCAGTCAGCGTCACCACTTTCAGTCCCAGCTTTGCCGCCAGCGGCGTCAGCGTCTTTTCGTGCTGGCGGGCGAGGATTTCGGTGGGCGCCATCAGGGCCGCCTGCGCGCCCGAACCGATGGCGTGAATCATGCTGAGGAACGCCACGGCCGTCTTGCCGCTGCCCACATCGCCCTGTAGCAGGCGGTGCATGCGCAGCGGCTGGGTTAAATCCTCGCGGATGTCTTTCAGTGCCGATACCTGCGATCCTGTCAGCTCGAAGGGCAGGGACTTCAGCGCTTTTTGGTACAGTTCTTCATCGCCCGCCAGTGCGCGGCCTTTTTGCTTTTTGTGGTTCTGGCGCACCAATGCCATGGTCAGCTGGTTGGCCAGCAATTCGTCATAGGCAAGGCGCTGGCGCGCGGGGTGTTCGGGCGACACAAAGCCCTCGTCCTGCGGGTTGTGTACCTGTTGCAGGGCGTCGTGCCAGCTGGGCCATTGTTCGCGCGCCTTGTGCGCAGGGTCCAGCCATTCCTCCAGCACCGGAATTTTGGCCAGCGCCGCGCGCATGATCTTCAGCGAAACTTTTTGCGTCAGGCCGGCGGTGAGCGGATAAACGGGTTCTATGGCCGGTATCTGGTCACGCGTTTCGGGCGTCGCGACGTAATCGGGGTGCGGCATCTGCAAATAGCTGTTGTAGAATTCGATGCGGCCGCTCACCACCCGCGTCTCGCCGACGGGGAACTGGTTTTCAAGGTAATCGCCCTGCGCGTGGAAAAACGTCAGGTCTATCCACCCCGTGCCGTCGGTGCATTTGATGCGGTAGGGTAATCCCGGTCGTTTCGGCGGGAAATGCGCCTCAACCCGTACCTCGACCGTCGCGACAGTGTCGGGCTTCGCGTCGCGCAGCTTGGGCGCATAGCGGCGGTCGATGACGCCCGCGGGCAGGTGCCAGAACAAATCCGACACGCGCGGCCCGGCCACCTTTTCCAGCAGCTTGGTCATGCGCGGGCCCACGCCCGGCACGGCCTTGGTCGACTGGAATAAAGGGTCGAGGACGAAAGGCCGCGCGCTCAAGGGTTACCCCTTTTGCTTGATGTATTTGTTATTGATCCGCACCGCCAGCACGCCCGCGCCGATCAGCAGCACGCCGACGACCATCAGCCCGATGGGCCCCGCAAGGTTGTCGCGGAAATGGTCGTACATGAAATGCCCGATATAGCCCAGCGTCACCAGCGTGCCCACGGCCAGCAGCGTGCCCGAGCGCACCACGGTCGACAGGAAGATGGTAAAGCATGACAGGCCGAAGAACAGGATTTCATAGGGCTTGTTCTTCAGCACATCCCCCGCCGCGCAGAGGAAGAAGATGGAGCCGAAGAAGTAACAGAGCGGCGCCAGCGCCTTGTGCTTGGATTTTCCAAGGCTGTAGGCGATGCAGACCAGCGACGCGCCCATGGTAAATCCTATTGCATTCGTGCCGATATGCATCAGGTCGAAGGCGATGGCAAAGAACGAACAGCCGAAGAACAGGGTGGTGAGCGCCAGCACCGTGCGGTCCTTCGCCCAGAACGTGAAGCCCTGCTGGATGGCCATGGCGCAGCACATGAAAAGCATGCCGTGTTCAGGGTTGCCGCCGCGGGAGAATTCTTTCAGCATAACCAAAATGCCCGTCGGCTCCAGAATCGCGGCCAGCAGGAACAGCGGGGTCGAGGCTTTTTCAAGGTTGTCGCGCGTGGTGCAGGTAATCGCCATGATAAAGACGCAGAAACCCGAACCCAGCGTCACCATGATGCGCGCCGCGGTGTTCATGTCGTCCCACTGCATGCCGATGAAATAGGCCATGCCCGCGATGATGAACAAGCCGCCAAGGTAGCCGAACAGCCGTGCAAGGATGCCGCCGCCGCGTTTCGCCTGTATTTCGGGCGCGCCCTTCAGCGCCGCCGCGATATCGTCCAGCGTGATGCTATGGTTTTTCATCAGCGAGGTGATGTCGTCCAGTGCGTCCTGACGGTTGGCCATTACGGAGTCACCCATCCCATGAACTGCGCCTGTCCGGTGTAAAAGTATGTACGGCCGTTGTCGGGCGACAGTTTCACGTTGCGCGAACCGTTGGTGATGGTCGTATTGCCCGATCCGCCGCCCCAGCCGAAGAAGACTTCGTTGAACAGCCCGCCGTGGCGGTAGTAACTGTCGCTCAGCTCGTAACCGTCGGGCGATTTCAGCTCGGTCGACAGTTTCATGTCCTTGGTGGCTTCGACTACTTCGTCATGCGTCTCGGTATTTTTGGGCAGGCCGAATTCCAGCTTGCGCACGCCCTGCGTTTTGGCGTCGAACAGGTAGAGGCTCGGCCAGTAGGTGCCGTAATTGTTCTCGCCTTTCAGCTTCGTGTATTGCGCCGTCAGCACGCCGTTCTTCACGACAAGGTTGACCGACACGGGCGAGGCCTGGTTGTTGCGGTAATCGTTGGTGGTGAAGACGAGGTCGTATTTCGGCGCCTCGCCCGAGGGCGGCAGGGAACTCACCACCATAAAGCCGATCATCAGCAGCACCGGCAGCGCCAGCCCGACGAACAGCACGAAATTGTCCTTGAAGAAATTCTTTTCAGCCATATTGTTACCCTTGGAAAGTGAGATGCCCGACTATGCCCGAAACCGCGCCAGAGGACAATATATCCATAAAACGGAAGCGCCTTATCTTCCGCAGCTGGCACCGCGGCACGCGGGAGATTGACCTGCTGCTGGGCAAGTTCGCCGATGCCCACATTCCGGCGATGGAAGACGCCGCGCTTAACCAGTACGACCGTTTCTTGAACAACAGCGATCCCGACATATATAACTGGATTACAGGGCAGGAACCCGTGCCGCCCGCCGAGGATAACGCGGCGGTGCAGCTTTTATTGGCTTTTTACAAGCCGAAGTGATACATAAAGCCCCTTGAAACAGAGGGCCCGACAATGCAACAGAGCCCCATTCCGAAGGCAAAACCGCAACGGTACCCCCTTTTTGGCGTACCGGAGGGGTACGATTCTGTTTTTCTGGCCAAACTGGCGCGCGAAAGTGGCCGGGTGGTCTTGCATGTCTCGTCCGATGACCTGCGGTTCGAGGAGATTTCGGAAGGCCTGAAATTCTTCGCGGCCGACGTCGAGGTCCTGCGCTTCCCCGCCTGGGACTGCCTGCCATATGATCGCATCTCGCCGACCGCGGATGTGGTGGGGGAGAGGCTGAAGGCGCTCTCGCACCTCTTGCACCGCAAAGGCAACGGCCCCCTGATCGTGTTGACAACCGTCGCCGCCATCGGCCAGCGCCTGCCGCCGCAGGCAGCATTGCGCAACGCCGTGTTCGGCGCGCGCGTCAACGGCCCGCTCGACATGAAGCAGATGCAGGATTTCCTGGTGGCGAACGGCTACCACCGCACCGAAACCGTGCGGGAAGCGGGCGAATACGCT
This sequence comes from uncultured Micavibrio sp., assembly GCA_964575605.1. Lineage (GTDB taxonomy): Bacteria > Pseudomonadota > Alphaproteobacteria > Micavibrionales > UBA2020 > JAPWJZ01. Next base: position 18,275 of record CAZNRN010000015.1, on the reverse strand, counting down.
ATCCGCGGCGGCCTTATCGATATTTTCCCTTCGGGTTCATCCGAGCCCTTACGCATCGATACCTTCGGAGACGAGATCGAAAGCATCCGCGCCTTCGACGCGCTCAGCCAGCGCACGACCGAGGAACGCACCGAACTCGCGCTCTATCCCGTGTCGGAAGTCTTGCTGACGCAGGAAAACATCGCGCGTTTCCGCGCGGCCTATCGTGAAATTTTCGGCGCGGTGCGCGACGACGACCCGCTGTACGAGGCCGTCAGCGAAGGCCGCAAATACGCAGGGCTGGAACACTGGTTGCCGCTTTACTACGGCGGGCTCGAAACGCTGTTCGATTACCTGCCCGACGCAACTATCACGCTCGATTATCAGGTCGAGCAGGCGCATATCGAGCGCGCCAAGGCCGTTGATGACCTGTATCAGGCGCGGCGCAGCATGATGGAAGCGGATTACGCGCGCAAGAAAAACGACAACCACGTCGCCGCCTACCGCCCCGTGCCGATGGACAGCCTCTACCTGCCGCAGGCGGAATGGGAAGTGCGGTTGCGCGGGCATGACGTTTACGACCTTTCGCCTTTCTCCCCCTCGCCGGGGCAGAAGGACGGCGGCGGGCGCAAGGGCCGCGATTTCGGCGACGTGCGCGCGCTGCCTGATGCCGACCTTTACGGCGCGATACGCGAACATGTGGTGAAACTGCAGGCCGCCGGCAAAAAAGTGCTCATGCTGGCCTATTCCCAAGGCTCCGCCGATCGCCTGCAGGCGATATTCAAGGAACACGGCCTGCCGGTCGAATTCGGCGGCGGCAAAACCGAAATCGCCATCCTGGGCCTCGAACACGGTTTCGAAACCGACAGCCTCGCTGTCCTGACCGAACAGGATATGCTGGGCGACCGCCTGACGCGTACGGCCAAGCGCAAAAAGAAAAGCGACGCCTTCGTCTTCGAAATCAGCCAGCTGCACGAAGGCGATTACGTCGTCCACGAAGACCACGGTATCGGCCAGTTCGAAAAGCTTGAAACCGTCGTTGTCGACAATATCCCGCACGACTGCCTGAAACTGATTTACGCGGGCGGCGACAAGCTTTTCGTGCCCGTCGAAAACCTCGACGTGCTGTCGCGCTATGGCGCGGCGGAGCAGGGCGCGGTGCTGGACAGGCTGGGCGGCTCCGCCTGGCAGGCACGCAAGGCGCGCGTCAAGCGCGACCTGCTGGCGCTGGCGAACGAACTGCTGAAAATCGCAGCGCTGCGCATCCTGCGCAAGACGGAGCCTATTCACGTGCATGACGGCTCCTACGAAAAATTCTCGGCCGGTTTCCCCTATCCCGAAACCGAAGACCAGCAAAAAGCCATTATCGACGTGATGGAAGACCTTGATAAAGACCAAGCCATGGACCGCCTTATCTGCGGCGACGTCGGCTTCGGCAAGACCGAAGTCGCGCTGCGCGCCGCGGCGCTGACGGCTTTTGCGGGTTTCCAGGTCGCGGTTATCGCGCCCACCACGCTGCTCGCGCGCCAGCATTACCAGACCTTTACCCAGCGCTTCACCGGCTTCCCCATCCGCACAGGATTGCTGTCGCGCTTCGTGACGGGCAAGGAAGCCGAGAATGTGAAAACAGGCGTGGAGAAAGGCGATATCAATATCATCGTCGGCACCCATTCTCTGCTGTCGGAGAAAATAAAATTCTCCAACCTCGCCCTGCTGGTGGTGGACGAGGAACAGAAATTCGGCGTGAAGCAGAAGGAAAAGATCAAGACCATCAAGGATAACGTCCACGTCCTCACACTGACTGCCACGCCCATCCCGCGCACCTTGCAGATGGCGCTGTCGGGCGTGCGCGAACTCAGCCTCATCACCACCGCGCCCGTCGACCGGCTTGCGGTGAAGACATTTGTGCTGCCCTATGACCCGGTGGTGCTGCGCGACGCGCTGATGCGCGAACATTACCGCGGCGGCCAAAGCTTCTACGTCTGCCCGCGCATCGCCGACCTCGAGGAACTGCAGGAAGGCCTGAAAACGCTGGTGCCGGAATTAAAGGTGGTGGTCGCCCACGGCCAGATGGGCGCGGACGAGCTGGAGGAGAAAATGTCGGCCTTCTACGAAGGTGCCTATGACATTTTGCTGTCCACCAACATCGTCGAATCCGGTCTCGACATCCCGAACGCGAACACGATGGTCATCCACCGTTCCGAAATGTTCGGCCTTGCGCAGCTTTACCAGTTACGCGGGCGCATCGGCCGCGCGAAACAGCGCGCCTATGCCTACCTGACCTTCGACCAGGGCAAGAAACTCACCAAGCCCGCCGAGCAGCGCCTGCATGCGATTGAACAGCTCGACAGCCTCGGTGCGGGCTTCCAGCTGGCGTCGCACGACCTCGACATCCGCGGCGCGGGCAACCTGCTGGGCGAGGAACAGTCCGGCCATATCCGCGAAATCGGTGTCGAGCTGTACCAGCAAATGCTGGAAGAGGCCGTCGCCGCCGCGCGCGAGGGTGCCACCGAAATCAGGTCCACCGACCACTGGTCGCCTACTATCAACCTCGGCATGCCCGTGGTTATTCCCGAAGGTTATATCGCCGACCTCAACCTGCGCCTCTCCATCTACCGCCGCATCGCCGATTTGCAGGACAGGACGGAAATCGAGGCCTTCGCGGCCGAGCTTATCGACCGTTTCGGCCCGCTGCCGAAAGACGTCGAAAACCTGCTCGACCTTGTCGAGATAAAACAGCTCTGCCGTGCGGCGGGGGTCGAGCGCATTGACGCGGGGCCGAAGGGCGCGGTCGTGTCGTTCCACCCATCGACCAAAATCAACATCCAGAAACTGGTGGCCTACATCCAGAAACAGACCGGCACCGCCAAAATCCGCCCCGAAGACCAGAAACTGGTCTTCATGCGCGCCTGGGAAGACCTGCCGCTGCGCGTCAAAGGCGTTCACAAGATTTTGAAAGAACTGGCGGGATTAGTTTGACGGTTTCAGCTTCAGCGTCTTCATCGGCTTAATCCGGCGTTCGGCGCCGTTTTGCAGGCGCTCCTGGGGTGTTTTCAATTTTTCCAGGAAGGCAAACAGCTTTTCGTTTCCCCGGTGCGCGGCGTAATGCTTTGCCGTCCAGCCTTCCTGGTCGATAGCCGCGATATTCGCGCCGCGCCTGACAAGCGTGGCGGCATATCCTTCCCTGCCCGACATTGTTGCATGCATCAGCGGGGTGACGCCTTCGTCGTTTGCGGCATTTACATCTGCGCCGCGCCTGATCAGAAGCCGGAAAACCTCCGGCTTCTGGAAGCCGATTGCCGTATGCAGCGGGCGCCAGCCGCATGCGCCAGGCTCGTCGACGCTCAAGCCGCGGTCGAGCAGCAGGGCGACTGTACTCGCGTTGCCAGACAGGACGGCTGGGTAGAGAGCAGTGCTCTTGCCGTCCTTGTCATGGATGTCCATCCCCGCATCGAGCAGTATTTCAACCAGCCGCGTATGGCCGTTCAGCGCGGCAGAGTGCAGGAAGTCGCCGCCGCCTTTGACGTCAATATGGTTGATGCCGTATTTTTTAATGAAGCGTTTCAGTTTTTCTTCGTCGCCGGGCTCGCCCATGGCGCGGCGCATCTCCATCATTTTTTCCCATGACGGTTTCGGACGGGCGACCATGTCGTAGAGCTTGCGCAGTGCTTTCATGTCACGGCCATATATCTGTTTATGCCCAAGATGAAACCTCTGGTTAAAACTGTCGTTGCTGTTTTGCGGCACCGGAGAGGGCAGACGGGAAACGTTATTTGAAAACCGCCTTGCCGGAGATAAGCGCCAGCTTCGGGTATCATTTATACGCTTTATTTAACATAATGTCAATCCACGAGGCTAATATATTGATTTTCCTGATTTAAATTAGCCGCCCGTGTTCTTCACCTTTGCACTATCCCGCGCACTATGCCATCCTGTGGGCAGGGAAGAGGAGTTTAGCATGAGCCGTGAATACGCGATGTCGCGCGTCAAGGATGCGCTGGATAAATCCGAAGGCAACCACCTGAAGGCGCAACGCCTCTTGCTGCAATGGGTCGAGAAAGACCACACGCTGCTCTTCGGCCTCGTCGCACCGCACCTGCAAAGCATCATCACCTATGCCATCAACCACGCGGCGCTGCCATCGACGGTGCAGAAAAATGCGCCGACGGCCAAGGCGCCGGCCTCTGCCGCGCCTGCAAAGAAAACCGTTTCCTCAAAAGACGCCGGCGAATTCGGCGCGGCCGTGCTGTCATCGTTGAAAGGCGGGCGCGCTGAAGGCGTCGGTTTCGGCGAAACCCCCTCGCGCGGCGGCGTGAACAAGCCGGGCGCGGCCTCGCAAAAACATATCGACGCCATCAATAAGATTGCTGGCGCGTCGAAATCCACCGACAAGAAGAAAAAGTAAGGCTTAAAGCTTCTGCTTGCCCGACAGTATGACGGGCAGGATCAGGAAGTCGAAAACGCCGATCGCGAACAGCATCGCGCCGCAGATATACGTGCCAGGGCCTTGCACGCCGATCCAGTCGGCCACACCGCCCAGGTTGAACCCGATGACTGGCGCCAGCAGCATGAACACCGCGCCGCCCGCCTTGCATATCTGCGCGACGAGGGCTTGCTGCTTGGCTTTTTGGTCTTCAGGATTTTCTGTCATTTCCTATCCCTGCCGGCTGCGTTGATGAAGGCTTGCCGGACAATTATATTAGGAAGACGATGGAACGCAATGCCGCGTCGTGGCGGTATCCCGGGCCAAATGCCGCTGCGTTACTGGTAAATATTCAGCACGTTTTTGTCGTTTTTGGAGGCCAGCGTCAGTGCGATCGGGGTTTTTACCTGCACTTCGAACGTGTGGCCGTATTTCCCCTGCCCGTAATATTTTCCCGGGTGGGCGGGGTTCAGGTCGACCTCGCGGAAGCCGAAACACTCAACCGCCAGCTGCCGGGCGGCGGCGCCGGGCGCGGCCTTGTCGAAGTAGGCGGGGCGTTCCGCCGTGCAGAAGGCGACAAACTGGAAATCCTCGAGTACCACTGGGTCGCTCATGTCATTCCTTTTCTTCCGGCTTTTCGGCCGGCGGTTGCTGGGGTGCGGCGGGAGGCTGGTGGTAGCCTTTGGGCGGCTGCATCATCTGTGGCATGTGCATGCCCGGCATGCGCGGGGCGGGCGGGGCGGGACCCTGCGGCACGGGCGCGCGCGGCGCCTGCGCTTTCGACTGGCCCTGTCCCTGGCCCTGTGCGGTGCCGGTTTGTTTGCCTCCGGCGTCCTTGCCGGCAGAAGTGAACTTGTCTTTGGTCATGCAGCATCGCTCCCGTGGCCATTGGTGAAAGGCACGCGCCGGCGGCTCAAAAAGCCGGCCTTCGAAGCAGCGATGTCCTGGTGAAAAGCCCTACGCAGAGGGGCCTTGGAACAAGTCAAAACTGGTAATTGTTCGAATACTTCAATTTTATACCCCTCCGCGCGATGCAACAAGGGATATATATTATCTTCAACGATTACAGCCGTATCAGCCGAAGCGGTAGCCTGAAATCGAGATCCCCATCACGGTGTCCTGCAACCCCAGTTTGCCTGTGTCGCCGTCTGCAGCGCCCGCCGCCACCATCATGGGCAGCAGGTGTTCTTCGCGCGGGTGGCACTGGCGCGCGGCGGGGGCTTTCTCCCATTCTGTCAGCAAGGCATCGCGTTTGTCGGGCGCTGCTGTCGCGGCCTGCGCCAGCCAGGCGTCGAATTCGCGGGAGGCAGGGTTGTCGCCGCCGCGGAAGAATTTCGGCAGGTTGTGGTAGCTCATGCCGCTGCCGACGATCAGAACGCCTTCGTCGCGCAAGGGGGCGAGCGCGCGGCCCACCGCAAGATGTTCCGCAGGGTCGAGCCCTTTTTTCAACGATAACTGGACAACGGGAATATCCGCATCGGGATAAAAGAGTTTAAAGGGGATAAACACGCCGTGATCAAATCCGCGCGCCGCATCCTGCCTCGCCGTGATGCCCGATTTTTCCAGCAGCCCCGCCACCCGCGCCGCCAGCGCAGGCGCGCCGGGGGCGGGGTAGGCAAGTTCATATGTGCGTTGCGGGAAGCCGTAGTAATCGTAGATCAGCTGCGGCGCTGTGCCCGATGTCACCGTGAATGCGTCTTCTTCCCAGTGGGCGGAAATGACGATGATGGCTTTGGGTTTTTCGCCGACGTCGGCCGCTAGCGACGAGAGCCATGCGCCCATTTTATCCCATGTGCCGGGCGGATCCCATTCCATGAAGAAACAAGGGCCCCCGCCATGCGGGATGAAATAGGTCGGCAATTTCGTTGCGTGGCTCATGTCGTCCTCTGCCGCCATTATGCGGCGCTTTGCACCACGGCTTCAACCCGCGCACGCACGGCGGCCAGGGCCTTCTGCACGCCTTCCGCGCCGCTGCCGGTGCCGTCGGCGACCAGCGCATGCACGTCGGTGATGCCGAGGAATCCCAGCACGCCGCGCAGGTAGCTTTCCTGGAAATCGAGCGCCTTCATCGGCGCCTGCCCGTAACGCCCGCCCTGCGACAGGGCAAGGTAAACGGTTTTGCCTTTCACAAGACCTTCGTAGCCGCCGGAATGCATTGAAAACGTGCGGCCCGCGCGCACGATATGGTCGATCCATGCCTTCAGCACTGAGGGAACATTGAAATTCCACATCGGCGCGCCGATCACGATGATATCCGCGGCCAGCAGTTCGTCGGTGATCGCGTCGGATAATTTTATTGCCTGCTGCAGTTCCGGGCTGCGGTTCGCGGGCGGGGTGAAGAAAGCCGCTACCGTCTCGCCGGTCAGGTGGGGCAGGGGGCTTTTGTCGAGGTCGCGGAACGTCACCTGCGCGCCCGGATAACGGCTCTGGAGCTGCTTCAGCGCCGCGTCTGCGACCTGTCTGGACACCGACTGCGCGCCATTCGGGCTGCTGTTGACGACGAGAATGTGTTTGGGGGCTTGTTGCGAAGACATTTGATATTTCCCTTGTTGGTTACTATTTTATACTTGATGATATAGTTAGACTTGAGATAAAAAAAGAAGGCACAAATAAATCAGCTAGTTACTTAGAGGTAACCTATGAAAGAAGCCTGTGAAAACGCACTGAAAAACGGCAACCACGATAAATGCCCGATCCGCGAAATGCTGACCCGTTTAGGGGATAAATGGAGCATTTTGATCATTTTCTGGCTCTCTCAGGCGGACGGGAGTCGGATGCGGTTTTCGGAGTTAAAGCGTTCTATTGACGGGATTTCACAGCGCATGCTGACAACGACTCTCAGGAATCTGGAGCGCGACGGGGCGGTGCAGCGGCACTATTTCCCCGAGGTGCCGCCGCGGGTGGAATACGAACTGACGCCGCTCGGAAAAAGCCTGCTCATTCCGGTGGAAGGGTTGCTGAAATGGGTGGAAGGCAACTGGCCGGACATCCAGCAGGCGCGCGCGGTTTTTGACGCGAAGCAGAATAAAACCGGCTGAAAACGTTATTTCCTGAAGCCGCGCCCCTTCGCCCCGAACATCACGGGAAGCACGTTGCTATATGACGTTCCGAAGATATTGCTGCGCGCGAAACCCTCACCGGGTTCGAAGATAACCTGCACCGCGCCGTGCCCCGGCAGCGCCATGTCGATGCGCACATCGGCCTGCGAGCAGGCGGCGATCAGCTGGCGGAAACCATGCATGCGCTCGACATCGTTTGTTTCAATCTGCGGCGCGTCATAGGGCATGACGTGGGTGTTCACGTCGAGGAATTCAACCTCCATGCCCTCGGTGACCATCGGGCCGCCGTTGCCGGTTTCAGGTTTCGGGACGAGGGGGACAAGGCCGCGCAGCCAGCGGTCTATTTCGCCAAGGCTGAGGACCTTCTGCATGGGAAGATCCAAATTACTGAGATCTTTTGACATTATCGTTTATTCCGGCTGCTGCCGCGCAGCAAGGACCGGCAATCCCCCATACCTCTATTTTATGGCAAAAGCGGGGTGGGGTCAAATTGCCGCCTTAACCGCCTGATTACAGAGCATTCGCCCTGTATTCCATGCCATAAAAATGATAGGGTGCCCGGATAATAACGAAGGTTCAATTATGCAAGCACAGCAGCAAGTATCCATGCCCGACATTTCAGAACATCGCCGCAACCTCCGCGAAGGGTTTATCGCCTCACTCGGATGGAAAGGCGTGACGCTGGAGGAGATGCCGGCCGACGCGTCGTTCCGCCGCTACTACCGCCTGAAGGGCACGGAAAAACCGATGCTGCTGATGCAGGACCCGCCCGACCGCCCGCCGGTGCCGCCCTTCGTGATGGTCGAGCCTTTCGTGCGCATCGCCGAACACCTGCGCAGCCTCGGCCTGCGCGCGCCGGAAATTTACGCGCGCGACATGGCGAATGGCCTGCTGGTGATCGAGGATTTCGGCGACGATACGTATACGCGCCTGCTCAACCGCGGCATGGACGCGAAGCCGCTGTACGAGAAAGCGATCGACGTGCTGTCGACGCTGCACAAGAAACACAAAAACGGCGCGATCGAGCTGCCCGTTTACGATACCACGACGCTGATCGACGGGGCGATGCTGCTGGTCGACTGGTATTACCCCGCGCTGACCGGCAAGCAGCCGACGGCCGAGATGCGCCATTCGTTCGCGAACATATATAAATCGCTGTTCGAAAAACTGCCGCAAGACCAGCAAACACTGGTGCTGCGCGACTACCACGTCGACAACCTGATGCTCACCAATGACGGCGCCTGCGGGCTGCTCGACTTCCAGGACGGCGCGACAGGGCAGTTCAGCTACGACCTGATGTCGCTGCTCGAAGACGCGCGCCGCGACGTGCCGCAGGAATTGCAGACGGCGATGATTAACCGCTACCTCGCCGCCATGGGCACTATCGACCGCAAGGCATTCGATTATTCCTACCGCGTGCTGGCCGCGCAGCGCCACGCGCGCGTGCTGGGCGTTTTCGTGCGCCTGTTCGTGCGCGACGGCAAGGAACGCTACCTGCAGTGGATTCCGCATGTGCACATGCTGTTCATGAAGGCCGTCAACCAGCCCGAACTCGCGCCGCTGAAGGCGTGGTTCGCCGCCAATAACTTCGATATCGGCCAGCTGATCGATATCAAAACCATAAAAAAATAAGAGGGAATAAAAATGAGAAAAGACCTGATCGCCAAGCGGCTTGAGAAAATCAAGCCCTCCGCAACGCTGGCGCTGGCCGCCAAGGCCGCCGAGCTGAAAGCACAGGGCAAGGACGTTATCGGCCTTGCTGTCGGCGAACCCGATTTCGAGACCCCCGCGCATATCCGCGAAGCCGCCAAGAAAGCGATGGATGAAGGCAAGACGAAATACACGCCCGTCCCCGGCACGCCCGAGCTGCGCAAGGCCGTCGCTGCGAAATTCAAGCGCGAGAACAACCTTGATTACACCGCCGACCAGGTCATCGTCGGCACCGGCGGCAAACAGGTTCTGTACAACGCCTTCATGGCGACGCTGAACCCGGGCGACGAGGTTATCGTCTCCGCCCCTTACTGGCTATCGTATCCCGAAATGGTGCAGCTGTGCGAAGGCAAGCCCGTGATCGTGCCGACGACGGCCGAGAGTGGCTTTAAAATGTCGCCTGAAGATTTGGAAAAGGCGATTACGCCCGCGACCAAGTGGGTCATCATCAACTCCCCCAGCAACCCCACGGGCGCGGCCTATACAACGGCCGAGCTGAAAGCCCTTGGCGAAGTGCTAAAAAAACACCCGCATGTCTGGGTGCTGACCGACGATATCTATGAACACCTTGTCTACGACAAGTTCAAGTTCTCGACCATCGCCGAAGTCGTGCCGGAATTGTTCGAGCGCACGCTGACCGTCAATGGCGTCTCGAAAGCCTATTCGATGACCGGCTGGAGGATTGGTTACGCCGCAGGCCCGCTGCCGCTGATCAAGGAAATGAGCAAGGTTCAGGGGCAGAGCACCTCGAACCCCAGCTCAATCTCGCAGGCGGCCGCGCTGGCGGCGCTGAACGGCGACCAGACCTTCCTGAACGACTGGCGCGAAAAATTCCAGGAGCGCCGCGACCTCGTGGTCGGCATGCTGAACAAGGCAGAGGGGTTGAAATCCATCACGCCCGAAGGCGCGTTCTATGTGTATTGCTCCTGCGAAGGCGCCATCGGCAAGAAAACGCCCGACGGCAAGCTGATCGAAAACGACACCGATTTCTGCAACTACCTGCTGGAAAAGCACAACGTGGTTGTGGTGCCGGGCGTCGAATTCGGCCTCTCGCCGTACTTCCGCGTGTCCTACGCGCTGTCGAAAGAAACCCTCACCAAAGCCTGCGAGCGTATCCAGAATGCGTGCAAGGAGTTGAGCGGGCAGTCGGACACGCCGGCGAAAAAAGTCGGCGGAATGAAGCCCTGACATTAAACCCCGGCTCTCGCCGGGATGGAGGGCTTTGCTTAATTTACTGATATTTAACGATATTTGTGTTATCATACCTGTATACAACCCATACTCAGCTTATGCAGAATCAAGGGGTTAGCCTTTAAAAGTTACACAGGTCATGCACAGGTAGCAACCATGGAAAAGCACTTCCTCACCGACGTACAGAAGCTGAGTCCCGGCCTCATTATCTTCCGCCGGAGCGATGTTCAGCATAAGAACTGGTATTGCCGCGTCAAAGTACCCAAAACCAACCGTTACAAAACCATTTCCCTCAAGACCCCCGACGAGCAGAAAGCCAAGGATATGGCTCAACGCCATGAGGTAGCAATCGACATCAAGATTGAGAACCAAGTACCTATCTTCGACAAGCCTTTTGCGGAAGTGGCGAGGGAGTTTTCCGCCTTGCAGAAGCGCAAGGCCGGGATTGGTGACATCACCATGGACCGCTGGGAAACGGTGGACGGACATATCCGCCTGCACCTTATTCCATACATGAAAAACGCCCAAATCACCTCAGTCACCGAAAACGACTGGACTGAATACCCCTTCTGGCGCAAGGAGAACAACGCGCCAAAAAAGTCTCAGAAACATCCCCTTCATAAAGAACCGAAAGAAGCCAAAGACAACGAAGAGGAAGAGCATAAGCCCGCGAGTAATGGCAGCATCCGGCACGAAATGGTGACATTCCGCGCTATCATGAATTATGCCGCTACCAAGAACTACATACGGGAAAACCAAGTACCCAAGGGCGATATGCCCGAGAATAAGAACCGACGCGAGGCTTTCAACCCGCAGGAGTGGAAGAAACTTCACACCTTCGCCCGCGAGAACTGGAAGGACGAACCGCAGAAGGCGCTTCATGTCTGGTACAGGAACATGGCCTATGTCTTCATGCTGATTATGGGCAATACTGGCATGAGGAATGCCGAGGCCAGGAATCTGCGCTGGCGCGACATTGATGTAAGAAAAACCAAGGACGGACGTTCATTTGTTGTCATGAACGTCAGGGGCAAAGGCAAGTACAGGGAACTGATTGCCGCCAGCAATGTCGTGGAATATCTCGACCGCATCAAAGCCCTGTTTATCGAAGCACAAAAGAAAAGAGTTAAACCCACAGAAAAAAATCAAGAACTTGGCCCGAAGCCCGAAGATGCCGTGTTCACGATCTTCAACGGCAAGGGTGCAATTAGCCTTTATGACGACCTTATCCGCGATTTGCTGATAAAGTCTGATCTGGTCTATGGCTCGACCAAAATTCCCCGCAGTATTTACAGCTTCCGCCATACTTACGCCACCTTCCGCCTGATGGAAGGCATCGACGTTTATTTCCTTGCCAAGCAAATGGGAACCTCGGTCAAGATGATCGAGGACTACTACGGCCACATCGCGCCCGCTAAAAATGCCGAGCGCATTTTGGCGGGAATACCGGGATGGGAGCCGTTGGCGGAGGAATCCGGCGGGAAAGTCGCAAGCGTGAACGCTGCGGCAGCCGGAAAGGACGACAAGAAGCCCCGAAAGAAGTGAGGGCGGGATTTGCCGGAGCGCAGACTGGGCGACGAGATCGGAGCCGCGCCAGAGGCATATCCCAAGCGCCCCGCCCGCCGAGGCGGAATTAGGGGTGCGACTGTCTTTATTCCAAAAACAAGCAATGCTATGTTGCATAGGAGCATTTTAAAGGAGTTTACAGATGGCAAGATGGACTCAATCAAGAACTGAAATTGGACATTTTACTGACATTGCACACGCGCTTCCTGTTTTTGGGGAAGTGCAACTTACGTTGCGTGATGGACAGAAAGTAATAGGCACAGTTACAGGAACATCCTTCGGGAACAATGCTGGGATAAGCAAAGTCTGGCCGCCTACCGCATGGTACGGCGAGTGCAAAATTGCAGTCGATAACACGATATTTACCGTTGATTATTTGGATATAGCGAATGTTTTAGTCTTAAAAAAACTCTCCGACTACTACCAAGACCCAATACCGTAACGACAATATAATTGTCCCGAAAATGCGCCGCTATCATGCGGCGCATTTTCGTTGAGCCTGCGTCAGAAGCGCGGGCGCGGCGTAAGCGCCCGTTTGCGCTGAATTGCGCGACGGATGTTTTCAAGTGTCACCGTCGCCAGCGGGCAATCCGCCGCCGCCATATTGCGGCGGGCGAGATCGTTCAGTATCGCGTGAAACTTCTGGTGCAGTTCCGCTTCGCTCAAATGTTCGAGTTCCTGCGTCGTGATGATGTACGTCATGTTTCGCTCCTGTCTTTCTGACCGCGACATCGCGGCCTTCATGACGCGGACTGAGCAGCTCGTATCGACTGCCAGCACTCGGCGAAACCCTTGTGGAGAAGCCCGTCAGGGATTGCGGGCATAGGGCGAACAGATGCCAGGATGCAGAATAAGAAGGCCGATAGCGGCCAGAAAACAGGAGCAAAGAAACTGCGTAGAGCAGCACCCTTTGACGCAAATTTGGAACGATGGACAGTTGAGCGAAGAAGGAACAAACCGTTTCGCGTTCAGATAATGGGCGATGAGCCAGAACCAGCGGATTAACTTGACCGAAGGCGACTGACACGCCCTAGAAAACAGACAAGCGCAAGTCATGGCAAATGCGCTGCCAGCAGCGCACCGCGCTTTATTCGCAGGCTCACGAAGCCGCAAAGCGTCTTCGCCCATTCGGGTTTCAATCGCTTTCGCAAGAAAATACGGATGCAAATTTACGGCGGGGGCAGCCCCCGACAACCGCCAAGCACAAAATGAGACAAGAAAATTGCGTTTAGAGTCGAGGCAATGCAAGCGCATTGCTTCCAAAACGACAGATTTTCCCGCTCATTTTCTCCTTGTCTGTTGCCTCCCCCGTTGCGCTCGCCGCTTGGCGTTCGGGTTTCATGCGAAACCCGTAAATCCAAGAAGGAAGCAGAAAATGAAAACACAAATGAAATGGAATGGCCTACCCATCGAAATCAGCGCAGAGCCGAACAAGTTTCTTTCCCGCATCGAGGGGGAGGAATTTACCAGCCTGAAAGTGACCAGCCCCGCAACCGCAAAGCCTCTTATAAACGATGCCTTTGCCGCTTCCCTTATCGCGCAAGCAGGGGGAGCAGCGAACTTTGTTGATGTGATGCTTTCCGCAGAACAACGCGCAGCGTGAGGGGGAAGCCATGCAAGAACAACCTTTAAAGAACCCCGAGTTTTGGAAGCGGAAGATTGGCGACGACTTCAACTACAACGCCGCCGATTTCAACACTTGGCTGATTAAAACTTTCGATAAGGAGCAAATGACATGAACGACCGCAAAGACGTTTACACACGAGTTACAGAGCGCATTGTTGCAGACTTGGAAAAGGGAGTCCGCAGCTGGATGAAGCCTTGGAACGCAGGGCATACGGCGGGAAAAATCACCCGCCCCCTGCGGCACAACGGCACGCCGTATCAGGGTATCAATATCCTGATGCTGTGGGGCGAAGCCTTGGACAAGGGTTATTCAGCGCCTATCTGGATGACGTTTAAACAGGCGCAGGAATTGGGCGCGCATGTTCGCAAGGGGCAACAAGGTTCTCTTGTGGTCTATGCCAACAAGATAACCCGCACCGAAACAGGCGAAAGCGGCGAGGAAATCGAGAAGCAGATTCCCTTTATGAAGGGCTACAGTGTTTTTAATGTGGAGCAAATCGAGGGGTTGCCAGCGCACTACTACGGCAGGCCTGAAAACCCGCTGCCTTTGGCTGAACGCCTTGACTATGCCGAAAGGTTTATCGTCAATACAAGCGTAACCATTCAGCACGGCGGGAACAGCGCCTATTACTCACCCGCGAAAGACCTTGTGCAAATGCCGCCCTTCGAGGCTTTCAAGGACAGGGAAAGTTACTATGCAACGATTTTGCATGAACTGACCCACTGGACGAGCCACAAGAGCCGCCTAGACCGCAGCTTTAACGCCAAGAAGTTTGGCGATAATGGCTATGCAAGGGAGGAACTTGTAGCGGAACTGGGCGCGGCCTTCCTGTCTGCTGACCTTGGGATTACCCCCGAAGTCAGGGAAGACCATGCGGCATACTTGGCGCATTGGTTGAAAGCATTGCAGGAGGACAAACGCGCCATATTCAGCGCGGCAGCCCACGCGCAACGGGCAGCCGACTTCCTGCAAGGTTTGCAGAAAGTGAGGGCGGCAGCGGCATAAAATGCCATAACCGCCCCAATCGGGCGAAGGCCGCTGCCGGCAGAAACCGGCAGCGGCCTTCGCACTTATAAAAATGTCTTAAAAATTTGTGCCGCAGCCTCTGGGCTGCGGCATGAGAGCTATAAATAAGGTAGTCTTTCAAGCTGCTGTCAGATTGGGTCTTGGGTAGTCCAAGTAAATTGACACTGCTCTGAACCAGTCGAGACAGCAGCAGGACTAGATTTTGACAGATGTGTCCAAGGGCCGACGTGCTATTTTTGCTGCCAGTTCAGTAGACATGGCCACGAAAGCAAAAGGAATCTGCGCCGCAGTTTTCGCTCCGAACTTTACAAAAGAGGGTGTGAGCATACTACAGAAGAATCCCTTATCCTGTTCAGCATAAAGATCTCTCAGCTTACTGGCTTCAAGCCTGTCGTTAACGCCAGCGGCTTTATCAAAAATTTTCTGTAGAATACTCATTTTTGCTCCCATGTTCGCATTAACGATTTGTTTACAAGCTATGCTCAGCATACTTATTTTCCATATATAGCGCAAGATATTTCTGCATTCCCTATTTACTCAGACCCCGCTAATTCATTGATTATGTGCAATATAATCTGCCCCTTTGCTAGTTGCTCTTCTTCCTCCCCATTGAGCGTCAGAAAGTTCGTCGCCCAACGCCTTACGAATAGTTCGCCGCAGCTGCCGAAGATCCGAACAAAGGAAGCGCAGCTGATCCTCTAATTCGTCATCTATCTCCAAATCCCCGTCGTCGATAGCATTCAGGATAAGATGCAGGCTGCTGGAAATATGCTGACGGCCAAGCTCCCTCAGGAGTTTCTTTAGCATTTTCTGATCAACGTCAAAGCGACGCATCTTGTGATGGCGGGGGCTTGGCGTGTCGAAGAGGCGAGAACGCACATAAGCCGCCATCGGCATGTCGCCAGCCAAGGCATCAAGCGTTGCCCGCTCCTCCACGCTGAGCCGAATAGAAAAGGGTATGCCATATTGTTCATTCCGACGAGTCATGACTTGCTACCTTTTTTCTGTGTCGCCTTGTCCCAGTAGTGCCGCCCTCACATCTTCCTCGCTCCACAATAAGCGCTCCGGTTCTCCGCGCAAGAGGGTGGAGCGTTTTTTGGTAATGGTGGAGCCGACCTTATGCGGCCTCAACTCCGAGCCGATGATGTTTTCTGTGATATGGGATTTCAGAATGGTGAGTTTGACAAAATCGCCGTCTATCGCCGCGATCTGCGCGATAACCTTCTGCTTTCCCCACGGTCGGGATTTCTTCCTTTTGCGCGTTTTATTAGGCGACCAGATCGCCTCTACCCACTCCACTACGTCGGATTCGAGGAAGTCGCCCTGTGATTTTTCCCATGCCATGATTGTAATTCCCCCTTATCTCTTTGCGTTGAATTTGATTGCTGCGCGTAACGGCGCAGCCGCCGTCATGCGGATTGTGGCAGGCGCCACCGTGCTGATGCCGCCGCCGGACGGCGGGCGCAAGCCCGCGCGCGCCATCATTTCCTTGACCTCAAGGACGTTCTGCCGCAAGGCTGGAACGGCGGTCTTGGGGTCTATGGGCGGGCGTTTTGAGACTAGGCTTTCGTTTTCCGGAGAATAAAGAACGCGCTGTATCAGCTGCGCGTTGTCGCGCTGCAGGACGACCTTCTGGACGTAGACCGTTTCATCTAGCTGCCGTTCCTGTGGCGGCATCATGACGCTGATTTTCCAGTTGGGAAGCCCGTTCAGGCTGTAACTCATGTTATTTATAAGGCCGTAGAATTGTCGGTTGGCTTCCTGTTGCCGCCGTTCAGCTTCGACTCTAATCTGCACTTCGGCATATTTCTGAATGAGCAGGTTAAATTCAGCCTGCTTAATCTGGTACTCGCGGGATTTTTCCTCAAGCCGCTGTTCTTCGGTCTTTGTCTCGATGGCTTTAATCTGCAACGCTTCCAGCGTTTTCTCGATCATGCGCCGGATACGACCGCGCATTTCATCCGAGATTAGATTACTTTCGAGGGAGGCTTGCAGCAGCGTCAAGTCACCGGAGAGCAGCGCAAGTTTGGTTTCAACTTGCGCCAGTTGAGCCACAGGCGGCAGCTTGTCGGTCGTGGCAACGCTATCCGCTTTTGCCACGGAAGGCGGCAGGGTTTCGGCGGCAGCAGGCGAGTATTTGGCGAGTTCCTGCCGCAAGAAGTCAGCCGGAAGCAGGCTGATTTTGCCCTCTACGAGTGCAAGTTGAGCCGCAAGCGGCAGTTTTCCCGCCGCCGCTGTCGCGGCGGGCTTCGGCAGGAATGGTTCGGTGGCGGTGCTGACGTAACGTGCGATTTCCTGCCGCAGCCGGAACACCTCAACGCGGTGTTCCTCGCGGTAAAACAGGACTGTTTTTTGTAAGCCCTGCCGCTCCAGAAGATGGGAGCGGATTTGGGAATGAAGTTCCTTGCGGTCGCGCTCAAGCCCCGCCTTGGCTTCGGCCTCGTTCAGCGTCCTGATTATCTGATATTCGCCTGTGATGCGCTGCCATACACCCGCCACGCCGTTATGCAGCCGCTGCGATCTTTGGCGGGTTTCCTGCACCCAGCGTTTTTGCTGGGTTTGGATAAGGTCATGCCGTTCTATCCGCTGGCTAAGGACGAGGGAGCGAAGCTCCTGCACCAGCGGAGTCCGCTTTTCCGCGCCCTGCGCCTTGGCTTCCGCAATGTAACGGGTCAAGTTTTCCGTCATGCGGGAAGCCAGGTACGCTTTTGCCTTCCCTATATCGGGCAGGTTTTCGGGCATCCCGAGGCGGGCTTTTAAATCCCGCGTGCCAATGTCAATCCAGCGGCTGAGAGAATATACGCCGCCTTTAATGTCCACGGCGACAAAGCCGCGACTATCGCCCCGCGCCAGCAGCAAGCCGTTTTCCTGTAGCGCACGGACGAATGTTTCCTTGGAATCCGACTGTTCCCATGCGCCCTTAAACATCGCTTTCAGGGCTTGAGGGTCTTCCAAGAGTCGCTTGGCTTGGCGGTATTCCTGCCGCGTCATGTTCAGGGGGCTTTTATCGGCCTTGCGCTTAAAGCCCTTGGGCAGTTTCCAGCCATGCTTCAGGAACAGCATGGCCGAGATGTCCATGAGCTTACGTTTCCAATGGGCGAGGTTGACGGCAACCAGCTTTTCGCTGTCAATCCGCGACCATACGGCGTGGCAATGCCGCCGCCCGTTTTTCTCATGGAAAACGATGATACGGGGCTGGTCGATCAGCCCCATTTTCTTTTCGATTTCCTCGATAGCCGCCTCAAAGTCCTCCACCGTAACGTCAGCCGTTTCGGGTGGGCTGAGGCTAACGGAAAACAGGAATTGCTTGCACCGCGTACCCCGGCTCATGGCATAAGCCTCGCGTAGGGCTTCGGCCAAGTCTTCGGAGACAAAACCCCTGACTTCATGAACGGTGATATGCTCGTTTTCATCCCCATTCAGGAGGTGGGCGGCAAGCTCCGCAGACCGACCGCGCTGGCTAGCATAGAGGATCATGCGCCATCCCCATCCGGCGGCAGCCCGCCGGAATTGGTATCGGGCGGTAGTCCGCCTTGGTCAACCGGAGGCTGGCCGTTCCGGTCGTCTATCGGAAGGCCGAGGGCGTTAACCAATTCATGCCGCATATCCTTAACGGCGGCGCAGGCTTCCAGAATGGCCTTTTCGGTTTCGGGGGTGACAGGCAGGGAGCCGCTATGGACGGCCTTGGCAAGCT
>CAZNRN010000014.1:0-91443 GCA_964575605.1 uncultured Micavibrio sp. | reverse complement strand
TGCTGACCGTCTGGTCGAGGAAGTCGCGGTCGTGCGAAACCACCAGCAGTGTTCCGGTATAGGCCGACAATATCTCCTCGAGCATATCCAGCGTATCCATGTCGAGGTCGTTGGTGGGCTCGTCGAGGATAAGGAGGCCCTTGGGGTTTGCCAGCACTTTTGCCAGCAAAAGGCGGTTTTTCTGCCCGCCCGACAGGGTGCCGACCTTTTGCTCGACCATGGCGGCATCAAAAAGGAAATCGCGCAGGTAACCGATGACGTGGCGGGTCTTATCCATCACCTGCAGGTATTCGCCGCCCTGCGGGCAGAGGACCTGCTTCACCGTATCTTCTGGGCGCAGGTCGCGGCGTTTCTGGTCGAAGTACGAGAATTCCATGCCGCGGGCGAGCTTTACCTTGCCCATATCGGGTTTCATTTCCCCGATCAGCATGCGCAGGAAGGTCGTCTTGCCCGAGCCGTTGCGGCCAAGGATGCCGATGCGGTCGCCCTTCTGGAAGCGCATCGAGAATTTGTTGAGCACGGTTTTCTCGCGCCCGTCGTCGGCGGTGAATTTCTTGTCCACCTTGAAGAATTCGGCGACGAGTTTCGAGCCCAGCTCGTCGATCTCCATCTCGCCTATCTGCAACCTGCGCATCATCTGGCGGTAGCTGCTTTTGTCTTTTTTCAGGGCGGCGCGTTCTTCCTGCATCAGGTGCACGCGGCGGATGTTGCGCTTGCGGCGCGCTTTGACGCCGCGGCTGGCCCATTCGACTTCCTGGTCGAGCAGCTTCTGGCGGTTCTGCAACTCGCGCTCTTCTTGTTCCAGCAGCATGGCTGACCATTCGTCGAAGAAAGCGAAGCCTTTGGGCGCCACGCGCATGCGGCCGCGGTCGAGCCAGAAGATCTTGTTGGAAATATTGGCCAGAAACGCTTTATCATGGCTGACGCAAAGCACGGCGCCACGGTAACGGGCGAGGTATTGTTCCAGCCATTCGATGACTTCGAGGTCAAGGTGGTTGGTGGGCTCGTCCAGCATCAGGATATCGGGTTCCTCCACCAGCGCCCGCGCCAGCGACGCACGGCGCAACTGCCCGCCCGAGAGCATATCCATGCGGTCGTTGGGGTTCAGCTCCAGCGGCTGGATGACCATGTCGACCTTGTAACGGTTGGCTTCCTCGATGCCGTCTTTCATCAGCTGCTCGAAGACGTAGTCGTAGACAGTCTGGCCGGGGATAACGTCGACTTCCTGCTGCAGGTAGCCGATGGTCGTGCCCTGCAGCACCCAGCGCTCGCCGCTGTCCATGTCGCGTTCGCCGGTGATGATGTTCATCAGGGTCGTCTTGCCCGAGCCGTTCTTGCCGACCAACGAGATTTTATCGCCGTCATGGATATTGAAGGCGAGGCCGTCGAAGATGGTTTTTTCTCCGAAAGCGACGCAGCCTTCCTGTACGCTCAAGATAAGGGTCGATGCCATAAGGCGCCTTTGGTAACATTTTTCCGCAGCCTTGTCACCCGCAGCCGCATGACTTATATAAGTTGCATGGATGCCAAGAAAACCATTCCCGTGAATCTTGCCGGCTGGGACCGCGCGCTGCGCGTCGTGCTGGGTTGTGCCATGCTGGGCTATTGGGCCTTTGGGGGCTTTCAGGGCCTGCTCTGGCCTCTCCTTGGCGGCGCGCTGCTGGCCAACGCGGCAATGGGGCGATGCGGGGCCTATGCCCTTTTCGGCTTCTCCACCTGCCCAGTGAAAAAGAAATAATTTTCATAAAAATAACATTGTTTACCCGGGCGGATGATTGCTGATAGAGATACGGCATGCCGAACCTGAACCCCCTTAAAAACTTCTCGTATTTCCGCCTCTGGCGCGAAGTCTGGCCTTATGCGGAAGGGCAGCGCGGGTACATCGTGCTCTATCACACCATGTACCTCTTCGCGATGTGCTTCGAGCTCTCCATTCCATGGATGTTCGGCAAGCTGGTGAACACCCTGCAGAACCCGGGGCCGAACCTGTTCAATGACTGCCTGAAATACCTTGGCATCATTATCGGCTGCCAGTTCTTCATGTGGACGCTGCACGGCCCCGGCCGCGTGATCGAGCGCCGCGCGGGCCAGATGATTTTCATCAGCTATATCAGCAAAAGCTTCCGCCGCCTGAGCGAACTCCCCCTGAGCTGGCATCAAGACCACCATTCGGGCAGCAGCATCAACCGCATCCGCACCGCGGCGAACGCGCTGAAGGGCTTTGTCGAGAACAGCTTTATCAGCTTCCAGCGCGTTATCATGCTGACGGGCTCGATCATCATGCTGTGCAGCTTCAACATTTATATCGGGCTGGTCAGTCTTGGGGGCACTATCTGCAGCCTTCTGGTCATCATCCTGATGAACAAGCGCATGACCAAGGCGATCGATGAAGTGAACGAGGCAGGCCATTCCGCCAGCGCCGTGTTCTACGACTTCGTATCGAACATGGTTTCCATCGTCATTTTGCGCCTGCAGAAATTTTCGCAGGCCACGCTGCTGTCGAAGATGAACCTGACCATGCCGCCGTTTATGCGCGAGGCAAAGATCAACGAATGGCGCTATTTCTTCGGCACCATGTTCTCGATCATCATCATGAGCGTCATTTTGCTGGGCTATATCTGGTTCCAGATGCAGGCGGGCGCGGCCATTCTGGCGGGCTCGCTGGTGACTATATATATGTATCAGGAGAAAGTCGGCGGGCAGATGTTCGACTTTATCTGGATGCATGGCAGCTGGCTGACCGCCCTTACTGATTTGAAGGCGACCCGCAATATGGTGGACGACCACGCGCGCCTGCACCGCGCCGAAAACGACAATGACGCACCGGTGTGGAAGAACATCGATATCAAAAACCTCGGCTTCACCTATCACACCAAGCAGGGCGAGGGCGCGACGCTGTCGGGCATCCACCTGCCGTTGCGGCACGGCGAGAAAATCGCGTTGGTCGGCGGCAGCGGCGCGGGCAAAAGCACCCTGCTCTCGCTGCTGCGTGCGCTCCACCAGCCCGAGAGCGTCGAGGTGACAGTCGACGGCCAGCCGTCGGAATTTGCGGTACTGTCGCAGCTGACGACGCTAATCCCGCAGGACCCCGAGATTTTTGAAAACACCATCCGGTTTAACGTCGGCTTCGGCCTCGACGTGCCCGATACCGACATCTTCCGCGCACTGAAACTGGCGGAATTCATGCAGGTGCTGGAACAGATGCCCAAGGGGCTCGACACCGATATCCGCGAAAAAGGCGTGAACCTGTCGGTCGGCCAGAAACAGCGCCTTGCCCTCTCCCGTGGGCTTTTCGCGGCGGAGCAGTCGGACATTATATTGCTGGACGAACCGACCAGTAGCGTCGACCTGCCGACGGAGGAGCGCATATTCAAGAACGTTTTCAGCCATTTCGGCGACAAAACCGTGGTCGCGACGCTGCACCGCCTGCACCTGCTGCCGATGTTCGACCGCATTATTTACCTCGAAAAAGGCCGTATTGTGTCGGATATGCCCGCGGCTGAAGCATTGGTAAAGCCGGGGCCGATTTTCGACCTCTACCGCACCTACCAGCAAAAGGAGGCGTAACCATGGCAGAAGAAAAAATCACCGAGCTGAAAACGCCGCCGTCGGAAAAGAAAGTGCCGCGCAAGGTGACCGGCATCGCGCGCGTCATCAAGGCGTTCTTCTATTCCTGGGATGGCCTTGTCTCGACCTTCAAATCCGAAGCGGCCTTCCGTCAGGAACTGGCGCTGGCGGTCATCATGATCCCGCTGGCGGTCTGGCTGGCGCCGCACCGTTCGGGCCTTGCGCTCATGGTGGGCAGTGTGTTGCTGGTGCTGGCGGCGGAACTGCTGAACTCCGCGCTCGAAGCCGTCGTGAACCGCGCGGGATCCGAATGGAACGCTTATGCGAAACACGCGAAGGATGCGGGCAGCGCCGCCGTGCTGCTGGCGCTGATTCACGCGGGCGCGGTCTGGCTCATCCTTCTCTGGCCGAATTGCCCGAATGTCATAACACCGCTCGACCGGTATTTCTGCCGCTAAAATCGCGCGTTAACGTCTTTTTATTGCTGAAAATTTCCGGCAAATGATTGTCTATTGCCCGTCATATCCAAATGGTTTAATTCTATTAGGGCTGGAAAAACAACCGTTCGCGGCTTTGAGATTTCCGGCGATACTACATGCAAACGATATACTCAGGAGAAGACTCGCATGCCCAGTGGTACCGTAAAATGGTTCAACAACAAGAAAGGCTTCGGCTTTATCGTGCCCGATGGCGGTGGAACGGATGTTTTCGTTCACATCTCCGCGGTCGAAAAATCCGGCCTTAAAGGGTTGAACGAAGGCCAGAAAGTGAGCTACGAACTGGCCCCCGATCGTCAAGGTCGTATGACTGCCGTCAATCTCAAGGCCGCATAGAATCTGACTTTCCGAGAAAAAGCCCTTGGAAGTCATTCCGGGGGCTTTTTCTTTTACTTTAAGGACTGCCGATGCTCTCCTACCAGCATATCTACCACGCCGGAAATTTCGCAGACGTCCACAAGCACGCCATCCTGGCGCGGCTGGTGAAGGCGTTCAAGGCCAAGCCCGGCGGCTTCCGCGTCATGGACACGCATGCGGGCCGCGGCATCTATGACCTCTCGGCCGAAGAGGCGCAGCGGAACAAGGAATTCGACAACGGCATCACGAAGTTCATCGACGACACCTCGCCCCTGCTGGCCGATTATCTTTCCATCGTGAAGAAGTACAGCGGCGAAGGCCTGCAGAAATATCCGGGTTCCGCCGCAGTCGCGCGCGGCCTGATGAAGGCTTCCGATAAACTGGTTTGCATCGAACGCCACCCCGGCGAATTCAGCGAATTGCAAAGCGCCATGGCCGGTGCCGAAAATACCGAATTGTACCTGGGCGACGGGTTGCAGGCATTGATTGAAGCCGTGCCCTTCCCCGAGCGCCGCGGCTTGACCGTCATCGACCCCTCATACGAAATAAAGACCGAATATGCCGAGCTGCCCGCGCTGCTGCGCAATGCCTGGAAGAAATGGCCGCAGGGCTGCTATATGGTCTGGTTCCCGATGCTGGATACCAACAATACACAGGCCGGCGGCGGGCATATGAAGCTGCTGACAGGCCTGCGCGCCTCGAGCATCAAGGACGTGCTGGTAAGCGAACTGCGCCTGAAGGCCGCCCCCGGCGAGACCTTCCGCATGTATGGCACTGGCATCGCAATCGTCAACCCGCCCTTCCCGCCCGATACCATCGACCAGATCACGCAGTACATCGCGGGCAAGCTGGGCGACGGCGCCGAGGGCAAAACCTTCTGGCTCGACAATATGCAGATCAATCCTGAGACGGGGATGGTTGGAAGCTAAGGCTTTTTTAGCCCCCGTTGACATTCCATAAACTTCGGCCTATACCTGCCCCATTACCTGTTAATGGAGTGTGTACGATGAAACGTATCAAAGACCTTTTCAGCAGCGCCAAAGACAAGGCAGAGGGCTACCAGACCCGAACCTATGTGCGCATTTTCACCGAGAGCGGCGCGCAGTTCGCCGAAGTCGACAGCCGCGACCCCGCCAAACTGACGCTGCCCGACGACACGCACCACTTCAAATTCTTCGACCGCAAGCTGAAGAAAGGCGAAACCGCCGACACCCGCACGCTGATGACCGGCGCCGAAAACATCAGCCCCACCTATTACGTCGTGGACAAGGTGATATCCCTGACGAAATTCAACCAGCTGCCGCCCGAAGAAAAAGAGCAGCTGACCACTGAAGGCACCACCGGGGCGTCATCGGCCGTCGCGGTCGCCATCACGGGCGCGGTTTACCGTTACCTCAGCACCGATGAAACGAACACGATCGCGATCGACCGCCAGACGATGAAACAGCTCTGGCCGCAGCACGCCAGCTCGTCGCTCGACAGCGCGCCGCGCCGTTCGCGTTAATTCTTTTCCTGAGCTGCCGGCTTCCACTGCGCTTCTTTGTGAAGCGCAGAACCTATGGCGGGTATTAACCATTCGCTGCCTTCGATAGCACTGAAATCTGGCGGCTCGGTCAAAAGAAGATATTCTTTGTTAAATTTTATGAACCTCATTCCGCCCGAATAATCGTCTCCTGTAAGATGGAGATTAAAAGCGTCGCGCTTCCAAGTTCCTGTTTCGAGGCGCTTAGGCGTTTGATGGCTAAAATGATTGTCTGTGCTAAGGATAAGCTGCTCGTTTTTCCCCGTCCAAGTTCCAAAAATCTCTTCGTCACTGGGTATAGAAGGATTTAAATCAGTGGCGTTTTTTAACGCTTGAGCCTCTGGGGAAATGTAGGTTTGGCCATTCATAACCAAGAAAAGCAGGACGACAAATATCACCGCGAATAGGATTGCTACAATTCGCATTTATCTAGCACTGCCCCATCAAATTTTTAATCCAGCATCCTGAACGTCAGGCCTTTAAGGTACTGCGTTTCCGGCAGTAGCGGATGCACCGGATGGTCGGGGCCTGCGCCCGAGGTTTTGATCAGCTGGAAATGGCGGCCGGATTTGGCGAGGCCGCCCGAGACAACCTCGATCAAATCCTTCACCCCGACATGCGACGAGCAGGAGCCGAAGAACAGGTATCCGCTGCGCTCGATCAGCGGCTCGGCGAGACGCGCGAGTTTCTGGTAGCCCTTCATGCCCGGGCCAAGGTCCTTGCGCGATTTAACGAAGGCGGGCGGGTCGACGCAGACGACTTCGTATTTGCGCCCCATATGCGGCAGTTTTTCCATCATGTCGAAGGCCACGCCCTCGATAATCTGGCACTTGCGCTCGACGCCGTTCAGGGTCGCGTTTTTATCGAGCGTCATCAGCGCGTCGGACGAACTGTCGATAAAGGTCACCGCCTCCGCCCCTTGCGCTGCAGCGGTGATGCCGAAGCCGCCGGTGTGGCAGAAGACGTCGAGAAGCGAGCCGCCCCTGGCAAGACTGGACACCCAGGCGCGGTTGTCGCGCTGGTCGTAGAACCAGCCGGTTTTCTGCCCGCCCATGACGTCGACCGCGAATTTCACGCCGTTTTCTAAAATCTGTACGACAGGGTCGGCCAGCGTGCCCATCAGGCCGACGAGTTTTTTCTCGAGGCCTTCCTGCTCCCGCGCGGCAGTGTCGTTGCGCAGGATAATCTCTTTCGGGCGCAGCAGCGATTTCAGCGCGCTTTCGATATGGGGCCAGAGCGTTTCCATCCCCGCGGTGTTCACCTGGCAGACCACGACATCGCCAAAG
Organism: uncultured Micavibrio sp.; assembly: GCA_964575605.1. Classification (GTDB taxonomy): domain Bacteria; phylum Pseudomonadota; class Alphaproteobacteria; order Micavibrionales; family UBA2020; genus JAPWJZ01. The sequence continues at coordinate 84,214 of CAZNRN010000014.1, read as the reverse complement.
CGGTCGACGATAAGCCCGGGCAGCCCGTCGCTTTCGGCGTGGATCAGGCGGTAGTAGGGCTGGCCCGGATACAGTTTTTCGCGGTAGACCCAGGCGCTTTCGACGCGGTGATAGATGAAAAAGCGTTCGAGGTTTTCCTCGGGCTTCCATGTCATCACGCGGCCGACCAGCTGAACTTTCGGGTTATAAAACCCGCGGCCGACGAAATCGCCCTTGTCGCGCACGAAATCGACCGCCGACCCCGGGGGGATGGCGTCGCTTTCCTTGGCGTTGATGACCTCGGAGCGGAATACCCAAGGGTAGCCCATCTTTACGCGGCGGACTGAATGCTCATCGATGCGGACGGCGGGAAGGGTTGGCATGGCTCAGAGGCTTTCCAGGATTTCGTCGACCCATTGTGGCACAATCTCGGTTGCCTTTCCATACCGCCGCTCGTCAAAGGCATTGGCGACCAGCGATTTTTCAAGGTTCAGCTCGACCGACCGCGCACCGGCCTGATAGGCCACTTCGACAAATCCCGCGGCGGGGTAAACGTTGCCCGAGGTGCCGATGGCCGCAAAGACATTGCATTGCATAAGTTCGGCGTAGATATCGTCCATATAAAGCGGCATTTCCCCGAACCAGACGACATGCGGGCGCAGGCCCCCGGCCTCTTCGCAAGCGGTGCAGACTGTCGTTTCGTCGAAATCCCTGTGCCAGTCGGGAATGCCGAGGCACTTGGTGCAGCGCGCCTTGCGCAGCTCGCCATGCATGGGCAGCAGGCGTTTATTGCCCGCGCGTTTATGCAAATCATCGATGTTCTGCGTCACCAGCATGAAATCATCGCCCAGCGCCGCCTCCAGCTTCGCCAGCGCAAGGTGTGCGGCGTTGGGCTGGATATTCGGCTGCACCAGTTGGCGGCGGCGCTCATTATAGAAACGGTAGACGGTGTCAGGGTCGCGAGCGAAGCCTTCGGGCGAGGCGACATCCTCGATTCTATGCCCTTCCCACAACCCGTCGGCGCCGCGGAAGGTGTTGATACCCGATTCCGCCGATATCCCCGCCCCTGTCAGCACGACTACGCGCATTGATAAAAACTTTCTGCTGCTGCACTATCCGTCAATCAAGGAGAATAACATGTACTGGATACCGATAAAAATAGCGATTTCCGCCTGCATGATCGCGTTTGCGTCGTGGCTGTCGGTGAAAAAGCCCGAGCTGGCGGGGTTCATTATCGCGCTGCCGATTTCGTCGATGCTGGTGCTGGCGTTTTCATACGCCGAATACAAGGATCCCGAGGCATCGGTGAAATTCGCGCAGAGCATCCTGGCCGCCATTCCGCTGTCGCTGCTGTTCTTTGTGCCTTTCCTGTTTGCCAAGAAAATCCCCTTCGGCTACTGGGGCGTTTATGCGGCGGGCGTTATCCTGCTGACCGCGGGTTACTTCATCCATGTCTTCATCATGAAACAAACAGGCACGCCATGAGTTACGCCGACCGCCGCGATTATATCCATCAGGTTTTTGCGAACGAGCCCAAGGAACAACGCGCGCTGCGCGCCGCGATGACGCTGCCTGACGACCAGATCAGCGTACCGCCCGAAGACGGCCGCTTGCTGCAACTGCTGGTGCGTCTGGTGAACGCAAAAAAGATTGTCGAGATAGGTACGCTGGGCGGCTATTCATCCCTCTGGATGGCGCAGGCCATGGCCAAGGGCGGCCAGATCTTCACCTGCGAATACGAAGACCGCCGCGCCCGCATCGCCGAGGCGCATTTCAAAAAATACGCCAAGGGCAAGAAAATCACCATCGTCGAAGGCAACGCGCACAAGACCCTGCCCGCGCTCTCGGCCAAAGGCCCCTTCGATTTGATCTTCATCGACGCCGAAAAAACCGGCTACGCCAAATACCTCGACTGGGCGGAGAAAAACGTGCGCAAGGGCGGACTGATCGTGGGCGACAACACGTTTTTGTTCGACGCCGTCTGGCAGGGAAAAGGCGGCGAACGCATCAGCGACACAGCCTATGCCGCCATGACAGATTTCAACAAACGCCTGTCAAACCCCAAAAAGTACCAGAGCATGATGCTGAATACGGGACAGGGGATGACGGTTGCGATGAAGCTGTAATCAGCTCATCAAATCCGGAAAGGCCGTCTTCACGCCCGTACGCATGACGGTGGCAAGCGCGGCGACTTCGCCTTTCACGTTGCCCCAGACGCGCACGGGGGTCATGCCCTCGCGCTCGTATTCCGCCTGCAGGATCGTTTCGACCACGTCGCCCCGGGCGTTTTTCACGTCCACGACTTTCAGCTTGAAACGGCTTTTATTGATGACCGCCGCGACCAGCGCGTCTTTCATGCCGAAGGCGATATCGCCTGCCTGCTCGCCCGCCGCGCCCTGCAGCTGGACCAGCGTGCCTTCGGTCGCGCCGGGCGGGATGATCTCGACCACGCCTGCTTTGGGCGAGCGCGCCTGCGGCATGCCGGAAATCTGCACGGGGCCTGCGTCTTTTTTCTGCACGGCTTCAGGGGGCGCGTATTTTGCCTTGATCGTTTCAAGGTTTTCAAAAGCAAAGACCAGCGCGTTCTGCAACCCGACGCCTGCGTCGTCGAACAGCCCCTGCAGGCTCTTCAGCGCCATCGCGATTTCATGGTCGTTGTCGGATGACGCCAGTTTCAGCGCCTTGACGATTGCATCTTTGCTCATGGGTAGCTCCCCTCTTAGTCTTTATTGAAAAAATCCGGCTTTTCCGGACGATAGCGCACTTCGTAATTTTCTTCAAATGCCATGATGCCCTTGTCGAGCGCGACAAGACGCCCCGTCGCCGCGCGGTGCTGGTTGGCGTCGGCGGAACCTTTCATGCCGCTGCCGCCCTCGCCCAGTTTTGCTCCCAGCGTGTCAACGACGAAACGCAGGTTGATAGCCTCCAGCAGCGCGGCCGCGATGCCCATTCCCTGCACCACGCGGTTGCGCTGGTCGCCGCCCACGGCAGTGAACTGAAAAGTCACGTCACGCTTGCCATCGCGGTAGATAATGCCGCAGCGGATATTCTTGCCGTTGTCGGTCAGCACCGCGGCAACGCTGGTCGTGTGCTCTATGCGCACTGCCCTGCCAAGCTTTTGCAAGGCGGCATGGGTTACCTTCATCGTCGCATCATAATTGTCGCTGGCCAGCAGCGCGCATTTCTCCACCACGTCGACGAAGGGCGAGGTTTTGGTGCGGAACGCCGGCTGGCCGTTCACGTAGACGGCGGCCCAGTTGTAGGGGTTGAACTCGCGTTCGTAATTCGACATGATCCCCGCCCATTCGGCATCGAACGCGAGTTTGTCGAGGCGAGGCGTGAACGCGCCGTTCTTGTAATAATCAGCCATCACTTTCCCCGCGAGGCGCAGGGTGGTGTGCATATTCTGCGCGCGTGTCACGACTTTTTCCGTGCCGAGCTTCAAAAAGACACGGTTGCTGCGCACCACGTTCGGGCCGTCATCGGGCACGTCGGTATCGGGCGGCGTATTATCGTCGATAAAGGCGATTTTCTCGCGCAGCAACGATGTGCTGAAATCTTCCATAGGCCCCTGAAAACCCAAAGCATTACGCCAGCCATAGCATGCCATGGGCAGGCAGGCCGTGCAACGGCGGCCTATCAGGCGGCGAGGCGCATGCCGTAATGGTGGTGGTCCTGCGCGGCAGGATGGTAAACGAACTTGTGCGGCGTGTTCTTGTGCATCGGGACGGCGTTGGCGAGTATCATGTCAGCGCCATAGACGCCCAGGCTTTCCAGTTCTGCAAGGATGGGCTGGAGGGCGCCGATGGTCATCGGGTATTCCTCGCGCGCCACGGCCAGCGCCACCTGCTTCAGCAGCGCCAGCAGCTCGAGCGCACGCGGGCTTTTGGATTTGTCTTCCTTTTCATCTTCATGCAGGTATTCATGGACGGCGTCATAAAAACGGCTGTGCGGACGGCCTTCGCTGCCTTCCGCGCGTTTGCCGAAAAAGATGCTTTTATGGAAGTTGATAACCTTCTCGACCACCTCGGCCACATGGTTAAAAACCGTGCTCAGGAAGCCGCTTTGGTGCTGGTTTTCAGTTTTCGCATAGGCGCGAAAACCCAATGATATTATGGAATTAAAGACCCCCGTCAGCATTCCCCTAGTCCCCGTTTTAGTTTCCCCAAAACGAGACTATTCTGACGCTATGAAAATTTAGTTAAGTAAATGAGATATGGAATTAACCCCTCTTTAACCGGTTATTTTATGACTATCAAAAGCGTGTTTTTTCAGGGGGGAAAAATCTATACAGTGTTCGATTATGGCCCGAAAAAATTCGAAAAAAGTTGCAAGCGATGCCTCGATTGATGCCGAAGAAATCCGGCAGTTCGACAATCTTGGCGAGCAGTGGTGGAACGAATCCGGACCTATGGCTCCCTTGCACAAACTCAACCCTGTCAGGATGGACTATATCCGCCGCATGATCCGCGGGCATTACGGGCTGGATGACGGCATCAGGTGTTTACAAAAGCTTAAAATCGCCGACATCGGCTGCGGCGGCGGGCTGGTCGCCGAACCGCTGTGCCGCATGGGCGCGACAGTCACGGGCGTCGACGCAGGTAAAGAAAATATCAAGGTAGCTACCGCGCATGCGAAGAAGCTGGGGCTGGATATCGAATACCTTGCGACATCTGTCGAGAAGCTGGCCGCGGCCGGCAAGAAATACGACGTCGTCACCGCGCTCGAAATCATCGAGCATGTGGCCGATGTAGGTTCATTCATGAAGGCGCTGTGCAAGATCGTGAAACCGGGCGGCTTATTGATCATGTCCACCCTGAACCGCACCCCGAAATCATACCTGCTGGGCATCGTAGCGGCGGAATACGTGCTGCGCTGGCTGCCTGCCGGTACGCATGACTGGAAGAAGTTTTTAAGGCCGTCCGAACTGGCTGCTCATCTGGACGCACAGGGGCTGGAGGTTAATGATATCCGGGGACTGGTTTACAACCCCCTCACCCGTGATTTCAGCCTCAGCAAGTCGGATATCGAGGTCAACTATCTGTTAACAGCCTCCAAGTCCTGATTTTAAAGTTTCTTGATAAATATCAAGCCTGCCGTCTCCCCCCTTTATTACCCTCCGGGTAACAAATGGAGACGACCAATGAAAAAAACACTTACCGCCTATAGCACTTATCGCCGCCTGCACCCTGCCGTTCGCCACGCCGGCGCACGCGGACTGGAAAAACCCGCATAACTGGCAGCTGCGCCTGCGCGCCATCGATGTTGCTCCGTCCGAAGACAGCAGCGGCACCATTCCCGGCGAAGCAGACGTCGACAATGCCGTCGTGCCCGAGCTGGACATCACCTACTTCTTCACCAACAACATTTCGGCAGAACTGATCCTCGCCACCTCGCCGCACGACGTGGGCTGGAACCCGGGCGGATTGAACCTTGGCGACGCATGGGTGCTGCCGCCGACGCTGCTGGCGCAATACCACTTCATGGCTGACAAGCAATTCAGCCCCTATGTCGGCGCTGGCCTGAACTACACAGTATTCTACAACGTCGATCCCGGCGCTTTCACCTCGGTCGAATACGACAACGGCTTCGGCTACGCGCTCCAGATCGGCGCGGATTACAAGCTGGACGAACACTGGATGCTGAACGCTGACGTGAAGAAAATCTTCCTCAGCACAGATGTGAGCGTCAACAACGGCGCGGTGCGCGCAAACGTCGACCTTGACCCTTGGGTCATCGGCCTTGGCGTCGGCTACAGGTTCTGAACTACCCCAAACACCACGGCTAATAATAAAAAACCCGCCCCTGCCCCGAAAGCAGGGGCGAAGGTTTTGTGCGGCCTGTCAGGGTTTGGCTTTTTCGCCCGCGGATTGTTCGGCGGTGCCCAGCGCGTCCGCCAGTTTCACCTTGGCCGTGCCGGGCTTCATGGGTTTCTGCTGGCTTTCGTGGGGCATCCAGCCGATGGCGTAGATGACCTGGAAGGTCGCGGGCACGCGGCCGTCTTTGCCAGCGTATTTATCGTGGTACACCTTCGCCGCTTCCATGATGACGCCACGGCGCGTGGGCTTCATCAGGCGGCCGAGTGTGGCATTAGACGCACCCATGCCGCGCAGGTCCTGCATCAGCTTCAGGGGATTCGAATAATCGACGGTGATGATATCGGCATCCACCACAGGCAGCGCAAATTGCGCGCGCTGCATCAACGCGCCCATGTCACGCAGGTCGATGAAGGGCGAGACGCGGGGGCTGGCGCCGCCCGTTACGTTCAGCTCTGCCGTCATAAGCGCGTCGCGAAGCTCTTTCAGGCTTTCGCCGCCCAGCACCGCCGCCATAAACAAGCCGTCAGGCTTCAGTGCGTAGCGCGCCTGCACCAGTGCGCCCGGCAGGTCGTTCGTCCAGTGCAGCGACAGGTTGCTGATCATGGCGTCTAGGCTGGCCTGTTTGAAGGGCAAAAACTCCTCGTCCGCCACAACAGACGCCACAGGCGATTGCGCGGCCATCGGATGGGAGATATCCGTCGAAATTACCGTTTGCGTACCCGCACGCTCTTTCAACAACTGCGACAGCGGCCCGTGCCCGCCGCCAAGGTCCAGCACCAGCGGGAATTCTTTCTTGATGACGTCCAAGCGGTCGACCAGCCTGCCCGCCACCTCGCGCAGCAGGAAATCGAAATCATGGATGTTCGCTGCGGCACGGTCGCGGCGGCGGCGCAGCAAAGCACGGTCAAATACAACGGGAGAGGCCGTCAAGGTTAAAGCCTTCCGCCCTTGTCTTTCGGCGGGGTCAGTTCGAGGCGCGGAGCGTCTATTTTCACTTTTTTCAGCTGGTCTGCCACGGCGTCGATATCCTTGTCGATCTGCGCGACGGTGGGCGTTTCCTTCAGCGTGATTTCGGCGTCGCCGCCTTTCAGCAGTTTCTTCGCCTGCGCGTAAGAGTCCATCAGGCGCTTGCCGATACGGGGCGATACGATGCTTTCGATCAGCGCCTGCGCGGCCTTGCTTTGTTCCAGCACTTTCGGGTCGATATCTTTCGGCGGCTGGTGCTGCTCGGGCTGGTAGATGGGCACCTCTTCCTTGGGCTTGCTGCCCCCGCCACCGCCCGCACCGCCGCGCTGGCCGAGGACGCGCGAGGGTGCCGCGGAATAACCCGCGTTCTTGACCTCGAGCGCCGTTTTATCGGTAGAGAGCGAAAAGCCCTTGCTCTTCAGGTTCACGGGGCTGCGGTTCATGGCCATGTCGTTGCCCTGGTCGAGGGACATCTGCACGCGCGCCAGCGTTTTCAGCAGCACACCCGCATAACGCGTAAAACCCCAGAGGCGCCAGAGGCGCTTGATCATCGCGTACTGGCGCTTCGGCCCGCTGCCGTTTTCTGGCGGCGAGGAAACGAGGAAGGGATAGACGCGCTGCGGCGTCACGCCCGTATGGGTGAAATAGCTTTCGCCCAGCTGGCCCACCTGTTCGGTCGGCACGCGGAATTTTTCGGCGATGAAGTGTTTCGCGTCGTCGATGGTCTTGATGTTGCGCGGCAAGGTGAAACTGGGCGCGTTCAGCATCGCGCCGTCGCCGCCCAGGCGGTTCGGCACGGGCAGGATTTTCGGGTCGAGCGCGACCAGCAGGTTGTTGTCCCAGTCGCGGCTGACGGGCACGACGACGGCGATATTCTCGATGCCGTCGTCGGTCACGATGAATTCGACGTCCTGCGCGGAGAGACCGCGGGTGGCGCGCCCGACCTTGCCCTCCTCGACGAAGACGGATTTGACGGGCTTCAGCGTCACCGCGCCACGCTGTTCGGTCTCGAACTCGCAAGGCTCGCATTCGGCCAGCAGGTCTTCGGGGTCTTTCGGCTTGATCGGCTGGCCGGGGATTTTCGGCATCACCTCGCCGATCCAGCGCGGGAACGGGATGTTATAGCGCGACATCAGCTCGAAAACGTGCAGCTCGAGGCGGGGCTCAGGCAGCAAGCCCACCTGCGACGCCAGGATAATATCCGCGCCGTCCAGCTCCATGATGGTGCCGATCTCGGTGAAGTTGACCTCTTTGTCCTCTTTGATCGGCCAGTTGGTCTTCTGCGGGTTTTCAACCTCGACAAACACAGGCTCGATCGCCTCGTCGATACGGTCGGGGCTGGGGAAGTAGGTGTCGCCGACATACCAGCTTTCTTCCGATTTCGCGCGCAAGGACGCGTAGCCGTCGACGTAATCGAAAATCATCTTGCGGTTTTCCTCGACGTCGTCAGTCATGTTGACCGTGTCCATCGTGATAGGCTCGATCAGGTGGCCCGACCATTTCTTGCCGTCGAGATTGAATGATCCGCGGCTAACCGCGTTGACGATGGGGCGGGGGTAGCCCGAGCGCACGTAAACCACAAGGCGATTATCGGGCGTGATGCGGTAAGGCACGATGTCGCAATATTCGCCGGGACGCTTCACCAGTTCGTGGATCGCGCCTGATTTTTTGTCGCGCACCACCATGATCTGCAGGTCGCCCACGGGCTTTTGCGAGGGGCGGCGTTCCTCCAGCAGCAGCGATTGTTTATCGGCGACTTTTTGAGCGACGATGAAATAGTTCGTGGGCGGCGCGCTCATCGGCGAATAGTCTTCATCGTAGAGCTGGAAGCGGCCCTTGAAGCAGTTCTTCACCACCCATTGGTTCCAGTGGGGCGCGGAGAACACCATGCGCATGCCAAGCCGCGCGAATTCGCGGCGGTAATCCTGGTAGGTGAAGAAGGTATATTCCTCCTTCAGCTCGGTCTCCCAGTTCTTGCGGTAATTCTTGCGGTGGATGAATTCAAGCGCCCATTTGTGCGGCAGGCGGAAGAGACGCGTGCCTTCGCGGCGCGGCATCAGTTCTTCGATGAAAAAGCCTTCGCAGCCGGACGCCATGGGGCGCGCGTTCTGGGAGAAATTCACCAGCAGGTCGGCGTCGGACATCTCGGTCGGCTTCGGCCCGTCGCTGGGCACGTTGGGCAGCTCCAGCAACACAAACTCGCCCTCGGGCGGCATCATGTAGTCGCGGATCAGCATCGTGCCGCCGTTTTTCAGCTTCTGCATCTGCTTTTCCAGCATTGCCGTCACGTCGCCGGGGTTGTAGCTGTTCATCGAATAGACATGGTGCAGGATGTTCGAATTGATGATGCCGTCGATGCTTTCGTCCTCGAGGTCGGGGACGGAGAAATCGGTGACACGGTACGACAGGTTCGGCAGGCGGAAAGTCTTGCGCGCGAATTCGATGGCTTTCGGGTCGTGGTCGATGCCGATGATTTCTGCGCGGGGGTTGAGCAGCGCCAGCGCATAGGTGATCGCGCCGTTTTCGCAGCCCATGTCGACCACGCGCGCGCCCGCGGGCAGCAGGAAGTGCGCCGAAATCAGCGCGGCTTTCTTCTGCACGTATTCAGGCATTTCGATGATTGCCTTTTGCAAGGCAGCCTCGTTCTTCGCCCGTTCCGAGAAATTACGGATACTGGCGGCAACCTGCTCGCTTATTTCTGTCTTGTCGACCTTCGACACAGTTGCGCCTTTTGGAGTCACGCCTATCTCTCCATTATACCGGAAGCACATCATGCACCTCCAGAATATCGCTAAGCTGGGTAATATTATATTACATAATACGGAAAATCAAGGGGTTTGAGGTACTTCTTGATGCTGTTGCTTGAAATGCGGAATCAGGGCAAGTTAGGGGAATATGCAAACAAACTTGAAACAAAATCAGGGGTTTACGAGCCTACTGGCCGCCGCCCTCGACGTTCTGCTGCCCCCGCGCTGTGCGGGCACGGGCGATGTCGTCGACGAACAAGGCATGCTCAGCCCCGCTTTCTGGGGTGGTTTAGGCTTTATCGAGGCTCCTTTTTGCGCAACCTGCGGCACGCCCTTCGGGTTCGAAAACGCACTCGGCATGATCTGCGCGGCCTGCATGGAGTACGAGCCGCAATTCGATGCCGCACGCGCACCGGTCGTTTACAACGACGCCAGCCGCCAGCTGATTTTGGATTTCAAGCACGGCGACAAGATGCATTTCGTCCATACGTTTATTCCCTGGATGCTGCGCGCGGGTGCGGAGCTGATCGGGGAAACCGACGCCATCCTCCCCGTGCCCCTGCATGCGCGCCGTTTGTGGAAACGCCGTTACAACCAATCAGCCGTGCTTGCCGCCGAACTGGGGAGGCGCACGGGCAAGCGCCACTTGCCCGACGGGTTGATAAGGCTGCGCGCCACCATCCAGCAAAAAGGCCTGAGCCGCAAGGAACGCCGCGACAACGTCAAGGGTGCCTTTGCGGTTAACGGACGATACCTGACGGAACTGCGCGGTAAAAATATCATGCTTGTCGACGACGTCTTCACCAGCGGCGCGACGCTGAACGAATGCGCCCGCACGTTGAAAAAACACGGTGCGGCGAAAGTCTCCGTCCTCACCATCGCGCGCGTGACGCGGGAAGAATTCTGACGTGCGCATATTCCTGCTGTTTATCGCATTGATGAACTATTACGCCGTGACGCGCATCATTTTGCGCTCCGTCTGGGCGCAGGAGCACACTGCGATTTCATACACGCTGGGCTTCCTCTTCTTCGCCATGCAAATGGCGGCGCTGTTCGGCGACCACGGCCCCTTCCCCCGCTGGAAGAACACGGCGCTGCGCCCGATGGTGTCCGCCGTGCAGTGGACGGGCTATATCTGCTTCGGCGTAATGTCGTTGCTGGTGGCTTATGGCATGGTGGCGGATATCATCGGCGTGTTCCTGATGATGTGGTATGCGCAGGCTGATATTAACCTGTGGACGTTGCAGGGTTTGCTGGCGGCGGTAGCGCTGACTGTCGTTATCGGCCTGTGGCAGGCGCTGCGCCCTGTCGTCAAGCGCGTCGAGGTGCCGCTGAAAAACCTGCCGGAAGCTTTCGACGGCTTCACAATCGCACAGGTATCCGACCTGCATGTCGGCCCCACCATCGGGCGGGAATATGCGCAAAAGGTCACGGATATCGTCAACGGATTGAAACCCGACGCTATTGCACTGACCGGCGATTTCGTCGACGGCAGTACCGAAGACCTTGCCGAGGGCGTCTCGCCACTGGCGCAACTAAAGGCGCCTGACGGCGTTTTCTTCGTCACTGGTAACCACGAATTTTACTGGGATGCAAACGCCTGGGCGCTGAAGTTCGGCGAGCTTGGCGCGCGGGTACTGCTGAACCGGCACGCCGTCATTACGCGGGGCGGGCAGTCGATTGTCGTTGCTGGCGTCCTTGATTATTCGGCGGGCGGGCAATCGAATCCCATCGAAGCCCTACAGGGCGCGCCGATGGAGACGACTAAAATCCTGCTGGCCCACCAGCCCGCCAGCTATGCCGCCGCCCACAAGGCGGGATTTGATTTACAGCTCTCCGGCCACGCGCATGGCGGGCAGTATTTCCCCTTCAGCCTCTTGATCCGCTTCTTCCAGAAATACCATCAAGGGCTGAACCTGCATGACGGCATGTATGTCTACGTGAGCAACGGCACCGGATACTGGGGCCCGCCGCTGCGCACTTTCGTGCCTGCGGAAATCACGCTGCTGACACTGAAGAAATCCTGATTATCTTTTAGGCGTAACAGGCTTGTGCGGCTGCTCCGCGCTTTTCATCTCGGCCACCTTCGCCTCGATCTGCACGCTTGCATGCCTGTCGCTGGCGGCCGAAAGGCTTCCGCGCAGCATATCGGCCGTTTCAGCCATCCAGTCGTCCCCTGCCTCAGCATGGTCGTTACCGATCGCGCGAAGTAGGGTGATAACATCGTTAGCGTTTTTTGGCATTTTCTTTTCGACGTCGTCGAGGATATTCCAGGCGTCGCGGTCGGCGTTGCCGTCACGCAACGCTTTGATAGCCGAAGCCGCATCCATCGGCGCAACGGTTTTGGCAGCGATTGATTTCAAATAGTCGGGTGCAACCACATCGCGCACCTCCAGCAGCGTCGCGCGCAGGTAGGGCCCCGCGCTGGTGCCGCCCTGCGATATCGCCTCGCGGCTTAAATACTCGGCAAAATCGTTCAAGCCTGCGCCGTTCGGGAATTTCGCCAGCGTACGCTCGATCACCACGTCGAAATCTTTCTGGAATCCTTTCAGCTCCGTGTAATGGTCTGCGCCCTTGCCATCCTGCGCCTCGGGCGGTAGGTACTCGGGCAGCATCACCTGTCCCGATTTGTGGCTGACCATGACGCGGCGGATATCGCCGTTGCTGAGTTTTTCCATGCTACACGAGACCCACGTCTTCGAGGTTCCAGTTTGCTGTTTCCTGCGTGAATACGTCCTGCACATTCACGGGCCCGCCGCCTTCCGTGCCGCCGTCAAAGTGCTGCGTCTCGAGCCCTTCATAAACGAGCGCCCGCATCGACACATCGATTTCGCGCGATTCAAGCAGCGTCTTCGCCGCGAAAAACCCGCGCCGCGCCAGGTCGGCCAGCACTTCGAAGGCCATGACAGGGTTTTTCTTGCATCCGATGCCGGCCGCAAGGCATACCCCGTAATGCGTGCAGCCTTCGGTAATCATGATAAGGTTGCCAAGCGGCACCATCGACGACAGCGCCGCCACGCGCAGGCTGTAATCCTTGAACAGCCCGAAGGCGCGTACTGTGTCGCGCGGCACGAGGTAACCCGACATCAATTCCTCGCCCAGCGTCACTGTAGCCTCAAGGTGACCTTTCTGCACGGCATCCTCCAGCAACTCGAAGGCATATTTGGGGTTGTGGTAGACGCCGTTGAACAGCAACAGCTTCGCCAGCTTGTGCTGGCTGTGCAGGTCGCCGAACTCCATGCCTTTTTTCAGGTAGATATATTCCTGGTCGATTTCCTTCGCGCGGCCGTATTCGCGCGCGACATTCACGCAGTCCTCGTAAAATCCGATGTCGGCCCTTATCTTGCTTTTTAAAAACTCTTCGGTTTCTTCCACGGATGCCCTGCCCTGCTTTGTGAAGCGCCATACACCACTATACTTTTCGAAAATTAAAATCGGGTTACGCGGAAATATTATGTCTTTTTGCACTGCAACAATTTTTTACGTGACAAGAATCACGATCCATGATGGGATGGTAGGGTAAAGAGAGGAAAATCATGCGCTATTGCATGCACATTTCAGTCAACTGGACCGTCCCCGCGCCCCAACAGGGTAAAGCGGGTAACACCCCTCTTTTCGCGAAAGAAACCGCGAATAAAACACTAAGGCTGTCCGAGTAATCCCGCTCTGTCAGCCCCTTAACCGGATGGCTGACAGGACCCCCGAAAAAGAAAACGGTTCCGCGTTTTGTCCGCCCTCCAGCAACCAACGGAGGCGCAACATGCGTGTCGATAGAAACGTCAAACTGCTCAATGCCCATGCTGTCTGCGTCAGCATGGCATTCGTGATCCCCGTCATCATGCCCTTTTACCGGGACGAGATGGGTTTGAGCTTCCAGGACTTCCTGCTGGGCGAGGCCGCGTTCGCCGCGACCATCGTGCTGCTCGACGTACCCTGCGGCTGGCTGTCCGACCAGTGGCAGCGCAAGCACGTCCTTGCGCTGGGCACGCTACTCGAGATGGTCGGTTACGCCCTGCTGCTGTTCTCGCACGGACTTGCGATGGCGGCGCTGGCGCAGGCGGTGATCGGGGTGGGTATCTGCCTGCTCAACGGCACCAACACCGCTATCCTGTACGAAAGCCTTATGGCCGAGGGCCGCGAGGCTGAATACAGGCGGCGGGAAGGCACGCGCGGCGGCCTCGGCCTTTACAGCGTGGCCTTCGCGAGCGTGGTGGGCGGCCTGATATACCCGCACAACCACCTGCTGCCGGTGACGCTGGGCGTTGTGGCACAGTGCATGGCCCTGTTCGTCGCCTGCGCGATGGACGAGCCGGCGCGGCACCGCAAGCGTCCGGAAAAGCACCCGGTCGCCGATATCGTGGAGACGACGCGCTATGCGCTGCGCCATCCGGAGGTGGGACTGATCCTCGTCTTTGCGGCGGTGATGTTCTGCTCGACGAAGCTGATCATGTGGACCCAGCAGCCGTACTATATGGCCATGGGTTTGCGCGAAGAGTTCTTCGGCGTGCTGATGGCGGTGGGCTTCGTGCTCGGGGGTTTCTCGAGCCAGATTGCCCACAGGTTCGACGGCAGGGTCGGCACTTACACGGCCCTGATGATGGCCTGGGGCATGGCGGTCGTCGCCTGCCTTGGCGCCAGCATCAAGCCGGGTGTGGCGGGCGTTGCCCTGCTCATGGTGGGCGGTACGTGCATCTACGGCATGACCGCACCGCGCGTGAGCGAGGCGATCAACCGCCACGTGAGCTCGGACCGGCGTGCGACCATCTTGTCGACGCAGAGCCTTTTGGTCTCGCTGCTCTTCATGCCGGTTTCGGCCGTCATGGGACGCGTCTCGGAAGGCTACGGCGTGCAGGCGGTGCTGGTCGCCCTCGCCCTCTGGCTGGGTGTTGCGGGCCTTGCGCTCGCGGCCTTCGGCCTGAGGCGCAGGAAGCAGCGCGTACAGGAACTTGAAGTCGTCTAGTAACAAAAACATGTAGAAAAGTAGCCCGGCGGGCAGGCCTGAAGGAGCAGGACCTGCCCGCCAACTTTTTGATAAATCTGCGGTTTTTACCGCTTGATATAATATGGAAATTGCTGTATTTTATACCCGCATATATAAGGTGTCGCATGTCCCTCAAAGACGCATTCAAGAACGCAGCCGTCAAGACCGGCAGTTTCCTCTGGGATAATATCCGCGGCGGAAACCTGACGCTGCGCGACGCCATCGAAAAACACGACTGGGAAAAAGCCGGCGGGCTGCTGCAGCAAAATCCGGCAGCAGCGGATTGGGATCTGGAGGACGCCTCCCCCATCAAGCGCAAACCGCTCCATGTGGCCGCGGCCGCCGGCGAATTCAATATCTTCACCATCCTGCTGCGTCCCGAATTTTTCAAGGGTGACATCGATGTGCGCGACAGCCAGGGCGCGACGCCGCTGATCCATGCCGCGCGCGAAGGCCATGACCTGATCGTGAAGGCGCTGATCGCCAAGGGCGCGGACGTGAACGCGGTCGACCACCTCGGCCGCTCGGCGCTCGGCTGCGCGGCGCAATACAACCGCATCGTCTGCCTGCAGCTGCTGCTGGACCAGGGCGCCGCGATCAACGGGCCGAAGGATTCAAGAAACCCGCTGAACGAAGCCGCCCGCGCCGGTTACTGCAGGCCCGCTGTCAAGGCGCTGATCGCCAGGGGCGCGGATCCGGATTACATCGGCCAGCTGAAGGAAAGCCCGCTTGAAACCTGCCTGCGCGAACACAATATCGAGGGCGCGATCGAACTGCTGCAGGCAGGCGCGAACCCCAATAACCGCAATCCCGAAACCGGTGCAAAACTGCTCCAGTGGGCGATAGCCATCAACCATGCGGCGGCGATGAAAATGCTTCTGGACGGCGGCGCCGACCCGCTGCTGCCGGTGGGTGAAGAAGTGCCGCTCAGCCCGCTTGAATACATGGCCAAGCACCAGGGAAAGGTCGACGATGCCATCAAGAAAATGGTGATCGAGCGCGTTGCCCGGATCGAGCTCGAGCGCAACATGGCAGGCGTCGAAAAAAGCATGGCCGCAGGCACCTCCGCGCGCATCGCCATCAAACCGATTAAACTGAGGCTGTCGTAATGTCGCTCGTCTCCACATTCAAGGACATGGTACGGGGCAAGCGCGGCACGCTGCGCGACGCGATCCTCGGGAACGACATCGAAAAGGTGGCGAAGATACTGGCCGGTAACAGTGACGCCCCCTATTGGGACATGGACGATGGCAAGCCCGCCGACAAGCCGCTGCATACCGTGTTACGCTTCTCCCGGACGAATATGCTGCCATTAATGCTACAGCCCGGCATGCCGGGGGTGAACGATCCCGGCAACTGCGGCCACACGCCGCTGATGATCGCGATGCAGGAGGGCAGCGTGGTGGCGGCCACTATTCTGCTGAAAAAAGGCGCGGACATGAACGCGATCGACCCCAGCGGCCATAGCGCGATTTACCACGCCTGCGTCGCTGAAAACGACATTGTGCTGGATTTCATGCTGGCGCGGGGCGCGGATATCAACGGCCCCGCAGGATCGACGCCACCGCTGGCGCTGGCCTCGATGTTCCCCGAAAAGGAACTGTTGCTGAAAAAGCTGTTGAAACTGGGCGCGGACCCGAACCGGCAGGACCGCGACGGCCGCACCGCGCTCGACGCCGCCCTAGCCATGCCCAATCACGCGGCGATCCCCATCCTCCTGCGCCATGGCGCCAGCGTCAACAACAGGAACGGCAAAACCGGCGCCATCCTCGTCTGGAGCGCGGCGGGGCTGAAGAACAAGCCCCTGGTGGAACAACTGCTGGCCGCAGGCGCCGATCCCGAGCTGGCGATCGATCACGACGGCCGCGACGTGCTGGCATACCTCGGCGACAAAGCCGATCCCGAGATCCGCGCGACGATCAGCAATCATATCGCGGCAAAACACCGCGCGATCAATGTCGCGGCCATCGAAAAGGAAATGGCCGCAGGTTCCCCCGCGACCATTTCCGTCAAGCCGTTAAAGCTCAAGTCTTAGTATTTAATGCTGCAGCCATACGACTTGGTGGGCGCGATCGAAACCAGTCGGCCTGCGTTCAAATCGTCAATCGCCAGCATCACGTAATTGGTTGCGCCCGCGATATCGGCCTGGTCGACCGAGGGCTTGCTGTCGATGGCGCCCGCATAGGCGACCTTGCCTTCCTTGTCGATGACGAACATATGCGGCGTGGTTTGGGCGTCATAGGCGCGGCCGATCTCGCCGGTCTTGTCGATCAGGAATGCGGCGGGGGCTGCGCCTTTTTCCTCGAAGTACCATTTGTTCGCGGCGGCGCCGTCAAGGAAGCCGGGCTTGCCTTCGGCCGAGCTGTCGACCGACAGCCAGACGACGCCTTTTTCAGCGGCGGCCTTCTGGAACTTGGGCATGTCGCCGGCCTGATAAAACTTCTGCACGAAAGGGCATTCGTTGCTGGTCCATTCCAGCACCACGATCTTGCCTTTGTAATCCGACAGCTTGACGGTCTTGCCGTTACTGTCGGTGGCCGTGAAATCCGGCGCGGCCTCCCCCACCTTGACCGCGGCATGCGCGGGCGAGGCTAAAAACAGGACGGCCATGAGGGCAAAGAGGATATTTTTCATGTAAGGGCTCCGTTGTTTGTGGTACCCGGATGTTCCACCGGGCGGTAGAGTTCAAGATAATCGAGGAAATTCAGGAGTTCGGCAAGCTCGCGCTTGATGTTCATCACCGCATCGATATTGGTCGCGGGAACATAAATGTTAGGGGGCTCGAAATGATTTCTCGTGCAATCGACCAACGATAAAACTTGACTGTCGCCGTAATATGACATCGACAGCCCCCGCGCTGCATAGATGTCGGAAATTTTCTGGATGCGCTCCATCATCGCAGGATCGATCAGGTATCGCGCTTCCACCTGGTCGTTGGTGAATACAGAGAATTTTTTCTCGAACACGGGGTCGACAAGGTCGGCGCGTTTCAGCTCCGACGCTCTTTCCTGAAACCATTCGCTGAATCCGCCCGCGTCCTTCACCAGTATCGTCTGGCCATAGAATTTCCGTTTGGGCAGCTTGACCATTATGGCCAGCCCCCTGAAGACTGTGACGGTGCGCTGGTTCTTGCCCGAGCCCTCGGTCTTTTCAAGATGCATCTCGCAAAAGCGCAGCTTCGCGCCCTTGTAATTGCCCTCGAAATAATCCTCGGTCTTGCAGCTGGTGTGGTAGGGCATAATGCGCGAGGTCAGCAGCTCGTCCGCCGTCATCCCGCCCGTCGGCCTGTAACTGGAAAGCCCCAGCAGCCGCGCCACCTGCGGCAAGACCTTTTGCTTGTATTCTCGCGCGAACTGCTGGCGCGGCTGATCCTGCCACCAGCAAAGGCACGCCGCAGCAAGGACCGGCATACCAAAGAAAATGCGCGGGTCGCTATTCCCGACGCCGAGCCAGAAAAAAGCACCGATGCTGGCCGCAGTGATAGCAAACCCTGCGACAGCGGCGATCTTCAAGCGCTTTGCGGCTTCATCGGCCTTGCCGCGGCGCAGGGTTTCAACGCACTCCAGCTCCGGCATGATGCGTTTGGCGAAGATATCGTCGTCTTCCTGCTGCAGCGTGGCTGCCACGTCAGGACCCGCCGTAACTCTGCACAAGGCTTCCGGCCATCAGGTACCAGCCGTCGACAAGGACGAAGAAGATGATTTTAAATGGCAGGGCAATCATCACCGGCGGCAGCATCATCATACCCATGGACATCAAGATAGAGGCCGTAACCATGTCGATGATGAGGAAGGGCAGGAAGATAAGGAAGCCGATTTCAAACGCGCGCCGCAGCTCGGAAATCATGAAGGACGGGATGACGACTTGCAGCGGGGTGTCCACCGCCTCTTTCACTTCAGGCGTTTTTGACAGGTTCATGAAAAGCGTCAGGTCTTTTTCGCGCGTGTGTTCCAGCATGAACTTTTTAAAGGGCAGCACGGCGGCCTGGAAGCCTTCCATCTCAGTCACTTCCTCGTTCATCAGGGGCTTGAGGCCTTGGTCGTACGAAGCCTGAAAGACCGGCATCATGATGAAAAGCGTCAGGAACATCGCGAGGCTGATCATGACCGTGTTCGGCGGCGTCTGCTGGGTGCCCATCGCGGTGCGCAGGAAGGACAGCACGACGACGATGCGCGTAAAGGACGTCATCATCATCAAAATCGACGGCGCGAGCGACAGGATGGTGAGCAAACCCACCATCTGTACCACGCGCGTCGCGACCGAGGCATCGCCCCCGCCCTGCCCCGCGCCCATGTCGAGCGTCAGGCTCTGCGCGAAAGTATGCGAGGGGATGAAGAGGATGGCGAAAACCGCCAGAGAGCCCATGACAGGCGAAATGCGTTTCAGGAAACGGAAGAAGCCCTTAACCACTCTGCTGCTCCTTTACAATTTCCAGCACCGGCGCGTCGCGCGCGGGGATGTTGCTTTCCACCACTGTTTCGCTGTTGGGGCCGAGCACAAGTAAATGTTCACGGTCGTCGCGGCGCACGATAACCAGTTTACGTTTATGGTCGATGGGCAGGTACTCGACGATCTTGAGGCGTTTCTTGGCGCCCGGCAGCATCGACTGCCCCGCCAGGCCGATTTTCTTGAGCGAGAAGGAAAACAGCCACATGAGGCCCAGCACGAAGACAAAAGCAAAACAGGCCTTGAGGAGCATGTAGTAATCCACTTACGCCTCACCCATTTTTTCTTCCTGCTCTTCCATCGTCTTGGCCAGCTGCTCGAGGTCCTTGATGAGCGTTTTCATCTGCACCTCCAGCGCCTGGCCTTCGTCTTCGTCCAGCTCGGCGATGCCGTCGCAGATTTCGACGACGGTGTCGTCGAGCCCCTGCAGGTCCATCAGTTCGCCCTTGCTCACGCGGCGGTCGCAGTCGCGCACGTAGTCGATGGTCGCCTTCAGGCGGTGCGCCAGTTCATCCTTGGTTGCCCTCACCGGAGCTCTCCTTATTATTGCTGTCCTGCACAGATTGATACGTTCCGTTGGCTTTGTAAACATAGGCCAGAATTTCCGCCACCGCCACCAGCGCTTCGGAGGGGATGTCGCTGTCCGAGGATATGGCCGCCAGTATCTCGGCCAGCGCCTTGTCCTCACGCACCTTCACGCCGTTGCGAAAGGCTATTTCAAGGATCTGCTCGGCCAGTTTACCGTAACCTGCCGCGACGATTTTCGGGATGGCCGTATCGTCTATTCCATATTTCCGGAGCGCGACAGCGACCTGCCGGCGCTCTTCCTCTGCGGCTTTTTGGTGTTCTTCGCTGTCGATGATATTGACCATGGTCGAGTGTACCAAAAACTTAACAAACTATTAACGCCGAATTGTGGTATAGTTTCAGCGGGGATTGATACATGGCACGCGCGTTGCATATGTAATCAATGAGGGAGAACTACTATGACGCAAGAACTGACTTTGATGTCAGCGATGCTGCAGAAAATGGACTGGCTGGAAGAACGCCAGAAAGTCCTGGCGCAGAACATCGCCAACGCCGATACGCCCGGCTATCGTCCGATGGACGTAAAAGAGCCTGATTTCAAGAGCATACTGCAATCGACCACGAGCGCTTCGAGCCTGAAAACGGCAGCGCCCGGGGCACCGATGGTTGTGACCGATCCGAAGCATATCGTGACCGAAACGGCCAGCCAACTGCAGCAGGCAGATGTGCCGCCCCCCACCCGGCAAAAAAATCCGTATGAAGTCGCGCCGGCAGGAAATGCCGTGTCGCTCGAAGAACAGCTCATCAAGATGAACGAGAACTACAGCAACCATGCGTTTATTTCGAATTTGTACCAGAAAAACATGGATATGCTGAAAGACTCTCTTAAATAAGATAAGAAGGGGTTAGGAACATGGATCTCGTCAAGGCAATGGAAATGGCGTCCAAGGGCATGAAGGCCCAAGGTCAGCGCATGAAGGTGATCTCCGAGAACCTTGCGAACTCGGAAACCACGGGCAAGACCTCGAAGGAAGCCCCCTACCGCCGCCAGATGGCGATCTTCAAGAACGAGCTGAACCGCGCCGACGGCACAAAGGAAGTCGAAGTCGACAAGGTGGTGACCGATAAAACCCCCTTCATCCTGAAATACGACCCCAGCCACCCCGCGGCCGACGAAAAAGGCTATGTGAAGATGCCGAACGTCAACCCGCTTCTGGAAATGATGGATATGCGCGAGGCGCAACGCTCCTACGAAGCCAACCTCGGCGTGATCGAGGTTGCGCGTTCGATGCTGATGCGTACTATTGATTTGCTGCGCAGCTAGGCGACCCGCTCCGCAGCCCTAAGGGAGATAGAAAATGGCAGATATAAGTAACGTCTCAGGAAAAATCGGCACCGGCTTGCAACAGCTGAATAAAACGGCTACCGGCGGCGAGGCTCAGGGCGCAGGCTTCGGCGACATCCTTAAACAATCGCTTCAGGGCGCCATCGACGCCCAGCACAAGTCGGAACAGGTTTCCGCCGCCTCCCTCGTCGGCAAGGCCGACATGACCGAAGTGCTGCAGGCGGTCAACAACGCCCAGCTCGCCCTCAACACCGTGCTTGCCGTCCGCGACAGGCTGGTGCAAGCTTATGAGCAGATTATGAGGACGAGCATTTAAGCTCTCCCCCTAAAGGGATGCAGTATTATGGATGAATCAGAAATCGTCGACTTCGCGCGCGAGGCGATCATCCTTACCATACAAATTTCGGCGCCCGTGATGCTGATCGGCCTGGCCGTCGGCGTGGTTATCGCCCTTATCCAGGCGCTTACCCAGATCCAGGAAATGACGCTGGCCTTCGTGCCCAAGATGATGGCGATCTACCTGGCCGTCTTCCTGATGTTCCCGGCCTTTGTCGCGCTGCTGATCGCCTTTACCGAAAAAATAGCGGATAAAATCGTCAGCCTGGGATAAGTTAAGACATGCAATCCCTCCTGCAGGATATCGTCGTCGGGCATATCTTTGCCTTTATGCTGATCTTCATGCGCCTTGGCATGGCGCTGATGATCATGCCCGGTATTGGCGACAGCTTCGTCAGCCCGCAGGTGCGCCTCCATTTCGCGCTGGGGATGGCATTTGTGCTGACCCCCTTCCTCGCCCCCAACCTGCCGCCCATCCCCAAGGCCAGCGTCGACATGATCGTGCTGCTGATGACCGAGGCCTTTATCGGCATCTTTATCGGCACCGTGATGCGCATCATGGTCAACGCGCTGGATACCGCGGGCTCCGTCATCTCCATCCAGGCTGGTTTTTCGAACGCGCTGGTCTTCAACCCCGCCACGGCGTCGCAGGGTACTCTGGTGGGCGCGCTTTATTCCGTGACGGGCGTGACGCTGCTGTTTGTCACCAATATGCACCACTACATGCTGGCCTCGGTCGTCGACAGCTATATGGTGTTTCCCGCCAACGGCACCCTGATAGATATAAAATCGGTCTATGAAGTCATCGCGCAGACCGTCAACGTCGCGTTCAAGCTGGGCGTACAGCTGGCCCTGCCCTTCCTGATCGTCGGGACGCTGGTGCAGGTGGGCTTCGGCCTGCTCGGCCGCCTGATGCCGCAGGTGCAGATTTTCTTCCTTGCCCTGCCCGTGCAGATTTTGCTGAGCCTTGTTATGCTGACCATGGTCTTGTCGGCCGGCATGATGTTCTGGCTCAGTTCCTTCGAAAACGCCGTCGGCGGCGTATTGGCCCGATAGGTAGAGCATGGCCGAGAACGAAGATTCCACAGATGACGCGCAGAAGACAGAAGACCCGACACCCCGACGGTTGGAGGAAGCGCGAAAACGCGGGCAGGTTATTTACAGCCGTGAAGTGTCCAGCTGGGTGATGCTTTTCGTCGCGACGGTGCTGGTGGTGGCGGCAGGGCCCGGCATCATGGGCGACCTGCGCGATGCGGTGAAACTATATATCGGGCAGGCGCATGCGCTGCCGGTCGAAGGGCCGGGCCTTAAAACGCTACTGACCCAGCTGTTCCTTAAAGTCATGGGCATCGTCATCATCCCCTTCCTCGTGCTGATGGCGGCGGGGATATTGGCGGGCATCGCGCAGACGGGCCCCCTCTTCACCTTCGACCCCATCAAGCCGGATATCGGCAAGATTTCGCCGATGCGCGGCTGGCAGCGCCTGTTCTCGCTGAAATCCATCATGGAATTCGTCAAGGGCATCCTGAAACTCGTCGTCGTGTCGGTGGCGGGGCTGTTCGTGCTGATGCCCTATTTCGGCGGGGTCGAGCATTTTGTCGGGCAGGATATCAACGCCGCGCTCTTCGACCTGCGCTACCTGTTTTTGAAACTGATGATTGCCGTGCTGGTGGTGATGTTCTTTATCGCCGTGATGGATTACATGTACCAGCGCCACGATTTCATGAGCAAGATGCGCATGAGCAAGCAGGAATTGAAGGAAGAATACAAGCAGACGGAGGGCGACCCGCATGTGAAGGCGCGCCTGAAACAGCTGCGCGAACAAAAGGCGCGCCAGCGCATGATGCAGGCCGTGCCGGAAGCCGACGTCGTCATCACCAACCCCACGCATTACGCCGTAGCCCTCAAATACGACACCAAGGAAATGGCCGCGCCGCAGATGGTCGCGAAAGGCACGGATGACGTCGCGGGCCGCATCAAGGCTGTCGCCGAGGAAAACAAGGTGCCCATTGTGGAAAACGCGCCGCTCGCCCGCGCCCTTTACGATTCCATGGAAATCGAGCAGACTATCCCCGAAGAACATTTCAAGGCCGTGGCCGAGGTTATTTCCTATGTATTCAAGCTCAAGGGCAAAAAACTTTAAACATCTGGCGCTCGTCCTCGCGCTCTGCGCCGCCATCGCCCTGCATGGCGCAGCATTCGCCGCACGCGGCAGCAAGGAAAGGCCCACGCCCACCAGCGCGATTTATATCGCCATGCTCTACGAGAAACTGATCTCCGACCGCACGCCCGATTTCGCCGACTGGGTGAAAGAGTCGCCGGAATACAAAAAGGCTGAGCTTTACGAGCGCCCGGACCTTGTCGAGAAAGGCAAGGAAGACCTCAAGACAACCTACGGCCTGCTGTCGACCGCCGAGCCGATCGTGCTGGAGGTGAAAATGAAACTCTCGGGCTACAGCCCCGTGGGCAAGGGTTTCCTCATCCAGTATTTCAGCGACACCACCTATTACCGCTACACCTACATGGGCAACCGTTATGCGTTGGTGCCGAACGGCGTCACCGCCTTCCAGTGGCTGAAGGCGCCGAAATCCTTTACCGACGACATCATGGAAGCAACCGATAACGGCCGCGACGCGCGCCTGCTCCTGACCCTCATCCCGCAAACCGCCGACCCCAAGCCCATGGTGCTCGACGGCAAGCCCACCCACCTGATGATGGCCGAAGTCTCGAAAATGGAACTCTGGTCGAAAGACGGCACCCGCGTGATCTGGGACGACAAAATGAACACCCCCACCAGCACGCGCAGCAAGCTGATGAACCTTTATCAGTAAACCGGGATGGCTATTTCACCGCCATATTTACTCGAAGTTTCTATCGAACTTAAATCTTCACAAGAGCGAAATACATTTCGCAAACTTCTACGAGAAATGGCCGAAGAAGATTCTTCTCTGCAAATATTAACTGCACCCAACGGCCAACTTTTGCTACGAGGTATGGATGAATATCAGCTTGCTTCTTCAATAGGGCGAGCTGTTCGTGTGTCGAGAATTACACCTGATGTAGGTGCCCCAATTATTACCTACTATGAAACAATCACAACCGCATGCAAAGTTGATTACACCCATAAAAGCCGCAACATAAAATCCGATGTGCGCATCGTGTTTAGTCTAGAGCCGCTATCTTCAGGTTCGGGCTTCGAATTCGAAAATGAAGCCAGTAAGAAAATTTCACAAAAGTCATCTGCTGCAATAGAACAAAGTATAAAGGGTGCACTCGTAGACGGCGTCGTTTCCGGTCGACCCGTGATTGATATACGAGTAAAATTAGTGGAAATTTCCTATCAGATAGAAGATTACAAAGCTTTTTCAGATGCTGCCCGCGCAGCTATAAAAGACGGCCTTATCAGAGGAGCCTCTGTTCTTTTAGAACCAATTATGCAAGTGGAAGTAGTAACTGACAAACACTACGCGAATGACATCGCACAGGACTTTAAAAGTAAACGCGGTAGAATGAAAAGCCAGAGCAAGCGTGATGATAGCGAAGTTATTTGCGCAATAGTTCCGCTGGCAAATTTATTTGGTTATTCGAATATACTTAAGCATTTGGCACAAGGTTTGGCGACTTATACAATGCAATTCGACCATTTTTCTCCTGTGTCACAGCCGGGCGACCCGCCTAGACGTCCTGCGGTAATTATGCGCAGTTAATGCGCGCACTCTATGTAAATTTAGGCTGCCTTAGCAAGTGATTTTTAACGAAAAAGCGGCTAAAATTCCCTTTCAATAAGGGATATGCCGGCCTGTGAATACCAATACCCCCAACGACAGCTTCTTCGTCGAGAAAAAGCCCGAGAATCCGGAGCGGATTACGTCGACGCGTAACCGAAAGGCCTTCACGCTGTTCATCGTGGCAGCGATTTACGGCCTCGCGGCGCTTGCGATTGCCTATATGCAGTTGAAGGGTTATTTCGGCACGTCAATTTTCGCGGTTTATTTGTATGGCCTGGTCGGCGGCATGTGCATCCTGCTGGTCAACCGTTCCTACGCACAGGCCGACCGTTCGCGCGAGATCATGACCGAGGTGCTGGAGAAAAGCGCGGAGGCGCGCGCCATCACCGACCCCAAAGGCATGACGATTTATTCGAACGCGCGCTTCAACAAAATGGTCGAAGGGCTGGGCGAACCTTCGCTGGGTGCCTTCACGCGCCTGTTCGAACATTCGAAGAAAATCGAAAAATCGCTGGAAGACCTGCAAAACCGTGCCGCCCCCGCGGGCAGCTCCACTACCGAACTGCAAACAAAGCTGCGCGGCCGCACGGCTTGGATACAGGTGACCTGCCAGTACATCGTCGGCTGGCCGGGCTATGTGCACTGGCGCTTTGACGACATCACCCACCGCTACCAGATGGAAGCGGCCATCCGCGAAGAGCGCGAGAAACTGCGCGATTTCACCGACAACGCGCCCGTCGGCTTCTTCACGGTGGACGAGGAAGGCAAGTTCCAGTTCGCGAACGATACGCTGCTGCGCCTCTTCGGCACCGATGCGAATACCCTGATTGGCAAGATCAAGCTGCATGATTTCCTCGTCAACCCGCCCGCCGGCGGCAACCCGTATGACTGCTTCGACGAAGGCGGCTTCCACCAGCACGGCGAATTGCTGATGAAGGGCGCAGGCGGCCGCGTATTCAAAGCCGCCATCACGCATTCGATCACCAAGGACGAGGAAGGCCGCGTGATTTCACGCTCGGTCGTCTACGACCTGACCACCGAACAAAAAATGCAGCAGGCGCTGCGTGAATCACAAGACAGGTTCGAACGGTTGTTCGAGGAAGCGCCGGTCGGTATCTGCTTGCTCAACGCTGACGGGCTGGTGGGCGACGCCAACACCACGCTGGCCGCCATGATGCGCCTGCCCATCACCGCCATTAATGGTAAATCCCTGCTGGGCTTCATCCACAAGGACCAGCAGCAGCGCGCCGAAGACTGGCTGCGCCACCTGTCGAAGGGAGAGCGCGCCGCAGCCTCGATCGAGGTCGTGCTGAAAGGCGCGGTCGAGGTCCACGCGCAGATTTACGCCCGCAAGTTCAAGTCGGGCGACAGCTTCGTGATGCACTTCATCGACCAGACGGAACAAAAGAACCTCGAAAAACAATTCACGCAGTCGCAGAAAATGCAGGCCGTCGGCCAGCTGGCGGGCGGCATCGCGCACGACTTCAACAACCTGCTCACCGCCATGATCGGCTTCTGCGACCTGCTGCTGCTGCGCCACAAGCCGGGCGACCCCAGCTTCGCCGATATCATGCAGATAAAACAAAACGCCAACCGCGCCGCCAACCTCGTGCGCCAGCTGCTGGCTTTCTCGCGCCAGCAGACCTTGCAGCCGCGCGTGCTGGATTTCACCGACGTGCTGTCGGAACTGTCGCACCTCATCCGCCGCCTGATCGGCGCGAATATCGAACTGAAGCTGTCCCACGGCACAGACCTCGGCCTTATCAAGGCCGACCAGGGCCAGATGGAACAGGTGCTGATCAACCTTGTCGTCAACGCGCGCGACGCCATGCCCCAGGGCGGCAAACTGGTCGTGCGCACCTCGAACCTGGCCAACAAGCAGGGCATCAAGCTGTCGAACGACGAAATGCTGCCGCCCGGCGACTGGGTCGCGCTCGAGGTGGAAGACACCGGTACGGGCATCAACCCCGACATCATGCCGCGCATCTTCGAGCCGTTCTTCTCGACCAAGGAAGTCGGCGCGGGCACGGGCCTTGGCCTTGCCACCGTGCACGGCATTGTCCACCAGACGGGCGGCTTTATTTCCGTCGCCTCCACCGTCGGCAAGGGCACGACCTTCACCATCTACCTGCCCCGCTATAACGAGGCCGCCGGCGAGAAAAAGGCCGAAGCGGTCGAGGAAAAGGCGGTCACTTCCGACCTTACAGGCTCGGCGAAAATCCTGCTGGTGGAGGACGAAGACGCCGTGCGCACCTTCTCTGCCCGCGCGCTGTCGAACAAGGGCTACCAGGTCATGGACGCCCCCGGCGGCCAGACCGCGCTGCAGATTCTGGAAGAAAAGAAATTCGTGCCCGAAATCCTCGTCACCGACGTGATGATGCCGGAAATGGACGGCACGACGCTCGCCAAAATCGTGAAAGAGAAATACCCGCAGATTAAAATCATCTTCATCTCGGGCTATGCCGAAGACCGCTTCAAGGAGCACCTCGGCGCCGACGTCTACTTCCTTCCCAAACCCTTCACCCTCAAGCAGCTGGCGACGAAGGTGAAGGAAGTAATGGGCGAATAGCGAAAAACCGCTCTTTTCGTTTGCATAATCATACCGCTATTGACCTTTCGTTAAGCGCCCCCATTTAGAATAAAATCGGGAGGATTCCGCATGAAGGAAATCATCAAGCCAGGGGCAGCGAACGAAGACGGGCAGACGGTTAAAATGCTGACCGAGGAGTTCGATGCGCTGATCGCCGCCGAGGCGACGCCGATGGAAACCAAGTGGCGCAAGGCGCAGGAAGCCGCCGCGCTCGACTACGGCCCCGCCATCGTCTGGATTGCCGAGCGCAAGGCCGCCGGCATCCCCGAGCTGAAGATGGAACCCGACCCTGCCGGCGCGCTCGAGATGATCAAGGCCGCGGCCAAGAAAAGCCACCCTTACGTCCTTTACTACTACGGCAAGGCGATGCTGGAGGAAAAGGGCAAGCACAAATTCATTCCCGCCAATTTCAACGACGGCATCAAGATGCTGGAAAAGGCCAGCGCGCTGGGCTCGCCCGAGGGCGCTTTTGAGCTGGGTGTGGTGCATATCTACAATTCCAGCTACCCGCAGCGCAACGTGGGGCGCGGCTACAACTATTTCCGCCTCGCGCAGGAACGCGGGCACCCGACGGCGGAATGGGAACTGGGCTATTGCAACTACTGGGGCGATGGCTGCGAGAAGAACATCATGGAGGCCTTGCGCATCTTCCGCAAGTTCTCCAACCTGCGCTATTACCGCGCCTACCTCGACCTTGCGCGCGTGCTGATCGACAACGTCATCCCCGACACGCGCAACACGCGCGGCGAGGAACTAGCCTACCAGAACGAGGCCTATAACAACCTCACCAAGCTCTCCGACCATATCAAGACCTGGGACAAGGTTGATAAATATTACCAGTACCACCGCCTGCTGGGCATCTGTTATCTCCGCGGCTATGGCGTCGAGATCAATGAAGGCGTCGCGATGGAACACCTTGAAATTGCCGCCAAAGGCAATTTGCAGGGCGCGAAAAACCTGCTGGACAACTACTACCGCACCAATTTCCGCGAGCCCGACGGCGCGGTGCAGCATGCGGTCGGCTGGGCGGAGCCGCGCAAGGTTTACGACGATATCGTCGGCTATTCGCGCGAGATGAGCGCAATCGCCATGCGCCGCAACCGCGGGGGCTTCCTGCCGCACCTGCACCTTGTCGGCAAGGACGGCACGGGCAAGCGCATGTTCACGCGCATCGTCGCCTCCAAACTGGTGCAGATGGGCGTACTGCACAAGGCGGGCATCAACGAGATCAACCTTGTGAACCTCAGCCAGGTTTACCGCCCTTCAGACATCGATTACGAACTGTCGCGCATGTGGCCAAACTGGAAAAACGGCGTGATGGTTCTGTATTCCGACTACACGCCCACCGGCGGCAAGGAAATGATCGCCGAGCGCATGATCGCAGACTGGCTGTCGAAAATGGCGGAAGACGAAAATACGCTGCTGGTCATGTACGACAACCAGAACGGTGACCTGCTCCGCCGTCTGGGCGGCTATTCGCCGAACCTCATTTCGCAGTTCCGTTTCTCCGTCCCCTTCCAGGATTACACGGCACCGGAAATGCTGGAAATCCTCCGCCGCCAGGCGCGCGAGACAGGCATCGAGGTGCATCCCGATGCCGAGAGTAAATTGCTGGCCGTGATCGCAAAACGCATGTCGCGCGGTATCGAAAAGCAGCAGAACGTCTACCTTGTCGACAAGCTGTTGCAGGAATGCCTGGTCAACCGCGCAATCGGCCAGCCCGACGTGGAACTGGTGGAAATTCCGCCCCCCGCCGCGAACGAAACCGCGGCCGCGACGCCCGTGCTGCCGGTGCCCATCACCGCCGCCTGCGTGCCGGAGGAAAAAACCCGCACCGAGGAAATCAGCACGCTGATCCAGCCGCTGAACGACCTTGTCGGCCTCGGCATCGTCAAGGACCAGATACAGGAACTAATCAGCCTGTTGCAGATGAACAAACTGCGCCGTGAGCGGAAACTGCCCGAGGCTTATGTCTCGCTGCACAGCGTTTTCCTTGGAAACCCGGGCACGGGCAAGACCACCGTCGCGCGATTGCTTGGACGTATCTTCGCGGGCCTGGGCTACCTTGAAAGCGGCCATGTGGTCGAGGTCAGCCGCGGCGATCTGGTGGGCGAATATATCGGCACCACCGCGCCCCGCGTCCTCGACGCCGTCAACCGCGCCGAGGGGGGCGTGCTGTTTATCGACGAAGCCTATGCGTTGGTGCGCAGCGACAGCGGCCGCGATTTCGGCTTCGAGGCTATCGACACGCTGCTGAAGCTGATGGAAGACCGCCGCGACCGCTTCGTCGTTATCGCGGCCGGCTACGAGAAGGAAATGAAAGATTTCCTCAACGTCAACACGGGCCTGAAATCGCGCTTCTCGCGCTTCATCACCTTCCCCGATTACACCATCCCCGAGCTGCTGCAGATGATGGACGGCCTCGCCGCCCGCCATGCCTATGCCGTGGATGACCATGCGAAGGAAGAAATCGCGCGCTTCGTCGACCAGCTGGACGACCAGGGCAAGACGGCGTTTGGCAACGGCCGCGGCATCCGTACCGTTTTCGAGCGCACGGTCGCCAAGCAGGCACGCCGCCTTGTCGCGGGAAATGCCTCGGCAGAGGATTCCATGCATATCACCGCCGCCGACATCTGGCTGCCCGAAGACCTGATCAGTACGCCGAAAATGGGATTCGCCGTCACCCAAGAAGATAAATAGAATACATATATATCAATAGCTTATGACTCGTTTGTTTGACAGAAGCAGCGAGATATGTGATATTTGAGTATATGTTCAACTAAAGAAGAAGAAAGGCAGGCAAATCAGGATGCTGAACACCAAGCCGGAAAGCCTCCAGGAAATGGACGACACCGCGCTGGCAACACGCAAGGCAGACGCAGCAAAGCTCGACGGATGGGCCCATGCGCAGTTCAGCCTTAAAGGCATCCTCGGCTGGGCGCTCGGCGGCCTCGCCATTGCAGGCACCCTCGCTTTCTTCGGCATGCCGCTGCTGGTAATAGCTGCGCCGATCGCAGCCGCCATCACAATCATCCCGCCCGCCGCCGGTTACCTCGCAACCTTCTACACCAGCGCCGAGTTGAAACGCATCACCGACACGATCGAGGAACGCAAACGCCCGAAACAGAAAATCGAAGTGATTTTCGAAGACGGCACGAAATCGGTCATCGCCGCCAGCCCGGCATCCGCGCTTGGCAATACTTTCGCGGCAAAGGCTACACCTTCCACGGAAATCGCAGGCCTGCTGCCTGCACCGCCGAAGGAAAAGCCGGTGGCGCTGCTGACGGGGCCCAAGACGACCGTCGCCTGATTATCCTATAATGCTTCGCGGGGTGCATCCGCCGGCACGAAGAGGCCGCGGAATTCAGGCATATCGCTTAGTTTCAGCCGTGTCGACACGAACAGGCGCGTGCCCGGAATGCGGTAATGGTTGTCGAGGGTGTTGGCTTTTATCAGAGCCTTCACCGCCGCTTCCTGATAGGCCTCGGTGAAATAGAACACGGTATCGACGCCGGTTTCGGGCTCGTCGATTTTCTCCCAGGTCTGGCGCGTCGGGCTCCACCATTCGGTCTTGAAGGTATGGACGTAGAGGTCAAAGGTATAGGGCGCGATGCCGAAGGCCGCCATGTCTGCCCTCACCTCGCCCAGTATGGGCAGCGCCATGGGCAGGCGGCGCTCGAACTCGCTGAAGGAATGCACGGCCTGCGTCGCGGGCTGCAGCGTGAAGTTGAACCAGCGGTGCTTGAGCTGAAACCAAGGATAAATCGAAATCGGCTGCTGTATCAGCAAAAGCGCCGCTGCGAAGGCGCCAATCATCTTCGGGTTGCCGGGGGCAAGGCGGCGCGGCTCACAAAACGCCTTGCTGACCGCGAGCAGCGGCCATGCGCCCGCGATAACGAAAGGATAGGCGTAATGCAGGTCGAGGTTGCCCGCGATATCGATTTTGGCGAGTACGCTGATAAGAAGCCATGGCACAAAGGCGAACCAGCCGGAAACAATGTAGGGGTTGCGCGCCGCCGCCGCCCAGAGCAGCGCGACGATGCCCGGCCCCAAAATCCAGTGGCGGTTGAGGACGAGGTTCTCGACGCGCTCCCAGAGCAGGTTTTCTGTTACGTGCATAAAGGGCATGGCGCCGACATAATGGTCTTTAAAAATGCCGCCGTCACCGATGATGAAATGTTTCAGCACAAGCACAGCGATGCTATAAACAAAGGCCGTCGCGGCATAAATGGCGATGCCCTGCCAGGCGCTGCGCGGCACGCGGCGTATCCAGTCCAGCAGCAGCATCAGGAACAGCGCGCCGAAGATGTGGAATCCCATGTCCTCCCGCTGCGACAGCGCGAGGATGAACGACACCAGCGCCACGCCCGGACGTTTATTGAAATGCGCCCAGAGGAACAGCAGCGTAAAGGCAGGCCCCGCGATTTCCTGGTGCGCCTGCCCCAGCATCGACTGGCTGTTGGCGTTGAAGGCGAAGGCAAAGGCGATAAAGGCGCGGGCGAATACCTCCCACCACCTTCTTCCCTGCCACAGTTCTTTCAGCAGCACCCAGACACCCAGCGCCAGCAGC
Organism: uncultured Micavibrio sp.; assembly: GCA_964575605.1. Classification (GTDB taxonomy): domain Bacteria; phylum Pseudomonadota; class Alphaproteobacteria; order Micavibrionales; family UBA2020; genus JAPWJZ01. The sequence continues at coordinate 52,179 of CAZNRN010000014.1, read as the reverse complement.
GCATGCAGCGTGCCGTGGAAGAGCGAGAAGAACGGAATGCGGTCCATCTCCACGAAATAGGAAATCAGGCTGGGTATCCAGAAAAACCACGAGATATGGACGATAAAGAAACTGCCGCCGCCCAGCGCCTTGCACTGCTCCAGCGTCCAGTCGTTGCGCCATGCCAGCGCCGAGAAACTGTAGGTATCGGACAGCGAACCTGAATCGTAGAAGTGGTTCATGACCGCATTCGCGATCATGCGTACGACGAGCAGCAGCATCAGGATAACGACAACCGCCTCGCCGCGCGGGGTAAAGTCCTGTTTCCACCAGTTTTTGATTGTCTGAAGCATGGGAAATCCTGCCGGATTAACGATAGCATTTCCCGTTTATGGCTTCTACAGCGAAAAACTCCTGGCCGGCGGCTGTTTCAGCTGGATGGGCTTGGAAATCTCGATGCTTTCGGAAAGCGACGGATCAGGCTCCGGGGCGGTGGTGGCGGGCGCCCGGGGCTTGGTATGTTCCATCATCAGCATTTCAAGCGCAGGTTTTCGCGCGGCTTTTATCTTATCGGTCGATTGCAGCTCTTTCAGGGGGAAGTTATCGAGCTTCTCGCCGCAGGGTTTCAGCGGGTCGGCTCCCTTGCTAAGGAAAAACTGGGCAATCTCGATCTTGCCGTCTGACACGGCGCGCAGCAGCGGCGTGTTGTTGAACGGCGTCGGCGTATCTACATCAGCGCCCTTCTCTATCAGGAAAGACGCCACATTCGGGTTGAAGTTTTCGTAGCACCAATGCAGCGCCGCATAGGGCTTTTTGTTGTTATTGTCGCGCCTAGCGTTGACATCCGCGCCGTATTCGACGGCCTGCTGCACCCATTCGAGCGCCCAGGCTTTCGGGTCGGCGTATGTGAATGTATCTTTGAGTGTCGGTTTGAAATCGATGCCGGCGAAGAGGAGGATGTTGGGTTCCGCGCCGTTATCGAGAGCGAGCTTGATCATGTCGCTGTCTTTGCGGTCGATGCCGCTGCGGAGTGATTTATTGAATGCTTTTTGCTGGTCAGGGGTCAGGTTCGGTTTACCGGCCACTATGTCTTGTGCCTCCGCTTTTAGCCCCTGAAATGTCCCAATGGAAATAGTCTATTCATGTGGGGTACATATGTCAATCAATAGCGCGCGTTTAAAATCATGTCCTTGTATTAAATGAATAAATTAAATTTGACATAAGGTATTATTTTCCCTATTCTCTTCTCCAGAAAATATAAAAACAAAGAGGATTTCATCATGATCGAACAAGGCGCACTGAGGGGTAACACGGACGGCATCGGCAAACTCATCGGCACAATCCTGTTGGTCGTTGCCGTTGCTGCGGTAGGCCTTGCTGCCGTAGGTGCTTATGCGGCCTATGCCGCTTATGGCGCGGTTGTCGCAGCGGGCGCTGGCAAAGCGGTGGGCGCGCTCGCCGCTGTCGGCGCTTTCATCGCTGCGCCCGTCGCTACCCTCACCGTCCTGAGCGGCGTACGCAAAGGCTTCAAGGCGCTGGGCGGCAACAGCCGTTACAAGGCCCCGAAAAATTACACGCCGCCCGTGTCGATGAAACCCTATCAGGCCCCCACGCCGGCCCCCGCCCCCGCGCCTTCGGCCCCCGCCGACGGCACGCCCGCCGTCTTCGTCGACGCGCTGAAACAGCTGGAAGAGATGAAGCCCGAAGACCGCAAGAAATACCTCGAGACACTGCGCGACCACTTCCCCTCGGAAGTCGAGACGCTGCACAAATATGACGAGCAGATGGCCCTGAAGCAGGAAGCCAAGGTGATGAAACCCATTACGCTCGGCACCAAGGCGCCCAGCCCGTAATCCACGGCAGGCGACCTCTCGCTAAGAAAAAATAATAAACGTTATAACACCGGCAATAGTACGAGAGGAATAATCATGGCTAAATCCAAAACAAAAAGCGCCCGCGAAAGCTTCGCCGAACTGGGCGACCTGCAGGACCAGCGCCGCGAAAAAATCCGTGCGCAACTGGCAGACGGCATGAGCGAGAACCTGGAACGCATCAGCATCTGGCTCGACAGGATGCTCGAGGACGAGCGCAAGCTGAACCTCCAGTTCAACGGCCTCGACCCGCACAAGCTGAAAGAATTCTATTTCGGCGGCTGGGAACTGGAGCGTGTCAGCTGGCTGCGCATCAGCCCCGTCACCTTCGAAATCGGCCTCGCGTATTACCCGAAGGAACAGGTCGAGCAGATGCCGGGCTTCAAAAAACTCGTGCAGGCCTGCGCCAGCGACGCGATCGACATGGACCTGCGCATCGTCCACAACCCCGGCCGCGCCTCCAACATGGTCGAAATAAACTTCGAAAAATCCTTCGACCGCAACGGCCCCTACAAGGACATGCTGCCGAAGCCCGCGACCGCGAAAGCCAAAGGGCCCAAGGCCGTTTAACCATGAGCTGGTTCCGGCGTTCCCCGAAAAAGGTCCGCGGCGATTTCAGCCCGCGGGCGCGCAAGGTCACTCACGAGGTTTTCCAGGAAATCTTCCAGGCCGTTCGGCATGACGATGTGGAAAAACTGCGTGACCTGCAGCAAAAGGGCTACGACATCACAGCGACGGATTCCGCCTCCCTTACCGCCCTGATGATCGCAGCGCAAGAGGGCAGCATCAAGGCGGCGCGCCTGTTGCTCGACGCAGGGGCCAATGTGAACGCGAAACGTGAAAGCGGCTTTACCGCGCTGACCGACGCCGCCCAAAAAGGGCAATCGGCAATGGTCGACCTGCTGCTGGAAAAGGGTGCGGATTTAACCCACAGTACAAACGGGAACCATCAGCGATACCGGCAGGATGCTGTTTTCTGGGCCGAGCAGATGGGCTTCCCCTCGCTTGCCGCGCGGCTGCGCAGCCACACTGCCGCCGAGCCCCTGCCAGAGGTAAGCGTGGAAACATCGATAAAAGTAAGAAAACCCCTGTCGCTCAAGAAAGCATCGTAACGGCGGGTTAGTCCAGAACATATTCGATTGTCACAACCTCGATCGTCTCGGTGCCATGTTCGGTGCGCACCTCGACCTTGTCGCCTTCGCGCCGTTTCATCAGGGCGCGGGCGACGGGGGAGAGCCAGCTGATTTTTCCGCCCGAAGGGTCGGCTTCATCAGGGCCGACGAGTTTCACTTTATGTTCGCTGCCATCGGCGCGTTCATAGATGACGGTCGCGCCGAAAAAGACCTGTTCGAGCGCCTGTTGTTTTTTCGGGTCGACAACTTCGGCGCCTTCCAGCCGCTTGGTCAGGTAGCGCAGGCGGCGGTCGATCTCGCGCAGGCGTTTCTTGCCGTAAAGGTAATCGCCGTTTTCGGAACGGTCGCCGTTGCCGGCCGCCCATGAAACAATTTCGACGATTTTGGGGCGTTCTTCCTTCAGCAAAAAGCGCAGTTCTTCCTGAAGCACGGCGAAGCCATGCGGCGTCATATAATTTTTGACGTTCGCGGGGACGTCCTGTTCGGGCAGGTCCTTGTCGTCGCCGTCGTTTTCTTCGCTGGTGAATGCCTTGCTCATGGGCGGGATGTTAGCGCAATTACTTGCCGAGGTAAACGCCCTGAACCCTGAACTTCGCGTCCTTGGTCAGGCGCGGGGTACGGTCGATGCCATGTTCTTCGCTTGACGTCGAGGTCTGCGTGCCGGTGACGGCGAATGACTGGTTACGTATCATTTCCTGCGCCGGGAAGAAATTCTCGATCTTCACCTCGGTCGCGCAGGGACCCTCGGGCCCGCCGTCGATCGAACATGTTGCAAGGCGGTCGGGGTGGTAGGCGTCGACCACCTGCAGGCGGAATTTCAATCCACTGTTGTGCTCGGCATCAGGCGCGGCATCCGGCACCATATAGGCGGAGTAATAGAAATTCGGCGCGCGCAGCGGGACGCCCGCCGCCACTTCCTCGGGCGTGCGGATATCGTAATTCTTGATTTTGGTGATTTCGGTGACGGTGCTGGTTTCCTGTTCCTTCGTCGGCCCGTTCACATCGTCTTCGGCGCGGCAGCCCCAGCCGCGGAAGCAATTGGTGCGCGTAGAATAGTAGAATTTCAGCGGCACATCCTCGGGGTTATGCGGCACCACCTCGCCTGTCTCCGGATTTTTCTTTTCGGTGGACGATAAGTCCTTCCAGAACCCGTATTCGTTATTGCCGTCCGAACACCTGCGGTCGGTGACATACATGACGGCCAGCGCAAAAGAACCATCGGGCGATTTCGGGGCGTCGCCGTCGATGCCGCCCTGCACCGTAAAGCCCCTCACGCCATATCCTGAATGCGCAGGGCTGATGTTGAATTCGCTGGGCAGCGCGGTGCGGTAAAACGGGTTGGTGTCGGCATTCGCGCCAAGGTTGACGCCCGTTGACGGGTCGAACCAGTAAATCTGTTTCTCCGGCTGGTTGCGCAGTTCGCAGCCCGCGAATTTGGATTCAGGCGCAGTCAATACGCTCGGCTGGAACTGGTACGCAAAGTCCTCGCCCGGTCGCGTGGCCGTCACGCTGTCGCGGATTTCCTGGTTGAACAGCGGCGAATTCGCCTCGTCGATCGTCGTGGCGCGGTTCAGGCCATGGTAGCGGAAATAATCCACCATATCGCCCGTCTGCATGATGGGCTGCCAGTAAGGCGCGCTGATGTTCACGTCGCCCGGCTGCGCCGTGGCCGTTGTTTCCTCTGCCGCGCGCGTCATGAATTTTGAATTGTCACCCTTGGCCGCTTTTTCACGTGCGGTGCGCTCGGTCGCCTGCTGCAGCGCGGTCTGGGGTTTCTTCGCAACGGTTTGGCCCTTCACATCCGCGGCGACAAGGCCGGCGGCGAGCGCGAAACTGGCGGCGAGTTTACCCATGGCAAGACCCCGAAACACCTCATTACCATAGCATATTGAGGTTAATTTCTCAATAATTTCAATGGATTTCAAGGGTTTGCCAGCTGCCCTCCCTGCCCTTATGCTATGGCATGCCAAGAATAATCGTCCTCATTGCTTTCATCACCCTTGCCGCCTGGTGCATCCATTTCCTGCTGCGCTTTGCGGGCGGCGTGGAGGGTGCGAAGAAGCGCGCGGCGGAAGGCTCGCGCACCGAGCAATACATCCTCGGCACCATGTATGAAACAGGCACGAAGGTACCAAAAGATATTCCCGCCGCCATCGGCTGGTACAAGATGGCCGCCGAACAAGGCCATGTGGAAGCGCAGTCGCGCCTCGCCAAATTGCTCGAGCAAACCGGCGATTACCTGAACGCGATTTTGTGGGCAAAGAAGGCAGCGGAGCAGAACGACCTCAACGCGTTGACATTACTGGGCCTGATGAGCTTCAACGGGCAAGGCGCGCCGCGCGACACCAAGGCCGCGACCGTGCTGCTGCAGCGCCCCGCCGATAGCGGCGATACCACGGCACAGGCGGCGCTTGCGCTGTGTTATCTGTTTGATACGTCCGAGGCCGTGAACGCGGCAAAGGCGGCCGAATGGGCGAAAAAAGCGCTGCCCGAACTGCGCAAGAAAGCCGAGAAAGGCGACCATTACGCCGAATACACGCTGGCGGTTTTCTACCGCGAAGGCTGTGGCGTCGAAAAAGACCTCGTGCAAGCGCGCGGCTGGTACCGCGCCGCGGCGGAACAGGGTTATACCCCCGCCTCAACCTCGCTCGGCCTGATGCAGGCGCATGGTATCGGCGGCGCGGCCGACCATTACGAGGCTTTCAAATTGCTCAGCCGCGCAGCCGATGCCGGCGATGCGCTTGCGCAGGCGAATGCCGGCATCATGCTGCTGAACGGCCTGGGTACGAAAGCAGACCCGGTCGCTGCCGAAAAATACCTGCGTAAAGCAGCCGAACAAGGCGACCGCGAAGCCATGTTCGGCCTCGGCGCGATACTGGCCGACGGCCTTCACGGCAAACGCGATTTTGCCGAGGCCTATTTCTGGCTGATGCGTGCCTCGCTCCGCGGCCATGCGAAGGCCACAGACGCCGCCGCGCAGGTGCTGCCCACCCTGCAAACCGAAGAAGCCGAAAAAATCCGCCGCCGAGCGCAAAACTGATTTAATTACAACGCTTTAGCCTTTGCCCGATTGCCGCGAACCCGCCCCCGTGGTAAAATATTATGTATTTCAGGGTGTTGGCTTTGGGTATCCATTTAAGCGAGATCCAGCCGTTGGGAGCTTTGACGCGTGAAGAAACGCGCGACGTTGCGCGCGCCCTCTGGGACCAGGCCGGTAAAATGTCGGGCGGCTTTTCTCCCGCCCAAATCAACAACATCCTCGAGCCCTTCCGCGCCCGTGAACCTTCGTTGTCTTTTGAAAGCCTTCAGGCCGCCGGATGGCTGGAGGACGATGCAACCGCGCGCCGCCGCAGTGTAGAACCGGGCAAGGCCGCGCTTTCGAACCTCACCGGACAGGTCGCAAACGCGCCCAGCCAGCCGCGCATGACGCCGGAAGAAGCGGCAGAACAGGCAAGGCTGGTCAAGCAGCGGCTTGATGCCGCGCCCGCCGATATCGATGGCATCCGCATCAATTCCCTTTACCTTTTCGGCAGCGCAGTGCGCGACAACAGCGCGCGGCCCACGATCGGCGACCTCGACATCGCGGCCGACTTCGCATTCGACGCAAGGTACGACGGCATGGACGCCGCCACACGCTCGCAAAAGGCAAAAGCAGCATGGGATAGTGTGCTCAGCCAGGGCGACGAACGCCTGCAACTGGGTGACGCCAAGGGCCTGCCAGATATGGCAGATAATACGGGCGAGAGCTTCAAACTTGTAAAGCTCTGGCAGAACCCCGCTACCGCCTACGGAAGCTTTACGACAGCTGAACAGCAGACACTGGACCGCGTTATCGAAGGCACTATCGCCACGCAACAACGTGCAAGGCTTATGCTCGGGGACGGCCCCGCAATACCCGCGCGCTTCCAATCCCTGCTTTCGCAAGGGAATGATGCCCTTCCCGCCTCAGCCGTTGATGCACTGATGAAAAACGCGGCGCAAGCGGCTCCCGGCCTTGATTACGCAGCTGCAGGTTCTGCCGGCCCGCAAATCGGCTACGACAAGGCCAAAAGCCTCATTTTGGGCGCGTTGCATGATTTCGATCCCGCCCTTGCGGCATCTGCTAAAGAGATTCTCGACAATCCCGCGCGCATGAACGTCCGTGAAGTACCCGAAGGCAAAGGCGTCATGATGCGCGTGCGCACGGCTGGGCTGACACCGCAGGACGCCATGAGCATCGACGGACACCCCGCTGTCAAGACGCTGAGGCAAGATTTCCCGATCGATCACAACAGTGGCAACCGCGCAATCATCGACTTCCAGTACGACGGCACCATGAAATCGGTCATCTACCTCGCGCATGAACTGGGTCATGCGCTGGCGGACGATACGCAGGTGAAAGCCGGACGCAGCTACCGTGACAACCCGAAACATATGGAAGAAATCCAGGCCTACATCGTGCAAGGTATCGTGGCTCAGGGCCTGCGCAACCATCCCGATCCCGCCATCGCCAAGGCCGCGCAACAGCACTTCGCGGGTGACATCGCCAAACAGGTCGCAGCCTATCCTGTCGCGCAGGCGGCGATGGACACGCTTGACAATATTGCGCAGGGCCACCCCACCGATGCCCCCGCCATCATGGAAGCGCGTCTGGGACAGAACTGGAAAGCCGCACTGGATACAAATCCGTTATACAACGATGTGTTCAAGGCCATGCAGGGCGGGCCCGACGCCGTCGCCATGCTTGAAAAAGCGGTCAAACGCCTGAACGACCGCCCGTCCAGCCAGTTGATCGGCCTCGGTATTGCGGAGCAGTTGCAGGGGCAGGATGTTGCCGCGCGCAGGGCGGTTGTAAACGCAGCCTTTGGCGCCGACGGTCCAAAACCGGTGACGGACGTACTGGACATGGCGGGCGTAAAACACCTTGGCGATTTCGCGAAGGGGGCTATCGAAAGCCCATCTTCCCCGACCGCGCGCACGTTGCTGAGGGGCTGGTACCTGCTGCGGGGCTTTAGCGCGGATTTCGACCCGCTCAGTACCATCATGGATATGCCGAAGGACGAGGCCATCGCGAAGATGGAGGAAGTCCACCCCACCCGCGGCATCGAGGAACCCGATGAAAACGGCCACCGCGACCAGAAGAAATATTATCAATTGCGCGCCGATGCAGACAGCTGGGTGCGCGATAATTCCGATGCGTTAAAAGACAGGCAGAACCCCGTATTCTTCGCCCTGACGCAAGACCCCGAAACCGTGCGCGCCAATATGAACTCGCCCGGCAACAAAGTCCTGGTCATGCCGCTGCAGGATGCAGATTTATCCAAATTCTCGATCACCTTCGACGACAGCATGGGCAATTACCGCACCACCGTGCTTAACACCAAGGCGACCGGCATCAACGGCGAATTCCTGCCCGACATCAGCCCCATGCATGGCACCGTGATGAACGCGCGGCAGTTCGCGGACGCCATCGCAGCGCATGGCACCACGGACGCCACCGGCGGCCCGCGCAACATAGAGGCGCAATACTGGGGCACCGAACCGCTCAAAGCGCAAATATTCGATCACGACCCTGCCTTGCCAAAACCGTCCTCGAAGCCCAAGGCCGACTTTACAGCAGCCGCAAAACCGCCGGCATCCAGGCCCGTGATAGCCAAGGCGGTTGTCGATGTCCCCACTGTAAAAACACCTTCCCCCGACGCCCCCACCACCAAGGGCCACAGCGGCACGCAGGCGAAACTGGGCGGAGCGGCCGGCAAGGCGCAGATCGCGGTCGATGTGGCGAGCGGCAATTACGCGTCCGCCGCGACCGGCACGGCGATGGAAATCGGGCTTAATGCAAAAACCTACGAGGCGGCGGCAGAGCTGACCTCGTCCATCAAACCGGTGGCAAAAGCGCTGGGCTTTGTCGGCAAGCGCATTCCGCTTATCGGCGCGGTCGTGACGGGCGGCTTCGTGCTGTGGGAAGTTGGATCCTATGCCCTCAACGGCGAATACGGCCGCGCGACGGCGGCACTGGGCGCGGGCGCTGCCGAGGCCGCAGGCAACCTTGTCGGGTTCGGCGTCGGCGATGCGGCGCGTGAAACGGTGCGCGGCGTCGTCATTGCGACGGCGGGCGATGAATATGCTGTAAACAAATCCGGCCTCCGCCAGCTTGGCGAAGGTGCCTATGCCGTCGGCAGCAAATTCGTGTCAGGACAGCCAGGCGGCGAGAAGCCTCCGGCGGCGGTAACTGTCACGGCTTCGGCCAAGCCGAAAGCGCCCGGCCTGTAAGCGGCAGTAAATTCCCGATATCTCAGTTATGGGTGAAAAGGCGCGTCGCCTGCCACGCAACCCGTTTGACGGTATTGCCGAGGCTGCCGTCGTCGATGAGCTTATTGATCGCGCCGATCTGGCGGTTGATAACCTCGGGCTTTTCGAGCTTGGCGGCGGCGCTGCTGTTGAACACTTCCGGCGCGGTGCCACCCTTGAACACAGCGGCAACGGCGGTCGCGACAGCCGTTTCATCGGCCGCGATGGTGCGCGCGAGGCCGGTACGAAGTTCTTTCACTTTCTTCTGCTGGTCGCCGAGCGAGCTTGATCCCACGCTGTCCTTCGACAGAGGGCCGTGGTTATAGGCTTCGGCACGCTTCAGGATCATGGCAGACTGGATCAGGCCGTAATTCGCCTTTGCGATCTGGTCGCTGCCTTTATCAAGGTGGCGCTTTTGCGCCTCGAGCGCCAGGAGCGCCTGTTCAAGGCAATCGAGCTGCTCGGCGCGGTCCGGCTGGTTGAAAATACCACTTAACTTCATGTAAACCCCTGAATATTCTTCTAAATTCTGTGATGGTATCTACTATATCATAATTTACATATTAATTTCAATCTTTATATTTGACATAATATCATCCTGAGCATATAGTATTTCCCAAGCCGAATACATTCAGCGGACAGAGCGGTTTTCCATTCAAGTGGATTTGTTTCTCGCCTGTCACCTCGCCGTATTCCCAAAACAACCACGGACGTTTAGTTCGAGGTTGCCGCATGACAGAGCCCCTATCGCCGACAAAGAAAAAAATCCGCCCCTGGCTCGATTACAGCTTTCGCAAAAGCATGGTCGCGGCGTTGTTCGCGTTCCTTGGCGGCATGTGCTGGCGCGCCTATCACGCCGAAGCCATAACCGACCCTGCGCGGCACGACACCGAAATCAAGGCCCTTGAAGCAGAAGCCAATAACGTCAATCAGCTGGCCGACAAGCTCTCCTCGCTCAAAAACGCGCAAGAACGCATTAAGGATGTCGAGCGCTCCGCGTGGTGGCTGCGCGAATACGCGAATGGCCCGGCGTTGAAGGTCGATTACGACGCCAAATGGCTGCGCGCAACCACCGAGGAAACCGAGAAGAAACTGCAGGAAGCGGCCGGGCAGTACGAAATGCACCTTATCCATACCCCGGATATTTCAGTGCGCGAATTCAGCAGGCTGGCGGCCGATTTTTTGAAAACACAGGCGCCCGCCGGCCACCTCTGGCGCTACCGCGAACAGGTGAATTCTAATGATGTCGACGCCCTTCCCGCCTTGCGCGTCTGCCAGGCCAAGGTCGCGGCTCAGGGCATCACACACGGCGAAAAAAGCGCCGACGCCATTTTCTACTGCACCCAGGATGGCTTCGACTGGCGCCTGATGTCGCAGCGCACCACCATGGGTGGCCTCCTCGTGCTGGGCTTCATGGGCCGCCGCCTGCGCAAGAAGTGGGATGCGGCAGCAGCGCAAGACCAAACGATTGCTGCCGGTGCAACCCCGCAGGCGCAGAGCGTTCCGGTCGTTATCACGACATCACAGCCTGTCGCCATGAAGCCGATTAAAATCAAGAAGGCAATTGCCTAGACGTAGTGCCGGAAATCCGGCTTTTCAGTTACGGCGCCGAGTGCCTCTGCGGCCATCTGCTCGAAACGGCGCAAGACCATTCCGCCATAGACCATTTCGGCCATCAGCTCCTGTATGTGGTCGATGATGACCTGTTTTACCTTCGGGTCGCGGTAGATGCGCATGCAGGCCTGGCAGCGGTGGGCATACATGTTTTCCCACTTGATAGACGGATCTTTCTGCGCGGCCCAGGCGACGATTTTCTCGGGGCCTATTTTGTGCAGCGCATAGAGGAACAGGTCGCTCTCCCCTTCCTCGATAGCCTTGGCCAGCGGGTTGGCGACGTTTTCCATTGCATCGCCGATCTGCAATTCCGGCACCGTGCGCATGCCGAGGCCGCAGCAGGGCGCGATTTTACCGCTGCCTTGGACAACGTAGTTCGACAGCACGCTTTCGCAGCCGGTGCGGTGCGCGACGTTGGTCTTGTTGGCGTATAACCCTTCCGGATATTCCTCGATATTGTCGGGGCGGATCGGCATCCAGGGGCTGCGGATAAAAGTGAAATATTGCTTCAGGTCTTCTGGCGAGGCCAGCGTCTCTATATCCGCCACCAGCTGTTTTTCATCGACCACCGATTTCGCGCGCAGCTCGAACATCAGGGCGACAGGCATTTTCGCCTTCACTGCCGCGCGGATGGCGTTCAATACATGCGGCAGCGGGATAAAGCGCACGTGTTCGTCGCCGGTGCTATAGTTAATTTCGCCAAGGCCCGCTTCCTGCAATTCTCGGATGCCTTTCTCGGCGGCTTCGGGCGTGACCGCCCATTGCGCGTTCGAAACGACGCGCGTCGACATGCCGAGCGAGGTTGCGTGGCGAACGCATTTCACCAGGTCATCCCAGCGCAAGCTAGGCTCGCCGCCCGTAAAAATCACCTGAGGCAGGCCGCATTCATGCGCCCAGTTGATGGAATTGATGGCGGTTTCAAGTGTGATGTCGTTTTTATCATGTGGGCTGGAAAACGTACCACACTCCCTGCACTGCGCATTGCAGCGGTAGGTCAGCATCAAGGTCAGGTTGCGATGCTTGATCAGGTCGTGCGAAACAGCCATGTGTATCTCAAATTAAGACAGCCAGATATGGTCCGCCACGATTTGAGCATGCTGCGCCAGGTGTTGCAACTCCTCTTTGGTTGCAGAGAATTTGGGGCCGCCGGGCACGCGGGGGCGGCGCACGGCGGGGGCGACGGGTGTCTTGTCGCCAACTTCGTCTTCGTTGCGGCCGCTCAAGTTCACAAAGGCGACGGCAACGGTAATCATGGAAACCGCAACGGCCACAATGGGCCCCGCAATCAGTTCCCGGTCGATGTGTATGGCGCAATCAACGCCGCTCACTTTTTTCCACATGTTGTCGAGAATGGGGAGGCTGAGACCGCATTCGCCCTTGGGCCCGTCTGCAAGTTCAGCCTGGTAACTATCGAAATCGAAAGAGCACAAAGCATCCGCCAAACGTTTGTATCCGGGAGAAAGGCGGATTTCACGGTGCGGCGCCACCTGCAGCGCTTCCATCAGGGCGGCGGGGTTGTCGAAATAAGCCTGCGCTGCGCCTGCGTCCTTATCCGCGGCGGCGTAAATACCGGCGATTTTCTCGAGACCTTTTTCTACCTTGAATGTCAGCTTCTGTTTCGTCATGTAAACCTTTTCTGGACGTTGAATTTTAATAAGCCCCGGTCATCGCGCCCTTCTGATGAAAGCAGCTCCTTCCTTCTCGCGCGATGACCGTGGGTGTGTTTCGTTTAAGAGAACCAGCCGATCTGCTCTGCCACTGCCTGCGCGGTGCGCGACATTTCGGCGGCAAAATTCGGGGCCATAAATTTGGGAGAATTAGGGACCGGCAGGCGCGCCGGCGTTTCTTTATTGTAATCTGCGCGGCCGCTCACAACCGTGACGGTCACGACCACAACGACAACCGCGACGGAGGTGACGGTGATGGCGTTGTCGAAATCTTCGCTAATTTTTCCGCAGTGCTGCGCGGGGTCGACAGCCTGCATGAGGGAGGCGTAGGCTGTGCCGGGGGGAGCCGCCGTTACGCCGTCCGTCATGCCGCTGTCAAAAGTACCAGTCCATTTATCGAAATCGATCGTGGGGGCAGTCTCAGCAAGTTTTTTGTAGCCTGTAGAAATCCGTATTTCCTTGGCGGGTGCGACGGCGAGAGCCTCCAGAAGCGCGCCGGGATTGTGCCAGTAAGTGTCGTGTGCGTGGGTGTCTTTATCGGTTGCAGAATAGAAATCAGCTAATTTTTGCAGGCCTCCTTCGATTTTGAATTTCAGTTTCTGCTTGGTCATTTTCTAGTCTCGTACCTCGTCTCGTTTGTTCCTTATCTTCAGGCTAACAGGGTAAAGATTGCTGTCAAATGCATCCCGAATTTAACAATAAATTCATATGTTTGGTTTATGCTCATTTTATTTCAATGTGTTCCCATTGTACCCCACCGATTCTGCCCGCCACCGCCTGAAATACGTGCTATATCAGGGCGATGATTTCACGCCGCGACGCCTTATCCACATGGTTCAGAATCGGGATTTTCAGCTTCGGCGGTCCCGCAGGGCAGATCGCGCTCATGCACAAAGTCCTCGTCGAGGAAAAACACTGGGTCGACGAGAAGCGTTTCATGCATGCGTTGAATTACTGCATGCTGCTGCCCGGGCCAGAGGCGATGCAGCTGGCGACATACATCGGATGGCTGCTGCACAAGACATGGGGCGGTGTTGTCGCGGGACTGCTCTTTGTGCTGCCCGGTTTTCTTGTGATGCTCGCGCTCTCGGCCACCTACGCGGCGTTCCATGCCGTGCCGCTGGTCAGCGCCGTTTTCTTCGGCATCAAATGCGCTGTGCTGGTGATTGTTATCGAAGCGCTCCTGCGCATCGGCAAACGCGCGCTGCATAACGCGATGCTGGTCGCGCTGGCTGCACTGTCCTTCATCGCGATTTTCTTCCTGCATATCCCCTTCCCGCTTGTCATCGTCGCGGCCGCAGCAGCGGGGCTTGCCGGTAACCGCTTCGCGCCGCAACTGTTCGCGCAAAAGCAAAAGGACATTAAAGAAGATAAGGCTAAAAGCGTTGTCGACAAAATGGCCGCGGCCGGATTGCTCGCCCATACTGTGCCCGACAGGCGCCGCGATATGCTGACCATCCTTGCCTGGCTGGCGATATGGCTGCTGCCCGTGGCCGGTCTTTTCGTCTGGAATGCCGATAGCGTCCTTGCACAGCTGGCAGTATTCCTCAGCAAAATGGCGGTCGTCACCTTCGGCGGCGCTTATGCCGCGCTTACCTATGTCGCGCAGGAAGCCGTGCAGAACTTCAAATGGCTGTCGGCCGAAGACATGATGAACGGCCTCGGCCTCGCCGAAACCACGCCGGGCCCGCTGATACTCGTGCTGGAATATGTCGGCTTCATGGCGGCATACAAGCAGGGCGGGATGCTGGCAGGCGTCGCTGGCGCAGTTATCGCCGCCTGGGTCACCTTCGCCCCCTGCTTCCTCTGGATCTTCGCCGGCGCGCCCTACATCGAACGCATCCGCGGCAACAAAGCTGTCAGCGCGGTGCTATCCGCGATTACAGCAGCTGTGACAGGCGTAATCCTGAACCTTGCCGTCTGGTTCGGGTTGCATGTGACAATCAATAAAGGCCAGCCCGATTTCTACGCACTCGGCATCGCGGCCGTTGCCGCGGCCATGACCTTCTGGCTGAAGCGCAATATGCTGGAGACGCTCGGTGTTTGTGCGGTGTTGGGAGGGGCGCTCAAACTCATATAAAAATCTATTCGGCTTTCACATACCCAGGCTTTGTATATTTGAACTCCATCAGCTTTGCTTCCTTGCCAGATTTTCCCGTTGTAAACACCGTGCGCTCATAGGTTTCAGGGCTAGTGAGCCGGGTTTCGGCACGGAAATTTTCATCAGCGCCTGTGATGGGGTTGATGAAGCGACCGGTTTCAGTAATGGTTTTTTCTTTTTCATTATAAGTGCCGATGCCTGCCCTAATGCCGGTGCCGAGCGTATCGACCCAGTTCGAGGTAAAGGATTTCTTTGCCGTGTCGTAGCCGGTCAGGCTTTGCCCCTTGTAGGGCATTTCGATACCATCGATGTTCACATAGCCTGTAAAGTTCGACGCGAGGAAGCGGTTGTCGAGCACGATCTCGTTCACAACCTTGCCGTCGGCTGCCTGCGGTTTGGCGTCCGGCTTCGCCCAGACAAGCGCCGTGTAGACCCAGTTGCCCGCGAGAGCGGCCAGCAGGCTCATGTTATCAGCAGAAGGATTCGAACGCGCCTCGATCTGTTTCAGCGTTGCTTCGCCTGCGGGCACATATGGCGTTTCGGCGGCAAAGGCGGTTGCAGCAAGGAGCGAGAGCGCGAGGGAGCAGGGGATAAATTTTTTCATGGGGACACCTGTAAAAACAAAAAGCCGCTACAATGTTAAGACGAACGATGTGATTGAATATAGGTTTATTGCCTTTAACAAACCACTAACGCCCCGACAAAGCCATAATATTGCGAAACGAAACAAGATTGCGGAAACGCGCAATCCTGTGCGCCGGAGCTTAACCTAAAGGCAGAAAACCTTAATAGAATAGTCATTATTTGCAGGTACACTCGCCTGCGCATTTAAAAGGGCACCCGGCTTTTTGCCGGGAAAGGCAATAGGGAGATATTTTCATGAAGCGTTTATTGTGCGGGATCGTGCTTTCCCTTTTCATGCTGTGCAGCAGCCAGGCGTTCGCCACGGCGCTGGCGAGCGGCGGCACCGCCACAGGCACCATCCCTGCGGGCGGCCCGAATCCCAGCTATACATTCACCGCGACGGCGGGGCAGGCCTACACGATATCGGGCACCGCCAGTTACGCGCTGACGATCTCGGTCACGAAGCCCGACGGCACCTCGCTGGGCAGCAGCACGGACCGCATCTCCTCCACGAACCTTCCGCAGACGGGCACTTACACCGTCACCCTCTCCCTGCCCAGCCCCTCCAACACCAGCAGCTATACGCTTTATTACGTCCGCGGTAACGACAGCGTGTCCGACGGCGCGCTGACCAGCGGCGCGACGGCCAGCAGCACCATGCCGAAGAACGGCCTCAAGAGCTATACCATCAGCGGCACGGCCGGACAGGGGTTCTATATCCGCGTCACCGCGGCATACACGATGAACGTCTTCCTTTACAAGCCCGACGGCAGCTACTGGTCGTCGGGCGCTGCCGGCTTCTCCACGACGAGCCTGCCAGCGACAGGCACCTATACCGTCGTCCTCGCCGCGGCGTCTTCAACCAGCAGCGGCGCCTATGACATTTCCTATGTCAGGGGCGGCAGCACGGTTTCCAACGGCGTGATGCAAAGCGGCTGGAATTACAGCGCCACGCTGCCGGTCAACGGGCTTATCAGCTACCAGTTCGAGGGCGCCGCGGGCAAGGGCATGATGCTGGCTGTCGGTTCCACCTATTACCCCAACATCGTCATCTATAAACCCGACGGCAGCTACTGGGATTACGGCGCGACGCGCTATGCCGACAACCTGCCCGCCACCGGCACCTACACCGTCGTCGTCGTCGGCACGAATTATTTGCACAACGGCGCCATGGAGATGTATTACCTGCAAGGCGGCGAAGACGTGTCGAAGGGCTTCCTTGTCAGCGGGCAAACCCGCAGCGGGACGCTGAACGTCAATGCCCTCGACAGTTACCAGTTCGACGCGACCGGCGGCGCCAATGTCACGATTGCTTCCACCGGCGCGGCCTATAACCGCTATATCCACTTCATGAAGCCCGACGGCAGCTTCTGGAACTACTACCTCAATTCCGGCGGGCCGACCCCCTTGCCGGCTGCAACAGGCCTCTATACCGTCGCCGTTTATCCGCAATACAATTACCTCCCTGACGATTACACCGTCACCCTCACCTCCACCCCGCCGACGGTGCCCCCGTCCACCGCCTCCGAATCGCCAGTCGACCGAGGCTGCCGCGTGCCGCCCACGGCCGCCAACCAGAAGGCCAAAGCCCTTCCCTTGCTCGATCCGTCAAATTGGACCCGTGGTTCGCCCGCCACCTCTCCCACATATCCGCCCTCCCCCACCTCCGCCAACGGCACCCTGCTGGCCGTCGGCAACCCCATCAACGTCGATATCGGCTACAAGGTGCAGGTGGAAACCGATTACGACGCCGACGGGCTCTTGTTCCAACGCACCTACCGCTCCGATAGCAGCTGGACGGACAATACCGTCGGCAGCTTCTGGCGCCACAACTACGCCCGCATCCTCTCCGTCGTGGGCTCCGCCGCCTCCATCACCGACGGCTCCGGCGCTACGACCTCCTTCACGCTCAGCGGCTCCGTCTGGGTGCCTGTCAACCCCTCCACCACCGCCACGTTCGAAACCATCACCGGCGGGTACAAATACACCCTGCACGACGGCACCGTCGAAAAATATAACTCGGCCAAGCTGCTCACCCGCATCGAATACCTGGGCGGCATCGCGCTGAACCTTGCCTATAACGGCTCGAACCAGCTTACCTCCGTCACCAACGAAAGCGGCCGCTCCATCAGCATGACGTATTCGAGCGGCAAGCTCGCCACGCTGGTCACGCCCGACGGCACCTTCAGCTATTCCTATACGGGCAGCAACCTCACCACCGTCACGCGCCCGGATACCAAGACCAACGTCTACCACTACGAAAACGGCACCTATCCGAATGCCCTCACCGGCATCACCGACGCCAAGGGCGTGCGCTACGCCACCTTCGCCTATGGCGCGGGCGGCAAGGCCAGCTCCACCCAGCATGCGGGCGGCGTCGACAATTACAGCGTGGCCTATGGCACCAACGATTCCACCGCCACCAACCCGCTGTCCAAGGATACCGTCTACCGCTTCTACAACCTGCAGGGCCTGCGCCGCCTGATCCAGCTGGACGGCGTCGCCTCCACCAACTGCCCGGCCTCCAACAAATACTACAACTACGACAAGCTGGGGCGCATCGTCGGCAAGACCGACTGGCAGAACGTCGTCACGCGCTATGCCTATGACAGCCGCAGCAACGTCACCAAAATAGCCGAAGCCGTCAGCAGCGGTTACCAGCGCATCACCACCATCACCTGGGACGCCACCTTCAATCTGCCCGACGTCGTCAGCGAACCCGGCCTCACCACCGACTTCGACTACGACACCTACGGCCGCCTCGTCACCATGACGGAGACCGATACCGCCACATCGGCCACGCGCATCACCACCTATTCCTATTATTCCAACGGCACCGACGGCAGCGGCAACGTCATCCTCGGGCGTTTGCAGCAGGTCGACGGGCCCAGAACCGATGTCTCCGACATCACCTCCTACGCCTATGACGGCAACTACAACCTCACCACCGTCACCAATGCGCTCTCCCAGGTCACCAGCATCACCGCGCGCGATTCCGCCGGCCGCCCCACCACCGTGCAGGACCCGAACGGCATCAACACCGTCATCACCTATGACAGCAACGGATGGCTCGACACCGCCACCCGCGCCTCCGGCACCGGGCTTGCCGCCGTTTATGACTTCGATTACGACTTCAACGGCAACCTGACCAAGGTTACGCTGCCCAACAGCGTCTTCGTCGAGTACAGCTACGACAATGCGCAGCGGCTCACGGGCATCAAGGATTCGCTCAACAATACCGTCACTTACACGCTCAACAATGCGGGCAATGCGACGCAGGTCGAGGTGAAAAATTCCACCCCTGCGCGGACCTACATCCACACGCAGACCTTTGACGAGCTGATGCGGCTGCTCACCTCCGTCGGCGCCGCGACGCCTGCGCAGACGGCGACCTTCGGCTATGACAAGAACAGCAACCTCACCAGCTATACCGACCCGAAGACCAATGTCACCGGCTATACCTACGACCCGCTGCAGCGCCTGCAAACCTCCACCAATGCCTTAAGCGGCGTCACCACGCTGGGCTATACGGGGCTGGACGACGTGAACTCGGTCAAGGACCAGCGCAACCATACCACCACCTATACCTACAACGCCTTCGGCGACGTGACGGGGGAGACCAGCCCTGACCGCGGCACACTTAGCTATACCGTTGATAAAGCAGGCAACGTCACGCAGCGCACGGACGCGCGGAGCGTGGTGACGAACTTCACCTATGACGCGCTGAACCGCCCGCTGACCGTGGCCTACCCCGCCGAGACCGCGCTGAACGTCACCCTCACCTATGACGCCTCGAGCGGCTGCGGCACGGCCTACAAAGGCCGCCTCTGCACCGTCGCCGACGCCACGGGCACCACCACCTACGTCTACGACGTGCTGGGCCGCGTGACGAGCGCCTCGGAAAACCGCGGCGGCGGGCTGACGCTGGCGAGCAGCTACACCTACGACCTCGCCGGAAACATCGCCACCATCACCCTGCCCAGCGGCCGCGTCGTCACCTACACCAGAAACGCCAACGGCCTGGTCAGCAACGTCGCCGCCCCCATCAACGGCAGCGCCACGAACCTTGCCAGCAGCATCACCTACCTGCCCTTCGGCCCCTTGAACGCCCTCACCTACGGCAACAGCAAAACCCTGTCGGCCACCTTCGACAACGACTACAACCCCACCAACCGCACCATCAGCGGCGGCATCGCCAACTGGACCTACACCACCGACAAAAACAGCAACGTGACGCAGGCTGGCGCCACCACCTACGGCTACGACGCCCTCAACCGCGTCAACGCCGAGAACGCAGGCGCCGCCACCAGCTACACCTACGACGCCACCGACAACCGACTTACCAAGGTGCAGGGCAGCACGACAACAACGACCGTGCCCAGCACCAGCAACAAAATCAGCGCCGTCGGCGGCACCAGCTACACCTACGACTCCGCCGGCAACATCACCGCCATCGGCACCAACGGCTACGTCTGGAGCAACGCCGGCCTGATGAAAGAATACAAGATCAGCGGCACCAGCACCGCCACCTACACCTACAACGCCTACAACCAAAGAACGAAAAAAGTAACCGGCGGCACCACCACCCACTACGTCTACGGCGCAGGCGGCCTCCTCTACGGCGAATACACAACAGCAGGCGCAATGGTCAGGGAATACATCTACCTGAACGGCGCACCCTTGGCGCAGGTCACCGCCGGAAGCCCCGAAACAGTCGCCTACCTCCACACCGACCACCTCGGCACGCCCCGCTTCGCCACCAACAGCGCAGGCACCCAAGTCTGGAGCTGGAACAACGACGCCTTCGGCACCAGCACCCCAACCGCCACAGTCACCGTCAACCTGCGCATGCCAGGGCAGTATTACGACTCCGAAAGCGGCCTCTTCTATAACTGGAACCGTTACTATAACCCCGCCATCGGCAGGTATATCAGCAGTGACCCGATTGGGCTGAAAGGCGGCTTGAATTTATTTCTTTATGTCGACGCTAACCCAGTTAATGAAATTGATCCTAAAGGCCTCGAAAGTCCCACAGTAACATTAGGTATCGACCCCTTTGCACCACCCGAGTTGACAACAGTTGAAAAATGTATGGTATCTTGCGCTAGTGAAATGTTTAACAACACCACCTACAACACTGCACAAGGAGTTTGTACCGCAGCTGCCGCCCCGTTGCCAAAAAGTGCCCTTGGTCTCCCTTCTTCTTTTGGCTCAAGTAAAATTACGAATCCTATTAGTTATAGCGGATATTTGTTAGGACAGCGTGGCATGAGCATTCCCCAACTTCCTTTCCAAGTGCTTGGCACTAGTAATCCTTTTTATGCCTTCGGCCGTGCGAACGGATATTTTGTACGAGGCCTGTGGATATATGATTTATCTAGTATAGGAACATGCACAGCGACATGCACTGCTAGTGGAGGATTATAATGAGCGAACGCGAGAAAATTAAAGAACTGGTGATAGCGGAACTAACAAAAAAAGTCCGTAAAGGCCTGCAAATTGAGGGAAAATCCTCAATTATAAAAGATCTGCGCCTCATATCTGATGATGCAACGGAAGCTATAGTTAATCTTGAAAAAGCAACAGGCGCGAAGCCGCCTATTGATGCTTGGCTGGAAGTAAGCACAGTAGATGAGATGATTGATCTCTTATTAAAGTACGCAAGACAATAGGTGACGGAATTCGAGGGACACGTACCAATTAGCACGTCGAAGCGCTGACGCGCTTCGACGGCGATGCTACGGAATTCGGGGGACACAATACTTAGAATTCGGGGGCAAGAATTCGGGGGGACAGAATACTTAATTCCGCTAAATTTTATGTTAGCATCTATCACGTAATTATTTTTGAAGGAGATAAGTATTGTGTCCCCAGAACTATGCTATAGAAAATGTATGGGGAGACTATGAAATGAAAATAGAATGTGCAAAAAAAATTCACGAGTTGGCTATTAAATCTATCACTGAGCTTACTTCTATACTGAGCATTGATAACCAATACGAGGAATATGAACAAATAAAAAAGGGCGTTGGCCTTTCGATTGGAAAAATTCAGATGGATATATTAGAAGTCTTATATAAGCACTTTCCTGAGCTAGACGATTTGGAGTGAGGCAGTTATGGTTAAATCTATCGAAGCAAATTGATTTTTATCGGAGCGCATGCTCCACAACACAACCATCTATACCTACAACGCCTTCGGCGACGTGACGGGCGAGACCAGCCCGGACCGCGGCACGCTCTCCTATGTGGTTGATAAAGCGGGCAACGTGACGCAGCGCACGGATGCGCGGAGCGTGGTGACCAACTTCACCTATGACGCGCTGAACAGGCCGCTGACCGTCAGTTATCCCGCCGAGACGAGCCTGAACGTCACGCTCACCTACGATTCCAGCAGCGGCTGCGGCACGCCCTACAAAGGCCACCTCTGCCAGGTCGTCGACGCCACCGGCACCACCAAGTACCAGTACGACAGCCTCGGCCGCGTCACGCAGTCGCAGGAAACACGCGGCGCCCTGACGTTCACAACGTCCTACACCTACGACCTCGCCGGCAATATCGCGACGATAACAATGCCCTCTGGCCGCGTCGTCACCTACACAAGGAACGCCAACGGCCTGGTCAGCAACGTCGCCGCCCCGATCAACGGCAGCGCCACGAACCTTGCCAGCAGCATCACCTACCTCCCGTTCGGCCCGTTGAATGCGCTGACCTACGGCAACAGCAAAACCCTGTCGGCCACCTTCGACACCGACTACAACCCCACCAACCGCACCATCAGCGGCGGCATCGCCAACTGGACCTACACCACCGACAAAAACAGCAACGTGACGCAGGCTGGCGCCACCACCTACGGCTACGACGCCCTCAACCGCGTCAACGCCGAGAACGCAGGCGCCGCCACCAGCTACACCTACGACGCCACCGACAACCGACTTACCAAGGTGCAGGGCAGCACGACAACAACGACCGTGCCCAGCACCAGCAACAAAATCAGCGCCGTCGGCGGCACCAGCTACACCTACGACTCCGCCGGCAACATCACCGCCATCGGCACCAACGGCTACGTCTGGAGCAACGCCGGCCTGATGAAGGAATACAAAATCAGCGGCACATCGACGGCGACCTACACCTACAACGCCTACAACCAGCGCACCAATAAAGTAACCGGCGGCACCACCACTCACTACGTCTATGGCGCAGGCGGATTGCTGTACGGCGAGTACACCACCGCCGGAGCCCTCGTCCGCGAATACATCTACCTCAACGGCACCCCGCTAGCACAAGTCACCGCAGGCAGCCCCGAAACGGTAGCCTACCTCCACACCGACCACCTCGGCACCCCGCGCTTCGCCACCAACGCCGCAGGCACCCAAGTATGGAGCTGGAACAACGACGCCTTCGGCACCAGCACCCCAACCGCCACAGTCACCGTAAACCTCCGCATGCCCGGCCAATACTACGACTCCGAATCCGGGCTGTTCTACAACTGGAACCGTTACTATAACCCTGCTATCGGCAGGTATATCAGCAGTGATCCGATTGGACTCGTCGGTGGCCTTAACACCTTCGGCTATGTTGAGCAAAATCCGGTGATGCGGATTGACCCAACGGGTCGCAACGCTTTAGACCTCGCGTGCTTTGCGGGCCCCAATCCAGTCTGTTTAGCTGGCCTTACACTTACGGCAGCCTCGGCTTTAACTTTATGGTGGTATCAATCGCATCCGCTACAATGCCCCTCCATTTTAAATAATGAAGAACCCGAAGAGAAGCCAGTAGTCCCACCAGAAGTAGGACCTGGGCCTTACGCGGGAACGCCGGTACCAGCTGGACCGGGAGCCCGACCCAATAAGGAACAGCAAGAAAAAATAAATGAGGAAGGCAAAGAGCATGGATGCCATACTTGTGGAACTTCAGACCCCGGAACTAAATCAGGAAATTGGGTAGGAGATCACCAGCCGCCTAAAGCTCTCAACCCTCCTGGTGGTGAACAAGGTTATCTCCCGCAATGTCTCAATTGCAGCAACGTGCAGGGTGGAAAAGTAAAAGCTATCAAGGAGCAACAGAGTGAGTAAGATTACGTACCGTATAACGCTGTCTTGCAAAGGCGTTCCCCCACATGAAGGAGCAAAGGCAGCAGTTGATATCGCACAAGAATTCAAAAGCCGACCTTGGCATCAAAATGTCGTGTGCAAATGGGAGCATTCCGCACTTTTGTTACAAGCGGAAAACGACTTTGACGAAACTGGTTCAGCATTAATGGACGAGTTTTCCGACTTGATTAGCGCGTGTGTAAAGGAATCATTTGATGGCGACATCCAAACCATCTCTGTGGAAAAACTACAATGAGCCAATTCGCACCCTCTGAAAATATTTTCCTCAACAGTATGTGAACCCACACCTACAACGGCTTCGACGCCACCGGCACCACCAAATACCAGTACGACAGCCTCGGCCGCGTCACGCAGTCGCAGGAAACCCGCGGCGGCGATGCTGCGCATCCTTTGCTTTGCAGGGGATTCCTTGAAAGTCCTAGCGGCTCTTACACCACTCGGCCACTTTTTGGAGCATCGTCGTGTCGCCTTTCAGCGCGCACATGCCTTCGGCAAGGGGGCCGATGGGGTCTTTGATTTCCTTGTTCATGGCGCGTTTCAGGAAGTATTTCGCGGCGTCGTCTTCGCCGTGCATTTTCTCGACGGCGGCGCGGAAGATGTCGGCTTCTTCTTTCTTGTCGCGGACCATGCCGATGTTGGCGTCGTTCATGCGGTCGATGACGTCGCCCAGCGCGCGGGTCGCGATGCTGCCCATTTCACCTAGCGCCACGATGGTGGCGAAGGGGTCGGGCACGCCTTCCTTGTCGCGCAGCATCACCTGCAGCTGGTTCACAACCTGATAGGGGTCGGCGGGAAAGAGCCTGATGCTGTTGCCGACGGCCGTCTTGCGGCTTTCCATCAGGCCGATACGCATCGCGGTTTGCAGCGCGTCGGGCGGCACGGTTTGTTTGTCCTGCGCCAATATAATCAGCATCAGCGCGGCGCCGAGGCGGCGTTCCTTGCTGGTGGTATCCGGATCGATGCGCTGCACCAGTGCGTCCACCACCAGCTGCGTGCCGATGAAGGATTTGATGGCGTAAAGCCATTTCTGGCGCTCGAGTTTATTATCGAAGTGTATCTGCGCCTCCCCCACGATCTCGTCGATCTGCTCGGTGCTCTGGAAGAAGGTCTGGAAGCTGAGCGCCCCGCCCTCGCCCACCACGATAAACACGATATCGCCGACGCCCACGGCGGGCGGCGGGGTGGATGAGTCCACCATCACGTTGACTTCGGCTTTTTTGTCGACCATCGCCTGCGCGCCGGTCTCAACGCAGCCCATTTGCGTCGACGAGCCGGAAATCTCCAGCAGTGTGACGATGGCCGAGCGTTTATCGGCATCGACGCGCACGATCTTGCCCATCACGGTGCAGCTGGCAGGGCCTTCCGGCCCGCCCCCCGGGCGGCTGGCGGCGGCAGGGATTGAAACAAGCGTCGCGGCGGCAAGAATCGCGGCGCAGACGATGGTTTTGATCGGGTGTTTTTGCATGGCTTCAAACTTCCACAATTTCGCAATCATATCAAGACTATATCAGCACGTTATGGCAACACTTAAGGGTTATTTATGTCTTTGTGCCACGCGCCAAAAATGCTAAAAAATATGACGATTCATATAGTCCTGAAAGAGCCAGAAACGTGACCGACAACACAGCCGCGAAACCCTCCGATATTTCCCCCATCACTATCGAAGCGGAGATGCAGAAATCGTACCTCGATTACGCGATGAGCGTGATCGTGAGCCGCGCGCTCCCCGACGTGCGCGACGGGTTGAAGCCGGTGCACCGCCGCATCCTCTACGCAATGCGTGAAGGCGGTTACGACAGCACCAAGCCTTTCAAGAAATCCGCCCGCATCGTCGGTGACGTCATGGGTAAATACCACCCGCACGGCGACTCCGCGATTTACGACGCCATGGTGCGTATGGCGCAGGATTTCTCGATGCGCCTGATGCTGGTGGACAGCCAGGGTAACTTCGGCTCGATGGACGGCGACCCGCCCGCGGCCATGCGTTACACCGAGGCACGCCTCGCCAAAACCGCTGAATCGATGCTGGAAGACATCGACAAGGAAACCGTCGATTTCCAGCCGAACTACGACGAAAGCACGGTCGAGCCCACCGTGCTGCCCTCACGCTTCCCGAACCTGCTGGCCAATGGTGCGGCCGGCATCGCGGTCGGCATGGCTACCAACATCCCGCCGCACAACCTCGGCGAATTGCTGGACGGCTGCCTTGCGCTGCTCGACACGCCGGACATGAGCATCGACGACCTTATCAACCTCATCCCCGGCCCCGACTTCCCGACGGGCGGCCAGATTATCGGCCGCAACGGCATCATGGGCACCTACCACAACGGCCGCGGCTCGATCATGATGCGCGCCAAGACGTCTTTCGAGGAGATGAAGAAAGACCGCACCGCCATCATCGTGCATGAAATCCCCTATCAGGTGAACAAATCGAAACTGCTCGAAAAAATGGCCGAATGCGTCCGCGACAAGGTGATCGAGGGCATTTCCGACCTGCGCGATGAATCCGACCGCGACGGCGTGCGCGTGGTGATCGAGCTGAAACGCGACGCCATGCCCGACGTGGTGCTGAAACAGCTGCAAAAACATACCGAACTGCAAACCTCCTTCCCCGCGAACATGCTGGCGCTGAACTACGGCCGCCCCATGACGATGAACCTGAAGGATATGCTGGACGCCTTCCTGAAGTTCCGCGAGGAAGTGATTGCCAAGCGCACGATTTACGAACTGGGCAAGGCGCGCGAACGTGCGCATTTGTTGGCCGGTCTGGCCGTGGCGGTGGCGAACATCGACGAAGTCATCGCCATCATCCGCAAGGCGAAAGACCCGAACGACGCGCGCGAGCAGCTGACAAGCCGCACCTGGCCCGCCGCCACGGTCGCGCCGCTGATCAAGCTCATCGACGACCCCGAATACGCCGTCGCCAACGACAATACCTATAAAATGTCGGACGCACAGGCCAAGGCAATCCTCGACCTGCGCCTGCACCGCCTGACCGCGCTCGAACGCGACAAGATCGGCGACGAGCTGAAGGAAATCTGCAAGTATATCGAAGAATGCCTGCGCATCCTCTCCTCGCGCGAGGAACTGCTGAAAGTGCTGCGTGCCGAGCTGGTGGACATTAAAGAACGTTTCGCCACCCCCCGCCGCACCGAACTGATGCCGCTGGAAAACGAAACCGACCTCGAAGACCTCATCCAGAAAGAGGACATGGTCGTGACGGTCAGCCATGCGGGCTACGTCAAGCGCGTGCCCCTTTCCACCTACCGCGCACAGAAGCGCGGCGGCAAGGGCCGCACCGGCATGATTACGAAGGACGAGGATTTCGTCACCGACCTCTTCATCGCCAATACGCATACGCCTGTCCTGTTCTTCACCACCAAGGGCATCTGCCACAAGCTGAAGGTCTACCGCCTGCCGCTCGGCACGCCGCAAGCCAAGGGCAAGGCCTTCGTGAACCTCCTGCCGCTGGCGCAGGACGAGAAGATATCGGTCGTCATGCCTCTCCCTGAGGACGAAACGACCTGGGACAAGCTCGACGTCATCTTCGCCACCTCGCACGGCACCGTGCGCCGCAACAGCCTGGAAGACTTCCAGAACGTGCGCGCCAACGGCCTGATCGCCATGAAGCTGGAAGGCGACGAGAGCCTGATCGACGTGCGCACCTGTACCGACAAGAACGACGTCGTCCTCTCCACCCGCAAGGGCAAGGCTATCCGCTTCGGTGTCGCCGATTTGCGGGTCTTCAAGAGCCGCGCGTCGACGGGCATCCGCGGCATCAAGCTGATGGACGGCGACGAAGTGGTCTCCATCTCCGTCATCCATGGCATCGAGGCAACGCCGGACGAACGCGCCGCCTACCTGAAACGCGCCTCGAAAGAGCGCAACCAGGTGGAGGACGAAACCGTCGAAAGCGACGAGGAGGAAGCAGCCACGGGCAACGTGATGCTGACCGACGAGCGTTTCGCCGAAATGGCGAAATACGAGGAGTTCCTGCTCGCAGTTACATCGAAAGGCTTCGGCAAGCGTACCTCGACCTACGAATACCGCGCCACCAACCGCGGCGGCTCGGGCATCTGGAACATGAAACTGTCGAAGAAAAACGGCGAAATCGTCGGCTCCTTCAACGTGCATGACAATGACGAGGCGATGCTGGTCACCAACGGCGGCCAGATCATCCGCATGCCGGTCGAAGACGTCCGCTTCGTCGGCCGCCAGAGCCAAGGTGTTACGCTGTTCCGCATCGAAGGCGACAACGAAGAAGTCGTCTCCGCCGCCATCATCCGCGAAGTGGCGGGGGAGGAGTAACCCGTGGCGAAAAAGGGCAGCAACAGGGGCAAGCTTATCGGCATCTACCCCGGCACTTTCGATCCCATCACGCTCGGCCACCTCGATATCGTGGAACGCGCGATGAAGGTAGTCGACCATCTAGTGGTGGCGGTGGCGGAAAACCCCGGCAAGGGACCGTTGTTCTCGGTGGCGGAGCGCATCGCGCTTGCCAAAACCGATATGAAGAACAACAAGAAGATCGCGGGCACGTCGTGGGAGGTTATTTCCTTCAACGAGCTGCTGATGGACTTCGTGAAGAAGAAAAACGGCCGTGTCATCGTCCGCGGCCTGCGCGCTGTATCCGACTTTGAATACGAATTCCAGATGGCGGGCATGAACGCCTACCTGAACGACGACATCGAAACTGTCTTCTTCATGGCGCAGGACAAGCACCAGCTGATTTCGTCACGTTTCGTGAAGGAAATCGCACGGCTGGGCGGAAATGTGCGCCATTTCTGCACCCCGAACGTCGTTTCGGCCCTCAAAAAGCGGTTCAAACAGAAATAAGGTATTGAATTACCTTGTTTATCTAAAAACCCGTTTTTTAGTTTTACAAATAAGGTAAATGCGCGTATAACCTTGACGCTGACACGATATATCTCCTATATATCTCAGTCTCTTAGTACCGTGATTCCGTAGCTCAGCGGTAGAGCATCTGACTTTTAATCAGAGGGTCGTGGGTTCAAATCCCACCGGGATCACCACTAAGACGCCAATCGCAGGCATTTGAAGCGCACGCATATATATGCCGCTATGCCGTGAAGCTGCCGGGTTCAAAAATTCATCAAGAACATTTCTGCAATTTCCCTGATCCGGTTTGGGCACGTTTGCCATTTAAAAACTTGATTCATTTGAACTATTTTATATTTTGCATAACCTGTTTTTTTGGTGCTATAGTCCCGCGAAACAACTCTTCAGGGACTGCAGCACATGCCCAGCAGAAAAGCCAATATTGCCCCCTCGCTCGCCGACACCTTTTACGAAGCTGCCGTCCGCGAACAAACGCGCCGCCGCGAAGCAAAACGGGCTCTGAAGGAAAACAACAAGCGGGAAGCAGCAGAAGCAAGAAAAGCGCAGCGCGAAGCAGCGGAAAAAGCAGCCGCGACCGCCGCGTTCCAAAAGAAAATCACCCAGGAAACTTTCCCGTCCCTGCGTTCTTTGGTTACAGGCGTGTTTGGAGAAAACGGTGGCCTGACCGCAAAAAT
This sequence comes from uncultured Micavibrio sp., assembly GCA_964575605.1. Taxonomy (GTDB): domain Bacteria; phylum Pseudomonadota; class Alphaproteobacteria; order Micavibrionales; family UBA2020; genus JAPWJZ01. The sequence continues at coordinate 23,273 of CAZNRN010000014.1, read as the reverse complement.
CACCTCGGATGAGAAAACAGGCGAAACCTGTCTGGAGATAAAGCCCGGCTATCGGGACACTTATGGTACGGCCGCCGTCAGCCTCCGGGGATATGATTACTGGATAACGGCAACTACCAGGCAGCAAGAGCTTTATATACAAAACTGGGGCCGTTCAATCGATCCGCAGAGCAGGGGTTATAAGCGCAGCGTAACCGTTGAAGAATTGTCCGGGCGTATTGCAGATATGATCACCGACTACGCCAGCGACGCAGAACTCGCAAAAATGCAAAAGCAGATCAGGAAACCTCGGAAAAAAGCCGCTGTAGCACCATCCGCATCTGTGGAGAAGCCGCAGGGTATCACCATCGTCCGTCCCCTCCAGCTGAAAAAACTTCCATCTGTAAGTAGCTAATATATCTGCATATAATGCCTTAACAAAGCGGCGTGCTTTTTTAGGTGATTTGACTTAAGTCAAAGAGCGAAGCACGTTTGCTCCTATTATCCGGCCAGAACACCAACAAGGAGTACTGGCCATGGTAGAAAAGGTCGAATTTTTCAACAGCGAAAACGTCCGTGACGAAGCCAAACGCCTCGCGTTCTGCTTCAATGTATCTGCGCGCATGGTCGTGCAGGAGGGCAATCCGCTTTCTTATGCCGAAGCGCTGTTCAAGGCCAGCACCGGCATGGATGCCGTGCCGCCATTTAATAAAGACGAGCAGGCCTACCTGAAGCTCAAGCTGATCGAAACGGCCGCCATCCGCGACCGCGGCGAAATCTTCTCGGTCGAACAGCTGGCGGAAAAGGCGCAGCTGCTGCACCTCGCCGCAAAGGAGATGGGCCTGATACAGGACGAAGACAACTGGAAGCGCAAGACCACGGAGGCGCATCCCAGCTTTCCGGGGGCGTAAACGGCCCCGGATCAGGCGGACAGGGGCCGAGGGGGGGGCTGTTCCCAATTACCCGCCTCGCGGCCCCTGTTTGCTAGCCCTTTACCGCCGCCCGCCCGCCTGTTAAAAACGCGTATCTTTTAAAACAGGAGATACCAGATGCGTTTCATTGCGCTTGTTCTTTTTATGGCCTTCGGATTCGCCCCGGCTTTCGCACAGGGGCTCGATAAAAGCGACTACGTCACCCTCTCGATTGGCAAGATTACGCTCGAAGATGTGTCGGAAGACGTCAAGGCTATCAGCGTGCATTGCTACACCTATACCAACTCCTCGGACAGCATCAGCAAATCCAACATGAACGACCCCAAACTCTGGCAACGTTCGGGACATGCCGATATCGCCAACTACACCGTGGGAGGCGACAATCGCAAAAAGATGGTCATCAACTCTCAGAAAATAAGCATGTTCCGCCAGGACACCGCCCCGATATACGCGAACGGAGACAAAAGTTACGCCTGCCAGCTCAACTTCCTCAGCACCGGTTCGCAGACTTCTCCTGCGGGCGGCACGCCGGCATGGGCACAAGGCTCAGGAAATTACTTCGTGAAGGGTGATTTCTGAAACAACACATGCGCACCGCAGCCATACTCTGGCTCTTGCTGGCGTTTTCACTCCCTGCCGTTGCGGCGGGGTTGAATGATATGACAGTGACTGTCCCGGCTGTTCAGAAATTGGGGAAAGCGCAAAACCTGAACCTCTATGTGCCGAAGATGTCTTTCAAAGGGCTGCCAGGCGCTGCGGGCGATCTTTACGTTCCCATGCTTTCCTTCAAGGGCAAGCAGGGTGCCGTGGGTGATCTCTTCGTGCCCGAAATGTCTTTCAAGGGGCTGCCGGGTGCGATCGGAGACCTTTATGTTCCAGAAATGTCATTTAAGGGTTTGCCCGGCGCTGCAGGTGACCTTTACGTGCCCGCCATGTCTTTCAAAGGCAAGACGATACTGGACACCTTGAAGAAAACAGCCGAGCGCCCGGTAAAGCCCTTACAGCCGGGCAGGTCAGCTGGCGGTCTGGGCGCACAGGCCAAACCCGCTGCACGCGCTGTTTCCAAAACATCAGGCCGTTTGCCCTCATCCGCGCGAGCAACTCCTTCCAGAAACATAGATGAGCCTCGAAGACGCTCCACGTCGCCTTCAACTCTTCCGGCACCGCCCGAAGAACCCTATAAACCCTGAAGATAACGCATTATCATAGGGGCATGACGGCTCCCGCATCCACGTCCGCTGTTCTTCCGCCCAAAGGCACGCCTGCGCGCCGCCTTGCGCTGGGATTTATCACGCTCGCGCCGCTCTTCACGGGTGTGTTGTCGATGTGGCTGGGGCAGGATGCGAACTGGGACCTGCGGAACTATCATTGGTACAACGCCTGGGCGCTCTGGACGGGGCGCTATGCCAGCGGCATCGACTTCCTCCCCTCACAGGGGCAGTTCTTCCACAACCCCACGCTCGACATCCCCTTCTACCTTCTGGCGACAGCGCTGCCCCTGCAGCTCGCCTTCTTCATCCTCTCGTGTGTGCAAGGCCTCAACATCACCCTGCTGTTCCTGCTGGCGCATCTTTCGCTCGACATACAGGACGCGAAGCGCAAGGTGCTGGCGGCAGCGGCGCTCGCGCTGCTGGGCTTCTTCGGCGGCATGGGTATCTCCGAGATCGGCACCCTTTTCTATGACAATGTGACGAGCCTCGGCATCTTCCTCTCGGCTTTGCTTGTGCTGGTGAACTTCGAACGCCTGCGCACAGCGCCGCTCAAGGATATCGCGCACCTCGTCTTCTTCTTCGGTATCCCCGCGGGGCTGGCGGCAGGGCTGAAGCTCACCACGGCCAGCTTCTGCATAGGATTGTGCTTTGCGATGCTGGTGGCGCCGCAGAACCTGAAACGCGGCTTCTGGCTGGCCTTCTTCCTCGGTTGCGGCATCATGCTGGGCTTTGTGGCGGGCTTCGGGCACTGGGCTTGGTACCTCTTCGCCCATTTCGACAGCCCTACCTTCCCCTACTTCAACAAGTTCTTCCAGTCGCCACTGGCGCCGCCGCAGAACTTCAAGGACTTCTATGTGCCGCCCGGCTGGCGCTGGGCAGTGCCCTACCGCATGGCGGTCGACCCCTACCTCGTGAACGAGATACCGTGGCGCGACTGGCGTGTGCCTGCGCTCTACACGCTGATATGGGTTGCTGTGACGGGCGTACTGGTCTCGGGCCGCCGCGGCAAGGGCGGGCAGATATCCGCCGACAGGCCCGCGGCCTTCCTGCTGTGGATGACGTCTGCCGCCTATGTCGCCTGGGTATCGCTGCAGGCCGTCTACCGTTACATCCTGCCTATCGAGATGCTGGCGCCGCTGCTGATCGTCTTCTGCATCGACCTGCTGCCTGTGGAACGCAAGACACGCGCCACATTCGCGGCCGCGCTGCTGGCGGCGCTCGCGCTAGCCATCCAGCCGGGCGACTGGGGCCGCAGGGACGGCTGGACAAGCGCGGTGGCCGATATCACGCCGCCCGTGATGAAGCCCTCCACCATGGTGCTGATGGCCTCGGAAGACGCCTATGCCTTCCTGCTGCCGCAATTCCCGCCCGAAACGCCCTTTCTGCGCATCCACAGCCGCGCATTCCATTCGGACAAGGGCATCGGCATCAACAAGCTGATACAGGCCAAGCTAGACGCGCACGAAGGCCCTTTGATGATCTTCTACCCCGCGCGGCGGCAGAAAGGGGCGGAGAAAGCGCTCGCAGACTATGGCCTGCGCGTGAATGGGAAGTGCCAGGAGATAAAAGACAGGCTCTACGCACCCGAACTCGACAAGCGGCTCAAAGGCGATGAATATCCCGCGCTCTACAACCTCTGCCCTGTTGCGAAGCAAGCAGCACCGCGCAAGAAGCGGTAACACAACACCTCATATTTTGTGTTTATGTAATTCGCGCATGTGAAAGCGGATGATTGTGCCAATTTTGCACCTCTTGCACCTTGCGCTGTTCCTTCAAGCCGTGTTTGATCACAACAGGACAGAGGGAGTGCCACGTCATGAGAACCTATTTCATCCTTGCAGCCCTGATGGGCGTCTTTGCTTTCGGCAGCATCTCGCTGCTGGCGCATGCGCAGGAGGGTGACGCAGGCGACAACGGCGGCGGCACCGTCACCGTAACGGCACCGGAAACCCCTGTCGACGCCACCCCCGACCCCGCCGGCGCCGTCCCGGAAGCAGAAGTCCCTGCCGAAGACACCGGCGAGCCGAATGCCGAGCAGGCGAAGCGCGACAAAGCCGTCTGCCGCACCATCGCTTACGGCAAAATCCGCGGCAACGGCGTGAAAGACAACCGCAGCCAGGAAATGCGCGACGGCCAGTACATGGACTGCATGTCGAGCATGGGCTACACCTCAGAAGAGATTGAAAACAGCAACGGCCAGTAAGCCGTTTTACCCTGTCATATTTGCGCCACAACATGCGCGAATCGCGCTGCCCGCGCTTGTTTTCAGCGCTGCAAAGGCGCAGATTTGTTGTGCAGGCGCAAGACATGCGCCGCATGAAATAACAACATCCCAAACACCGGAGCACAGCCATGAAAAACTACTTTGTGATCGCAGCGCTGCTGGGCGTCATCGCCTTCGGCAGCGTTTCGTACCTCGCACAGGCCGAAGACAAATCCGCCGATAAAGTGATGCCCGCCGCAGCCGCCAACAGCGTCCCCGCACCCGCCGTCGCCGACCCCTCGGACGGTGAAGCGGAAGCCGACGAAGCGGCCGCCGCCGACGTGCCCGCCGACACCTTCGAAACCGACCGCGCGGAATGCGACATCAAGGCCGCTAAGCCGCGCGAAGAGGGCGGCGCAGCGCCTTCGGAAGAAGAGAAAGCATCGTCGTTCAAGAAATGCATGGGCGACAAGGGCCACACCGAAGATGAAATCAAGGCGAAGACCGGTGATGTGCGCGATCACGGTGAAGCAGTAGAAGAATGATGACATGATCATCATCACGCGATGATGATCACACGACTGACGAGAGGCCCGGAGGTGACTCCGGGCCTCTTCACATGAATATTCTTTTGACAAAGGTGAGAATCACGTTCTAAAATATAATTATGATTAGAGAGATGAGAGGCAACTCGAGTTTTTCTAGTTTGTTCAACCTCTACAAATAGGGAAGAAAACAATGGCTACGAAAAAGAAAGCGAAAGCTAAAAAACCCGCGAAGAAAAAAGTCGCGAAGAAAAAAGGCAAAAAGAAGTAAGCTCTTGGAGCTACTTTGCCTAAAGTGGAGGGCGACCCGCAAGGGGCGCCCTTCGCCTTTTCAGGGATACCCGAAACGCCTTTTTCAAATATGCAAGAAACCCCCGTCTTTATTTAACAACCTGCATTTTTCGCCTCACATATATATAAGTGTTTTTCGCAACCTGACGCCCACCACAACCGCCCGAAAAAATCCCGTTTCTTCCACCCTCTAGCCGAAACTTTTCACACCGGTTTGCGCATCGCTCATCTGCGTGATGCGTGATGATGAACAAGCGTTCTACATTCGCGCGCGCCTCTGCAAAAACTTTCGCGCGGGTGTTGTGCGGGATGATCATGCGCGCGAATCACTTCAGCGACTCGTGCGTGTGATGACATCAAAAACAGACTCAACGGTGTCAATTTCATCCCCAAAAGTGAAAAATCGGTAAAAATCCTCCCGTCTGGACATGTGACACGCTTCCCCCCTATCTTTGACGTCATGACACGTCATCTTGCCGTCACGCTGATGCTCTTCACCGCACTCGCATCCCCTGCATGGGGGGCGATGCCCGACTGCGCGGCCAAGGCGCCGGTCACGACGGAGCCCGCGGCGCAGCTCGCCCATGCGCGGATGCTCGATGCCGGCCTCTGCGACCTGAAAGATGCCAAGCTGCAGGCCGTCGAGTGGTACCGCAAGGCGGCCGACCAGGGCGAGATGATGGCCGAATACGCCCTTGGGGATACCTATTTCTCGGGCGACGGGGTGCCTATCGACTATGCGGAGGCCAAGAAGTGGTACTTGAAAGCCGCCGAACAGGGCCATGGCCCCTCACAGCTGCGGCTGGGTTTCCTCTTCGCCGAAAAGCACTTCACGGGCCAGGTCGACTACGTGCAGGCGGAGAAATGGTTCTACAAGGCGGCGATGCAGGACGCGGGCGACGCGCGCTTCCGCCTTGGCAACTTCTACCTGAACACCCTGCGCCCGCCTGACCGCGCGCGCGGCCTTGCCTGGCTGCGCATTGCGGCCAAAGGCGGGCATAACGTCGCGATGTACGACCTCTTCAAACAGCTGGAGGAGGAACAGCCGAAGGAAGCACAAAGCTGGCTGAAGAAATCGGCGAAAGCCGGTTACGGGCAGGCGCAGGGCACGCTGTACGAAGCGCTGGCGAACGGGCGCGGCACGTTCAAGCCCAACAAGCGCGAGGCGCTGAACTGGCTGCTCGAGATCGTGAAAGGCCCCTCGCCCCACCCGCGTTACCTGTCGAAGGCGGGCGATGTGTTCTTTGACGGCGACGGCGCGCCGAAAAACTACCCTGCCGCGCGCGGCTATTACGAACGCGCAGCCGCCAAGGGCGACCTTCACGCCTTCGAGCGGCTGGCGACTATATATAAGGATGGCCTCGGCACTGATAAGGACGATGCAAAAGCCGCCGAATACGCCGCAAAAGCTGCTGGCAATTCCCCATAAGGCTGCTGTAGGATAAGAAAAAATAGGGCCTACGACTTATGAAAATTATCGACTTCCCCACCAAACCTTTGCAGGACGCTTCCTGGGAAGCGGTGGAACAGGAGCGCATCGTCTCGGGGCAACCCACGCGCGCCTATAAAACCCTCTACTCCTCCAAATCGGACGAATTCCACACCGGCATCTATGAATGTAGCGCCGGCAAATGGAACGTCAGCTACAGCGAAGACGAATTCTGTACGCTGATCGAGGGCCGCCTGCGCATGACGAATGACAAAGGCGAGACCCAGGAAATCAACGCTCCGGCCAGCTTCCTTATCCCCTCCGGTTACAAGGGCACCTGGGAAGCCGTCACGCCGCTGCGCAAGTTCTTTGTGATTTACGAGAAAGCAAAATAAACATGGCCAAGCGCCCCATCATCCTGATCCCCGGTAACGTCATCGACTACACCGGCCTTCCCGCCCATGCTATCCGCGACACCTATGTGCGCGCAGTGCGCGAAGTTATCGGCGGCATCCCGATGATGCTGCCCGTCGGCGAGCAGATTAACCTCTCCGACATTGCCGGCACCATCGACGGCATCATGCTGACGGGTTCGCCCTCGAACGTCGCGCCCGCCTGCTATGGCGCGAAGCAGGAATTCCCGGACAAGGAACTCGACATCGCGCGCGATACGACCGTCCTGCCGCTGATCAAGCAGGCAATCGACATCGACATGCCCGTGATGGCGATCTGCCGCGGGTTCCAGGAACTCAACGTCGCCATGGGCGGCACGCTGCACCAGAAAGTGCATGAACTACCCGGCAAGCGCGACCACCGCGCCGCCAAGGACATGCCGTTGAAAGACATCTACGAACTGCAGGCCCACAAGGTTGAAACCAACAAGGGCGGCATGTTCGAGAGGATTGGCCTTCCGCCCGAATTCACCGTCAACACCCTGCACCAGCAGGGCATCGACAAACTCGGCAGCCATCTGCATATCGAGGCGGTGGCGGAAGACGGCATCATCGAGGCCGTGTCTGTCCCCGGCCGCAGGTTCGTGCTGGGCACCCAGTGGCACCCCGAGGGCGACTGGTACGTTAACAAGGCCTCTGAAAAGATCCTTGCGTCGTTTGGCGAAGTGGTAAGAAGCGCTTAAACGCCCGCTTTGTCGAGCGCAGCCTTGAGGTCTTCGACCTCGAAGGGCTTTTTGAGCGTGGCCGCGGCGCCGAGGTCTTTTGCTACGGTGAGGAAATCCTGCCCGCCGACAGACCCGCCGCCCGACATGGCGATGATTTTCAAATCCGGGCGCTTGGCGCGCAGCGCGGCGATGGTTTCAAGGCCGTTCTTGTCAGGCATCATCACGTCGGTGATCACGAGGTCGGGTTTCACCTTGTCGAATTCCATGATGCCGGTCTGGCCGGTGCAGGCCTCGAAAGCCGTATATTCCATCTTCTTGAGCGCGGAGCAGACAAGGCGGCGCACGATGGTGTCGTCGTCGATGACAAGAACTTTAGTAGACATAATTCCCCCGGCTTTTTTTCATCCCGAAATCGTAACCGCAAACAGGAAATTTGGCAACTCGAGGTAGTATCAGGCCCGCACGTACACGCAGCTACGCCGCCTTGGGAATTGCAAAACTGGGGCCGACCTTGCAGCTGGTGACGTAGATCTTTTCCCAGACTCCGCTTACCACATAGGGCTCGTCCGCCAGATAGGCGTCGATATCGGCGCGGGTCGGCAGGTCGATGACGAGCATGGAGCCGCGCATGTGCCCCTCCTCGTCCGTCAGGGCGACGCCATAGGTCATGGTGCCCGCCTTTTTCATCTTCTCGCACAGCTCCATGTGGCGCGGACGCGCCTCCATGCGTTTCGCGAGCGCGTCTGGGTAATCATGGGCCAAAATCATGAAGGGCATTTTTTCACCTTTTCTTTTCAAGCCAGGTATTGGGAAGGAAATACATCGCCGCCACCGCAAAGTTCAGCAGCAGCGCCGCATAGGGGTTGGCGAAGACCAGCGCCCCCGCCGAAAGGTAGAGCACCATCGCCACCAGCACCTTGAACACCGCGGCACGGCGCATGCAGCGCTTTTCCTCGTGGCTGAGGTCGACATGGCGGAAGACAGAGGTCACCAGCAGCAAAAACGCCGCCGCACAGACGAAGGACCAGAAGGAATATGCCGCGACGGTAAAGGGGCTGATATGGTTTTCCGCCATATAACCCGTAAAGAACGGGATAAGCGAGGTGCAGAACAGCAGCACAAGGTTCGCCCAGAGCAGCCGGTTGTCCACCCTTTTCACCATATGGAACAGCATATGGTGGTTCAGCCAGTATTCGGCGACGAGGATAAAGCTCAGCAGGTAACTGACGAACAGGTGCCATTGCCCCAGCAGCGCGTCGAGCGTCTCCTCCTGCGGCACCTTCAGCTCCAGCACCATGATTGTAATGATGATGGCGATGACGCCATCCGAGAAGGCCTCGAGCCGTGTCGGGGTGATGTCGGCATCCTGTGCTTTGTGTTTTGCTGTCATGGCATCCCTATATCCATCGTGTCACGCCACGCCATCGGGTTCGACATGATGCGGCGCATGCTCTTGAAAACCGACTGGATGTCGTCGAAGGCGTATTTGTGCCCCAGTACGAGGCAGCCGAATAGCACCGCCACCGTCAGCACGGGCAGCATACCGCCCATGGTGCGCAACCGGCACATCAGCTGTATGGCCACGACGCCGAAGACAAGGCTGATGGGCACCAGCCAGAGCGAATTGATGACCGCCACAAAAGCCGCGGAACTAAAGTATGCCGCCGCATACCAGCCGTAGAACGCCAGCAGCAGCGCCAGGCAGACGATGTAAAGGGTGATGCCATGCGCGATGCCGCGCTCGATGCGGCGGCGGTTGTATTCCGACCAGCGGTTGCCGCGTGCGTTGAGCATGGCGGCAAGCCCCAGCAGCAGCAGGTTCGGCAGCAGCGACAGGAAGAACGGGATGATCCAGATATCCGATTTGGTCGTCAGGTGAAAGACGGCCGAAGCGGCAGCCGAAGTCGTCACCCCCGCCACCAGCACCGCACAGACATCATGCGGCAGCTGGTCTTTGGTCCAGCGGTTTTTGTCCATCTGGATGCCCGACGCGGGGTCGTGCAGGTGGGACGGGCGCGGCGGCTGCTTATTCCCCGCCATTTCCGGTGCCATTGCCGGCGGCGATCTCGTCGAAGGTTTCCTTGCGGGGCATGCCGATGACGTTGAAGCCGCAATCGACGTAATGGTTTTCGCCCGTGACAGCGGACGACAGGTCGGAGAGGAAATAGAGCGCGGTATTGCCCAGTTCCTCCAGCGTCACGGGGCGGCCGAGCGGCGAGGCCTTGGTCGTGAACTTGAACGTATGGCGCGCGTTGCCGATGACAGCGCCCGCCAGCGTGCGCATGGGGCCCGCCGAGATCGAGTTGACGCGGATGTTCTTGGGGCCGAGGTCGGCGGCCATATATCGCACCGAGGCCTCCAGCGCGGCCTTGGCCACGCCCATGACGTTATAGTTGGGCATGACGCGCTCCGAGCCGAGGTAGCTGAGCGTGATCATGCTGCCGCCATTCGTCATCAAATCCTTCGCGCGGCGCGCGACGGAGGTGAAGGAATAGCAGGACACATGCATGGAGGTCAGGAAGTTCGCCAGCGTCGTGTCGACGTAATGGCCCTTCAGCTCGTTCTTGTCCGAAAACGCGATGGCATGGACGAGGAAGTCGATGCTGCCCCATTGCTTTTTCAGGTCGGCGAAGACGCGGTCGAGGTCGTCTTCCTTCGCGGCGTCGCATTGCATGACGGTTTTCGCGCCGATGCTCTCCGCCAGCGGGCGTAATCTTTTTCCGAAGGCTTCATCCTGGTAGGTGAAGGCCATTTCGGCGCCGTGCTTGTGCAGCGTCTGGGCGATGCCCCAGGCGATGGAGTGGTCGTTCGCCACCCCCATAACCAGACCGCGTTTGCCTTTCATGATATCCTGCATGGCTTAGCCCTCCACTTTCGAGAGCGCGAGCGTGCAGTTCGTGCCGCCGAAGCCGAAAGAGTTGGAGAGCACGTTTTTCAGGTTCACGCCGTCCATCCGCTTTGTCACTAGCGGCAGGCCTGCCGCTTCAGGATCGACGGTTTCGACGTTGGCCGAGGCGCAGATGAAATTGTTCTGCATCATCAGCAGGCAGTAAATCGCTTCCTGCACGCCCGTTGCCCCCAGCGAGTGGCCGGTGAGTGATTTAGTGGAGGAGAAGTTCGGCACCTTGTCGCCGAAGACTTCCTTCATGGCCTTCAGCTCAGCGCCGTCGCCGACGGGGGTCGAGGTGCCATGCGTGTTGATGTAGTCGATGGGCCCTTTGACGGTGGAGAGCGCCTGCTTCATGCAGCGCATCGCGCCCTCGCCCGAAGGCGCGACCATGTCGTAGCCGTCGGAGGTCGCGCCGTAACCGGTGACTTCCGCGTAGATTTTCGCGCCGCGCGCCTTGGCATGCTCGTATTCTTCCAGCACCACCACGCCGCCGCCGCCCGCAATCACGAAACCGTCGCGGTTGCTGTCATAGGCGCGGGAAGCCTTGGTGGGTTCATGGTTGTATTTGCTCGACAGTGCGCCCATGGCGTCGAACAGCACGGTCAGCGACCAGTCCAGCTCCTCGCCGCCGCCGGCGAAGACGATGTCCTGCTTGCCCCACTGGATGAGTTCCGCGCCGTTGCCGATGCAATGCGCCGATGTCGCGCAGGCGGAGGTGATGGAATAGTTGTAACCTTTGATTTTAAACGGCGTCGCAAGGCAGGCCGAGTTGGTGGAGGACATGCACTGCGTCACGCGGTAAGGCCCGATGCGCTTGGCGCCCTTCTCGCGCGCCACGTCGAAGGATTCAAGCAGGTTCTTGGTCGAGGGACCGCCCGAGCCCATGATCAGGCCGGTGCGTTCGTTCGACACGTCGGATTCAGAAAGGCCGCTGTCGGCAATGGCCTGCTGCATGGACAGGTAGTTATATCCCGCGCCGTCGCCCATGAAGCGCATCACCTTGCGGTCGATGAGTTCCTCGAGGTTGATGTTCGGGCGACCCTCCACATGGCTGCGGAAGCCCATCTCGGCATACTTCGGCGAAAATGAAATGCCCGACTTGCCTTCCCTCAGCGACTGCGTAACCTCCTCGGCGTTATTGCCGATGCAGGAAATGATGCCGAGGCCGGTAATGACGACGCGCCGCATAAGTACACCCTTGGTTTTTTTGTTGTTAGAGAGAACGCGGATTTTCGAACAACCCGACTTTCAGGTCGGTTGCTTCGTAGATCACCTTGCCGTCGACTTCCACGATGCCGTCGGCGATACCGAGTACCAGTTTGCGGTTGATGACGCGCTTGATGTTCAGACGGTAAGTGACTTTTTTCGCTTCGGGCAGAACCTGACCCGAGAATTTCACTTCGCCGACGCCGAGCGCGCGGCCGGAGCCGGGCGCGCCCGTCCAGCCGAGGTAAAAGCCCAGCAGCTGCCAGACGGCATCGAGGCCGAGGCAGCCCGGCATCACCGGATCGCCGATGAAATGGCACTGGAAGAACCAGGCATCGGGCTTGATGTCGAATTCGGCGGTCAGCTCGCCCTTGCCATGCGCGCCGCCTTCGGCGGAAATATGCGTAATACGGTCGAACATCAGCATCGGCGGCATCGGCAGTTTCGCGTTACCGGGGCCGAACAGTTCGCCCTTTGCGCAGCTGATCAGGTCGTCGTAGCCGTAGCTGGATTTAGGTTGGTGATGCATTACGTCGTTTGACACTTTCGCTTGCAGGTTTTGCATGGATGCTTGCCCCTTATCTTTGGTAATTCATGAGGTTGCACACACTCTTCGCCGCCTCAGGCTTTCGCCTCATCCCTGTATCTCGCTCCCAGAATCATGCCGGTTTTCGCCAGCGATTTTGCAATACTCGGGTGTATCTGTCCAACATCTTCGACAGTGATTACGGCAACCATACGGCCGACCGCCTTGGCCACCGAAACCGCTTGTCCCAGCGCATCATCCAACCCGATCAGGGTGAAAAACTCCTCGATCTGGGGTTTCAGTTTTTTCAGGTATTCTGGAATATCCTCGCCCTGCATGTCGTTCGCAGCCGACAGGATGCCCCAGTTGCGCAGGCCCGGCGTGCCGTGGCGGATGCTCTCGCGCACCATCACGTTGGTCAGTTCTTTTTCGGTTTCCTGCGGCAGCACCTGCTTGGCCTCCGCAATCGCCAGCAGGTTGCCCGCAACGGCGGCAAGGGCAAAGATCCCCTGCGAGGCCGAATGGCCGTCGGCGATGAATTCCTCGATCAGCAGGTCGCAGAAATCCTGCGTCGCCATCTCATACGTCAGCGAGGCGATGACGGTTTCGATCAGCACGCGCAGCATGCGTTCCTTGTCAAAGCCCTGTTTTTCCCACTGCGGGAAATCGTTGATGATAAGCCCGATCGCGATTTCGTGGATATCGTCCAGGCCCTTGGGCAGTTTCTTCGCAACCGCGCGGCCCAGCTGACGGCCCAGTTCGGTGTCGTGGTCGATCGTATAGGCGATGGGCATCCATTCTTCAGGCTCGTCGCCTTCGCGCGGGTCGGTGCGCAGCAGGTCGGCGATGCGGTGGAACGCCTGTTCCATCACCACATCGGGCTCTTCGTATTCGATTAGCGTTTCGGTCAGCAACCCCGCATAGACGCAAATGGTGCGGATCATGCGCACCTTCGGGTCCTTGTCCTTGATCAGCGTGGTCAGGCGTTCGGAAATCGCCTTCGCTTCTGCTTTGAGTTTTTCCTGGTGTTCGGGGCTGGACAAAGCCTTACTCCTCGACAGTTTCCTGGGGATAGACACCCCAGAGATGTGCGCGTTTGACCCAGCCGGTGTAGCTTTGCACTTCAAGCTTGCACCAGTCGGCCTTGCAGGCCTCCAGCTCGGCGACGACGCCGGGCTCCAGTTTTGCGACGGGCGGCGCGGCTTCGTCGGGTTTTTTTAACAGAGATTGTACTTGCCCCTGCACGATGACGCCGCGGCGGCCTGACAGCATGGATTTATGCACCCAGCCGCCGTCCCTGTCTGAATCCTCGATGCGGCGCCAGACTTCGTGTTCGCCTTTGACTTCTACGGGCAATCCGGTTTTGCGGATGATGAACTTGATGGGATATTTCAGCCCGGGGCCCGTGCGCACGTTGACTTCGTCGGCGCCCAGCGTCACGAAGCGCGGCAGGGGCAATTGCGGACCGGCGTTCACGTTTTCCGACGGGTCGGTCGGCTCGCTTGCGGCGGGCTTCACTGTTGCGTCTTTTTCTGCGGCAAATGCCGCCGCGCCATAGGCCCCGGTCGCGAGGAACAGCCCCAGCACCACGAACGACGTTAACAGTTTTGACCTTATAATATGCATCAGCAGAGAATAGGCATAAATCGCCGCCCCTCCAACTTTTTTTTCAGCTTTTTCAGCCTTGAATTAATTAACATTACGGGAAATTTTATTACTATTGACATAATATCGAATAAATAATAATGTGCTGTATATCCATTTAAAACAGCAGCGGGAAACCCGATGAAATTCATTCCGGACAGCATCAGGAACAAGTTCAAAGGTAAGGGCAAAAAGGACGAAGCCCCGGCCGCTGCTGCCACGCCCGAAGTAGCCGCGCCGGCCGAAAAACCCTGGACGCCCCCGAACCGCATGTCGGAACTGTCTACCTACAAGACCAAAGACGGCGTTTACGAGATGAACCTCGAGATCATCATCCCCAACGCGCCTATCAACGGGCAGTTTGTGCATATGTGCAAGAGCCGCGACAACGATTTCCAGTTCGCGCTCATCGGCCCCTCGCCGCTGTCGCAGGCGAAAACAGTTGCAACAGCAATCGAAAACGAGATGTTCAAGCAATACGGCCTCGACGTCGGCAAGACCTATTTCAAGCGCTTTGACGCCGAATTCTATATCGACGGCTATTGCGAATTCACCGGCCTGCCGCCCGGCGACGGGTTCAAGATGATACTGGTGCCTGAAGGCAGCACGTGGGAGCCGCCCGCCGGCACCGTGATGCCCGCGCTGACCGCGCAAGCAGGCTCCAACGTCGTGCTGCAACACCCGCTCGCCATGATCGAATGGCACCAGCAGATGCAGCAGCAGTACATCGAGGAAATGCGCCGCCGCCAGCAAACCGGTTTTGAAAGCAGTCCGCTTCCGGGTCCCGCGACAACGGTCGAGCAGCCGAAAGAAGAAAAAGCAGTCGCCGCCGCGACCGAACAACCTAAGCCCCCGGCTCCGCAGGCGCCCAAAGGCCCCTGATGGGCGGCATCACCTACGACAAGCTAAGCCACGTTTTCAACAAGCTGAGGCCGAAGGGCGTCAACACGGCGCCCTGGCTGTTTTTCTCCGAAAAAGGCACACCCTTCGGCATTGCAAAGCTGCCCCGCCCGCTCGACCTCGCCGTGGGCGGCCGCGACATCAAACAAGTTGAAGCGCTGCTAGACAAAGGCGCCAACCCCAACCTCGTCACCCATTTCTCCGGCCCCGCGATCAAGGACGCGGCGAAGGTTTACGAACCCGATATCGTGAAACTGCTGCACAAGCGCGGCGCGGACGTGAACGGCACCGATACCGCGGGCGGCACCGCATTGCATGCCGCAATCTCGGAAATGTACAGTTTCAACATCGATGCGCAGACGGAAATCATCCAGTACCTGCTCGACAACGGCGCGCGCACCGATATGAAGAACAGCTGCGACATGACGGCGCTGGAATGGGCGCGGCAACTGCAAAGGCCAGAGGCCGAACGCCTGATCGCCAAGCACATGGGCTTCGACACCGTTACCGAAATCGCCTCCGCAAAAAAAACGGACGGCACCTATGCCTTCCCCGTCACCGCAGGTAACCCGGGCGATAGCAAAATCGTCATCGAGGGCCTGCGCAAGATTTACGATTATCCCGATTTCGACACGCGCGTCGGCAAGGCATCGAACCTTACCCACCAGGCCGCGCGCATGGGCGAGGAAGTTTTCGGCCTCGGCAAGTGCGAAGCCTTCATCCGCGAAACCGGCAAGACCGATGCGGTCACAGCCATCGCAGGCGGCGGCAGTTACGAACTAGTGCTTCTGCCTGAAGCCGTGATCAAGGCGCGCCTCAAGGCTGCGGCCGATGAAAAACAGGCCTTCGATGACCATCTTGGCGCCGGCCTGCCCACGAACGACAAAGTGAAGGGCATGAAGCCGATTTCGTTCAAGAAACCAGCAGCTTAACTCCCCCTCGACTCCCCCTGCCATTTTCGATATAAAAGCTTATTCATTTAAGCAATTCAAAGGGTAATGGCCATGAAAGTCCATGTCATCGAAGCCGACCTCACAGGTACGCTGCCGAATTCATTGTCCGAGCGAGAGAAGCTGGGACAGGAAATCGTCGGCCTCGCGCTGAAAAGCCACGCGACCGTCTGGTTCCACGAATTCAAATCCGACATGCTGGGCGGCGCGCCCACCATCATGCTGGAATGCAGCGACAAGTTCATGGACGAGGTGCGCAAGCTGCCCTCCTACCGCAAAGACCAGCCCGCCTTCACCACGCCCGGCCTCGAAACCGAACGCTCGGCCAAGCTGCAGCATTATTTCTTCACCGGCGGCGCGGCACGCAAGACGCGCTCCAGCAAAATGAACCCCCCGGGGGCCTGACCCATGCCTGATTTCTTCAAGAAAATTAAAAACATCTTCCGCGACAAAGTAGGCGAGGCCGACAAGCGCGTGCGCGAGCAGATTTTAAAAGGCTGCGACTGGAACGCGATCGACAAAGACGTGCTGCCCGACGGCGGCGGCGGGGCACGCATCGGCGCGGTGGTCGACGCCATCATCACAGCGCAGAACTGGAAGCTGCTGACGCCCCTGGCCGAAAAGGCCGGCGACTGGCTGCCGCTGGTCGACCTCGTCTACCGCAAGGGCGAATTCGGCCCCGTGCCCGCGACCCGCGCGGCGGAAATGGAAGAGATTTACAAGGCCTTCGATATCGCCCGCAACGGCAAACAGGTGAAGGAAACCTTCGTCAACCTCGTCGCCACCTGGTCCTGCCAGCGCGACAGCGAGCAGTGCTATGACTGGGCGGTGAAGAAATTCGAATTCAAGGCCGTGCAGCCGCTCGGCTTGGCCGCGCTCTGCGAAAAGCCCATCGACGGCAATCCGCTACCGATGAAGGTGCTGGCCACATCCGCCGACCTCGACCGCGCGCAGGCCGCCATCGACTGGATTTACAGCGGCAACAGCGGCGACCGCGACACGGCCAGCGACAACCTCGCCACCTGGCGCAAAAAACTCGACGACCGCAACAACAAGCCACCAGCACCTCCTCTTGGCAACGGCGGGTTCAAGCCTTAATTTCCGGTCATCCTGCTGTGCTTAGCCGCGTTTAGCGGCACGCGGCTTTTGTGTCGTCGCCACCTTGGGCTTTTGGGTGCATGGCAGTGTCGCGAGATAGTCGTGCGACGGCCAGTAGCGCACGCGCGCGACGTCGACATGCACGAAACCGTCAGTCTCGTAATACCCCACCCCGCCTGCTTTCAGGCAGGTGGCGAGGTTGCGCAGTTCGCGCGTCGATACGCCGGGTACGCTGATGTCCATGGCACGGCCACGCATGTGCTGCGAATAACGCGCCTGCGAACCGCCCGCGTTGCGCAGGTTTTCGTTGGTTTCCGATGTACGGTAGGAGGAAACCACATTGAAAGTCACCGTCATCCCCGGATAGCGCTTCAAGATCTGCGCCTGCAGGCGGCCGAGCACGTCAAAAAGGCGCGGATCCATCCGCACTGTCTTGTCGTCGCGGTAATCCCGCATGAACCATGCGGCGTCATGCGGCAAAGTATCCCCCGCGTGACGCGTGAGGGTCAGGCTTTCGTCGGTATGGATGTTATAAAAGCGCAGCGTCATCGACGGCTTCGCCGCCGCTGGTTTGGCTTTCGGCTTCGCGGGCGTTGCCTGCACCGCGGCAGGCGCATGCGTTTGCTGCGTCTGGGCCTGCGCCGCAGTGTTAAAAGTTGCACACAATGCGAGGCCCATACAGGCCGCAAATTTCTTTAAAGGCTTCATCACCTTCGACCGTTGCAAAACGACTAACCCGGAATAAGAGGCGACGAAGCGGGAAGTCCGTTCCATGGTGATTTCCATGAAAACCGCTTGGTTTAAATGCTCTCTTTAAGAGCTCAATCATAGGCATGCGTCGAATTATGTCAAGGAAAAAGCTCGGGAAATTGAAGCCTACTTCTAGCCCAATCGCCGTCAAGCCATCGTTAACCCCGTCTGGCGTATAATATTACAAATCCAAGTAATAAATGGCCGGAGCGGCAAATGATCGGCGACGACTTTGATAAAGCAGCGGAAGACCAGGGCAGATTGCGGGCAAACGCCGCAGTGCTGGCCGCACTGCTAAATAAAAGCCGCGAAACAGTCGATACAAAGCAGGCCCTCGCCGTGATTGCGATGGGTGTCGACGCCAATATGCGCCTCGATCAGGATGATAATACGCTCCTGATACAGGCAGGCTTTGCCGGTAACAGCGAAGTTATCTGCGCACTGCTCCAAAACGGCGCCGACCCGCGGCTTGCCAACAAACGCGGCGAAACCCCGTTGCATTTCGCCGCCAAGGCGCTGCTGCCCGATGCGGTTACGGCGCTGCTGAAACACGGCGCTGATATTTACGCCCGCGATGAATTCAAGAAAACCGCCGAGGAACACACGCAGAATATTTTCGGCGGCGGACTGGATACGCCCGTCATCAAGGAACAGGTCCTGACAATCCTGCGCGACGCCACGCAACATCGCATCAAAAAAGACATGGATGCCGCATTGCTGCGCGAAGAAGTCCAGAACTTCACCGGCTCCGGCTGCGCCACAAAATCGACCGTCAAGCCCATGAAGCGCCTGCAGATAAAACCGCAGGGCACTGAATGACGTTCACCAAACCGCTGCGCTTCGCCGCCTGCCTGCCGCTTGCCATCTTGTGGTTCGCGTCATGCCTTGCAGGCTTAAGGCGCGGTTCCCGTCGCCGTCGGAGCTTTCGGCGCGCGGAACGTGCCGCGCACGGCGAGGTCGGCGAGTTTCCCTGCGGCGACGCCCTGCACCTTGTACAGCGCGATAAAGGCAGCTGCGACTGAAAGGCTCAGCACGCTCACCGGCAAAGCGGTGATGACGAGGCCGGCGGAAATCACGCCCGCCGCCACATGCGCGCGCTCCAGCATACGGCCCGCGTCGGTGAATTGCAGTTTGTTGTCGTTGATTTCCGAATAGGGCTTGCCTTGCACGAAATGCTGGAAAGCCTCGCCAAGCGTGTAGTTGCGCTTGGGTGCTTCGGCGAGCTTGTTGAAGAAGGCCTTGATGCGGCCTTCGGGTTTCGTGGTGGGCTTTTCCATTTTTTATTCCTTAAAGTGTGGGCGGTTTGCATTGGGGCGCGGGCGCTGCGGGCGCCGCGCCGAAAACTTTTTGCAGTTCGGGCAGGTGGTTGCAGCCGTTGCCGGCATCCATCTGCGCCTGATACCCCGCATCCCAGACAAAGCCGCATTTCTGCAGGTCGGAGACGAGTTTCACGGGATCTTTGTAGGCCGAGAAATCAAAGGTCAGTTCCATCACCTCGCCGCCGTTGTTTTTGGGCAGCAGGGGGCCTATGACGTGTTCGAGGTGCTGGTCGTAATCGCCGGGGGGCGAGAATTCGGCAAAAAGGCCGTCCATCAGGCCGCCGTCAGGCTTGCCGCCGACGGAGAAATGGAAACGGTTCGCCAGCGCCCTGCCCGCTTTCTTCAGCTGGGCGGCGGAAACGCTTTCGGCGCCGTCTTCCATCAACTGTTCGATCACCTTGTCGGCGGCTTCTTTCTTCGCAGGGTCGGTTTCGAAGACGGGTTTCTTGACGATCTCGTCGCTGAAGGCCGGATTGGCTTCAGCCGTCAGGCGGCGCGCCTTGAACTGGCCGGGGCCGGTTTCGACAACTTCCAGCTGCACGCCCGTATCGCGGTTTTCAAAGGTGCGCACCCACTGGCCTTCGCCGTTCTTTTTCTTCGAGGTGCGTTTCCAGTCTTTTTCCTCCCCGCCGCCGTTCTGGGCGAAGAAGTGTTTCAGCTGGTCGGAGGTGGTTTTGTCGGACATGGATGCTTACTTTCGCGGCCTTTCCCAGCAGACGCCGGGAGGCACGTTGGTGCCGTATTGGACGGGAGACAGCTTGTCGAGGTCGATATGCTCGGAAATGCGACCGATCGCTTCGATCTTCTTCAGCGCCTCGAGGCCCGCTTCGGTCGTTTTCACGGAAATCATGTCGTTGAATTCGGAACCGCTATTTTTGACGCCATAGCCCGCACCGTTGTTCACCATCTCGCCGCCGTGCTTCGCCAGCACGCTGCGCTCGATGCGGTGGGCAAGGCGGACGATATTGCTGCGATGTTTTTCCTTCCGGAAGGCCTCTCCGGCCTTCGGCCCCATGGCCTTGATCTCGTTCGTCAGCGGCGGGTGCGCGGTGACAAGGTGGTAGATTTTCATTTCTTCGGGCATGGGATTGTCCTTAAAGGAAAGCGCCAGAGAGTTAAAAAGCCGCTTGGATGCTGTCTCTAAATCTGGCCGGATTATGTCAAAACAAGCCCCCGCCGTCAAGCGCTTCATCCCGTCTCCCGACCTGCCCCCACCTTTGTTGCTATTTTCCCTAAAAAACTGTATAAAGACGCCCATGGCTGAAAAAGTTAACAGGCTCGACCGTCTCGTTTCCGTCGCCCCCATGATGGGGTGGACGGACAGGCATGACCGTTATTTCCTCCGCCTCATTTCCCCCTCGGCGCTGCTCTATACCGTCATGATCACGACGGGCGCTTTGGTCCATGGCAAGAAACTGGAAATCCTCGACTACAGCCCCGAAGAACACCCCGTCGCCCTGCAGCTGGGCGGGTCGGATCCGAAAGACCTCGCCTACTGCGCCAAGCTGGCGGCGGCGCGTGGTTATGACGAAATCAACCTCAACTGCGGCTGCCCCAGCGACCGCGTGCTAAAAGGCAAGTTCGGCGCCTGCCTGATGGCCGAGCCTGATTTAGTGGCCGACTGCGTCGACGCAATGCGGCAGGCGGTGGATATCCCCGTCACCGTCAAAAGCCGGATTGGCATTGATAATCAAGATAGTTACCAGTTTTTATTAGACTTCGTTGGCAAGATTGCGGAGCGTGGCTGCGATACCTTCATCATCCATGCGCGCAAAGCTTTACTTAATGGTTTAAGTCCGGCCGAGAACCGCCTGATCCCACCTCTCAATTACGAACGCGCCTACCAGATCAAGAAGGATTTCCCGCAGTTAAACATCATCCTGAACGGCGGCATCAAAACCGTTGAACAGGTGAAGGAAGCCCTGAAATACACCGACGGCGTCATGATCGGACGGGAAGCCTACACAAACCCTTGGTTCATGGCGGAGATCGAGCGCGAGGTGCGCGGTAACGCGACGCAGATGACGCGCAAAGGCGTCGTGGAAGCCCTCCTGCCCTACATCCGCGCCGAGCTGGCGGCAGGCACGGAATTAAAGGACATTACCCGCCATATTTTAGGCCTCTATCAGGGGGTCCCGGGCGCCCGTCGGTGGCGCCAGATTCTCAGCCAGGAATCCCATAAGCCCGCGGCCAATGAAAACGTCGTCCTGGACGCCCTGCGCCAGGTTTCTGACGCTCTTTAATCAATAAATTCATATATTTATATGCAAAGTTTCACATGAAACTTTATTTCGTTTTTGGCCGTATTTCGGAAATTATTTGTCAATCTATGAAAACCATCTTATACTGTGTTTAGATTGTAGATGGAGAATGTATGACCAAGTCAACTGTCCATAGTGATAAGGACAGCCTCCAGAAAAAGGAAGCGGCGGTTGAAGCTGCGTTTCCGGAACTCTTCAAGGCCGGCAGCCCCATCCTGGTCAATCTTAAGAACCCCAAGCCCCTTTCCCTCGACACCGCCGGCAGCGAACTCTATGCCGCTGTGATGAACGGCGAAGTCCAGACGGTGCGCGGCCAGCTGCGCCACGGCGACAAAATGTCCGAAGGCGAAGCGGTCATGATGATCCGCGCCATCAACAAGGCCCGCGAGAAGGGCAACAGCCGCCGCCGCAAGGACGCCGACGGCCATGCCCAGCGCGTGCGCACCAAAAAGAAATACGCCGAAGCCGCCCTGTTCAAGCCCGCGCGCCTCACCAGCGGCGCTTCCAAAACAGCCTCGAAATCGCTCACGACCTCGACTGCGTCGAAGGCCGGTTACTTCTTTAACGACAGCTTCGGCGGCCGTTACGACGGCGCCGGTTATGAAATGGCCGACGGTTCGTACCGCATGACGGGCGGTGAATTCTATAACGCCACCGATAACGTCCTGACCCTGAAAGACGGCAAAACCTTCAAGCTGGCCAGCGACCTGCGCGACGACGCTGCCTCGATTATGAGAACCGCCCTGCAGGTCCGTTCGCTGCGCATCGGCAACGCCGCACCGCAGAAGATGATGGCCGACAAGAAATTTGCCGGCATCGCGCCCCAGCCCGCTGCTGAAGTGAAGGGCCTGGCCGCCACCGTGGAAATCATGCCCGAGGCGCCCGAAGTGGCCGCCGACGCGCTGGCCATTGAAACCACCGAAACCGCGACGCGCGCCGCCGCCATCATGGGCACGGAAAGATTTGAAGCAAAGGCCGAAAAGGCCCCCGCCGCCGCCCTGGGCGATCTGGACGGCAAGCCGGGCCTGAGCGAAGAAGACCTGCACCTTGCCATCCACCTGCACCGCTTCCGCCGCGAACGCAAGCGCATGAGCCAGTGCAGCCGCGAAGACAACGACACGCTGGATGCCGAGGAATGCCGCGAACTGCTGGAACGTATCGCCGAGGGCATGACCTGCGTAGACCGCGGCTCGCTGCGCCGCTGCCACGTCGGCGAGAGCTACGGCATCACCGTGAGCTTCAACCCTGCCGCCCGCGAAGGCCAGATCGACTTCACCCCCGTCATGAACGGCCTGCGCGGCTGCTTCAAGGGTGCCAGCGCCAAGAACAAGCCCGAAGTTGCCGCCACCGCCCATGCCAAGATGGTGATGGTCTGAGGCCAGGGGTGCCCGCCGAACCCTCCCCTTGCCTTTTTCATAGCCCGGCCAAGATTTCAAACAGTGCCAGACACATGCCGCCACAGGCCGCCTCCGCCTTTGACAAGTTACTGAAAGTTAACGGAAACTATGCTATTCCTTTGGCGGGTATCTTGTTATACTTTGGTCTGTCGAAGGGGTATTAAATTACAATGTTCACGAGCAGCCTTGCCGACACCAACAGGGGATCCATGCAGCCTTCCTGGACCAGGCTAAACCGCGAAGAGGCGCACCGTGTGCTGGACAAGCTCAAGGGGCACCGCGACGCCGTGGTGTTTTCCAAGGAGGCGACCGAGGTCGCCTGGCGCTCGCTCCCCTTCTATACCAATTACCGCCTGTATCGCCTGATCAACTACGCCACCATGCCGACCTTCAGCATGATGTACATGAGCAACGGCGAAGAATTCCTCTCGATGGACGGCACGGCCAACCCGATTTACACCGTCAACGAAAAAGACGGCATCCGCCTGAACGAGATGAACGTCATCCCCTACCTCGATTTCTTCTTCTCGAATGTGCAGGGCTCGGAGGGCGACGTGTTCCTCATCAAGGACCCGCGCAAGATGCCCTTCATGGACAGCCTGACCGAGCAGCAGCAGCAGGCCGT
>CAZNRN010000013.1:0-96136 GCA_964575605.1 uncultured Micavibrio sp. | reverse complement strand
TCCAGCTGTACATGCGTGCCGACCACGGAAACCTCGACGGGCTCTTGCCCTAGCGGTTATTCGGGCTCGGTTACTTACCAGCGCAACTGGACCTGTAGTTCGGCATCCGCGGGCTCGTGGAGCAGCTGGACGCAGACGGCAAGTACCTGCGTGTGCTCGCCCACCACTGAAACGCAGAACTTCAGCTGCCAGGCGGGCTATAGCGGCACGATCACCCAGCAACGCAGCTTCACTTGCCCTGCCGCCACATGGACTTCCTGGGCTACGACCGCGAATACCTGCACCTGCACAGGCGCAACGCAATACCAGACTATCGGTTGCGTAGCGCCCCTGACAGGCAGCAGGGACCAGGTCCGCAACTACAACTGCGGCACCGACAGCTGGGGCCCGTGGACGACGTACCAGGACAACTGCGGTACGGTTGTTTACACCTGGCGTGACGTGTCGAGCCAGACAGGTCCCTTCGGTAGCGCATTGCCTGTCTCTAAAGGCAACACATGCTCTACGCAGGGTGCTACTTCCGCCTGCTCTTCGGCAGCCGGTGGCGGCCAGTACTGGCACTACGATACTTGCGAATGCCAGTAATTACTGGCTGAACCAGTCCGCAAGGACTTGGGCATAAATTTCGGTGAGCGCGTGCATGTCGGAAACGGCCACGCGCTCATCGGTTTTATGCATGGTCAGGCCGACGATGCCGAATTCGATGACAGGGCAATGGGCGCGGATGAAGCGGGCGTCGGATGTACCGCCGGTGGTGCTGAGCTCGGCCTCGCGCCCCGTGACGGTTTTAATGGCCTTCTGCAACAGCTCCGAATGCTTGCCGGGCGGCGTATAAAAGCTTTCGCCCGACAGGCGAAATTTGATGTCATAGGGGATGTTTTCGGCATCCAGTGCCGCGCGCAGGCGCTTTTCAAGGGAAGCGCCGGTAAAGCTGTCGTTGAAACGGATATTGAATTTCGCCTCGGCGCGGGCGGGGATGACGTTATCGGCCTTGTTGCCGACGTCGATCGTGGTGATTTCAAGGTTCGAGGGCTGGAAATGCGCCGTGCCCCGGTCGAGCTCGAGCGCCTCGAGCGCCGCCAGCAGCTTCACCAGCTTCGGCACCGGGTTGTCGGCGCGCTGCGGATAGGCGACATGGCCCTGCACACCGTTTACCGTGATATGGCCGTTCAGCGACCCGCGGCGGCCGATTTTCATCATGTCGCCAAGTTTTTCAGACGAGGTCGGCTCGCCCACCAGGCAGAAATCTATTTTCTCGCCTTTTTTTTCCAGCCACTCCAGCATCTTTTTGGTGCCGTTGACGCTGGGGCCTTCTTCGTCGCCCGTGATCAGCAGGCTGACGGAGCCCTTGGGTTTTTTCCTAACAGCTTCGAGCGCGGCGGTGACGAAGCAGGCGATAGGCCCCTTCATGTCGGCAGCGCCGCGGCCGCAGACGTAACCGTCTTTTATCTCGCCGCCGAAGGGGTCGAAGCTCCAGCCTTTTTCATCGCCCACGGGCACCACATCGGTATGCCCCGCAAAGCAGAAATGGGGCGCGCCTTTGCCCCAACGGGCATAAAGGTTGTCGACGTCCGGCGTATCCTTATCGGTGAACAGCAGGCGGTGGCATTCGAACCCATGCGCCGACAGCAGTTTTTCCAAAAGAGCCAGAGCGCCGCCCTCGTTCGGGGTAACAGAGGGGCAGCGTATCAGGTCTTGCAGCAGCTGGACGCTGTCTGAATTCGCAGCCATGGGACGTTATTCCCGCAGCAGTTCGTTGATACTGGTTTTCGAGCGCGTTTTTTCATCGACGCGCTTCACGATCACCGCGCAATAGAGGTTCGGCCCGGCTGTGCCGTCTTTCAGCGGCTTGCCCGGCTGGGTGCCCGCCACGACGACGGAATAGGCGGGGACGCGGCCTAAGAAAACCTCGCCGCTTTCGCGGTCGATGATTTTGGTCGAGGCGCCAAGGTAGACGCCCATCGAAAGGACAGAGCCTTCCTCGACGATCACGCCTTCCGCGACTTCGGAGCGCGCGCCGATAAAGCAGTTGTCCTCGATGATTACGGGGTTCGACTGCACCGGCTCCAGCACGCCGCCGATGCCGACGCCGCCCGAGATATGGCAGTTCTTGCCAATCTGCGCGCAGGAGCCGACGGTTGCCCAGGTATCCACCATCGTGCCTTCGCCCACATAGGCGCCGACGTTGACGAAGGACGGCATCAATACGGCTTTCGGCGCGATAAAGGCAGAGGGACGCACGACCGCGCCCGGCACGGCGCGGTAACCTGCGGCCTTGAATGCGGCCTCGTCCATGCCCTGGAACCTTGTGCCCAGCTTGTCGTACCAATTGGCGCCCGCGGGCGCACCCTTTACCAGCGCGTTGTCGTTCATGCGGAAGGACAGCAAGATGGCTTTTTTTAGCCACGCATGGGTGACCCAGCCGCTGCCGGTTTTTTCCGCCACGCGCAGCTTGCCTTCACCCAGCAGCTTCATGATCTCGTCGACCGTGGTCTTGCCGAGGATTTTCGTTTTATCGGTCAGCGTCTCGCGCTGGTCCCAGACGATATTGATGGAATTTTCCAGCTCCTGGTATTCGGAAGGGGCCTTTGCTTCAGCGTTTTGTGACATTGTTCACCAGCCAGTCTTTCAGTTTCACAGCTTTTTGATGGGTATGCGGGTGGTTCAAATCTTCGGGCTTTACGTTCTGTCCGTGGAACCAGACGGTCGACATGCCCAGTTCGTGCGCGGGTTTCAGGTTCACTTCGAGGTCCTCGAACATGCAGGCGCGCGCCGGGTCGATGCCGTGTTTTTCGAGGAATACCTCGTAGGTCGGTTTGTGCGGCTTCGGCCAGTATGCGGCATCCTCGATCGCAAACAGCCCGTCGAAATGATGCGCGATGCCCAGTTGCGCCGTCATCGCCTCGGCGAAATGGCGGGGCGCGTTGGTGAAGATGAATTTGCGGCCGGGCAGGTGGCCCAAGTATTCCTGCGTAATGGCGCAGGGCGGCACGATGGAAATATCGATGTCGTGGACGTGCTTCAGAAAATGGTCGGGCTCTATGCCGTGTTCAGTCATCATGCCGCGCAGCGTGGTGCCGTAGGTGTGGTAGAAATGCTTGCGCTTTTTATCGGCTTCCTCGCGCGGCAGTTTCAGGTGGCCGGCCACGAAATCGGTCATGCGCGCGCCTACTTCGACAAACACATGCTCCTCGGCATCGTAGAGGGTATTGTCGAGGTCGAAGACCCAGGTGTCGATATGCGTGAGTTTAGTCATGAGGGGGCCTTACACGGCCTTGCGCGATTTCAGCGCGGTCGCCAGCGTCCCGTCGTCGAGATAGTCGATCTGTCCGCCGATCGGCACGCCATGCGCCAGCTGCGTCACCGCAACCCCGCAGGAGGCGAGGCAGTCGGCGATATAATGCGCCGTCGTCTGCCCGTCGATGGTAGCGTTCAGCGCGATGATGACTTCTTTCGTGCCAAGTTCGCCGATGCGCGCGACAAGGTGGGGGATGGACAGGTCTTCGGGGCCAATCCCGTCGAGCGCCGACAGTGTGCCACCCAGCACATGGTAATAGCCGCGGAACGACCCCGTTTTCTCGATCGCCCAGAGGTCGGCGATATCCTCGACCACGCAGATCGCGCCCGCGTCGCGCGCGGGGCTAGCGCAAATCGCGCAGGGCTTCACGGTATCAAGGTTGTGGCAGGAAGGGCATTCCTCGATCACCGCCGCCGCCTTGCCCAGCATTTGCGACAAGGGCAGCATCAGCGTCTCGCGGTTCTTCAGCAGGTGCAGCGCGACGCGGCGCGCCGAACGTGGCCCGAGGCCCGGCAGCCTCGCAATAAGCTTGATAAGATGTTCGATTTCCGTCCCGATCATGGGCTGATTATAGACCTGCGGCGGGGCTTTTCCCAGCGATTTATGGCAAGATATGGCAAGCTCTATCTTACCCGCCGAAAGCGTCCGAAAAGATGAAATCTTTCTGCGCGCCGTGTTCCAGCAGCAGGGGCAGGGTAGCCTGCACCATGGCGGCGGGGCCGGCCATGTAGATGATATGGCGGGACAGGTCGGGGAAGTCTTCCACAGCCGCGGGGCCGATAAAGCCCTTGCGGCGGATATCCGTTTCGCCCGCGACCATCGGCACATAGGTGAAATCGGGGTTGCGGTCGGACAGGGTGATGAACGCAGTGTCGAGGTAGAGATGTGCCTCGTCCCGCACCCCCCAATAAAGCGTCGCGGGCGCATGCGGCGCATGGGCGAAATGCGCGCCGATGATAGCCTTGATGGGCGCGATACCCACGCCGCCCGCCAGCGCCAGCAACGGGCGTGTTGACGGCCGCCAGTAATGCGCGCCGAAGGGGGCTTCAAGCTTTACCTTCGTGCCTTCTTCCCACTGTTCGAAAATGTAATTGCTGATGCCGCGCCCCGTGCTCTTGATATGGAATTCGAGCTCGGGTTCGTGCGGGGCGGAGGCGATGGAGAAGGCGCGCGGTTCGTAACCTTCCGCATGCAGATGCGCATATTGGCCCGCGAGGTGGTCAAGGTGCAGGGCGCGGCCGCTTTTATCCTCGAGCGCGATGCTCACGATGCGCGTATCCGCCGCGATGCTGTCGACGGAAGTCACGCGGCCATCATAGAGGGCGGGAGCGGGCAGGGCGGAGGGGGCGGTTGTCAAAGGCGTCCTTTTCTAAAGGCTTCGGGCTCACCCGAAAACTAGGGGTGAGCCCGTAAAAGTCAAGCTTTAAAGCCTGTTAAGTAGGTCTCGGGACTTTCGGGCCAGGTGCGCCACGGCCGCCGAGTTTTGCCAAAGGCTCGCCACCGGTGTTCTTCTGGTTGACGGCGTCGGCGGCTTCGTTATACGCCCCGACAGTAACGCGTCCGCTAAGCTTTTCGCAAGCTGCCTTGACGACGGCTTCGTCAACGCCCGGCGCCGAAAGGGCGTCGCGCATTTTACTAAGGTGTTCGCGCAATTTCGGATGCGTGACTTCTTCGATCTTGCGGCCGAAGAACTCCTGCAGGCTCTCGCCTTCGCGGCGGGGGCCACTACCACCATTCGCGGGGGCTTCTGCCGTTGCTTCCGTCGTGGGACGGGCAGTCAGGTTTCCGCCGATGTTGGACTTGACCACATTCGGCTGGCCTTCGTCCGCTGCTGCGGGCGTAGGTTGCTGGGCCCCTTCTGTGGGCGCTGCTTTTTGCTTGTCGCCGGCTTCTGCGGGAGGGGTGCCTTTCGGCGCTTCTTCCGACCCGGGCTTAATTTCGCCTTTGACCTCAATAGGGGGTTTATCGCCATTGCTGACGCCGGCCAGGGTTTTGTCTGCCAGTTTAGCCTGGTGTTCGGCCCATTTTTGCAGGATAGGGCTGTCGGCCATGGGCGCGAAGTTGGTCACTTCCATGTCCTGTTTCTTGGCTTCGAGCCACATCATCTCTTTCTGCTCGACCGAGCCGTAGAGGGTGACTTTTTTCCAGCCGCGGTTTTTGCAGATAGCGATCGTCGCTTCGGCTTCTTTCTCGTTCATCTTGCTGAAGAAGCCGGTTTTACCGACGAATTCGCCCTGGCCTTGCAAACTGCGGTGCCATTTCACAGATCCGCCGTCTTCAAGGTCGAAAGTGATGCCGGTGCTGCTCTTGGTGACGCTGCCGGTCTGCATGATTTTCAGCATGACAGGGTCAGGCCATTGCAGGCCCCAGTGCTGGTTCAGCAATGTGCGCGCTTTTTTGGTGTCGCGGACGGCGCTGTCGCTGGGGGTATTATCGTCTTCGGCGGGCGCGCTGTTGTCGCGGCGGTATTCGTCGCCTTCTTTTTTAGGGGTCGTGCCGTCGGCCTTGGCCTGCTGACCCTTTTGCAACTCGTTGGTGTTGTCGACCACCGCGTCAGAGGCTTTGCCACCTTTAGGTTCGCCTTTTTCATCGGCGGCGGGTGCTTCGCCCGTTGAACCGGCGGCCTTGTCAGTCGCAACGGCGGTGCCGCTATCTGCAGCTTTGGGGGTGGTTACCGGGGGCGCGGGAGGGGTAATCTCCAGCTTGGGTTTGTTGCCATCAGAGACGCCGGTGACGGGATCGTTCGAGCCTTCATTCGAGGCATCGTTCGGGCCATCGCCAGGATTATCCTTACGATCGTCGTTGGAGCCCGTTTGGCCTTGATCTTCTGACATTCACAACCCCTATTGCGTTTAAACTTAAATATTAACCGCTCATTAACTATATTTTACTATTATAGCCAAATTTTCGTAATCTCGCAAGAAATCCTGAATTTTTCTGCGAGATCAACTATTTAACTTATGCTCTTTAGTTGAATTTCGGTTGGGTGCGGGTGGGGTTGTAATAACGGAACAGCTCGTTGTCGAGCTTGATTCCCGCGACCGGCTCCTGCAGCTCGACTTCGGTCACGCCGCCTTGTGTGTCCACGATGCGCCAGCGTTTCAGCACCAAGGCTGGTTTTTCCTGCAAAACCAGCGTCATGGATCCGGCCAGAGGGTCTTTCGCCTCGACCAGCGTCACCAGCAGCATGTCGCGGTCACGCTTCACGCCCGCGACCTTGATGTCGCCGGACAGTTTCAGGTTCTTGCGCAGGAAGAAATCCGCCAGCGACTTCGAAATCGGCGCGCTGCTCTGCTCGTTCATTTTGCCGTCATAATAATATATGAGCGTGCCGTCGGCGACGATGAAGTCCTTGATAGGGGCGTCATACTGGAAACGCATGCGGCCGGGGCGCTTCAGCAGGAAATCGCCGGAGGCCTGCTTGCCGTCATTGGTGGTCTGGATAAAGCGCGCGCGCATGGTTGAAACGCCGTTCAGGTAGTCTTCGACAACCCTCACCTCGGGCAGCGTCGCGGGATCGGGCTCGGTCGCGGCCTGCGCCGGAAGGACGGCAAGGAAAAGCAGGCAGGCAAAAAGCATATGTCGGGCAGCGGATTTCATGGGTACAGAACCCCTTTCATGACAGCCTTGAAATAGGACAGAAACCGTTAAAAAGCAAGACGGGGGTTACTGGTTCAGACGGACCTGCTGCTGCAGGAAGCCTTCCATGGTGCTGTAATATTTATCAAAATCCTGTGCCGTGCGGTCGCCGGACTGGGAAATCTCGAATTCCAAGGGCACGTGCTTGATGAGAGTGGCGCCGGTCACGCCGACCGTGGTCAGCTTT
The DNA here is from genome assembly GCA_964575605.1 of uncultured Micavibrio sp. GTDB lineage: Bacteria > Pseudomonadota > Alphaproteobacteria > Micavibrionales > UBA2020 > JAPWJZ01. The sequence continues at coordinate 89,012 of CAZNRN010000013.1, read as the reverse complement.
TTGTAATCCACTTCCGTATCAACGCCGAAAGCCAGCGATACGCCGGCGTCTGATACGCGAGGGCGTGCGTCGAAATTGTAATCTTCGGGATTGGCCATGTATGTCGCGGTGGTCAGCGCGCCTTCGACGCGTTTCTTCATGCGGCCGTGCTTGGTGAAGGCGCGCAGCATGTCGTTGAACTGGTCTTCGCGGAAATTGGGGGCGCGCATCTCGATGTATTCCGCGCGCGTCATTTTTTTCGGCACGGGGGTTTTGGCATTTGCCCACATGATGGTGCCTTTGCGCTTCAGCACGAAACTGTCGCCGGCTTCGACGACGCCTATGCCCGCCAGTTCCTTGCAGTCGGCGAAGACCGCAACTAGCAGCCCGCCAGAGAGGCGCGCGGTTTCTTTCATCGTTTTCAGAAGGGCGCCTTCGGTGCCGCGTGATTCATCCATGAAGCACATGCCCTTGGGCGCCTCGAAAACCATGGTCGTTTGCCCGACCGTCGCGAACAGGGTGCGGCGGGAGGAGAAAACGGGGTCTTTCTTTTTCGGCGCGGCGGCCTCGGCCAGCGGGGCTGCCAGTAACAATGCGGCGAGGAAAAGGGCAAATGTCTTTTTCATGAATGTCACGTCCCGAAGTTGTCGACCAGTATCTCGCGCTTGCCGGCATGGCTGGCGGCCGAGACGAGGCCTTCTTTTTCCATCCGCTCGACGATGCGCGCCGCGCGGTTGTAGCCGATCTGCAGGTGGCGCTGGATGAAGCTTGTCGACACCTTGCGCTCCCTCAGCACGAGGGCGACGGCCTGGTCGTAAAGCGCGTCGCTTTCGCCCCCTTCGCCGCCGTCACCGGTGCCGAAGGCGCCTTCTTCGCTCTCGTCCTCGGTGACCCCATCAATGTACTGCGGCACGCCTTGGGCGCGCAAGAAGGTGACTACCTTCTCTACTTCGTCGTCGGCGACGAAGGGCCCGTGGACTCTGGTAATGCGGCCGCCGGCCGCCATATAAAGCATGTCGCCCTGCCCCAGCAGCTGCTCCGCGCCGCCTTCCCCTAATATGGTGCGGCTGTCGATTTTCGATGTCACCTGGAAGGAAATTCGGGTCGGGAAGTTTGCCTTAATCACGCCGGTGATGACGTCGACCGAGGGACGCTGCGTCGCCATGATGAGGTGGATACCAGCCGCGCGCGCCATCTGGGCGAGGCGCTGGATCGCGTTCTCGACTTCCTTGCCGGCCACCAGCATCAGGTCGGCGAATTCGTCGACGATGATGACGATATAGGGCAGGTCGTTCAGCGGTATCGGCTGTTCTTCGTAGACAGGCTTGCCGGTATCATTGTCGAAGCCCGTTTGCACCTTGTGCATCAGCACTTCGCCGGTCGCGCGCGCCGCGCGCACGCGTTCGTTGAAACCGTCGATGTTGCGCACGCCCAGTTTCGACATGGCACGGTAGCGGTCTTCCATCTCGCGCACTGCCCATTTCAGGGAGATCACGGCCTTGTGCGCTTCGGTCACGACAGGGGTGAGCAGGTGCGGGATATCGTCATAGACCGACAATTCCAGCATCTTCGGGTCGATCATGATAAAGCGGCACTGCTCGGGGCTGAGGCGGTAGAGCAGCGACAAAATCATCGTATTCACGGCAACCGATTTGCCCGATCCGGTGGTACCTGCGACCAGCAGGTGCGGCATGCGCGCGAGGTCGGCGATGATCGGCTCGCCCGCGATGTTCTTGCCGAGGATCAGCGGCAGTTTTGCGGGATGCTTGTCGGATTCGCGCGTCGCCAGAAGTTCTTTCAGGAAAACCATTTCGCGCTTGGCGTTCGGCAGTTCGATGCCGATCGCGTTCTTGCCGGGCACGACCGCGACGCGCACGGCCACCGAGCTCATGCTGCGCGCGATATCGTCGGACAGGCCGATGACGCGGCTTGTCTTGGTGCCGGGCGCGGGTTCCATCTCGTACAACGTGACGATAGGGCCGGGGCTGACTTTCAGGATGTCGCCCTGCACGCCGAAATCGGCCAGTGTCGTTTGCAGCATCTCGGCGTTCTTTTGCAGCGCGGCTTCGTCCAGTTTCACGGCGTTTGCCTGTGCACGGTCCTGCAGCAGGTCGAGCGCGGGCAGCTGCCATTCTTCATCGGAAGTGCGCAGGTTGAGTTTCTTCTGCTTTTCTTCCTTCTGCGGCTTGGGCTTTTCGGCGCGGGTCGCCACGATGGGCTTGCGTTTGGGCTGTTCGGGCTGCTCGTTCGCGGCAGGCGCCTGCGCACCCGCATCGCCGCTGTCGCGCACACGTACGCGGGCGGCGCGGGGTTCTTCCGGTTCTTCATTCGTATAAGCCGTGTGCCAGCGGCGGAACATGCTGTAGACCGTGCCGGTCTTTTCTGCGGCGACAAGGCTGACGTCGCGCGTGCGGCCCAAACCTGTCGCCCATTCGGCCAGGCTCACGCCCAGCGCCAGCAGGTAGGAAAAGGCGAAAACGGTGAAGGCTGCGGCGGCCACGAAGATAAACGCCATGTTGCCGAGGATGCCCTGCAGGCTGTTGCCCGCGGCCGAGAAAATCAGCCCGCCGGCGGAGCCGCCCATATAAGCGCCGATGCCCCAGCTGTCGAAGGACGGCACACGTGCCAGCGCAATCGCGCAGGCGATGACCGACAGCGCCAGCAACGGAATGCGCGCGCCAGCCGGCGGCAGCGGCTTGCGGCGCAAGACGCGGTAACCCCAGGTGAAGAAGGCGATGGCGAAAAGGTAAGACGCAAGGCCCAGCGTCTGCAACAGCAGGTCGGCGGTATAGGCGCCCGTGCTGCCCAGCATGTTCTTCACCGAGCTGACGGTCGCTGCCGTGTTGAACGAGGGGTCTTTCGCATCATAGGTGAACAGCGCAACGGACAGCGCCGCGCCGGCCACGAGGAAAAATCCGCCGCCGAGGTCGGTCAGGCGGTGCGCGATGAAGCTCTGCATTTTCGCAGGCATCAGCGGCGTCTTGCTATGGCGTGATTTGATTGTCAGTTTGCGCGAAGAATTGCGCGAGAATATACCCATGTTCCTCCCCAATCCGCCTGCGCAGTCGCAAGCGGTACAGCTAAACTTTTCCCCGCCCCAATAGTAACAGAAGCAGAGTCGCGGACGCTATATAAAGATGGAGGAAGAAAAGACGGCGCTTACTTCTTCTTGGCCGCCGTGTCGTCAGTGAAATCCAGAACGCCGTTGGGGTCTTTTTCAACCAGATCAGCCACTTGATCGTAGACCGAAGCGTTGTCGTTCATCTGTTCTTTCAAGGGCTCGTTCTGTGCGCCGACGTTGCGGAAGAAAGTGGCGGCGTCGCGCAGCAGCTTGGCGGCGAGTTGGGCGTAGGTTGCCATTATTGATGCCTCGTGAAATTGGGTGAATTCAAACCTGTCAGAAAATTAGCATGGCCGTAGAAATGCAGCCATATAAAATTTCGCATCGTTACGGAAAAGGAGGGGCGATCAGGCTGTCCAGCTGCGGCCACTGCCGGAGTGCCGGGCCAGGGTGGCCAGGGAACCCGCAACCGCGGTGCCGCCCGGGGCACGGATATTGATAGGCTGTGGCTTCTCGACCTTGGTGGTAGACACCGTAAAAGGTTTTTTGATGGTCAGCGTCTTGCCGGTGCCGCCGCTGATAGCTTCTTCCATTTCGCGGGCGCGGCGCGCGGGCTCTTGCTTCAGCATGTCGATAAAATCGGGCGTGTCCATCTGTGAAGCAAAGGCTTCCAGCATGGGGTCGGCTATATCCGCGCCCAGGTCAAGTAACGCGCGGAAAATGTGCTTGCGTCCAAGGCTCAGCGCCCATTGCAGCGGCTTCATGCCAGCAGGAGATGCCGCGTTAACCTCGGCGCCGTGTTTCACCAGCATCGCGGGAATCGCGCTTTGCTTGTCGTCATCGCCGCCGGAAACGTAATGGTGCATCACGCAGCGGCCCTGGCTATCTTTTGCCCCTGCGCGGAAGCCCTTTTCCAACAGGTATGCGGCAAGGGTTTCACTTCCCGACTGGGCTGCGTACATCAATGCATTCACGCCTTCTTTGTCGGCGGCATGTAACTGTGCACCCCTGCTGACAAGCAGCTTGACGATTTCCAGCTGCCCCGATTTTGCGGCGCAGAGCAGGCCGGTCATCTTGCTTTCAGTCCAGTGGACTTCGGTTTGCATCGGCCAGTTCTTGAGGAAGACCTCCACGGCCGCAACCCTGCCTTCGGCGCAGGCCTTCAGGTAATTCGACATTTCGTCGCTGCTCGGCTGGAGGGGCTTGGGCTGGGGCGCAAAACCCATTGGTTGACGTGATGGTGGCCCTACGCGTGACATTTGAAATAATCCCCCTAAAAACCGTAGGAGGATTATAATTATCTTATATTATTATGTCAATATATAATGTAACTCGCTGATATTTATTGCGATTTTTTCATCTTCAGGCGGAAAGCATGGGCGGGATAGGTGCCCAGCATGCGGATATCGGCCGCATAGAATCGCAATTCATCAATCGCGTACTGGAACGACACGTCGTCGGGATGGCTTTCGAACTCGCAATAGAACTGTGCGGAATGGAATTTGTTGCCCTCGAGATAGCTTTCCAGCTTCGTGATGTTGATGCCGTTGGTGGCGAAACCGCCCAGCGCCTTGTAGAGCGCGGCGGGGATGTTGTGGACCTTGAAGATCAGCGAGGTCATGTAAAGCTTGCCCTTCTGCTTCACCGGCGTCTTCGCGTTTTTGGTGAGCGCGAGGAAGCGCGTGGTATTGCCCGCCTCGTCTTCGACGTTCTTCTTCAATATCTTCAGGCCGTAGAGGTCGGCGCAAAGCGCGGAGGCGATGGCGCATTGTGTCTTGTCGCCGCTCTCCGCAACCTTTTGCGCCGATGCCGCGGTGTCTTCGAACACGACCGCTTTCAGCCCCATATCGGCAATCAGCTTCTTGCACTGCGGCAGGGCATGCACATGGCTGTAAACGGTTTTCAAATCCGACAGTTTTGCGCCCGGCACGGCCAGCAGGCAGTGATGCACGGGGATAAAATGCTCGGCAATCACCGACAGGCGGTGCTGCGGCAGCAGCAAATGGATATCCGCCACGCGTCCTGCGATGGAATTGTCGATGGGTATCATCGCCACATCGGCACGGCCATTTTCGACCGCCTTGAAGGCCTCGGCAAAAGTCGGGCAGGGCAGGGGTTCGAGGTCCGGGAAGGCCGACATGCAGGCCATGTGCGAATAGGCGCCTGCGCGGCCCTGGAAAGCGATTTTGCGGGTCATGGTGGTGAATATCCTAGGCTGTTTTCGGTTTCTGGAACCAGCGGTTTTTCTGACCATTTTGTCCCAGATTTTCACCGCCCGCAACCTCGACGGACATATGGCCGACCTTCGCGTCTAGCTCGCCGCCGAAGTTGTAATAGCCGACGCGTGCGCCAGAGCCCCCTTCAATCAGTGGCAGCGCCAGCTGCGCTACGGTCTTCCAGAAAGTGCGTTTTTCTTCAGGAGAGGCATCGGCTACAAAATCGGCGAAAGTTTTATAGCCGTCGTGCGAGATGGTGAAATGCTGATCCGCTTCCTTGACGTCAGGCGGTAGCGGCAAGGCTTTTATACCGTTGCCCATGTCGATTCCCAGCATATCTGCCTTGTTCTCCGCCAGCGCGGCGTAAATATCTTGTTTCGGGTGAGGATGGAAACTCCGCGTCGCCGCAATGAATTCATTACCGGGCGTCAGGTTGCCCGACAGCACATGGATATGCACCTGAGGGATCTGCGAATTGGTGTCGTTGGCGCCTTCATCAGCTTTCTTGATGAAGTTGATCAGCCACATGTGGTTGTGCGGGTCGGCGTGGTTTTTATAAAGCGTATCGAAAGCACTGCAAACGTCGTCCCAAACCTTGTCATCCGCTTTCTTCAAAAGGTCGGCGCCGTCTTCGTGCTGTACATGCGAAATGGCGATTATGAAACTCTTCTCCGACAGGGGGTTGCCCTTTTCGGCCTGTCCATGCAGAACGGTGCGCGTCGAAGCATTCTCGGCGAAAGCATCCTGCGAATTGGTCTTGTCGAACCAGTCGGCCATAAGTATTACCTCCTAAGGCATTATATTTCATAATGTCTTATATTTGGTAAATATCTAGCTCACTGTTTTTGAACGCTTTTTTGCAGACTTTTTGCTGCCACTGGTTAGCCGCGCCACCGCGCAGGCCTTTTCCGCCCAGTCGATGAGGTGATTTTCATCCTCGATAACAGTGGCAGGCACGTTCCAGTAACTCAGTGCGACGGACTTGCCTTGCCGTGCGTAGCGGAAGGGCTCCGCGCCCAGCTCTTCGTAATCACGGCGGTTGCCGTTACCGGTTTTAAAATACAGAACATCGTCGATGATGATGCCGAACATCAGCCCAGCCCGGAACAGCCCGTAACCCCCAAACATCCGGCGCGACGATACGCCGCGCAAAGGGGCAAGCAGGTCGAGGATATATTCGCAGTATTCCGAGGGCATTATTTGCCGAGGCTGTGCCGCGCCGCTTCGAGGTCTTCCGGCGTATCGACGCCGAGCGGTACGGTGTCGACCACCGCGATATCGATGCGCATGCCGAGCGCGAGCGCGCGCAGCTGTTCAAGGCGTTCGCGTTTTTCAAGCGCCGCGGGGGGCGAGGCGACGAATTGCTCGAGCGCCGAGCGGCGGTAGGTGTAAAGCCCGATATGGTGCAGCAGGGGGCCGTCGCCCGAAGGCGCGGTGGTGCGGCTGAAATAAAGCGCGCGTCCCTGCTTTTCGTTCTTTGCAAAATCAATCTCGGCAATCGCCTTGACGACGTTGGGATTGGTCTTTTCGGCTTCCTTGGTGATGATGCAGCCGAGCGTGCCGATATGCACTTCCGGGGTAACCAGCAAATCGAAGGCAGTTTTAATCAGCTTCGCATCCAGCGTCGGCAAATCGCCCTGCACGTTGATCACGGCATCGTGGCGGCCGGCGGCGTCGACGCTTTTCAGCGCCGCCAAAATGCGGTCGGAGCCGGACGGCAGCGCAGGGTCGGTCAGCACCGCTTCGCCACCCGCCTTTTCAACAGCGTCCTTGATTTCCTTTTCGGCGCAGGCGACGACGACGCGGCCCAGCTTGGCCTCTTCAGCACGGCGCAGGACATGCACGATCATCGGCAGGCCGTGGATATCGGCCAGCGGCTTGTTGGGCAGGCGGGTCGAGGCCATGCGTGCCGGAATCATCACGATTGGATTGGCGGGCAGGGTATTCAGGTGCGGCGTACGCTGCGGCTGGCTCATGTTTATAGAATCTCCGGTTTTAGGGGTCGTGCCGCATATTAATCGCGCTTTTCCTGAATTACCGCCGGAAAATGCAAATGGCTCTTCTTCCTCGCGAATTTCTGACGTTATGTAAATTCAAAAATAATTCCCTTTACGGCTTGCTGCGCTGCGCTAGAAAAGGACTGTAAATAGCCTTTTACGGCTATTGCCATAATAATTAAAAAAGACGGCATGCAAGCTACATCACATTCCGGCGCTCACGGCGCCTCGACAGGCGTCCTGGCGGCCTCCATCGGTGCCATCGGCATCGTTTACGGCGACATCGGCACCAGCCCGCTCTACGCATTCCGCGAGGCGCTGGCCGCAGCGGCGGAAAGCGGCGCGCTGGCGTTCAAGGATGTGGCGGGCATCCTTTCGCTATTCCTCTGGTCGATGATGCTGATCGTCACCATCAAGTATGTGACCGTGCTGCTGCGCATCGATAACCGGGGCGAGGGCGGAACACTCGCGCTCATGGCGCTCGCGCGCTCGGTCATCTACCGCAACACCATCGGCTTCCTGTTCCTTGGCGTCGCGGGCGCGGCGTTGTTCTACGGCGACTCCATTATCACACCCGCGATGTCTGTGCTTTCCGCGCTGGAGGGGATCAATGTCGTGGCGCCCGGCTTCGAAAGTTACGTTTTGCCAGCTACGCTTTTGATCATTGTCGGCTTGTTTATGTTCCAGTCGCATGGCACGGCCAAGGTTTCGGCGCTTTTCGGACCCGTGATGATATTGTGGTTTTCGGTGCTGGGGCTGATGGGTTTGCAGCATATCAGCGATGCGCCCGAAGTGCTTGCGGCGTTCAACCCCTATTACGCGGCCGCCTTTGTCTTCAACCATGGCACTGTTGCCTTTATCACCCTTGGCGCTGTGTTCCTCTGTGTGACCGGCTCGGAAGCGATTTACGCCGACCTCGGCCACTTCGGCCGCAAGCCCATCCAGATGGCCTGGGTCTGGTTCGTCTTCCCCTGCCTTGCCCTCAATTACCTGGGCCAGGGGGCGATGGTGCTGAAAGACCCCTCGACCGCCGACAACCCGTTCTTCAAAATGGCGGGCGCCGACTGGCAGGTGCCGCTGGTTATCCTCTCCACCTTCGCGACCATCATCGCCAGCCAGGCGGTGATCACGGGCGCCTATTCGCTCACGCGCCAGGCGGTCAACCTCGGGCTGTTGCCGCGCTTTAAAATCACGCATACGTCCGACAAGAACTCCGGCCAGATCTATATGCCGCAGGTGAACTGGATATTGATGTGCGGCGTCATCTTGCTGGTGCTGCTGTTCCGCTCCTCCAGCAACCTTGCCTCGGTCTACGGCATCAGCGTCGCGGGGGCGCTCTGCGTCGACGCCATCATGGGCTTCTTCGTCGTCTGGCAGATCCGCGAATGGCCGCTGACGCGCACCATCGCGGTCTTCGGCGTTTTCCTTGTGCTGGACTTGCTGTTCCTCAGCTCCAACCTGACGAAAATAGCGCATGGCGGCTGGCTGCCCCTGCTGCTGGCCACCATCCTGATGACGATGATGACGACCTGGATCCAGGGCTCTTTCATCCTGTCCTCGCGCGCGCGCAAACGGGGCATGAAAATCGACAAGTTCATCGCCGAATACAAGGAACGCAACCCCGACATGCAGCGTGTGCCGGGCTCCGCGTTCTTTTTTGCGACCGACCCCAATTTCGTGCCGGCCTCGCTGCTGCAGAACCTGCGCCACAACAAGGTGCTGCACAAGCGTAACATCATCCTTTCCGTGCGCATCGAGCCCTTCCCCTATATCGAGGTCGAGAACCGCGCGCTGGTCAACCATCTGAACGAGGATTTCTCGGTCGTGGTCTTGCGTTTCGGCTTCAAGGACGACCCCGACGTGCAGCAGGAACTGATCCGGCTGAACCGCGCGACCGAAAGCGGCATCGATTTCGAATGGGAAGACACATCCATCTTCCTTTCGCGCCGTTCGCTGAAATCACACCCGAAATACGGCCTGCCCGGCTGGCAGGATTTCATCTACATCTGGCTGACCAAGCATGCGTCGGAGCCCACGGACTTCTACAAGCTGCCGGTGGGCCGCGTCATCGAAATCGGCCGTCAGGTCATTATCTGATTATTCCGCCATCTTGACCGGCGTACGCGACGGCATCAGCGGTTCCGTCTCGGGCCGCAGGTTCACGTCGGCGATGCCGCTGTGCAGTTTTTTGGGCAGAAGCGCCTTGGCTGCGTCGCGCGTCTTGCCGATGGCGCGGTCGAGGAAGAACAGGTTTTCATCGGTGTTCTTCGCGATATCGGCGGCGTAGCGGATATAAAGTTTCAGGCCGTCCAGCGGCAGCGCGCCCTTGGCGGCCTGATGCTGGTTCATCTGGCGGATGAGCTCGTTGCGCTGGCGCACCATATGGGTCAGCTCGACAAGGTTGTAATCGAGCATTTTCAGCAGCTGGATCGCGTCCAGTTCATGGTTCGCGTATTCGATCAGCTTCTCTGTCGGCAGCAGCAGCGCAAACGGGATTTCGGGCCAGAGTTCAAGGCGGATGGAAATTGTGCCGATGCCGTCCTTGCCGCCAGACAGCGTTTCGGCCAGATCCTGCGCCTCTGCCTGCGCCTTGAAGGCGAGGTCTTTTTTAAAGGTAATCAGCTTGCCTAGCAGCGCGACCATCGCGGCGATCGCCGTATTGGCGGTCGCCTGTATATCGTCTTCCCGCCGCTTCGCGCCCATGGACATGATGGCACGCGCGCCAAACCACGCGCCGAAGCCCGAGCCGATGGCGCTTGTCAGCAACACCAGGATAAGGGATTTGTTCTCGCGGAAAAAACCGGAGAACACGTCGAACAGGGGCTGTAATGCGTCAAAAAAGGCGTTCATGGCGGCCATGAAAACAGGTCGGCGGCGAAGAGTCAAATATTAATCAGGGGTGCGGGGCGCGGCGGGCTTGATGGTGATGCGCTTTTTCGTGACGGTCATGTCGCCTTGCAGCGTGGTCACACCTTCGCTGATGTCGTTCAGCTCTTTTTTTGCTGCGGCGGCCGCTGCTTCATCGGCCTTGCGTTTTTCCTCGGCGAGGAAGGGGGCGAGTTGCGCTGCTGTTTGTTCCAGCTTGGCTTCGGCCGAATTCGCACGCTGGGTTTCCGCGTTGAACTGGCGCAGCGCGGCGATAAGCGCGGCGTTTGATTCGTCCGTTTTTTTCTTGTTGTGTTCTTCCAGCAGCTTGATCGAGCCCAGCATAAACACGATGGTGCCTACCAGGCCATAGCTCAGGAACTTGTTCGTCTTGGTGACGCTTTCGCCGGCCATCTGCAACTGGTCGGTGGTGCAGGGTTTCTTTTCGGCCACGCAGGTTTTATAGGCCTCATGCGCCGCGGGCGAGGAATAATAATCGACGCCCTTGACGGCACCGAAAGCCAGCATCAGTGCACCTGTCAACAAGATAGGTGCGGCAGGTTTCATCAGTGCTTTGCCGGCCCGGGCGGCTGCTTTTTTGAAATCTAATTTCATAGCAGGGACTTTAAACCCGTCACCGCCAATCGTCAAGTATTATGGAATATATACTAAGAAAACAGCAGTTTATTCAGGCGCATATCCTTGCCGGAACAGGCGCTTGGGCGCAGCTTTGTTTTCCACCCATTTCGGGTTGGCGGGCAGGCTGGCGGGGTCTGGCTTCGGCTGGAAAGGCAGCACGTTGCTATAGGTATTGGAATCAAAGGCCTGCCAGCTGCCTTCTTTTTGCGCCAGCCGGTCGAAGATGGCCACCAGCGAGGGCGGGTGGAACGGCAGCCCCATGTGCGTCGCCGTCACCTCGATATTTTCGGCCTGCGGCTCGTCCGGGTTCAGGCAGTTCTGCCATTTGATGATGACGTCTTTTTTCGAGAAGATCGAGGTCGCGGGCATCGGCGGCGGGGTCAGGCTGCGGGTATCCAGCTCGGGGTCGAAAAGGTCGGGGTTGCGGCTGAAGAAGTTGAAGGCTTTGCGCAGCATTTCGGGCGTTTCCTTGACCGCGCCGCCAAATGGCGAGCCCAGCGAAATGACGTCCCTCACCATGTCGGGATATTCCCGCGCCAGTTCGCGCGCGTAAATGCCGCCGAGGCTGTGGCCGATGACAGTGATTTTCCGGTTTCCGTTCTCGGCATAGATTTGTTCCAGCCGCTTGCCAAGCGCCGCCGCCTTTTTCTTGCTGAGCCCCATGTTGAAGCCCTGTCTCCAGCCGTAAGCTTTGTAACCCTTTTCCGAGATGCGCTTGCGGAAGGTACGGAAATAAAAATCACCGCTCAGCATCCCCGGCACAACCAGCACGGCATGGCCGTCACCCTGCGGCAGTTTCGGCGCGATGTCTTTCCACTCGCGGCGGAAGCGCAGGTATTCTTTCAGCGTCCCCGGCGCGGCGCTCGCCGAGTTCATGAGGTGGTCGACATGTTTTTTGAGGAAGGCGAAGGGATTTTTCATGCGGCCTCTTCCTTCGCCTCGTCCATCGCGTAACCCAGCTTTTCTGCGTGCGGGGCCAGCGTATCAATCACTGGCTGCATTTGCAGGCGGTACCGCAGCCAGCGGCCGGAGGCGCGGGTGTAGATTTTTTCCGTCACCTGCCGGTAGCTGGGCGTATTGATCACGCCGCGCTCTTTGGCCGTTTTATCGTATTCCATCACGCGCTCGTCCCAGTCGAGGCCGAGATAATCGAGCAGGTTTTTAATGGTGGCGCGAAAATCGCCCACGACATCTTCGTATTTCACGACATGTGCGGCCGTGTTCGAGGCATGCCAGATCGTAAAGGCTTTATCGTAAAGTCGTGCCGCATCTTTCAGGTCAAGGAAATGCACCATGGCCGCGTTCAGGCTGAAACGCTGCATGAAACAGCTCAGCACTGAATCGCAGGGGTGACGCAGCGCCAGGATAAATTTCGCCTCGGGAAAGACGCGACGTATAAACGCTGTGTGCACCATGTTCAGCGGCAGCTTGTCGACCAGCAGCTTGCCGTCGCTGCTGCCATGCTCGGCATAAAATACTTTGCGCAGTTCGTCGATTTGCGCCCCGGTCAACGTGGAAATGCAGGCGGGATAGTCCTTATTGTCGATCCAGCTTTTCGCGCTGCTGCCCGTCATCCGCGGCAGTTCGGCCAGCATTTTGTCGACAACGGGTTTTTCCTCCGTCACGCGCACGGCGGGGTGGCTCGACAATATCTGGTCGAGCAGCGTGGTGCCCGAACGCGGGAAGCCGACAAGGAAAACAGGGCCGCTGCCACTTGCTGTGGCCGCCGCGGGCGGTGTTTCCTGCGAACGGTCGAGGGCGCGCAGGTAAGCCGCTTTATCGTATTGCTTGGCCTCCGCTGTCGCCGCCTGCCGGCTGTTGGCGTAGGTGAAGCAGGCAAAGGCTTTTTCGGCGTCATTGGCAAGGTCGTGAAGCTGCCCCAGCTCGAAAAAGAATTCGATGACAAATAACGCGTTCTGCGGCGGCAGTTCCTTCATGCGGGGCGCAAGGCTTTCCATCAACGCCAGTGCCTCTGTGTCCTTTTTCGCGCGGCGCAGCAGTTTCGCCTCCTGCGCAAGGATGCCAAGGGAAGTCGGGAAGCGCGCTTTCGCTTTCGCCAGGGCCTCGTTCGCCTCGTCCAGTGCGTTGGTCTTTTCCAGCACGTCCAGCAGCTTCACCCAGGCGCCGTCGTTCGAGGCATCGATTGAAATCGCGCGCTTGTAACAATCAGCGCAGTCCTGCTCGCGGCGCAGCGCGAAGTACAGGTCGCCCAAATCCGCCCAGACGGCGGGATTGTTCGGGTTCAGCTTCAATGCATGCTGGTAGGCTTTTTCCGCAGGCACGCGTCGGCGCGTGTCGCGCAAGACGTTGCCGAGGTAAGCATGCGGCACCGGCCAGTTCGGGTTCAGGTTGATGGCGGCGACGAAACATTTCTCCGCCAGCTCCATCTCTCCCTTGCGGTAATGGACGAGGCCAAGGTTGGTCTGGATTTCGGGATGGTCGGGCTTTAGCGCGACCGCGCGCTTCACCATCTCGCCTGCTTCGTCCAGCTGGCGTTGTGACAGCAGGAAACTTCCATAGCAGTTCAGCGCAAAGGGGTTCTGCGGCGCCAGCTTCACGGCTTTTTTGAAATGCGCCTTGGCGTCGTCGATTTTTCCCGACTGCCAATAGGCCATGCCAAGGTCGTTGTGGACGCTGCCGGCCACAGGTCCCGGCTGCATCGCGCGCAGCACGCGCTCCAGAATCGGGATGCCTTCGGCCAGCCGCCCCGCGCGGAGCGCCTGCATGGCCTGTTGGTGAAGCGCTTTATAATCGGCTGCCTGATTCATAAAAGACATAATGCTGATAAATATGCGCCATGCAAGGGCGGAGGAGCTCACCGCGCGTGTTTATGGATAATGCGGTTAGGGAATTATTATAAGAGCCCGTTGTACCCTGTACATCGGCATATGCGCCATTTCGCGCAAGTAAACGCCAAGGGAAAATACTTAGGGCAGGGGGAATTTATGGCTGATCCGTATTACGTGAGAGCTCTCAAGAGCGGCGAAGTTTGGGCAAACACAGGCACGGGTGTCACGCTCGACTTCATGTTCTGGACGGCGACGCCCAGCTATTACCTCCCCGGTGATTACGAGCAGGACAACTTTCAGGCCTTCGACGCGGGGATGCAAACGGCGACATACACCGCGCTTGCGATGGTCAGCAGCTTCTGCAACATCACCTTCAACGAGGTCTTTATCGAGGGCGACGCCGAACTGGGGTTTGCCACGGCCAACCTTGATCCTGCGGCCGGCGCATGGGCTTATTATCCGGACGCAACCGACCCCGTGGGCGGCGACGTGTGGATGAACAACCTTTATCCCGAAAGCGTCGACTTTACCGAGGGCACTTACGGCTTCCTCGCGCTCATTCACGAAATCGGCCATTCGCTCGGCCTCAAGCACTCGTTCGAAAGCCCCTCGCTGCCCGCAGCCGAGGAAAGCTCGGTCTATACGGTGATGTCCTACACCAACCCGTTCTACAACCAGACTTACGCACTTTACGATATTGCCGCGCTGCAAAGCCTCTACGGCGCGAACATGACGTATAACACCGGCGATGACACCTATACCATCGTCGACGGCGAAACTATGTGCATCTGGGATGCGGGCGGCAATGACACCTGGGACGGCTCGGGCGTGTCGCAGGGTCTGACGCTTAACCTCAATGCGGGCACGATCAGCTCGATGGGCACCGACCGCATGCTGGCGATTGCCTTCGGCGTGACCATCGAAAACGCTATCGGTAGCGCCTTCAGCGATACAATTACCGGCAACAACGCTGGTAACGTGGTCGATGCAGGCGACGGCAGCGATATTATCTATATGGGCTCGGGCGGCGATACCGTCGACGGGGGGCTTGGCACCGATACGGTCTATATCAACGCGAACTGGGAAGACGTCGTTTTTGCTTTCGTCGACCCCGCGACCTGCACCTCGACCTCGACGCAGGGCGCCGACACCTATATCAACGTTGAAACGTTTTACTTTACCAACGGCTTCCTCTCCCGCGCCGAGCTCGAGGCCGGAGACCAGCCGCATGGCGCAGAGCTGACAGGCGGCGCGACCAAGGACGTGCTGGTCGGGGCAGCTTATAATGACACCCTCGATGGCGGCGACGGCAACGACGTACTGAGCGGTATGGCAGGCAACGACACGCTCATCGGCGGTACGGGCAAAGACAAGATGACGGGGGGTACCGGCAACGATGTCTATTACGTCGATACATCGGGCGATGCCACGCTGGAAACAATTCTCCCTTCGGGCGGGATCGATACCGTGCATGCTTCCATCAACATCACACTCCAGACCGGCATCGAGAATCTCTTGCTCGAAGGAGCGGCTGTGCGCGGCACGGGGAACAGCCTCGCCAATACCATGATTGGCAACGGGCTGAATAACCTGATGTCGGGATCCAGCGGCAACGACATACTCGACGGCGGTGACGGCAACGACACGCTGACCGGCGGTTCCGGCACTGACACTTTTGTTTATCACACGGGCGACACGGGCGTTGACCTGATTAAGGATTTCAAGCTCGACCAGGGCGACAGGTTCGACCTCAGCGACATCATCAGCGCCTTCGACCCGCTGGCCGACGCTATCACAGATTTCGTGCAGGTGACGCGCACCGGCGTCTTCAGCCAGCTGTCGGTTGACGAGGATGGCCTCGCAGGCGGCGTGAATTTCGTGCAGATTGCCAGCCTTTATACCGGCAAGCAGGACCTGACGAACGAAGACATGCTGCTCGCCAACGGCCACCTCATTACGGCCTAGGAAATTCAGCCGCCGGGGTTCAGGCGTTTTTTCAGTTCATCCGCGACATGCGGCGTGACGTGGGCGGTCAGGCTTTTGCCGCCCAGTTTCGCAAGCTCGCGCGCAAGGCTCGAGGATACGTAGTTGAGGTTCGCGTCGCTGGCGACGAAGAACAGCGGCTGGAAGCCTGCGTATTCCTTGCGGCCCGCCATGGCGATCGGGTATTCGTTGTCGAAATCGGTGCCGGGGCGCAGGCCGCGAATGTAGAAGGGCGCGTTATGCGCCTCCATGAACGCCGCCGTCAGGCCCGAATGTTTTTCAACCGCGATGTCGCAGGTGATGCCTTCTTTCGTCAGTGCAGGTTTGATATGCGCGTCGATTTCATGGCGCAGCATTTCCACGCGCTCGTCATCGGTGAAGACCGGGTTTTTGCCGGCGTTGACGGCGACGAGGATAATAAGGCGCGGCACGACGCGCGCCGCCTGCAAGATGATGTCGAGATGCCCCAGCGTCACGGGATCAAACGTGCCCGCATAAACGCCGCCCTTGGGTTGCCCCGCTTCAGGTTTTTTCGCATCGTTCATAGTCGCCTCGAAACTGTGATGAGGCGCAAACTTAGCCCGGCGCGGGCGCGCCTGTCAAATTTTAGGGAAACTAGGGAAGGATGGTGGACACAACAGGGATTGAACCTGTGACCCCTACCATGTCAAGATAGTGCTCTACCGCTGAGCTATGTGTCCGTCCATAGGGTGCGTTTTAGTAGCATAAAGGCGGGATTTCCTGCAAGTCTTATCGTAATGGCCTGAATCTAAGGCTCTTTTGGCATTTTTAGCCTCCAAAAGGTTGCCCCCGACCGGTGGGCGGGCGGGGCCCGCGCGAAGGCGCGCTTATTTTTAATGAGCCCCCGACCTTTACCGCACAAAAGGTTGCCCCCGACCGGGGGGACGGTCGGGGGCGGGGGTTACGGAGGGGAATGGTCTCCGTTGGGGTTAACTTTTATTCGCCTTAGGCTTGGACGTGCTGGCTGAACTTCTTCTGCGCGAAATCCGCGTAGATGATGTTGCCGTCTTCGGCCTGCGTATTCGTTTTGTAGGGCAGCGTGCCCTGGCCCATCAGGTAGCGCACGCGGCTGACGATCTCCTTCAGGTGGAAGGGGCGCGTGGTGACGGGTGCCGGTGCATAAGCGGGCGTTGCATGCGTATCCATTGCAACACCGGCGAAACCGGTGATGAAAATAACTTGAAGGCCGGGGTTATCCTGCAGCGCTTTTTGCGCGAGGACGAAGCCGTCGATGCCGGGCATCACGACGTTGACGAGAAGGACGTCATAAGCGTCTTTCGAGGAAACCCTCCAGGCGTCGAGGCAGTTGTCGACGGTCTCGACCGTGTTGCCCGCCTTGCGCAGCGCATTATAGAGGTAGGCTGCGGTGGTTTCGTTGTGCTCAGCTATCAGAACTCTTGCCATTTTTTGATTACTCCCCTGAAGTTTGTTAACCCATAGACTGTTCGGCGTTAGTACCTGTTAACCATTCGTTAAGCTTATATCTAAGTAAACCATTTTCCAGAAATACTGTCAAAGGTATTTATGAATAAAAAGTTAAACTTTAAGGTAATTAAATTTCTATAACACCTGTCAAAATGATAATTTTCAAACGTTTAAGCTATTTTCCAAAAGTGAACAAATTCTTTACATTTTCTTAACGGGGTGCCATAAAAACGGCATATTTTCATCCCGGAGCCCTTTCATGACCCGCCGTCTGCTGCCGCTTTTTCTCTGCATGCTTTTGATTTTATGGGCGAATAGCGGAGTCGCGACTCAAAGCGCGACGCCAACGGTTTCGCCCGAGGTAATGGAGAAGTTAATCACCGTCGACAAGTATAATGACGCGCAGCCGCCCGCCCGCGAGCAGGAGCTGGACGCAAAGGGCTTGGAAGCGCTCCAGAAGGCCTCCGCGCCCGTCATTATCGACGTGCGGGACAAGGAAAGCTTCGCCCGCCGCCACCTCGTAGGCTCGGTCAATGCGCCGCTGACGGGACTAACCGAAAAGACCCTGCCCGTGATCGCTCCCGACAAGGACGCGCCCGTGGTGCTGGTCTGTGATTACAGCTTCTTCCCCGTCCGCATGCTGGCGATGACGCTGCAGGCCTATCCGGTGCTGAAGGCGAACGGCTATACCAAAATCCACCGCCTGAACCTCTGGCAGGGCAAGGACGGCATCGCCGACCAACAGGCGCAGGAAAAAATGTTTGCCTTCGAAGGCACCGACGTCAAACCCCAAGAACAAAAACCCTAAGGAGATTTAAATGGAACCCCCCAAGCATCAGGTCGTCGTCTTTACCCATCCCGAAATGCCGATGTTCCTTGGCCATGAAACGCCGTCGGGCACCATTACGCGCCTTGCGAAAACCAAGTTCGGTTTCGACAACGCCGATTTCGATCCTGCCGGCAAAGCGCATTGCGCGGGCATGGACAAGGGTAAATATGTTTTCGAAGTGCAGGTGACGGCCGCGGCCGCAGCTAAACTGCAGGCGCAGAAGCACCCCGATGTGGTGCTGGTCTGCGATCCGCTGCCGCCCATGAACCATGCCTTCGGCGCGCGCGACCCGAAAGAACTGCAGCGCCTGAAAAAGGGCGGCCCCAAGCCCTGAGTGGCATCCAATAAAAAACGGCGCCAGTGACGGCGCCGTTTTTTTATCTGTAACGAAGAAAGTTATTCTTTCTTCTTGTCGCGCGCGGCGGCGATCTTGGCTTTGAGGTCGTCCTGGCTGCCCGAGAAGGCCTCGTCGTTGATGACGAAGGCCGGCGTGCCGTTGAAGCCCATGCTGGAGAAGAGCGAACGGTTGCGCTCCAGCTGGATCAGCACGTCTGTGCTTTCGGCGTCTTTCTTGGCTTTGGCGATGTCCATGCCGACGGCTTCGGCGTTTTTCTGCAGCAGCTCGTCGGAGATCGGGCCCTTGTTCGACATCATCTTGACGTGGAAGTCGAAATACTTGTCCTGCTTGTGCGCGGCGAGCGCCCATTTCGCGGCGGTTTCGGATGTCGCGCCCAGGATCGGGATATCCTTGAAGATGACCTTCACGCCCTTGTCTTCCTCGACGACCTTGCGCAGGGTGGGCAGGACTTCCTTGCAATAGTGGCAGTTGTAGTCGAAGAACTCGATGATCGTCACGTCGCCTTTTTCGTTGCCGATAAAGGGCGAGTGTTCGTTGTTGAACAGCTCGTCATGGTGTTCCTTCATCGCCTCGTCCTGGCGGACCTTGATGTCTTTTTTCTGGAAGTCGTCGACCGATTTCAGGATCAGCTCGCCGTTGTTGGCGATGTAATCATGGACGATCTTCTCGACCTCTTCCTTGGTCAGTTCGGCAGCATGCGCGGTCGCGCCGAAGGCCATGATGCCCAGCGCCAGCGCGGCGACGAGGACAAGATTTTTCAGATTTTTGAAAGACATAGAGGACCCCTGAGTATTGTTGAAAACACACCACTATAAGAATGTGAGTACGGACGCGCCAAAATCAATCCTTTTTTTCCTTCTTTTTCTTCTGCGCGAAGGCAAGGATGTCTGTGGAGCGCAGCCAAGCGGCTGAATTCTTTGGCAAAGTATCACCGGCCAGGCGCGACTGGCGGATGGCGATGTCGAATTTGCCCTGCAAAACAGCCTCTTCGGCCAGGTGCAGCTGCGACATGCCCTGCTGGCCCTGTTTACCATAGGCAATAGCCAGCATGCGGTGGCTCTGCGCCTCGCGGGGCTCAATCTCGAGCGCGCGGGTCAGCTGCTTGATCGCCTCGGTTTCGCGCTTTTTGGTGTCGGTTTTCGATTCCAGCAGCGCATGGGCATAGGCCGCGCGGATAAGGCCCGAGCGCGGCGCATATTCGACGGCTTTGGCATAGGGGGCGATGCTTTCCTCCACCTTGCCGCTTTCGAAAAGTATCTGGCCTTTCAGTTCATAGAAATAGGGGTTCTTCGGCTCGGCCTTGATAAGGGGCTCGAGCTGCGAGATAGCGTCTTGCATCTTGCCCTTGCGATAGGTGGCGATGGCGCGGCCGTAGCGCGACGGGATGCTGGTGCCCTTGTCCATCAGCGCGCGGTCGGGATAAAGGAATCCCATCAGCTTGGCCTTCATGCGCTCGTGCGCCTCCGCCCAGCCGGGCGGGAGCTGGGGGTGTGTGCGCTGTTGCTCCACGACGCCCTCCATATAGCTGATACGGTCGCGGGTCAGCGGGTGGGTGCGCACGTATTCCGTCTGCTGGCTTTCGGGCAGCATTTCCTCGCTCTGCATCTTTTCGAGGAAGTGCAGCAGGCCGTCCAGCGGCAGACCCGCGCTTTTCAGGTATTGCACGCCCGCCTGGTCGGCGGCGGTTTCCTGGATGCGGCTGTGGGTCAGCAAATTTCTCTCGGCCATATGCGTGCCCGCGGCCGTGGTGGCGATGGCCGCGTCGCCCTGACCGGTCGTGGCGGCAATCGCGATGCCCAGCACCGTCGCCACCATCGCCTCCATCGACAGGTTATCGAGGTTCATCTTCATGCGCAGCAAATCGCCATGCGCGATGTGGCCGGTTTCGTGCGCCAGCACGCCCACCAGCTGGTCGGCGGTCTTGCATTCGAGGATAAGCCCCGTATGTACGAAGATATTCATGCCGCCCGCGACGAAAGCGTTCAGTTCCGTTTTCTGCAGCAGGATGAAGCGCACGTTCTGCGGCGGCAGCCCCGCCTGCTGGAAGATCGGCGCGGCGAAGTTCTTCAGCGTCGTCTCGATTTCCTCGTCGCGCACAGTCGACACGCCGCCCGGCCCCGCGACCGCATGGGATGCGCCGAGCGAAAGCACTGCGGCCAGCAAAAGCGCCGCGCATATCTTTTTGAACGGGTTCATATGTTTTTTAGGTCGTGGCAGCCTTTAATATAGGTACATTCCCTGCGGGGTGTAGCTGCCCACTACATCCTTGGTATTCCAGTCGCGCAGCTCGACCATGCCGAAGCCCTTGCCGAAGATGCCGGTGGTATCCGCCAGCAGTTTCAGCGTGCGGCGCTGGTCGAGGTCGGAAAGCTCATAGAAACGCGGGCCCAGCTCCAGCACGGGCATGGAAGACGTGCGCATATACTGGCGCTGGAAGATGCGGCCTTCGAAGAATTTCTTCACCGTGCCGTCGGGCGTCCAGTGCTTGTTCCACATGGACGTGTCCCAGTCCTGGCCCTGCCATTGCTGCGGATGCTTGTTCTGCGCATCCCAGTTCGACACATGGGGCAGGAATTCATAGTGTTCGGGGCGCGTCATCACGTGTTCCGGACGGTCGATCTGTCCGTGCGTGGTGCGGTTGACGGTGCGGTTTTCTTCCGACCAGCTGGTATAGGGTTTCTCGTAGTCGGCGTTGCGGTAGGTCTTGAAATGGCCGGCTTCGGCGGCAGGCGATGCGATCATCGCGCCCAAAAGGCATGCGCCGGACAAGAGAAACAGTTTTTTCATGGAAGCTTACTCCTTAAACCCTAGACCACGACTCTAGCCGAAATACCCCCCCTATTCAAAGGCATAACTTATTTTTAACGGCCATATGGCATAATGGAGGTAACTGTGGAAATCTGATATGGCCTGCGCGCACCCTTGCTTAGGGCGTTACGGGCGTGACACCGGTTTCTATGGGTTTCAAAGGCAGGATCGTTATGACGGATGCACTTTCGATTGCGCTCTCCGGGCTTCGCGCCCAGAACACGCGCCTGGCCGCAACGGCCAGCAATATAGCCAATGCATCGACAACGGGATCCGTCCCTGGTGCTTCTCCGTCTGCCCCTGCCTCTACTGTCTACCTGCCGCTCCGCGTCAATTTCACCTCGGTTGATTCCGGGGGAATCGGCGCGGGGGTGGCAGCGACCGTTTCACCCGACCCGAACGGATATTCCGTAATCTACGACCCCTCGTCGCCTTATGCAAATAGCGAGGGGAATATCGCGGCGTCCGCCGTCGATTATGCCGAGGAATTTGTCAACCTCATCGAAACCAAGGCAGTATGGAAAGCCAATCTTTCCGTAATCAAGACGCAAGACGAGATGCTCGGCGATCTTCTAGACGAGATTGCGTAAAATCCCTTTTTCCAAAAGAAACCGTATTGACTCGTTATTCCGAAAATTTAATAGTCGGGCAATTGCAAAAATTTCTGCACGGCCTTAGCGCCTGACATCACCGAGCTGATCGTGTGAGAGTTTTGCACCCCGCAACAACAAAAGAATTTTTGGAGACACAGACAATGGCTTTCGATCATCCCGGTTTTGATATCCTGAAAGAAGCATTCAAGAAGTTCGCCGACAAGCATTCGGGCGAAGACCTCAAGGGCCGCGTCACGCGCAGCCTGGCCGCCGGCGGCGAAGCAGCCGTGAACAAAGGCCTGCAGGAATTCCCCCAGTCTTACGTCAAAGGCGTCGCGAAAGATTTCTATGACTTCGTGTCCAGCCAGGAAGTCGCCGACGGCATCTCGACCGCCGTGCGCTCCTTCGACGAGCAAAAAGTGAAAGAGACCCTCGACGGCCTCGTCGCGCAGCTGAAAGAACCCGAAACCTCGGCAAAAATCGCCAAGTCGCTGAAAGACGCGCTGTCGAAAACCTCGACCGACGACCTCGAAAACTCGATCGACGCGATGATGAGCGGCCGTTCGATGGGCGAGCGCATGGTCTTCAAGGCCTTCTTCGAGCAAGCCAAGCCCTTCATCGACCAGATGCGCGACTCCTCGGAAGAAGAAATCGCCGAGCAGATCCGCGACCTCGCCGACACCATCCCGACCGACGCTATCGCACAGCAGGTCGCGGCGATCACCAAGGAAGTCACGCCCGAGCGCGTGTCGAAACAGGCGCATGACACGGTCGGCAAACTGCCGTCCCCCGCTGCCGTTTCCGACATCCTGCACGGCGTTGGCGCAGTGGCCTCGAAAAAACTCGGCGAAATCGCAAACGGCGCCGAGCCGAAAGGCAAACTGCAGGAAATCATCGCGGAAGCCAAAGAAGTGGTCTCCGAGACGATCGCCAACGACAACGAGAGCAAAAAGACCTTCAAGCCCAAAAAAGGCGGCCAGGACTTCTCTCTCTAATTAAATACAGAATTCTTCATTTCGATATTCCCTATTGAATGAAGAGGTTGGACGGGCGGAAACCTTCGTGTTTCCGCCCGTTTCCTTTTGGGCTAGCATTTAGGGATGAAGTATTTCGATGGTACTGATGTGGTTCTTGGCGACTTAGTGTCTGTCCCTGTTCCCTTGGGAACAGCAAAGGCCCGTGTTGTAATGCTGGGTCAGAATTATTCTTATGTAGATGATATAGACCCAAAGTTCCTTAGCTGGGTGAAGAGAAATAAGGTTTTAGAAGCGGAAAAAATAGTAATTGAGTGGATGGAAGAAAACCCCTTTGCGCATAACAATCCCAAGTACGCCCCTGTGGGCAAATACATGTTCAGTCCCGTGGACGAATTCGTTCAGCCTATTAGAAGCAGTGGTTTAGACAAGCCGGAGAATTTGAAGTAGGTTAAATCAGATATGTGCGCCGCCTCCACCACCCGCAGCTTCTACAAAAACTTGTCCCCTGTACCCGCGGGCGGCGGGCTTTGTGATATTTCGCATCACCGTGCGGTACCGGCCGACTGGTGCGTGGTGATTGTCGATATCGTGGGCTCGACCAGGGCGATCGAGGCGGGGAAGTATAAAGACGTGAACATGATTGCGGCGTCCTCCATCACCGCCGTGCTGAACGCGGCGGGGCGCGAGGATATCGCCTATATCTTCGGCGGCGACGGGGCGACGTTATTGGTGCCTGCCGAGCTGGCCTTCGAGGTTTCATGCGCGCTCTATGGCACGCGCGAACTGGCGCGGGACGGATTTCAGTTAGAGATGCGCGCAGGCATCGTCTGGATTGACGAGCTGGAGAAAGAGGGCGCGCCCGTGCGCGTCGCGAAAACCGAGATTGCCCCCGGCGTCTATCAGGCCGCGCTCTCGGGCGAGGGCGTGACGCTGGCCGAAAAAATCGTCAAGGATGCGGAGCGCGGCAAAAAGCACGATATCGAAACGCTGTTTTCGCCCCGCGCGCTGGCCTCGAAACCGGCGGACTTCAAGGGGCTGGAATGCCGCTGGCAGCCGCTGCAAAGCCGCAACGGATTTACCATCAGCCTGATCGTGCTAGCGCGCCATGCGGACGAAGCGGCCAAGGCCGCGCTCTATCAGGAAATCCTCGCCCATATCCACACGCTTTGCGGCGACCGGGAGGGCTGGAAGCCCGCCCATGTTCAGAACCTGAAGCTGAATGCCGCCGCCCCCAAGGACGAAGCCACCGTGCGCACGCATGGCAAGGGCGGAAAGGGCGCATACCTGCTGGGCGCCACCGCCGAAACATGGGTCGGCAAACTGTCGATGGCTTTCGGCGTCAAGGCGGGCGGCTTCGACGGCCGCGCCTACCGCGCCGCCACGGCGCAGAAAACCGACTTTATAAAATTCGACAACGCGCTGCGCATTGTAATGGACGTCACGCCGCCGCAGAAAGACCAGCTAACGGCATACCTCGATACGCTGCTGGCGGCGGGCAGGGTGTTCTACGGCATACATGCCGCGCCCTCGGCGCTGATGACCTGCCTTGTCTTTGACCATGCCAATGCGCATTTCCATTTCGTCGACGGCGCCGACGGCGGCTATGCGCTGGCCGCCAAGGGCATGAAGGAACAGATGAAACTGGCCGCGCAGGAGAAAGCGGCCTAAAAGGGTATAATACGTTGTGGTATAATAGGTCAGAGGTTCCCGCCATGCTGCGCCGGCTTATTATATTGGTGCTATTCTCCTGCCTGCTCTGGCACGCGCCCGCGCGTGCGCAGAACGACCAGTCAGCGCCCCTCGACGCGCTGTTCGGCGCGGGGCTGCCGGAAGACGAAGATGACGCTACCGCGCTGGAGGACGCCGCCTCCCGCGGCCCCGTGCGCGACCTTATCCGTGAACGTTTCCACAAGCGCATGGAAAAAACCAACGGCGGGCCGATCAGTACGCAGGAAATTGCGGGCCTCTCCATCGCCTACTGGCTGCCGCCCGTTGTGCCGGGGGAGGTGGACAAGCCGAAACCGCTGGTGATATTCTCCCACGGTTTCCATGGCTGCAACACGCAGTCGATATTTCTGATGAAGGCGCTGGCCGAGGCCGGCTATATCGCCGTGGCGCCCGACCATGCCGATTCCAGCTGCTGGACGGGTGCGCAGGGCATGGACCGCCCCGAAAAACGCTTCGCCGATTACGCCGACTGGTCGGATAAAACCTACGCCTCGCGCGCAACCGACATCAAAAACCTCTATGCCGCCCTGAAGGCCGACGCGGTCTGGAGCAGGCGCATCGACTGGGACAAGGTCGCATTGGCCGGCCATTCGCTGGGTGGCTATACCGTGCTGGGGCTTGCGGGCGCATGGCCCAGCTGGAAGATGGAGGGTATCAAGGGCGTGCTTGCGCTCTCGCCCTACAGCCAGCCCTTCGCCAACCATGGCGACCTCGGCCATCTTTCGGTGCCTGTCATGTACCAGGGCGGCACGCGCGATTTCGGCATCACGCCCGCCCTGCGCAAAAAGGGCGGCGTCTATGACCTGACTTCCGCGCCCGCATGGTACGTCGAATTCATCAGCGTTGGCCATTTCGGCTGGAGCGACATGGTCGACGACGGCCACGACCGCATCGTCGCCTACAGCCTCTGGTTCCTCGGCCATGTGCTGAAGGGTGAAAACACGCCCCTGCCGAAAGAGGCGGGCGTCGCGGAAACGCGCGAAAAATAAAAGTTTGGAGACGCGCGAAAAATGATCAGGAGACTTCTTTCGACCTGACGTCGAGGCGGACTTTGGTGTCCGGCTTGTTTTCTTGCAGCAGTTTCACGAACAGCCGCGAGATGTCGGTAAGGGCGTGGTCAACGCTTTCGGCGTTGCCCTTCACTTCATTGCCCGGGAGGGACACTTTCCAGCTCACATCGCCGCTGTACAGCATGCTGTGGCCAGAGCCGAGGAACAATGTGATGTCCTCGTACTTCTGTATCAGCGTGCCGGGTTTCAGCAATTCGCGAACCCGTTTCAGCGTCCTTTGTGGCGGCAAGCGTCCCTCCCTACAGCAAACGAAGCTTGTCTTTCTAACTTCGGAATCGATATCCAGTTCAATAAATGGAGCATTAAAGTACCCCAAATCAAACATTATGTAAAGAAAAGTTTGGGGTATATATATGCCCGCCATTCATGAAAAAAATCCCGGCTTTTTGAGGGCCGGGATTTAGCAAGGTAGTAAAGAGTTCGTTGCTTCTAGCGCTTGCGCTTGAAGCTCGGGAAGCGGTCGGGCTGCTCGACAGGGCCGACGCACTGATCGGACGTGCCGTAGCGCCGGTGGTCCTCGTAGCCGTTGCCGAATTCATAGACTTCCGCCTTCGGCGCGCCATAAGTGGTCACCAGGTAGCAGTTGTCCTTGTAGTTGAAATTGCGGCCGACATCTTCGGGCGCGCCGGTGAAGCAGCCCAGCAGGTTCGACTGCGCGTTCAGGAACTTGATCGGCGCGGTCGGCAGGCCTTCCAGCGTCATCAGTTTGTTGTTCGACACGTCGATGCCGCCTTCGACCACAACATCGCGCATATCGGGCAGGCGCGACAGGCCGAGGCCTGAGAGTGTGAGGTCGCCTTTCACATGGATCTTGCCGTCGTCTTCTTTCTTGTAGCGGACGCCAAGCAGCTTGAACGCGGCCTCGGCGTCGACGGGCAGGCGGGTGCGGCTGTCGAACTCGCGGTAGTTCTCGCAACCGGCGCGCAGACGGAACGTGCCGAATTTATCGCCGTTCAGGTGTTCTTCGACAAAGCGGTTAACCGCGTTGACGAAGCCCGGATGGTGCAGGCCGATCGGGTTGAAGGTGAAGTAGGCGGTCTTCTTCAGGGGGCCGCTGCCTGAATCATAGGGCTTGATGTTGACGCGGCCGAGCGGGTCGTTGATGTCGGGGTCGCCCTCGCGGATAAGGTAGGCGCTCATCACGCCGATCTTCACTTCCTTCACCGCATAGCGCACGGCGCTGCCGGCTTCGGCGCGGCAGCTCTGCCAGCCGCGGCCGTAAGAGGCACGCGCGAGGTCGGCGTAGTCCTTGGTGATGACGACCAGCAGGTTCTTGGCCATGCGGGTGCTGTCTTCACAGAAGGCTTCGTAAAGGCCGGGGTTCGCGTCTTTCAGCAACTTGCCGATCTTGCACGTGTTCTTGCGGCCGTCGACGGCATAACCGTCGGCGTAATCGGTGACGGTATAGCCCTTGTCTTTCAGGAATGCCTCGACCAGCGGCTGCACGGGCGAGCGGCTGAAATCCTCGAGGCGGTAATAAATACGGTCGGTTTCGACCTTGACGGGTTGCGGGCCGTCGGCCTGCTGTTCCGCGCCATTCGGGAAGGGCGGCGATTGCGGGGCCGGCGGCGATGCCAGGCCGAACTTGCTGGCCAGCGTCTGCAAGCCGCGCAAGAGGCCGCTGAAGGGATGGTTGGCATCCGGCTCCGGATCGTCATAGTAATCGTAATCGTCTTTTTTCTTGGTCAGGCGGCGGGCCAGAGCTTCCTCGAGCTTCACGAGGTCGGCTAGCAGCGTGGTGGTCTCGGCGTTCAGCGCTTCCGCGCCCCTGTCGAGTTTCTGCGCCAGCTGTTTCGAGGTCAGTTCCTTGCGCGTACGGGCGTTGGCGATGCAATGCGCGGTCGCGGCGTCGGAAAGGGCCTGGTCTTCGGGGCGGCCCTTCATCGCGGTGTCGACGGTTTCCTTGATGCGCGCCTTGAAATTTTCGTGCAGCTTCGCGACGGCTTCGGCGGATTCACGTTTCAGTTCGCCATGCAAAAAGTCGCCCTTCACTTTCACGAAAACCGGCGCCAGCGTATTGGCGGCGGGCACGGGGGCGGGCGTGGTGGTTGCAAGGGGGTCGAAGGTGACCGGGGTGCCGGTTGCGGCGGTTTCCTGTTTTGCTGTGTCCGTCATTATTCTTTCCCTTTCACCGATACGGCCACTTTTGCTGCGGGGCCTGTTTTCTGGATGAGTTCCTCGATCACGCCTTTGATGATGCTCATGGCTTCGTCGATGCTTTCGGCGTCGCCTTTCATCACGCGGTCGTCGTCGGGCATCGTCACCTTCCAGAAGACGTCGCCTGCGAATTGCGTACTGTTGCCGTTCGCCAGGAACAGGCTGATCTGCTCGCGCTTTTGTTCCAGCGTGCCGGGGGTGAGAATCTGCTCGACCTGTTTAAGGACGGGGTTGCTCATGGGACCTCTTTTACTTTTGCCAGTTGTTTAAGGCGCATCCCCTTTAAAGGGCTTTTCATTCTGATTCTTGAAGTGAGTTATGTAAATATACAGGAATTGTCATAATAAATAAAGCGTAAAGTGCCCCTAACCGCGAAATTAAAACGGCCCGGTGTGGGCCGGGCCGTTTCTGTGTGTAAGCTCTTGAATTATTTGGGCGGTTCGCTATCCGCCCGGTGCCATGCGCCTGATAACGGCGGGGACGGCCTCGGTGGCCATTTGACGGCCGTAAACGGCGGCGTTGAAGGTCTCGGTAAGCCTTTCGCGTCCCATGATCGCCCCGATAATGCCTGCGCCAATCATGGCGGGAACGTTGCCCAGCGTCAGCGTACCTGCGCCGGCGGCGGCCATTGCGGCGCCCTCCACGCGGTCGCGGGAGAAAACTTCATTAAATACTTTGCTGAGCTTCTGCATATACGTACCCCCTAATACCCTGATTTAGTAAGTTTATCGGAGATTCGTGATTATGTCAAACATCGCCTGCGAGGCTTTGTTTTCAAAGGATAATATGGGGTACAGGGAGAGGGGGGTGGTGCCGACGGAGAGGATTGAACTCCCGACCTTCGGTTTACAAAACCGCTGCACTACCGCTGTGCTACGTCGGCATCTGGAGTACTAATAAACAGAATATACGTAATTGCTTAAAAATACTTCTTTTTTATAGGCGGCATTTAAAAATTTTCAACACAAATCCGGTAGCCTGAAAGGACAGGTGCAGGCGTCCATAAGGGGGGATTTGAAACTCTAGGCGTTTGGACAATATGTGTTAATATATTCAGGCTGATATATAAGGCATTCGCCGCGCTTCAAGGGGTTTTGATGGCGCGATCATCGAAAGCCTCCGGTCAAAAGCCGGTCAGCCCGGGTTACTACAGGGGGTACTCGCCGCGTGTCGCAGCAGAAAAGTCCGCATGAAGACTTCATCATCACGTTCTGCGTGGTTTTTGTCGTGGGCGGCATCTGCTGGTTCATCTGGTATTTCTTCTCGGTTCAGATCACCAACGCCATCCGCTGGGTGCGGGTCGGCGAGATGTACGTGGTGCAGACCATTTTCGGCGAGAACTTCAAGGTGCTCGACCCCGACACCAGCCGCACGCTGAAAGTCGCCGAATGGCGCAAGGCCATTTCGGGCTGGGATCCCGCCACCATCGGCTTCGACGAGCTGCGCCGCATGACGCTGATGGGCGTGCTGCCGCTTAAACTATTCTTCCTCGGCCTCATGCTGTGCATGAGCATCGTCATCATCTTCAAGGGCCCGGGCACGATGTACCGCCGCCGCATGACGCTGGAAACGCTTATGATGGAACAGGCGAAATCTTTCCCTGCCATCCACCCGTTCCTGAAATTCGACCCGCGCAAGCTGCCCGCGCGCGCGCCCGGCCAGCCCGTGCCCTCGCAGCTGCCCGTGTTCTCCGAAGCGCTGTCGCCCGAGGAGTGGATCGCCTATCACGAGATCAAGGTGGCGGGCGGGCAGGTCGACCGCAACAAGACCTACCAGGCGCTGGGCGAACAGCTTGGCCGCCGCTGGCAGGGGCCTGAAAAAATGCCCATCCACATGCAGGCGCTCTATGCTGCCTTCGCCTACAAGCACATCCGCAAGCGCAAGGACTGCGAAAGCATCCTGAACGACCTTGCAAAAAGCTGGACGCCCGACGGCGGCCTTAAAATCAGCCCCGCGCTGAAAGGCAAGATCAAGGCCGCGCTGAAAAACCCCAAGGTGGGCCCGGCGCTGAAAAAATTCGCCGACCAGCATGCCTGGGAAACGACCGCCATGCTGCGCTGCCTGCAGCGCGCGCGGGAGGAGGGCGGCGTCGTCGCGCCGGCCGAATTCGTCTGGCTGCGCGGGCACGACCGCAACCTGTGGTACGCGCTCAACAACCTCGGCCGCAAGTCGTATTGCGCAGAGGCGTCGGGCGCGCTGGTGCACTACACCAACGAGCTGATTGCGGGGCAGAAAATCCCCACGCCGCGCTTCGAGGAATGCATCAAGGGCATGGAGACATACCTGAAATCCGGTGCCGCGCGCGCCATACCGGAGCTGGATAAAAAAGCCGGCGCCGCAAAATACTGGAAATAGGAGATTTTAATGTTCGGCAGCAGCAACAAACCAGCCAGCAACCCCGATGTCGAGGCGCGCATCGTCGGCAATACGCTGGTCGCGCAGTTCTATTCGGGCGAGACGCCCCGCACCTGGCGCGCCGACCTGACCGGGCTGCTCTCCGCCATCCTCGAAGTACGCGAAGGCCAGCCGGGGCGCTTCCGCCTCGTCATGAAAAAAGACGGCGGTGCGGAGGAAGAGATCGCGACCTTCAACGACAAGGAAAAGGCGACCGGCGCGCTGCGCGTGCTGACCGGCGCGATGCTCGACGCCGAAACGGGCGGCGGCAGCCGCAGGTCATCCGCCGCCGTGGCCGCCAGCGGTTCGCCGCGCGGTTTCCTCAGCGGCTTTGTGCGCTTCACGCTCTGGGTGGCGGGTCTTTTCGTGGTGCTGTTCATCCTGAAAGTCGTGCTCTTCCCGGTGACGGGCCCGGGCGTGGCGACGGGCGGCGGCATGTCGCCCGTGACGACGGTCAAGCCGGGCGCGCCCGTGCCGGCCGACCAGCTGTTCGGGAACTAGACGGCGCCAGAGGCGAAGGTATTTTGATAAGGAGCGTTTAACGTGACGATCAAAGCCGAATATGAAGTCCAGGGTAAATCACTGCTGCGCGACGCGCGCCCGTGGACGACACGCATCATCGACGCCTCCAAGAAACCTTCCAACGCGGCCATCGTCATGGCGATGATGGGCATCGGCATCTATATCGACCCTTATATCGCCATGGGCTCCGACGTCATCTTCCTTTTTGCCTGCCTGTACTTCTGGTGGCTGATGTCCCGTCCCGTCGTGCTGCCCTATAAGCTGCCCAAATCGGCGCAGCGCAAGGACCCGAACTTCAAGCAGCCCGACGGCAAGCTCGGCATGGCCGACGGCATCCTTTACCTCGGCAACGACCAGGATTCCGGCGAGGAAGTCTGGTTCACCAACTCGGATGCCCGTACCCACTGCCTCTACCTCGGTACGACCGGCTCCGGTAAAACCTTCGGCCTTAAATCCTACGCCTGCAACGCACTTTGCTGGGCATCCGGCTTCGTCTACATCGACGGTAAAGCCGATACCTCGCTCTGGTCCACTATCTCGGCCATGTGCCGCCGCTTCGGCCGCGACGACGATTTGCTCATCATGAACTATATGACGGGTAACGTATCCGGCCGCGTGCCGTCGAACACCATGAACCCCTTCTCGTCGGGTTCGGCCTCGTACCTCACCAACATGCTTGTGTCGTTGATGCCCGATTCCGAAGGCGACAACGCGATGTGGAAAGACCGTGCCGTGGCGCTCGTGTCCGCCCTGATGCCCTGCATGGTGTGGAAGCGCGAAAACCAGAACATGCCGCTGTCGATCGGCGTCATCCGCCATTACCTGACCTTCAAGGCCGTCATTAAACTGTCGCGCGACCAGGTCATCCCTGACAGCCTGCGCGCGGCCATCCGCGGCTACCTGAACGAATTGCCCGGCTATGTCGACCACGTGTTCGATGATGAAGGCAACGAAAAGCCCATGCCGCCCGATGCGGGCATGGTCGATACCTCGGTCCCGCGCCAGCAGCACGGCTACCTGTCCATGCAGTTCACGCGCTCCATGCAGTCGCTGGGCGACGACTACGGCTTCATCTTCGACACGCAGGCGGCCGACGTCGACATGCTCGACGTGGTCTTGAACCGCCGCATCCTCATCACCCTCATCCCGGCGCTGGAAAAATCCGGCGACGAAACGGCCAACCTTGGTAAAATCATCTCCTCGACGCTGAAAGGGATGATGGGTGCCACGCTCGGTAACACGGTGGAAGGTGAATCCGCGACTGTGATCGACAACAAGCCCACTAACTCCGCCACGCCCTTCATCGCCATCTTCGACGAGGTCGGTTACTACACCGCGGCGGGTATGGCGGTCATGGCCGCCCAGGCCCGTTCGTTGGGCTTCTCGCTCGTCTTCGCCGGCCAGGACTTACCCGCGCTGGAAAAGCGCGTGAAGGAAGAGGCGCGGTCCATCACCGCTAACTGTAACATCAAGCTCTTCGGCAAGCTTGAGGACCCGACGCAGACAAAAGAATTCTTCGAAAAAACCGTCGGCACGACGCTGGTGACCAAGGTGCAGGGCTACGAGCGCGGCGGCCAGCAGGGCGGCGGCTCGGGCTACATGGAATCGAAGAGCGTTTCGACGCAGGAACAGGCGCGCGCTTCCTATGACATGCTGAAAGGCTTCACCGAGGGCCGTGCGGTCTGCGCCTTCGGTAAGGGCGTGCGCGAAATCCAGATTTACAACTCGCACATCGGGGACGCGAAAGCGATGCGCGTGCACCGCTTCCTGCCCATCCCGCCGCCGGCCGAGGAGGCGCTGGAATCCCTGCGCCTCGTCAACGTCGTGCTGCAGCGCCTGCGCAACCCGAAATGGGACCCGGATGCGGTGCAAATAGCGCCGAACCCGGATATCGAAGCGCTGGCGCGCGGTTTCGCGCAGGGCAAGAAAAGCGGCGGTACGCTGGTCGAATGCGGCATCAATGGCGTCGCTGCCGTCGCCGAAGCGCATAAAACTATCAAGCCCGAAGACGCGGCAGGCGGCGAGGCAACTTCCGACCCGACCAAGCCGCATGTGCCGCAGCCCATCAACCCGCAAGCCGAAGCTGTCGCGGTCGCGACAGTGCAGCAGGCCACCGCGAACAAGGGCCCGCTCAGCTGGACCGAGGTTATCGGCCTTTCCGACGCCAGCGCATCGCCGATTGCCTCGGCCGGTGCTGGTGCCGCTGCAGGCTCGGGCGCAGGCCGCGCAGACCCGCCGGTTACCGAAGCTCCCCCGGCAAAACCTGTCTCGTGGGACGATGTTATCTCGGGCGGCGGCCAGCAGGCGCAGGCAGCCGCGCAGGCAGCGTCGAGCGCGGCGCTTGGCGCGCCGCTCAGCTGGATGGACGTTATCGGCGGCGCCGAAGCGACCGTCGGCGCGAATGCCGTGGCCGAACAGGCAGCACAGCTTTCCGGCCAGACTGCGCCCGCAGCACAGACGGCCGCCGCGCCCGCGGCAGACGCCTTGCCGCCTGCAGGGTTGCCGGATGCCGCACAGAAACCGGCGCAGCCCTTCAGCTGGGCTGACGTCATCGGCGGCGGTGATGCCGCCGAGAAAAGCGATAGTGGGGAGGCCGCAGAATGATGGATTTTTTCAAAGTCGCCAGCCGGATATTGCTTATCCCGCCTGCGATCACCCTGTTCTACGACCTTATCTACGAATTCTTCGTCAAGAACCGCTTCGCCATCCATCCGCTGCACGAATGGTGGATCAAGATGTCGTCGGGCTCGTCGCTCTCGACCGCCAAGGAAATCCTGGCGAAGGTCAGCTCGAGCGCGCTGGCGGATAAATACTTCGCCCTGCCCGCACCCGTGGCGCTGCTGATACCGGCGCTGGTGTTCTACGTCATTTACCGCATCATCTTCCTGCTGCAAGGCGGCAAGAGCGGCGGCAAGGGCGGGATGGTCTATAAATCGCGCCACTAAGCGGCTGATTACCCTTATAAACCGGAGCTTTACTTGGGGGCCCTGACGGGCTATACCTATTCCATAATCAAAAGGAACGGGTATGCGCGGCATTTTCAACCGCAAGAGCAGCAAGCAAGACCGGCAGGCTTTCATCGAGGAAGCCTATCCCGGCGACGCGCTGGTCAATTACGCGCGCGAGGGCGATGTCGAGGGCGTAAAGCGCATGCTGAAATCGGGTGTCGACCCGGATACGACTGTCTGGCGCGATGTCTCGGTCGACAGCATGGAAGATTGCGCGATGCACGCCGCCGCGGGGCAGGGGCATATCGCGGTGATGAAGGAATTGCTGAAAGCTGGCGCCGATATCAACAAGACGATCGAGGAAGGCTGGACGCCCGTGCTGCAGGCCGGCATGGACGGGCAAGGCGACGCCATTCGGTTCTTGGCCGCACAGGGCGCGAAGCTGGACGAACAGGAAACATTTTTTGGCCATACCGCCCTGCACAAGGCCGTGCGTCTCGGCCATGTCGACGCCGTGCAGGTGCTGATTGAAAAAGGCGCCAGCCGTACCGTGAAGGACAGGCAGGGCAAGCTGGCGGTCGATACTATTTGCGACCAGAAACATTTGCCGCATCCGGCCGATTTATCCCGCCTGAGGCAGAAAATCGCCGGTATCTTCCGCGCCGCCGATGCGGCAGATTTGAAAAAGAGGGCCGATGCGGATGCCGCGAAACAGGCTTACGAGAAAGAACTGGCGAACGCGGCGACGCTGCAAAAACCGGTCAAGCCGCTGCGGCCCGTAAAAATCAGGCCGCCGAAGACCTGAGCTGGTGCAGGTGGCTTAGTTCAACCACCGTTTTATCGATGAGTGCAAGGTCTTCGGGCTTCGAGAGGCGGTGGTCGCCGTCGTCGATGAAAATCACCGTGGCGTCTGGTGACGTCAGTTTATCCTTTATCTGCAGGCTTTTCTGCCAGGGCACGTCCGGGTCTTTCTTGCCGTGGATGAGCCGCACGGGACAGTTGATGGCGATGGGCTTGTCCAGCAGCAGGTGGCGCTTCGCGTCCTGGAACAATTGCAGTGTTAGCGGATAGGGTTCGCCATACTGGCTGTCGCGGTAAATGAGGCCGGTTTTGGCAAGGTGCCTGCGCTCTTCCTCGCGGAATTCCTTGTTGTAGATATCTTCGGAAAAGTCAGGCGCGGGGGCGAGGCCGATCAAGCCTGCAAGGCGCTCTTTGCGCTGCAGCGCCAGCAGCAGCGCAATCCAGCCGCCCATCGATGAGCCGACCAGTATCTGCGGCCCCTCGGTCAGCTGGTCCAGCACCTCGGTCGCATCTGCCAGCCAGGTGCTGATATTGCCCTGTTCGAAGGTCCCGTTCGACGCGCCATGGCCGGTATAGTCGAAACGCACGTACGACTGGTTGCGCGCCTTGCATTGTTCTTCAAGGAACGCGGCCTTGGTGCCCGTCATGTCCGAGCGGAAGCCGCCCAGGAACATCACGCCCGGCAAGGTTTTCGACGTACCTACAGTCTTTTGGTAGGCGATAACCGCGTCACGGCGGGGGCTGAAGGTTTCGATGTTCATGGACGGATAATACAAAAAAAGAGGCCGGCTGTAAAAGCCGGACGCACCCTTTCACGGTGCAAACAAAAAAAGGGCCCGGCCATAAGGCCGGGCGCAAGTTTCAAGGTGAGGTGCCCCTAGTAAGGAGTGTGCAGCAAACGAGTACCCAGTAACTAAATGACTTCCAGCATCTTCGCGACCAGCGGGTGGCGCACGATGTCGGTCTGGCTGAGGTTTTCGACCGCGATGCCCTCGACGGTGGCAAGCTTTTTGGACATATCGCGCAGGCCCGAGATGCCCTCCAGAAGGTCGGATTGGTCGGGGTCGCCGGTGATAACCATGGTCGAACCCCAGCCGAGGCGCGAGACGATCATCTTGATCTGCGCGAAGGTGCAGTTCTGTGCCTCGTCGATGACGACGAAAGCGTTGTTCAGCGTGCGGCCGCGCATATAACCGATGGGGGCGATCTCGATTTCGCCGTTGTCGATGCATTGCTTCAGGCGTTTGAGGCCCATGCGGTCGGTCAGCGCGTCATAAAGCGGGCGCAGGTAGGGCGCCATCTTGTCTTGCAGGTCACCGGGCAGAAAGCCGATCTTCTCGCCGGCTTCCACCGCGGGCCTGGAAAGGATAATGCGCTCGACCTTGCCCTTTAAAAAGGCCTCGCAGGCAGCGGTCACCGCGAGATAGGTCTTGCCGGTACCAGCGGGGCCGATGGCAAGCACGAGATTGTGTTTCTCGATTGCTTCCATCAGCCGCTTCTGGCCTTCGCTTCTTGGTCTTACATTCTTGACGTAGTTCTGCGGCTCCTGCTGGCCGTTCTGGAGCGGGTCCCATCCGCCGTTGCCGAAGATATGCCTGACACGGTCGCCATCCGGCGCCCTGTTGGCTTTATACGCGGCAATCTTGGATTTCTTCCCCATGCTCTATTTGCTCCCCTTCGGTTTAATGGTGCGCGGATGGTAGTAATGGATTGAAACCTGCGGCGCATGCTCGGGGCATAAAAAAACCTCCCAAGGGGAGGCGGCGGCGCTTTTGACGATGCGGGTGGCGGGGCTTGCGATGACAAGCTGCGCAATTTCCTGCGCGCCGTGAGAGGGTGGTAAAACGTGTAGCCGAATGAGATCCAACTGAACGGAACTCCCCAAACCCAAGTTAACAGACAGTAAACTCAAACCCTGATTTGAATATAGATCAAACCGATTCGCCTGTCATCAAGATTTTGCGCATCGCGTCAAAAATTTTCACAACAGCTTGTGTATGGGAAGTTTCCTGAAAAGAACTGAAGCGCGTTCAGCGATGGCGCGGCAGCGTTACGCCGCAGGTTTGAATGCGCGCAGCGACAGCGGCTTCATCACTTCGATGCGCCCGCCCAGTTGCTCGCGTTTCGCTTCTTGATGCACGGCCGCGGCGTTGTCGATCATCTGCATGATCTGCGTCTTGCCGTTGCGCTCGGCGACTGCGTAAGTGCCTTCGGTATCGGCGCCGAGGCCGATGAGTTTTTTCACGATGCCCTGTTGCCCCATCCCCGCCGCGTGTGCCATCGCGCTCCTGCCGATGTTGTCGCGCGCGTTGATGTCGGCGCCAGCATCCAGCAGCATGTCGATGATTTGTGAATGCCCGTACTGGCTGGCGACCATCAGCGCGGTCAGGCCGCTGTCGTCTTTCCACCTTGCCGCGTCCTTTTCGCTGGCAAGCCAGCCTTCGACTGCGGGGACATTCCTGTTCTCCACGGCCGTAAACAATTTCTCGCGTTTTTCTTTGGGGGAATCTTTGAGGTTGAACAATACAGACAGCTTGTCGAATATCGGCAAGGTAAAGCGCTCTTTGTTGTTGCGACGTACCTAAAGCTTAGCCGCCGCCGCAAAAAGCGTCAAACGCAGCGCAAAAAGCGCAGTGAATCCAGCAAAATAGGTTTTTTAAAGGGTAAAGCGTTATCCCGCAGATAAACGGTTAGAAGTTATCCGACAGATAACAGGGCGTACAGCGCACGGGCTGCTGGTTTTCGAATTCCACCAGCATGATGACGCCGCGCTGGCGCGCCGTGTCGAGGATGCCCTGGGATACTTCTTCGAAAATCGCGTAATGGCTTTCGGTGCCGGCGACGATGCGGTTCTCCTGGATCGTGAACCAGAAGGGGCCTTCCTCGGGGTTGCCGTCCAGCGTCGGGTGACGGTAGAAAAAGAACGCGAGCGCGTTGCGCCCGTTTTTGAACACTTCGTATTCGGATACGACGGCTTTGTTTGCCTGTGCCATGATGGCAGCCCCCTGTTAAAGTCCCGTCCCCCGGACGTCTCGTTTAGTATATCAGCGCGCGAGTGGATCGATAGCGCCTGCCTGCTTGGGCTTCTCGGAGGCGGCCAGTTCTGCGGTGTGGTTCAATGCCATCGACGGGTTGGTGGCAATATAAGCCCCCAGAATCTCCCCGGCGTTGTCCCCGCTCTGGCGGCTGACGGCGGCAGTTTGCAGTACGTTGGCCATGATTTCCCTCGCTAAACCCAGTTTAAGCCTACAGTGCTATTTAACCCTAATAAAGTTAATTTTCAGTTTACATATGCCCTTTCCCGAACCTGAATTTTGGGGCGGGAAAAAATCATGGATATAAGGGGTTTACCCGCTTTTAAAGGCTGAAAGACTTCGGCTTGTCGTTGGCGGGCTGGTCTTTGGGCAGGCCCATCTGGTCTTTCAGGGTCGACAGCTCGTTTTTCACCTGCGCCAGTTCCTCGTGCAGGTATTCGCATTCCAGGTTCTTTTTCATCCAGTTATTGCGCAGTTCGTACCAGGCGCCATTTTCGCCGGGCTTGAAGGCGTCGAAGTTCAGGCCCGCCTCGGACAGCATGCGGTAGGCTTTGGTGTTGTAGTTTTCGACGAGCGTACGTGCGGTGCCGACGCCGATCTGGCCGAGCGGTGCGCCTGCTTTCAGCAGTATTTCCGCCAGTTTCAGCTGGTTGCTGCGCAGCGTCTTGTCGAGCGCGGCGCCCAGCACGTCGGGCGGGGCGTCGATATTGGTCTTCAGTGCTTCCTGCAGTTTTTCGGGGCTGGCATCCTTGATCGCAGCCATGATCGCCTTTTTGTAAAGGTAGACCGCGTCGTTGGTGTCGAAAAAGATGTCTCTCAGGCCCATGGCTAACGTTTCCCGCCGGTTGCTATTGCAGGCGGATATTACGACAAATATAGAGGGGAGTCAAACGGGGCGGATCAGCCGGGGAAGGGCTTCGCGGCAGGCTTTTTGCGGCTCGGGTTGGGGTTTGCCGTCTTGCGGCTGACATAGGCGATGGCCGCGCGCGTCACGTCTTCCTTGGGCTGGTCGGCGTTGATGGTCTGCCAGTTCTGCTTGCCGCGCTGGCCCATCAGCGTGGTGTGTTTCTGGCGGCGCACGATGGCGGGCGTTGCGTCGGAGGCGACTTTCTTGCGCTCTGCCACGCGCTCGAACAGCACGCTCATCGGGGCGTCGAGGAAGATGCCGATGAATTTCACGTTGTTTTCTTTTGCCAAATTCTCCTGGTTGCCGCGGCTGTCGCGGTCGAGGAAAACGCCCGTCACTATTACTGTTTTGCCGGCCTGCAGCTGGTATTCGGCCTCGCGGTGCATGCGGCGGATGTGCTTCTTGGTGTTCTCGGGCGAATAGGCGCTGTCGGGCAGCGGCTGTGTGCGCGGCACGCCCAGCGCCATTTTGCGCACTTCGTCTGAATCTAAAACAACGCTATTGGGGATGCGGTTCGCAAGTTCCATGGCAAGCGTGGTCTTGCCAGACCCGGACATGCCGCCGATGCAGATCATCAAGGGCTGCGAGGCCTTCGGGATCATTTGTAATGGCTCCTCGCGCTGACCTTTGGCATTCGCCTGTGTGAATTTCTGTTTTGCTTTTGGCATGGCATATTTTTAGTAAACTCTCCCCTAATCAAGACTACAGAATAGCAATGATGATTGATTATGTCAATTATTTAATGACAATACATTGAAATATAAGGCAAAAAGAAACCCCGGCGTTACGGGGCCGGGGTTTCTGTCTCGTCGTGTGTAAGGGTAGTTTGGAGAAACTTATGTGTCCAGCTAAGCGGCGCCGCGGAAGGTTTCTTCCTCAAAGGCCTCTTCCCAGGACCCTTGCGTCGAAGCCTTCGAATATTCGGTGGCGCGGTTTTCGAAGAAGTTTGTGTGCTCGGCGCCGCCCAGCATCTGGTCCATCCAGGGCAGCGGGTTCTTCTCGATGCCGAAGAGGGGCGTCAGGCCGATCTGCGTCATGCGGCGGTCGCCGATGTAGCGGATGTAATCCTTCACTTCCTGAGCGGTCAGGCCTTCCACGCCACCCATTTCGAAGGCGAGGTCGATAAAGGCGTCCTCGTGCTCGACGATGGTTTTGCAGGCGTTGGAGATTTCGGACTGCAGCTGCGGCGTCCAGACGTCGGGGTTTTCCGAGATGAAGGTCTTGAACAGCTTGATGATCGACAGGGTATGCAGCGTTTCGTCGCGCACCGACCAGGTGACGATCTGGCCCATGCCCTTCATCTTGTTGAAGCGCTGGAAGTTCATCAGCATGGCGAAGGATGCAAACAGCTGCAGGCCTTCGGTGAAGCCGCCGAAGACGGCCATGGTCAGCGCGATGTCTTTTTTGCTGTCCATGTTGAAGCCCTGCATGTAGTCGAACTTGTCCTTCATTTCCTTGTATTTCATGAAGGCGGAATATTCGACCTCGGGCATGCCGATGGTATCCAGCAGGTGTGAATAGGCGGCGATATGCACCGTTTCCATGTTCGAGAAAGCGGCCAGCATCATGCAGACTTCCGTCGGCTTGAACACGCGGCTGTAATGGCGCATGTAGCAGTTGTTGACCTCGACGTCGGCCTGCGTGAAGAAGCGGAAGATTTGGGTGAGCAGGTTGCGCTCGG
Organism: uncultured Micavibrio sp.; assembly: GCA_964575605.1. Classification (GTDB taxonomy): domain Bacteria; phylum Pseudomonadota; class Alphaproteobacteria; order Micavibrionales; family UBA2020; genus JAPWJZ01. The sequence continues at coordinate 49,229 of CAZNRN010000013.1, read as the reverse complement.
CGGGCGTCAGCTTTTTCTTCCAGTCGCGCACGTCTTCGGCCAGCGGCACTTCTTCGGGCAGCCAGTGGATGCGCTGCTGGGTCAGCCAGGCTTCATAGGCCCAGGGATACTTGAAGGGTTTGTAGACGTGGTTATCGGTTAAAAGCGACATGTATATCTCCCTTTTCCCGGGCGTTCGTCACGCCGGGATGAATAAGGCGTGAAGCGGGTTACTTGCTCAGGATCTTGCGGCCTTCGCCGGTGACGCAGACGCCCTGCGGGCAGGGCTCGATCAGGTCAAGGCGCGCGAGTTTCTCGAGGTGCGTGCGCGACACGCGGTCGCAGCTCTCGGGATCGTTGACGGCCCTTAAGGTTTGCAGTTCAGCTGTGCTCAACATTGTATTCTGTGCTCCGATGAAGTTTCTTTTTTATCGTTTTTAGTTTCTTGTTCTTATTGGCAAGCGAGACATTCGTCGTACTTGCTGCCACCCTCGGAATTGGATTTTGTTTTTGCGAGCTTGCCGTCGCCGCCATTGCCGTTTTCGGCGCGCTGGATCGACTTGGAACGGCAGTAGTAGAGCGACTTCACGCCCTTCTTCCATGCCATCCAGTGGATCTGGTGCAGGTCGCGCTTGTGCACGTCGGCGGGCAGGAAGACGTTCAGCGACTGCGCCTGGCAGATATAAGGCGTGCGGTCGCCGGCATGCTCGATCAGCCAGCGCTGGTCGAGTTCGAACGCGGTCTTGAATACGTCCTTCTCGTCCTGCGTCAGGAAGTCGAGGTGCTGGACGGAACCTTCGTTGGTGACGATGTTCGTCCAGGTGTCTTCGTCGTTCTTGCCTTTCGTCGCCAGCAGCTTTTCAAGGTACTGGTTGCGCACGAAATGCGAGCCCGAGAGCGTCTTGTGGGTGTAGGCGTTGGCGGTGTTCGGCTCGATGCCGGGGCTTGCGCCGCCGGTGATGATCGAAATCGACGCCGTGGGCGCGATTGCGATCTTGTTCGAGAAACGCTCCATGATGCCGTATTCCTGCGCGTCGGGGCAGGGGCCGCGCTCGTGGGCGAGCTTGATGGAAGCGGCGTCAGCGCCTTTTTTCAGGTGCTTGAACATACGCTTGTTCCAGACCTTCGCCATCACGCTTTCCATCGGGATCATTTTGGATTGCAGGAAGGAATGGAAGCCCATCACGCCAAGGCCGATCGAACGCTCGCGCATGGCGGCGTATTTGGCGCGCATCATGCTGTCGGGGGCCTTGCGGATGAAGTCGGAAAGCACGTTGTCGAGGAAGCGGCAGCAGTCTTCGATGAACTGCGCGTTGTCTTCCCATTCCTCGAAGTTTTCGAGGTTGACGGAGGACAGGCAGCAGACCGCGGTGCGTTCCTGGCCGTGATGGTCCTTGCCGGTGGGCAGGGTGATTTCACTGCACAGGTTCGACATCTTCACGTTCAGGCCGGCCAGCTTGTGGTGTTCGGGGATGGCGCGGTTGACGTGGTCGGAGAAGAGCAGGTAGGGCTCGCCCGTCTCGATGCGCGCGGTGAGGATGCGGATCCAGAGGTTGCGGGCCGAAATGCGTTCGACGACCGAGCCGTCTTTCGCCGAGGTCAGCGCCCATTCCTCGTCTTTTTCAACGGCGCGCATGAACGCGTCGGAAATGACGATGCCGTGGTGCAGGTTCAGCGCCTTGCGGTTCGGGTCGCCGCCGGTGGGGCGGCGCAGTTCGATGAATTCCTCGATCTCGGGGTGCGAGACGGGCAGGTACACAGCGGCGGAACCGCGGCGCAGGCTACCTTGCGAGATTGCAAGCGTCAGAGAGTCCTGCACGCGGATGAAGGGGATAATGCCGGAGGTCTTGCCGACCTTGCCGACTTTTTCGCCGATCGAGCGCAGGTTGCCCCAGTAGGAACCGATGCCGCCGCCGCGGGAGGCGAGCCAGACGTTTTCGTTCCACAGGTCGACGATACCGGTCAGGGAATCGTCGCACTCGTTCAGGAAGCAGGAAATGGGCAGGCCGCGCTCGGTGCCGCCGTTCGACAGAACGGGGGTCGCGGGCATGAACCACAGTTTCGAGATATAATCGTACAAACGCTGCGCATGGGCGGCGTCATCGGCAAAAGCCATGGCGACGCGCGCGAACAGGTCCTGGAAGGACTCGCCCGGCATCAGGTAACGGTCAAGGAGCGTATCCTTGCCGAATTCTGTTAAAAGGGAATCACGCGAACGGTCAATAACAACTTTCGCGCCCTTCGCAACTTGTGCGACATCGAACATCCGATTCATCTCCCCGTAATACATTTTTTGTTTTTTTCGCTTCGACTTCCCCCGCTAAACCTTTCAAAGAATTGAAAAGCACCCCAAGGGAAACCAGCCTAACCCTTATACTAGGGCTTGTAGCCGGTAAAAATCAGCATACCACATCTTGGGGGGCTGTCTACAAAACCGGCCCCTAAAAATTTTCACGCCGGCCCCACTTTTGTGTTGACCCGCGACATAGCTCAGCAAAAACGCCACTAACGGAACGCAAAATTTTTTTTGCGATTCCCCGGCTATTTTTCCTATCCAGACAAGCCCCACCCTGCGGGATTTATCTGTTTAAAAATATGGTAAGAATGGGGCGAAATTTCCACTCTTACAGACTAGGATTTTCGGTTGTTCAGCTTTGAGTCTGTCAGAACAGTGTTAAGAAAGGGTTAAGGGGATTTTTCGCCGCGCTTGTCATCCCCGCGAAGGCGGGGACCCAGTACCGTGGATTATAAAACGCGGCTCGCGCCGCTGTGCTGGCAGCATACAGTTGAAACTGTTTGCGTGTAATTGTTGCTTAAATACCGGCGTTTTTATTACTACGGTACTAGGCTCCTGCCTTCGCAGGGGCGACATTTCTTAGCCTAAGTGCTTCGGTGGCGACGGCGGTTTCGGCGCATCGGGCTGCGGCCCGTTCCATTTCCCAATCGTGCCGTCCTTCACGTCGAAACCAAATCGCTGCAATGATTTTTCGAGCGCGGGGACGTCGAGGTCGCGTTCCATGATCTCGGCGATGGTGATTGTTGTCGTGCCCTCGAACATCTGCGGGCGCAAACCAAACACGGCGGAAATTTTCAGCATCACCTCGCCCGCGCGCGCCTCGGGGAATTTTTCTGATTCCATCAATTGCTCGGCGGTGTGCAGCGTCGCGGCCATCGCGGCGGGGCCAATGGTCGCGCGCGGCTCAAGGCTTTGTTCGCGGCAGAGCTCGATGCAGTCCAGCAGGTATGCGCGCACGGCAGCGGGGCCGCGCGCGGCTGTCAGCGCCATGAACATCCCTGCGCGCATGTCGAGCGTCGCTTCCTCGTCGGTCAGCTTCGCGGCTTCGTTGAAGCTTTTCGCCATCAGCTGCTGCAGGCGCGTGGCCGGTGTTTCGTCGGGCATGTTTTTCGTCCTTTTGGGATAGGCGATTCATACGCCAGATTACATGTTATGTCAATAAAGCAAGCTCTTCCGCCGTCAAAGACCTTGCGCCGGCCGCTTTCAAATCGCCCAGCTGCAGCCGCCCGATGGAAACCCGCACCAGCCGCAGCACGTCCAGCCCGCAAACATCGGCCATGCGGCGTATCTGGCGGTTCTTGCCTTCATCAAGCACGATTTCAATCCAGTTCCCCTGCAACACGCGCGCGCGCAGCGCCTTCAAAATTTCGCCGTCATCTTCCACGCCCGCCACAAACCGCCGCAGCAGCGTGTCATCAACCGCCCGCCCCAGCTGCACCTGATAGGTTTTCTCCAGATGGCTTTCGGGCGCGGTGATGCGGTTCGCCCATTCGGTGTCGTTGGTCATCAGCAGCAGGCCTTCGCTTTGCATGTCGAGCCGCCCGACCGGCCCCATCCACGGCGTGCCCGCAGGCAGCAGCGTGTAAATCGTGTCGCGCCCCTTTTCGTCATCGGCCGTCGTCACGATGCCGGGCGGCTTGTGCAGCATCCAGTAAACTTTCTGCTCCGCCTTTACCGCGGCACCATCAACCGATACGCGGTCGATGCCAAGGCGCGTCGGCGTTTCGGGGTCGCGCACGATAACATCATTCAAGGCGACGCGCCCCGCCGCCACCAGCCGCTCGCCCTCCGCGCGCGAACAATAGCCGAGCTTTGACAGCACGCGCGCGATACCGCTTCTTTTTTCTGTGGGCTTGTTTTCTGTCATGGCTGGATACCCGGCGATGCGATGTTGATTGATATTAAGGCTTGGGCGGCTCTGCCGGCTTCGGCGCGTCAACAGCCTTCGGGCTTTCCGCAGGCGCCGCTTTCTTCGCGGCCGCGTCTTCGAACAGTTTTTTAATCTCCGGCGTGCTATAGGCCGCGAGCTCCGCCACGGTTTCCGAACCGTAACCGGATGGCACCGAGGCTTCTGTATCAGCGCCCGCATCCAGTAACTGTTTTACCTTCGCCGCGTCCTTCTTGTTCACGGCGCGCGCAAGGCGCGTGTAGCCGCGGTAATCGCGCGCGTCGACGGCGGGCGGGGTGAAGTGATGGTCGGCCTTTTCCACTGCCGCGCCGATCACGCGGCCGGTGCCGTAACCCGCGGCCTTCGCCGCAATCAGGCAGGAGACGACTGCAAAGCCGCCCGTCATGGCGCCCGCCAGCCCCAGTGCGACGGCGGTGCCGACGGTGACCGCGCGCTCGGTGAAGCGCCCCGCGCGCGTCAGGTGGTCGCCATAGAGGCCCTGATATTCTTTCTGGTCTTTCGACGATGCGCCCAGCATGACAAGCTCACCCAGCGTCCACGAATGATTGGCGCGGGTGTTGAGCCAGTTGAGAGTTTTCTTGAGGGGCATTTTGAGAGACATGGAGTAAAAGTCCTTTTTGCAAAAGCTGCCGGACTATATTCCCATAAGATGACAGTTTCAAGGGGATGCTGGATTGTCTTTGAATTTTAACGGCTTGCGCACCGCCACCGCCCCGTCGCTGCCGCGCGTCATCATGTCGACCTGGTTCTCGATAAAGGCTTTTTCCTCGGCGATGCGGTCGGTGCAACCCTGCAGGTAGGCGATTTTTTTCGCGTCCTGCCCGCCGGCGGTGAAGCCCGCGGCGTTCTTGATGGTGGTGTCGATGCCGTTGCTGACCAGCAGCGCCATCATTTTATAATCCTCGCGCTGCGATGCCACGTGCAGCGCGGTGCAATCGCTGTCATCGGTCGCGTTGATATTGCCGCCCGCTTTTACCAGCGGCCCGATAAGCGCATATCCCCTGCAGCGCGCCGCGCGCATGATTGGCGTGGTTTCAAGGCCGCCGCGGCAATTCGCATCCGCGCCCGCCTCCAGCAGCATCAGCGCGATATCCTTGCTGCCCGCTTCGATCGCGACCAGCAGCGGCGTGTTGAGTTCCTTGTCCTTCGCCTCCAAATCGGCGCCCGCGTCGATAAAAATCTTCGCAACCTCTTTTTGCCCGAACAGCGCGGCCTGGTGCAGCGGCATGCGCAACCCGCCGCCCGCCAGCTTCATGCCCGCCGAAATCTCCATCCCCCAGCCCGCGGCAAAGGGGCGCTGGCGCATGACGTCCTCCACCATCGCGCGGTCACCCCGCGCAATCGCGTCGAAAAATTCGTCCTGTGTGATCCTATCCGCCATATCCTTGAAATCCCTCGAAATCGCATTTAACATAACACACAAGAAGGGAGGGAGTCAACGGCAGCGGGGCCAAGGCAGGGGGTTGTTTTTATTAACTAATTTCGGCTAGGCTGGATGAAATCTTTTGCAGGAAAGACATCCCCATGAAAATCTTATTCGCCCTTGTCGCCCTTATGCTCCTTATCGCACCCGCCTTTGCCGATACGCCGGCGGAGGGCAAGCCTGCGCCCGCCTTCAAGCTGCAGTCGCAGGACGGCAAGGAAGTGTCGCTCTCCGATTTCAAGGGCAAGTGGGTGGTGCTCTATTTTTATCCCAAGGACGGCACGCCCGGCTGCTCGCTCGAAGCCAAGCAATTCCAGGGGGACATAGACAAGTACAAGGCGCTGAACGCCGAGATTGTGGGGGTCAGCATGGATGACGCCGCCAGCCACGCAAAATTCCGCGCGTCGCAGGGCCTGACCTATACGCTGCTGGCCGACACGAAAGGCGAGGTCAGCCGCGCTTACGGCTCCGCCGCCGAAACCGGTTTCCTGTCGCAGACGCAGCGCAACACTTTCCTGATCGATCCCGACGGCGTGCTGCGCATGACCTACCTGAACGTCGAACCCGGCACGCATAGCACCACGGTGCTGGAAGAACTGCCGGCGTTGCAAGGCATGTAAGACTCAACTTACCAGAAGCAGCCCTCGGCGCCTTCCCCCGTCGCGCATACGCGATAGGCAATTCCGGGCGTCAAACCGGGCTTTTCGGAAGTAAAAGCGGAAGGCTTGCAGTCAGGCGCGTCTTCGCGCACGAAAGCATCGTCGCCGGTATACAACGGCCGGTAAAGCGCGCCCGATTTCAGGAATTTGTAAGTATCGGCCGCAGCGGTGACGCCATTTTCTGCCGCCATGCAAAGCCATTTACCGGCTGCCGCGCCGTTCTTTTGCAGCGCGATCGCATAAACCACACCAAGCCTGTATTGCGCAAGCGCATCGCCGCCATAGGCGCGACGCTCCAGGATTTTGGCCGCCTGCATGAAATAAGCATCCGCCTGTGCGCGCTCCCCTTCCCTGAACTTTATATAACCTATATAGGAAAGCTGCTCTGCCTCGTCGTCCCCAGCCTCTGCCTGACAGGCGAGCAGGTATGCCGGCTGTTTTCCTTCTGCTTCGCTTCCCCCGTAGGCGCTTTCGCAGGGGGAAGTGAAAATATATCCAGTCAGCTTTTTCCAGGCTTGGGCGGGCGTAAGATGCGCGATATGCAGGTTCAGCGCGGCAAAGCCCAGCACGACGGCGGCACAGACGGCGGGAAAAACGAATTTCTTTTTCATGCTGTTACTGCCGCTTGAACTGTATCGGCTTGCGCGCCGTGATGGGGCGGATCGAGCCTTCGCGCAGCACGTTCAGCGCTTTTTGTTCGCGTTGCGATTCATCCAGCGCTTTCATCTCCACGACTTGTTCCGCGTAATCCTCGATGAAATTGGCAAGCTCGCGCTTGCCTTCCGACCTTGCGGTATCGGCGGGCGTCATGCAGTTGCCGTCGGTGATATCGGCGTTGGCGCCTTTTTCCAGCAGCAGGCGCAGCATCTTGCGCTCGTCAGGCTGGTCTTCGATTTCAATCGCGCCGTAGACGGCGGCGTGCAGCGGCGTTTCGCCCGTATTGTCCGGCGTATTGATACGGGCGCCCGCGCGCAGCAGGAGTTTCGCGCATTCATGGCTGTTGTTGCGCGCGGCGCGGATCAGCGGCGTCATGCCTTTCTGCCCGCGCTGCGAGACATTTGCGCCCGCGTGGATCAGCACTTTCATCGCGTTGTGGCTGTTGTTCGTGGCGGCGTCCATCAGCGCGGTTTCGCCCTCGGCGTCCTGCGTATCCGCGGGCGCACCTGCTTCTAACAACAATTGAACGATGCGCGCGCGGTCTTCCATCGCCGCGATATGCAGCGCGGATTTTTCGACATAGTTGTCGTGCTGGTCGTAGATGCGCACGGCATGCACCAGCGACGGATGCTTCGACAACATGCGCGCGACATAGGGCTCGCGTCCCGCCTCGACCTCGTCGAGGAAGCGGTCGGCCATGTCGGGGCGGAAGCCACCCGCGGGCTTGGCGCGCTTGTTGAACTGCTTTTTTATCATGGTATTTGGCATAACACGGGGGTTTCTGCGGGTCAACATACTCGAGTCTGGCGTGGGGGGGGGGTGCCTCCCGCGCTCGGGTAATTTTATTACCCGTCTTAACGCTGCAGCGCGTCATTAGTTGCAGGTGAACAAACGTTCACGGCAATTTTCAATTTATTTTCATGGCCTTGTTGACATTGATGCGGCGCAGCAGCATGTTGCGCGCATCAAGCGAACCGCGGGAACCAAAGCAGCCTTAGAACGCTTTGACGCCGCAACGAGAACACAGGTGTGAAGATGAAAAAGATGTCGATTTTTGAAAACGAGAAGGACTTCGCCGATGCACTCTCCCGCGCGTTTTGCGCCGCGGCCGAGCTGCCGGGCGTGAAGCCCGTCCGCCGCGAGGAAAGCTACCTCGACCGTTCCTTCCAGTCGGCGGCATCGCAATTCATCATGGACCAGCTCAACGGCAAGCGCCGTCCGGCGGATGGCTGGGACAAAGGCTGGCACAACGGCTTCCCGCCGCCCGTGCAGCCCTAAGCAACAAGCAAGAATATTCGATGCACTTCAACGGCCCGCGGCTTTTCCCGGGCCGTTTATTTTTTAAAGGTAAAAGGTTTGCGCACGGCGAATTCCTGCGGCAGGCCGTTCGCCAGCACGTCCTGGTCTTGCCGGTCGGTCAGGGCTTTTGCTTCGGCCTTCAGCTCCACCGCGCGCTGCGCTGCGATGATGGTCTTGCCGTAGCCGGGGTTGCCCATGCGGGTGGCAAGCTCGGCCGCGGTCTCGAAGCCGGGGCCCGTCCGCGCGGGGTCGGCGCCCGCCGCCAGCAGGCAGCACACGGTTTCATAGGCGTTGCCGGGGTTGCGCGCGAAATGCAGTGCGGTCATCCAGCCGCTGCGCAGGGCGTTCACGTCGACGCCTTTTGACACGAAAAGCTCGACCAGCGGCACCGCGCCCACCTCCGCTGCTAACATGACGGTCGTCAGGCCGTCGTCGGTCGTCTCGCGCGGGTCGGCGCCGGCTGCTATCAGCAGCTCCGCGATGCGCCTGTCCTTGTACTGCGCGGAGTAGAGCAGGGGCGTGAGGCCGTAGCGGTCGGTCGCGTCAATCGGCGCGCCCAGATCAAGCAGCGTTTCCAGCATCAGATGGTTGGATGTCTTGACGGCGATATGGAGCGCGGTCTTGTCGGGCTGCTTCTGGTCATCCTTGCAATGACATGACAGCAGGCCGGGGTCGGCCGCGGCCATCGTGCGCACGGTATTAACGTCGCCGCTTTCGACGGCGGTGAAGAAACGGGCGGCGCGAATATCGTCCGCTGTCATGGATGCCCCTTGAAATTCATCGTTAAATCATCCCCTTAAACAATGATTTAACATAATACAGCAAGTGCGGCAAATGAGTCAAGGCCGGGGAATAAGGAAAATTACAGAAAATCCCCTCACTATTTCAAGTGATTAGGCCTAATTTAGGGGAGACAATACCCGCGCTGCGGTGCAATATACCGCCAATATAACAGTCACCGGAATCAACATGGCCCGCCGCAACCGCAAGACCAAGATCGTCGCCACCCTCGGCCCCGCGTCCTCGACGCCGGAAATGGTGAAGCAGTTATATGATGAAGGCGTCGACGTCTTCCGCCTGAACTTCAGCCACGGCGTGCACGAAGACCACGAGAAACGCATCAAGATCATCCGCGAGCTGGAACAGCAATGCGGCTGCCCCATCGGCGTCTTCGCCGATCTGCAGGGCCCCAAGCTGCGCCTCGGCACGTTTAAAAACGGCTCGGTCGATATCGCCAAGGGCATGCGCGTCACGCTGGACAGCAACCCCGAGCCCGGCAACGAGCAGCGCGTCTGCCTGCCGCACCCCGAAGTCATGGAAGTGCTGGTCGAAGGCGCCGACGTCTTGCTCGACGACGGCAAGGTGCGCCTGACCGTCATCAAGAAGGGCAAGGATTTCGTCGAAACCGAAGTCATGGCTGGCAAGAAGCTGATGGACCGCAAGGGCGTCAACCTGCCCAACGTCATCTTGAAATCCAACGTCATCACCGACAAGGACCGCCGCGACCTCGAAGCCGCCTGCGGCATGGGCGTCGACTGGATTGCGCTCTCCTTCGTGCAGCGCCCCGAAGACGTGGCGGAAGCACGCAAGCTTATCGCCGGACGCGCCAAGATTATTTCGAAACTCGAAAAACCCTCCGCCATCACGCACCTCGCCCCCATTATCGACCTGTCGGATGCGGTAATGGTGGCGCGCGGCGACCTCGGCGTGGAAATCCCGTCCGAAAAAGTCCCCGCTGTGCAAAAACGCATCATCCACGCCTGCCGCCAGGCGGGCAAGCCGGTGATTGTCGCGACGCAGATGCTGGAAAGCATGATCAACTCGCCAAGGCCGACACGCGCCGAGGCATCGGACGTCGCCACGGCAATTTACGACGGCGCCGACGCCGTAATGCTCTCCGCCGAAACCGCCTCCGGCGAATACCCGATCGAAGCCGTCAGCATCATGCACCGCATCGCGGTGGATGTTGAACAGGACGACCTGTACCGCAAAATCATGGACGCCGAACACCCCGACCCCGACAAAACCTCGCCCGACGCCATCACGGCCGCGGCCGTCACCGTCGCGGGCACGATTTCGGCCGCCGCCATCGTCAACTACACAACATCGGGCTCGACCGCTTTGCGCACCGCGCGCGAACGCCCCGCCGTGCCGGTGCTGTGTTTAACCGAGAGCATGAGCGCCGCGCGCCGCCTGCAACTGTCCTACGGCGTCTACCCCGTCCACACCAAAGACGTCGACAACTTCGGCGACATGGTGAAAAAAGCCTGCGAATTGTCGCTGGAACACCAGATTGCGAACAAGGGGCAGAGGCTGGTGATTACCGCGGGCGTGCCCTTCGGCACGCCGGGGTCGACGAATATTCTTCGTGTGGCTTGGGTGGAATAAGTTTGAAAGAAACCAGCCGCCGCAGCTTCCTTTCAATGACTGGCTGCGCCATGGGTGCACTAGGTTTAGGCGCGGCGGGCTGGGTTGCCATCGATAGCATGAATCCGGCTGAAGATACTCTTGCGCAAAATATCACGTATGCCGAACTAAAATCGATATTGCCGGGACAGCGCGCTTTTGTGGCTTGGCGACGCATGCCTGTTTTTATTTATCGTCGTACCAAGCAAGATATTTCGGAAGTTCGTTCTGAAGACTGGCGCATATTACGACATCCGCAAAGCGATGAATCACGTGTTAAGCAAGGGTATGATGAGTGGCTACTCGTGGTAGGGCTTTGCACTTATGACGGAATGTTTCTGTTCGGCAATAAACCAACTGATCCACAGAGCTATTGGTATCCTGGCGGCTGGTTCTGTTCCCGTTGTTTATCTGCATACGATAAATCCGGACGTGTGCGTTATGGCCCTGCGACGATAAATTTGGTTGTACCGCCTTATAAATTTATTTCAGATGATCAAGTCATGATTGGAGCGCAGCCTGCTATAAGCGTTTTTACGGTCAGATAAGACGATCCGAGGTATCAAAGAGTTCAGAATAGTTTGCTTCAGTACTCTTGCCATGCCGCCGAAGGGCGGCATCCGGTGCGGCCGCAAGGCCGCCTTCTTTCTGTCATTCCGAACGAAGTGAGGAATCTTACCCGGGGAGGAATCCTCGCTGCGCTCGGAATGACACCGAATTTTTGGGTTATGCGACGCTAAAAATCGGCCCCTTTGTAACCCTTTGATTTTATTAGCCGATTACAGAGGTCAAAATCCACGCCCGCCCTCACTAACCACTTGATTTCGTTACATTCACCTCCCCGCCCGCCGCACGGGGACGTATAAAGACACGCTTTTCAGCCTGCCCGAGGGCATTAGAGGCCCTGGCAAAAATAATTCCCAAGGATTTCAAATACCGGTCGTCAAACCTGTATGACGCCTCGGATTGCCACCTCGGGACAGGCGGGGTAGCCTCGACATACAACAGGGGGAATTCCATGAAAAAGACCATTGCTGCTGCCGTCGCGCTTATGCTTTCGGCCACCACCGCCACCCATGCGCAGACCGATGCGGCACGGGAAGCCGCGATCAACGCGAACCGTTTTACGCTGGCCATGGCGCGCGAAGCCCTGAAGGCGCAGGAGGATAAAAACGATAACCTCGTCATCTCGCCCTATAACGCGATGACCAATATGGCGCTGGTGGGCAGCGGCGCGGAGGGCGCGACGAAGAAGGAATTCGAAACCGCGCTGTTCGGCAAGGACGGCGCGATGGATGCGGGCACCACGGCCTTCGCAGGCCTCAACACCGCGCTGCTCGACAACGCGAAAGGCAAGGTCGACCTGCTCACCGCCAACGGCATCTGGGTGAACAAGGCGCTGGCGAAACTCTCGGACAGCTATGCCAAGATGGCCACCGAAAATTTCAAGGCGTCGATGAGCGCGGAAGATTTCGGCGACAAAGCCACAGTCGATAAAATCAACACATGGGCGGGCGATAACACTAAAGGCCTGATCACCAAAATCATCAGCCAGCTGCAGCCATCGGATGCGATGGTGCTGGCTTCGGCGCTGTATTTCAAGGGCAAGTGGACCTATCCCTTCGACAAATCCGACACCACCGATAAAAAATTTGCGCAGGACGGCGGCAAGGAAATCACCGTGCCGATGATGAAACGCCAGTTCGCCGACGGCGATATCCGCTGGCAGGAAAAAGACGGCTATCAGGCCGTGACGATGACATATGGCGCGGAAGGCGCAACCCCCACCCGTATCGTGCTGCTGCGCCCGACCGATGCGAAACTATCAGCGCGCGACTGGCTGGCGCAGCAGGAAACCGATGCGCCCGCATGGCTCGACCTCTACGGCTATGAAAACGTCGCGGGTACGGTCGAGCTGCCGCGCATTGAATTGAAGCAGCATCACGACCTTGTGCCCGTATTGAAAGCGCTCGGCATCACCACCGCCTTCACCGGAAGCGCGGATTTTTCGAAGATGGTGACCGAAGGCTCCTCGCCGCTGTTTATCTCGGCCGTCACGCATGATGTGGTGTTCAAGACCGACGAAGAAGGCTCGGAGGCCGCGGCCGTCACCACAACCATGATGGCCGGCTCCGCCATGCCGCGCGAACCCAAACGCATCAATATCGCCTTCGACCGTTCCTTCGTGTTCGCGCTGCAGGATACGCTGACCGGCGCGGTGTTTTTCCTGGGCGCGGTGAATGACCCGGGGACGTCGAAATAAAGCTTTGCTCTCCCCTCCCGCAAGGGGAGAGGGAACCAGACGCGGATTATCCTGCCAATCTGCACAATCTTTGCACCCTGTGCAGACGGGTAAGACGGTATACTGAAGGGTATCAGCTGAATTTTCCCAAAGGCATATCATGACGTTTAAATCATTCATCAGCCGTTTCCAGTTTGAATATGTGGCGAATGTGGTCAGGGAAGTGTGGAAACGCTTTCCCCTCACCATGCTCTGCTGCCTGCCGGCCTGTGCGATTTCGATGCTGGCGCTGCATAACAGCGACCTTGTCGATGGCGATGTTTTGGCGCGCATCATTATGTTCGGCGCCTATGGCGGCGTCTGGTTCGCGGCGGAAAAGCTGTTCGCCGAAAGCCGCCAGTTATCCCGTGGCAGACATATTGCTGTTGCGCTGGCGGGCGGGCTGCTGCTGGCGCTGGCCGTTTTCGCGCCGCGCGAATATTCGGCGATGCATGGCTTCCTTGCCGGTGCGCTGGGACTGTTGCTGCTCTTTGCGCCCTATATCGGGCGGCAGAGCAGCGAGGACAGCGTCTGGTATTTCAATTACTGCAACGGCATCGCGGCGGCGGTGGCGGCGGTTGCTTCGGGCATTTTCTGCCTTGGCCTCTCTGCCGTCTGGGGTTCGATGGATTACCTGATTTATGACGGCAACCTGAACGACAAGGTTTACGGCGATATCTGGCTGATCGGCGCGTGGTTATTCGGCCCCATCGCTTTGCTCTACCAGATACAGAAAAAATTCGATTTCGAGAAAAACGACTGTTTTATCCCCAAGGGCATTTACTTTATCGCCAATTACCTGGCCGTGCCGCTGGTGCTGATTTACACCTGGGTGCTTTACGCCTATGTCGGCAAAATCACGCTGACCATGACGCTGCCCAAGGGCAACCTTGCCTATATGGTGACGGGCTTTGGTGCGGCGGGCATTGCGGTCTGGCTTTCCGTCTACCCGATGCGCGAGACGGGCACGAAACTTCTGCGCCAGTTCCACAAATATTTCTATCCCATCCTCGCGCTGCCTGTCATTCTGCTGGCGGTCGGCATTTATACGCGCATCGAACAATACGGCGTGACGGAAGAAAGATACGCCATCTGCATGGCGCTGGTCTGGCTGGCGGGGCTGACGGGCTATTATTTGCTGAAACCCGCGCGCTCACATATCAAGCATGTGCCGATGGTGCTCTGCGCGCTGTGCCTGATTGCCTCCTTCGGCCCCTGGGGCGCGGTGCCGCTCTCGACCTGGAGCCAGCAGGCGCGGCTTGAGAGCTACCTTGTGAAGGCGGGCGTGAAACAGGCCGGCAGCGCATGGGATAAATCCACATGGAGCAAGGCGAAAGACGTGTCCTTCGACGACCGCAAGGAAATTTCCGCCATCCTCGATTACATGAAGGATAGTCGTGAAAGGGCGGCATGGCTGGTAGCGCCTTTCGAAAAAGAACTGCGCCAGAAATATTTCGAGGAACGCCGCGTCTACGATAAAAACGCGACGCCCGAAAACACCGAATACCCCGGCTGCGGCAAGGATTATTACGACGGCTGCTATAACTATTACCAGCTGCCCGAACAGCTGATGGCGATATGGGGCATGGAATATGTGGGGCGCTGGCAGACGGAGGATAACGAGAGCTATACCGTCAATACCGTCAACTGTTATTCCTGCGACACCGGCCTTGTGAAGGTCGCGCCCTATGATTATTTCGTGCGTGTCTCGGCCTATATCTACAGCGGCAATAACAACGCCTGGGATATGTCGGCCTATGAGGGCGCGGTGACGAAGGATGCCAAGCCCAAGGTGAAATTCACCCTCGACACCAAGGGGCATTTCGCCGCAACGCATGCCGACGGCCGCGCTGTGTCGTTCGAGCTGCTGCCGCTTTTGGAGAAATACCGCGCGCAGAACCTGAAAACCGTGCCCGAGGATAAAGACGCCGAGATGACCCTGCGCGCGAATGACGGCGCCTTTGCCGTCGAAATCCGCCTCAGCGAATTGCGCGGCAGGCCGGGTCCGGACAAGGCAATGATATTCGAGGGTGCCTCGATGACGGTCTTGTTCAGGGAATAGCGGATATTACGTCACACCACCAGGCGATTTGTGCAGCCACCAGTTATTGCTGTTGATGCTGAAAATCGGCTTGTAGCGGTTGACGGTCGCGGCATTCGCCACCTGCTTGTTCTGGTTGTCCAGCACGAAGACGCCGTCTTGCGTGTAGACGATCAGGATGGCATGGGGCACGTTCTTAATTTTATCCTGCACGATGGCGATGCGCATCTGGTCGGACGAGAAGCCGAGCGCGCGCAAGGAGGCATATTTCGCAATCGCGTAATCTTCGCAGTCGCCCGAACCGCGGCTCAGGAACTCGATCGGGGTCGCCCAGTAGTCGGATTTCTTGTAACCCTGGCTGTCTTCGACATAGCGCACGCTGTTCATATAGCTGTTCACGCCGTCGATTTGTTCCTTGACCGTTTTGCCTTTCAGCTCGCCCAGATGCGCTTTCCAGGCTTTCACCGTCGCGGTATTGCCCTGTGACGCCATCTGGTCGTCAAAACGCTTCATCACCGAAGTCCATTTGGTGAAGGCGGAGATATTGGTCGATTTCACTTCGGTCGAACCGAACAGGTTGCCCGCCGTCAGGCCCGGCTTCACGACGCTGGCGGCCGAGGTTGCCGAGGCAAGGCGCACCGCGCCGCCGTCGTCCGCGCGCGCGATCGAGGGCGTAAAGAACTGCATCATCAGCGCGATGCCGGCGGTGGAAACTTTCAATACCCACTGCTGCGCCAGCCTGCGGTAGAGGGCGGCGGGGGTGATATAGCCGATTTCGACGAGGACATGGCCGAGGCGCTGGCCGGTTTCCTTTTGTTTTTTAAGGGCTTCTTTCAGCTGGACGCGGGTAATGACGCGGCTGCTGACCAGCATGTCGCCGAGTTTCGTCGAGCGCACCGAGCGGCCGACCGAGCGGATAAAGCTGTCCTGCAGGTCAGGCAAAGCGGTTTTGCTAGCCGTTTCAACGCCTTTGGCCTGGTCCGAACCCTTGGTAACTGTCATTAATAACCCTTTTTAGCCGTAACGATAAAAAGTTCCATAAGAACATTCTTATATTACGCGAAACCGGGTTAAAAATCTGTGAAAATACCCGTCCTGCGGGGGAACTTTTTTAAGCCTTGTCCCCGTTGTAATATTATGATAACAACAACTTATAATATTATCAGCCGGATAGACCCATATGACTGAAAATACGGCACTTTTCCATGACCTCGCCAAACTGGCCGGAACCCGCGTTTTGTGTCTGGGCGACGTCATGCTCGACCGTTTCGTCTATGGCGCGATCGAACGCATCTCCCCCGAAGCCCCGATTCCCGTCCTTCTGGTGGAGCGGGAGAAGGCGATGCTGGGCGGTGCGGGCAACGTGGTCGCGAACATCGCCGCGCTGGGCGCCAAGGCCGTTCTGGTCGCGGCGGTGGGGCAGGATAATGCCGGCGCAGACGTGGCGCAGCTGCTGCGCGACATGGGCGTAGAGGCGCATCTGGAGGCGCTCGACGACCGCTCCACGACGGTCAAAAGCCGCTTCGTGTCGGCCGGCCAGCAGATGCTGCGCGTCGACCGGGAAAAGAGCGCCGCCATCTCCGCCGCCGCCGAGGGCAAGATTATTGCCGCCGTTGAAAAGATTATTACCACGGTCGGCGCGGTCATTCTGTCCGACTATAAAAAAGGCCTGCTGACCGACCGCATCGTGGCGGAAGTCATCAGCCTCGCCAAACGCCACGGCAAGCCCGTGATCGTCGACCCCAAGGGCACCGATTTCACCCGCTACAAAGGCGCAACCGTCATCACCCCCAACCGCAAAGAGCTGGAAACGGCGACCGCGATGAAGGCCGCGACCGACGACGAAACCCGCGCCGCCGCGATGAAGCTGGTCACCACCTGCGATATTTCCGCCGTGCTGGCGACGCGCAGCAAGGACGGCATGAGCCTGATACAGGCTGATGCCGACCCCATCCATATCCCCGCCAACGTGCGCGAGGTTTACGACGTGTCGGGCGCGGGCGACACCGTTATCGCCACTTTCGCCGCCGCCATCGCCGCAGGCGTCACGCTGCGCAGCGCCGCGCTGCTGTCGAACATCGCCGCAGGCATCGTGGTCGGCAAGCCCGGCACCGCAACCGCGCGCCCCGATGAAATCGAAAAGGTGCTGTCGAGCGGTTACGCGATGGAAAAACAATCCTATGCGCGCAAGACGAAACTGACGACCAAAAACGGCGCCGGCGAACAGGCCGAACGCTGGCGCAACCGCGGGTTCAAGGTCGGCTTCACCAACGGCTGCTTCGACCTTTTGCACCCCGGCCATGTCTCGACGCTGCGCCAGGCCAAGGCCGCCTGCGATTATCTGGTCGTCGCCATCAACAGCGACGCCTCGGTGAAACGCCTCAAGGGCCCGACGCGCCCCGTGCAGGATGAAACTGCCCGCGCCGCCATTTTGTCGGCGATGGAAATGGTCGACGCGGTGGTTGTGTTCGACGAAGACACGCCGCTCGAACTGCTCAAGGCCATCAAGCCCGATGTGCTCGTCAAAGGCGGCCAGTACAAGCTTGAAGAAGTCGTCGGCTACGACCTCATCACCAGCTGGGGCGGCAAAGTCGTCCGCGCCGACATGGAAGAAGGCTTCTCGACCACGAATACCATCAGCAAGATGGCTGGCTGATTCTAGAAAAAAGTTCTTATTCTGCTTATTTTATAACGAGGCTATATTGGACGAGTTGCTTTCTGAAATAGAAGTTGAAGCCAAGCGTGAGTCTTGGCTTGTTCAATGTACGCGGGTAATTCTTAACTTCTTAAATGCGCTTATTTTAATGGCTTATGCCTATCTTTTTGATAAGCGTCTGGAGCTATCTAAAGAGTGGGGCGCAGATCCATTTTGGTTCCTTATAATCGGTTTGGGGCTGGCATTCCTCGTTTTTTCGTTCTTTGTTCTATATCAAATTCCTAATGCAATCGGGGTTTACTTCAAGGCAAGGGAGGTTGCTCGGAAAAAAGAAAGCGCCACTAAAACGGCTCAGCACTATTATCAGCAGCTCCAATACTACGGAATTTTTGCCGAAGCTTGCAGTCATTGGCAGAATTTTCAAAATGCCATTGTCCACAAAGGGCTAAGGCCGAGCAGACGTGAATTGGCCACAGTTCTTTTTTCATTGATAATCGAAGCAAGGGAAGACCTCTTTGAGTTCGAGAGAAAAGAACACTGGAATTTTGTTCTGTATCTGCCGGATGGCAAGGGGTTGTTACAGCCTGTTTGGCGTGAAATGAGCAGCAGGCATCCCGCCAGACGGACTAAGAAGGACGGGGAAGTTGAGGGGCGCGCATGGAAAGTCGGTGTTGGGCACACGGGTAAGGCATTTTTCGAGAAGCGGACAATAATAACAAAAGATAGTAATCACGAAGAAGTGCGGTCGCTTATGGCTCTGCCTTCGGATGTGCCCGCTAACGACTATGATGAGACGGCTTACCGCTCGTATGCATCTATTCCAATTCTTCTGGATGAAACGGACGGTGCCACTGACGAACCGATAGGCGTGGTCTTGGCAACGAGTGATCGTAAAGACAGGTTTAATAAGGCAAATTGTCAGATACTAAAACAGTTGGCCAAGGTGCTCTTCAATATTCTTTCATTCCTAGAGAAAGAGGCCAAGGCACAGGAAAATAAGCCAAAAGCGCTGGAAGAAAATAATCAGTCGAATATCGGTGAATAGTGTGTTATCATTAACTAAGGAACATTTCTTTATCTCAGAGGTATGTAGTTTATGAGAACGGGTGCGGCCATGCGTGTCCAAGAAGAAAGTGTCGTTGAAACTTACGATAATAGCGTCGATAAGCAAGCCTTTGGCGTTATAAGCTCCCCCAATGACAGAGCGAAGCTTGAACGATTTGTAAATGATGCCTTGCAAAATGCTAGCAAGCTCACGCAGTATATTGTTAATTCCAAAATCAAAAAATGATCTGCTTGGCTTACGCGCGCCTTGTATAAATGCGGAGTGTAGCTAGCTATAAACTTCAATTGTGCAAAGTGCATTGCACGGGCGCAGCCGCATCCTGCCCCTTCACGAACTCCACAATCGTTTTCACCACCGCAAACGTATCCGGATAGGCCTGCGACAAATGGTTTTTGTCGTGGCCGTGGGCTTCGGCCCAGAGTTCGGCGAAGACTTCGCGTCTGGCGCGCTGGTCTTCCTGGATGCCGAGGCGGAAGCCTTTATAGCTGCGGGGCATGTAGTAGCCGAGTTTTCTGATACGCTCGATTGGCACGGGGCGGCTGGCTGAGGCGAGGCGCGCGAGGTCGCGGGTGAAGGCTGCCGTGTAATCGGGGCGGTTGCTGAGGCGCGTCCTGCCGTCGGCGGCGGCGCTGCCTTTGCTGTAGCGCCCCAGCAGGCTGTCGATCATATGCCCGGTTTCGTGGTTGACGGCGCGGAACTGGTCGCGGCCGGTCTGCACCCAGCGCTGCGCGCCGAAGGTGCCGTCGGGTTTTCGTCTTAACCCCTCCGCCTTTTCGAAGGGCACGTAGAGGCGGCGCTCAACCTCCATATAGAGCCCCAAATCATTGAACCAGTCGGTTTCAACGGCCAAGGCAGGCACGGCCTCGACAATCCCGCGCCTTGTGAAAACATAAGTACCGCCGCCGCGCCAGACAAGCGGCAGGGCATAGGCGGGCACGCTGGCGAAAAGGGCTTCGGCGCTTTTGCGCTGCTCGGGCGTCAGATACGGCGAGTAAATCACCAGCGTCGCGGTGTCGTTCTTGAACGCTTCGGGGCGGCCGTCGAAAAAAGGCGGCTGCAGGCTGCGCAGGCGCATTGCGGCCTGTGCGCCGCAATCAAGCGCGTAATCATGCGACAGCTCGTCCATATCGAACGTCGCGGCGATATCGGCCTCGGCACGGCCTGCCAGCAGCAGGCCGAACATGAACGCGAGGAAAAGAATTGTGGATGTTTTCGCCGGATGCATCATCGCCGCGCTTGGTTGACCTTTCACTGCCCTTTCAATAGCATAGGTAAAATAACGCCTTTATTAAAGCGGGAAAGCACCATGACCACCGCGCAGATCTTCGGCAAGATTTTCACCTGGGCGGGTTACGGCCTTTTCGGCCTGGCCGGCATCGGCGCGCTGTTGATACTGGCCGTCAACGGCTATGCGATTGTCGAGGATTACCAGCACGGGCGTTTCGAATGGTGGCATGTCATCTGGGGCGCGGGCGGCGCGGTGCTGCTGGGCGCGATCACGGCGGGCATCGGCTGGGCCTGTTTCGCCATCGGCCAGAAACTGTTGCACTAACCCATGGGCAAAAAACGCGGTTTGATTTTAGCCTCGGTCTTTATCGTCCTGCTGGGCGCCTTTGGCCTCGGCCTTTACGTTTACGACCGCGCCTGCAGCGCCGCGGCATCCAGGCTGTGCTGGACGCCCGCGGGATTTGACGTGGCCCCCGTTACGCCGCCGCCTGAAAAGACCGTGCCTGCCTTCCGGCGGCATTTCCGCCTCGCATGGCACATCTGGTGCGGCGAAGAATGCCGGCAGCGGGCCGAATGCTATTACCACTGCTGCGGCGGCGATACGCGCATACCGCAGCCGGGGGTGGCGGCGCCCGACACATCTTCCTGCGCCTGCTTCCCGACGGGGCTGCCCGCAGCGGACGGCGAGCGCAGCTGCCGCGGCGGCAAGATCGGCGAACTGCTGGTCACGCGCCGCGCGGCCGAAGGCGGCGATGTGGAGCAGCAGGTGAAGCTGGCGCAGCTGTATGAAGAATGGGGCGGCAAGGATATGGCCACCGCCATGATCTGGTACCGCAAGGCGGCGGAGCAGGGCCACGGCTTCGCGCAGTTCCGCATGGGCGAACTGGCCGAGGGCGACGGAAGCCAAGATGCCGATTGCAAGGCCGCCATGGGCTGGTACGAAAAGGCCGGGTCGGAAAGCATCACCGGCACGCCCTATGCCACGCATGTCACCAAGGCACGCGCAAAGCTGGCGGATATGTACAGGCGGGGTGCTTGCGTCGCGGCGGACAAGGAACGGGCACTGCGCTGGCAGGCGCTGGCCGAGGACGCGGCGGACCCCTTTGAAACCGCTGTGCCGCAAACCCTGAATGCGCCCGACACCTTCAACGCGCTGGCGCTGGCCGACCTTTACATGAAGGGCGGCAAAAGCGTCGCCAAAAACCCCCAAGAAGCCATCCGCTGGTACCGCAAGGCGGCACAGCTGCAAAAACCGGATGATGCGCGCGCCGAATACGAACTGGCCATGATTTACGCGAAAGGCGACGTGACGGAACAGGATTTTGTGAAGGCCTGCCACTGGTACGCGCTGGCGCAGCGCGACCCGCGCTACGCCTCGCGTAATATCTGCGATCCGATCGAGCCTTATTTAAGCCCCGGCGACCTCGAGAAGCTGTATCCGCTGATCGGACGCGGCGAATTGCCCGCGGAATAGCCGGGCGGGCATTTTTCGCTTGAAGTCCGGCGTTGCTGCTTTCATGATGAGCCTTTCACGAAACAGCAGGAATCAGGGGGCCTTTGTCCCCCGGTAATAACGATGCCGCCAGACGACATCACCGTGACCGGAAAGAAGGGCATTTTCAGGCTGGCCAGCCCTGAAAAGCCTTCCACCTGCCTCTTTGCCGACAGCCCGCATTCGGGGCGTGACTATCCCGGTGACTTTGCGCATGCCGCACCAAGGCATGAACTGGAGAAGGCGGAGGACCGTTTTCTCGACCATCTGTACGACTTTCTGCCCGCGGCGGGCGTGCCGCTCCTGCAGGCGGAATTTCCCCGTTCATATGTCGACCCCAACCGCCGCGACACGGTGACGGAAAAATTCCTGAAAGAGGGCGAGCAGGATTATCAAGGCACGATGAGCGGTCTGGTGCGCACGCGCTGCACGCCGCGCTCGGCGCACGAGGTCTACGACAAGCCCCTGAAACTGTCGGAAGTTTTCAACCGCGTGGCGGCCAAGCACAAACCCTATCACGACGAACTCTCGCGCCTCGCCGACGAAACCCATGCGCGGGAGGGGATGGCGGTGCATCTCAACTGCCATTCCATGCCCTCGCTGCTGCAGCGGGGCAAAAAGAAAAACCCCTTCGACATCATCATCGGCACGCGCGGCGGCACGGCCTGCGATGCGGATTTTGCCGTGAAGCTGAAAGAACTTTTCGAGGCAAAGGGTTATGCGGTGGGCATCGATGTGCCCGGCTTCAGCGGTGCGGAAATTATCCGCCGCACCGGCGATCCCGCCACAGGCCGCCACAGTATTCAATTAGAGCTTAACCGTGCGCTTTACATGGACGAGGAAACACTGGCCTTCAATGCAGGTGCTGCGAAGCTGAAAGAAGACCTGAAAGATATCGTGCGCGATTTCGCGCTGTTCTGCGACGCGCGCAGGCTCCTGCCGCCGGCGCCCAAAGGCCCTACTGCTTCGCCTTGAATTTGTTCATTTCTATTTCAAGCTCGGTCAGTTCCTGGCACTCAAGGTTGCCGCAGGCCATGCGGATAACCTGCATCTGCTCCATGGCGCGGTCGAGGTCGCCGTCTTCCAGCAGCATCGAGGCCAGGTATTTGTTCGCGCCCAGGTGCGTGGGGTCGAGCGTCACGGCGCGGTTGTAATTCTCGCGCGCTTTCTTGGTCTCGCCGAGCCTCTGGTAGGCGAAGCCTTTGTAGGTATAGGCATCGGCGCTGCCCGGGTGGCGCGCGATAACGCCCGAGAGCACATCCAGCGCCTGCGCGTATTTGCCGACCGACAGGTAATATTCCGCCGAAATCAGACCGGCGTCCTGACGGTAGGGCACCTCGGGTTTCTTCGGGATGACGGGAGTGCTTTGCGGCGCGTCACCCTGGGCAAAGGCGGGCGTTGCGAGCATCAGCAGGGCAAGCGCTGCGGGCAGAAGGCGGGAAATCATAGGGTATCCTCGATGCGGAAGCCGGGGGTGCCGTCGTATTCGGCGGGTTCGCTGTGCAGGCGGTCGACGCGCGCGCTCATCGGGCCGTGGCGGCAGGCGCGCACCAGGTCGTCGACGGCCTTGGGGTCGCCCGAGAGTATCGCCTCGACCGTGCCGTCCTTGCGGTTGCGCACCCAGCCGCTGACTTCGCGCTCGAGCGCTTCGCCCTGCAGCCAGCGGCGGTAATTCACGCCTTGCACAAGGCCATAGACGAACACGCGCAGGGTTTCTGTCGCCTTCGGCTGGTTTTCCATGGGTGCCTCCGTCAGTTGGAGCGTTGTTACTGGGTTGCCATCACAAGGCAGCTGCCGCGCAGGGTCTGGCAGGCCTGGGTGGCCTGCCCCTCGCTCAAGCCCGCGAGGCGCGCGCGGTAAATCATGCCGCGGTTGGTTTTCAAGGGGGAAATCATGTAGCGGCTGGCCGCGTTGATCTGCTGCGGCAGCGATTCACGCGCGGCCTTCAAGGCCATCATGCCCGCATCGTGGCTGGCGAAGGCGCCGATCTGCACCGCAAAATGCCCGTTGCCGCCCGCCGAAGCAGTCGTGGCGGTCGCAACGAAGCTGGTGGGCTTGGCCATGGGCTGCACAAGCGGCGCTTGAAGTTTCCGCGCCGCAGGCGCTACAGGCTTCTGCACCACGGGCGCATAGGGTTTCTGAACAGCGGTAGAGGCGCTGCGCGTCACGTTCGGCGCGGGCGTGCCTGCGGTGTCGAGGCGCCGGGCGTTCATGGTCTTCGGCGCGAAGGATGAAATACGGCCGCCGGAGAGGCTTTCATCCGCGTCGCCCTGGCCGAAATCCTCGTTCTGCGCCAGCACCGCCTTGGCGACGCGCGCCGAGGAGGAGGAGGAAAGCGGTTTCTTCTTGGGCATTTTGGCCGCCAGCATCTTCTGGCGCTGCAGCACGAGTGCTGCGACGCGCGGGTCTTTCAGCCTTGCGAAGCCGTTATCCAGCAGCGTCACCATGGCGGCGTTGCGGCTGGCCGAGGTGCGGCCGCCGAAGATGACGGCGGTGACGCGGCGGCCGTTCTGCACGGCGGAAGCGGCAAGGTTGTAGCCCGAGGCATAGATATACCCCGTCTTGATGCCGTCCATGCCGGGATAGGTCGCCAGCAGTTTATTGTGGTTAAGCGAGGTCAGCCCCGCATAGGTGAAGCTGGGGGTCGAGAAATATCTGTATTCGCGCGGGAAATCGCGGATCAGCGACTGCGCCAGTATCGCGATGTCGCGCGCGGTGGAGTACTGGAGGGGGTCGTGCAGGCCCGAGGCGTTGACGAAATGCGAACCCTTCATGCCCAGCTGCTGCGCCTTGAAGGTCATCAGGCGCGCGAAACGGTCTTCCGAGCCGCCGATGCCTTCCGCCAGCACCACGGCGGCGTCGTTGGCGGAGCGGGTGACGAGCGCGTAAATCGCGTCTTCGACCTTCAGCGAATAACCGGCCTCGAGGCCGAGTTTCGAGGGCGACTGGTACTGAGCATTGGCGGAAACGGGCAGGCGCTGGCTTTTGGTCAGCGTGCCGGCCTGCAGCGCCTCGAAGGTTAAATAAAGCGTCATCATCTTGGTCAGCGATGCGGGATAGCGGCGCACGTCGGCGTTCTTTTCGCTTAAAACGTAGCCGGTTGCTGAATCCACGACGATGGCGGCGTAACGGTCGGGCTGGGGGGCGGCGGCCTTTTTACGGCCCTTTTTGCGCGCGGCCTCTGCCACATCGGGCGAGAGGATGGCAAGCGACAACGCCACAATCAGGACGAATACCAGAAAACGCTTCAAAAACGATAATCCCCTGCCGGACGCTATACGCATGGGCACTTCGAGCCCCTTAACCAGAATAAACCCTTACAATTATATTATCGTATCGCCATGCCCGTTTGTCTAGGGCGGCTTTCGTAAAAAGGCCTGAAAACACGCCTTTTTTATCCACAATCGCGTGGAACTGCGCGCGGGAAAGGCGCAGTTTTAAAGGGTTGAAAATTATCCCGATAATCAGGCGGGGCGTACAGGCGGATAAATGCTGCGACGCTGCGGCAGGAAAGCGCTTTTCTCGCCGGCGGGGGGCTGCGGCTGGTCGGAGGGCTGCGGAAGCTCCGCAGGCGCGGTGGAGATGACTTCCGGCGGTGTCACAGGTTGCGAGTCGGGAAGGGCGGTTGTGTCGGTTTTAGGCAGTATTTGCGCGGTTGCGGGCGGTTCCGCAGGGGTGATCAGCGGCGTCGCCAGCACGGGGTTAGCGGGAGGATTTGCGGGCAGGGGCACCGCCTGCACAAGGCGCGGCACGTCGAGATAGCGTTCGCCCGCAGGCGCGGTCGAGGGGCCGTAGCTGTAGGTCGCTTTCGGGCTATGCAGTTTCAAAAAGCCGTAATCGAGCAGCTGGCGCATGTCTTCGTTGCGTTCGCCCGGCGATTGCGCGCCGTAAACGACGCCGATCACGCGCTCGCCGTCCTTCACCGCCGAGGCGACCAGGTTGAAGCCGGAGGAGTTGATCCAGCCCGTTTTAATGCCGTCCATGCCGGGATAGGTCGTGAGCATTTTATTGGTATTGCGCCAGCTGGCGCCGTTAAAGCTAAAGCTATGCAGGCCGAAGAAATGGTAATGCTGCGGGTAATCCTGTAGCAGCGCGCGCGACAGTTTGGCCATGTCCTCGACCGTCGTCAGCTGGCGCGCATCGGGCAGGCCGTTGGCGTTTTCGAAGTTGGTGTGCGTCATGCCGAGGCGTTTGGCCTCCGCATTCATCATGTCGGCGAATTTGTTTTCGGTGCCGCCGATTGCTTCGGCCAGCACCACGGCGGCGTCGTTGGCGGAATGCGTCAGCAGGCCTTTCAGCGCGTTTTCAACCGTAATGGTGCTGACAACCTGCTTTTTCACGGTATTGCTGACCGTATGCTTCTTGCCGTCCTTGCCGGTGATGACGCGGCGCGTCGTCACATCGCGCATCATGCCGAGATTGGTGGAGGGTTGCCCCGCCGCATCGCGCGAGACATCGAGCTTCTGGTCGAGGGTGAGCGTACCGGCCTCGAGCGCCTTGAAGGTGAGGTAGGCGGTCATCATCTTGGTGGTGGATGCGGGGTGCAGGCGCTGGTTCGCGTCGCGTTCGTACAGAACTTTGCCGGTCTCTGCCTCGATCACAATCGCCGCATAGCGGTCGGCGCGGTCGTTGCGCGTCGTCTGGGCCGCCACAGGCGCGGCTGTCGCGCCGCTAAGGGCGGCGGCCAGTAAAAATTTGTGAACTATCGCGCGACGTTTCAAACTGTAATCCCGTTTGCCCGTTTGTGTTTTTCCGAATCTGAAAATAATCTTGGTAATTTATGAAAAGGTTATCCGTGAGTAAAGCCTTTTTCTTGCGGGGTACCTTTCGGCTGCGGTCTGTACTATATTTTTGGTATAGTCCTTTGTCGGGGGCGGATTTCGCCGCCGAAAAGGCAAAAACGGGCACATATGCAAGTTATTGATTTTAAACAATTTATGATAACAGGCGCGGCGGGCGACGACGACCGCGACCCCGAGCGGCCGGGCCGCACCGACGTGGGCGTGCTGACGCGCACGCGGCCGCAGACCAAGAAACCCGCGATGTACCGGGTTCTTCTGTTAAATGACGATTTCACGCCGATGGATTTCGTCGTTCACGTTTTAGAAAAGTTTTTCGGCAAGAATAGGCAGGAAGCCACCGAGATCATGCTGCATGTCCACCGCCGTGGCGTGGGCGTCTGCGGGATCTATACTTATGAAGTGGCGGAAACGAAAGTGAATCTGGTAATGGATTACGCGCGCAAGAACGAGCATCCTCTCCAGTGCACTTTAGAAAAGGAATGATGGCAAACGCCATCGAAACAAAGAATGGTAGGAAAGATTGGCCGGTGAAATAACATCACCATCTCGTGAGGTTGAAGGAATTATTCAACTTACGATGGACGCCGCTAACAGCAGACGCCACAAGCAGGCGACTGCAGAGCATCTTTTGCTTGTCCTCACAGACGATAAAGAGGCTAAAGCTGTGCTCGAGGCCTGTGGCGTTGATATCGCCCTCCTTAAAATCCGTGTTGCTCATTATATTAATGTTGATTTACAGCACTTGGCCCGCCGTTCCTTGGCGGATATCGCGTCACCGACTTTTTTTCAAAAAGTATGGTTTGGCTTGCAGCGTCTGGTTGGCGATCCTGAAGCGATAATGAATGCCATCTTAGGCAGGGTTGTTCTCCGCACAAGAATTCATCACCAAGCGTCATCTAGCAAAAAAACCATGACAGGCGCACATCTCCTTGCTCAAATTCTTAGTGAAGAAGAAACGCCGGCGGCGTCATTTCTCCGCGAACAGAAAATGGAACGGGTAGAGGCTCTCAATTATGTATCTCATGGCATCCCCAAAGGAGGACTCTGGCGAAAAGAGGACCTCGACACCGCGGCTCACAACAGGGCGGGGCTTTATGGCGTGTATCTGCTCAATGATGACTACACACCAATGGATTTTGTTGTCTTTCTTTTAGAACGAATTTTCGAAAAAAGCAGGCAGGCTGCAACTCAGCTAATGCTTCAAATTCACAGAAACGGCGCAGCCCTTTGCGGCGT
Source organism: uncultured Micavibrio sp. (assembly GCA_964575605.1). Taxonomy (GTDB): domain Bacteria; phylum Pseudomonadota; class Alphaproteobacteria; order Micavibrionales; family UBA2020; genus JAPWJZ01. Next base: position 21,800 of record CAZNRN010000013.1, on the reverse strand, counting down.
TTATCCTTTTGAAGCCGCTGAAAAAAAAGTAGACCTCGTTAACAGCGAGGCACGCAAAAACAAACATCCGTTACGGTGTGTAATGGAGAGGGAGCTAGAGAATGCTGTCGAGGCAACTTGAGCAGACACTCCACCGCGCGCTGGCCTATGCCAATGCGCGCCACCATGAATTTGCGACGCTCGAGCATTTATTGCTCGCGCTGACCGAAGACCAGGACGCCGTCGCCGTGATGCGCGCCTGCGGTGTCGACCTCGACCTGCTGCGGCAGGAGGTGAGCCACTTTATTGATCAGGAACTGCAGAACCTCGTCCATCCGGGCGCGGAGGAGGCGAAGCCGACCTCCAGCTTCCAGCGTGTCTTGCAGCGCGCGGCCATCCACGTGCAGTCCTCGGGGCGCGAAGAAGTGACCGGCGCGAACGTGCTGGTCGCGCTCTTCTCGGAACGCGAAAGCAATGCCGTGAACTTCCTGCAGATGCAGGACATGACGCGGTTCGATGCGGTGAACTATATCTCGCACGGCATCGCGAAAGTGCCGGGGCAGAACGACAACCGCACGGTGCATGGCGCAGACGAAGACGCGCAGGAAGAACAGGTCATCAAGAAGGGCCGCGAGGCGCTGGACGCCTATTGCATCAACCTGAACATCAAGGCGTCGAAGGGCAAGATCGACCCGCTCATCGGCCGCGAAAGCGAAGTCGAGCGCACGATACAAATCCTCTGCCGCCGCTCGAAAAACAATCCGCTCTATGTCGGCGAGCCCGGCGTGGGCAAGACGGCGATTGCCGAAGGCCTCGCGCGTCGCATCACCGAAGGCGACGTGCCCGAAGTATTGAAGAAGAGCGTGATTTACGCGCTGGACATGGGCTCGCTGCTGGCGGGCACAAGGTACCGCGGCGATTTCGAGGAACGCATCAAGGCCGTGCTGACCGAGCTGCAGCAGATTGACGGCGCGATCCTCTTTATCGATGAAATCCATACGGTTATCGGCGCGGGCGCGACCTCGGGCGGGGCGATGGACGCCTCGAACCTGCTGAAACCCTCGCTGTCGTCGGGCACGCTGCGCTGCATCGGCTCGACCACGTATAAAGAATACCGCAACCACTTCGAGAAGGACCGCGCCCTCGTGCGCCGCTTCCAGAAAATCGACGTCAACGAACCGTCGATCGAGGACGCGATTAAAATCCTCAAGGGCCTCAAACCCTATTACGAGGAACACCACAAGTTACAGTACGCCGAAGACGCCATCCGCACCGCGGTGGAATTGTCGGCGCGCTATATCGGCGACCGCAAGCTGCCCGACAAGGCCATCGACGTGATTGACGAGGCCGGCGCGTCGCAGATGCTGCTGCCCGAAGACAAGCGCAAGAAAATCATCACCGTCACCGATATCGAGGCGACGGTCGCGAAAATTGCGCGCATCCCGCCAAAGACGATTTCGAAAGACGACAAGGAAGCGCTCGCCAACCTCGAGCGCGACCTGAAAACGCTGGTCTTCGGCCAGAACCAGGCGATCGAGGCGCTTGCCGCGGCGATTAAATTGTCGCGCGCCGGATTGCGCGAGCCTGAAAAGCCGATTGGCTCCTACCTGTTCTCCGGCCCCACGGGCGTCGGCAAGACGGAAGTTGCGCGCCAGCTGGCGAAATCGCTGGGTGTCGAACTCATGCGTTTCGACATGTCGGAATACATGGAGCGCCATTCTGTCTCGCGCCTGATCGGCGCGCCGCCGGGCTATGTCGGCTTTGATCAGGGCGGCTTGCTGACCGATAAAATCGACCAGCATCCGCATTCGGTCGTGCTGCTCGACGAAATTGAAAAAGCGCACCCCGACCTGTTCAATATCCTGCTGCAGGTGATGGACTACGGCAAAATCACCGACAACAACGGCAAGACGATCGACTGCCGCAACATCATCCTCATCATGACCACCAACGCGGGCGCGTCGGAACTGGCCAAGGCCACCATGGGCTTCGAGCGCACACACCGCGAAGGCGACGACGAGGAAGCGATCAACCGCACCTTCACGCCCGAATTCCGGAACCGATTGGACGCTATCATCCCCTTCAAGCCGCTGAACGAACAGACCATCGGCCGCGTCGTGGACAAGTTTATCATCCAGCTGGAGGCGCAGCTGGGCGACCGCGGCGTGACCTTCGAGCTGACCGACGACGCGCGCAAATGGCTGGGGCAGAAGGGCTACGACCCCGCGATGGGCGCAAGGCCGCTCGCCCGCACTATCCAGGAATACGTCAAGAAGCCGCTGGCCGACGAACTTCTGTTCGGCAAGCTCACTAAGGGCGGCGCGGTCAAGATCGGCCTGAAAGACAACAAACTCACCTTCGAATACCCTCCCGCCAAAAATCCCAAGCCGGATAAAGAAGAGCCTGAACTCGAACACGAACACGTGAAATAACTTTAGGGCTGTCACATGACCGCAGAGAGCAAGGGACATATCCTCGTCCTCGAGCCGAACGACATGACGCGCAAGCTGATTGCCGGCATCCTGATCAAGAACGGCTATCAGGCGTCAGAGGCCAAGAACGGCGACGAGGCGGTGGGGCTGCTGGGCAAATTGCCGAACCTTGTCGTGTTTGACGTCGAAGGCGACAGCGCCGACAGTTTCGGTTTTATTAAAAAGATGCAGCGCGACCATGCCAAGACGCCCGTGATTGCGGTCTGCGAAGAAGGCGAGCGCGAAGGGCTGCAGCAGCGTGTGAATTTGCCGAAGCTCAGCTTCATGGACAAACCCGTGAACCCGATGACGCTTTTGGCCAGCATCGAAAACGTGCTGGTGCAGGAAGCCATGGGCAATGCCGCGAATGCCGTGCCCGACAGCAGTGTGGAGGCGCAACGCAAGGTCTTCATGCGCCGCGCCATCGACCTCAGCCAGCAGAAAATGGACGAGAACGCGGGCGGCCCCTTTGGCGCCGTCATCGTCAAGGGCGGGAAAATCATCGGCGAGGGCTGGAACTGCGTGACTTCGACCAACGACCCGACCGCGCATGCCGAAATGGTCGCGATCCGCGCCGCGACAGCGGCCATCAAGGATTTCAAGCTCGAGGGCTGCGAGATTTACACCAGCTGCGAGCCCTGCCCGATGTGCCTCGCCGCCATCTATTGGGCGCGCCTCGACAAGATTTTCTACGCCAATATGCGCGAAGACGCCGAGCGCATCGGCTTCGACGACGCGTTTTTATACCGCGAAGTGGCGCTGCCGGAAAACAAGCGCTCGCTGCCGGTTTACCGCCTGCTGCGCGAAGAGGCGAAAATCGTTTTCGACAACTGGATGAAGAAACAGGACAAGACGGCTTACTGATTTTTATTTTTAACAGGGGGTTACTATGAAGTGCGAAATTCTGGGCGATACATCCTTTCCGCTGGTGCGCGTGACGCTGCAGGAAGGCGAGGTCATCAAGGCTGAATCGGGCGCGATGGTCGCCATGTCGGAGGGCCTCGAACTGTCGGGCAAGGCCGACGGCGGCATCATGAAGGGCCTCGGCCGCATGATTTCGGGCGAAAGCTTCTTCATGCAGGCGATCGAGGCCAAGAAGGGCTCGGGCTGGGCGCTGCTGGCGGCCTCCATGCCCGGCGAGATTGCGACGCTGGATATCAAAAACGGCCAGGAATGGTCGGTGCAGAAGGGCGGCTTCCTCTGCGGCACGCCGGGCGTCACGGTCTCGACCAAGATGCAAAGCCTCGGCAAGGGCTTGTTTTCTGGCCAAGGTCTCTTCGTCGTCAAAATCGGCGGCGAGGGTACGGCTTTCCTCTCCACCTATGGCTCCATTTATCCGATCGAACTCAAAGCAGGCGAAAGCCTCCTCATTGACAACGGCCACCTGGTCGCCTGGCCGTCGACGATGAAGTATGAAATCACCAAGGGCGCAAAAAGCTGGACCTCGGCCGTCACCTCGGGCGAAGGCCTTGCCTGCCGCTTCACGGGGCCCGGGCAGGTGCTGATCCAGACGCGCAACCCGGCGTCGTTGGGCGCCTGGCTGCTGCCCTTCCTGCCGATCCGCAAATACGGTTAGCTGACAGACCTTGCGGGCGGCTAGGTTTACATAGAAGAGAAGCTTGGTGTTTGAAATGCCTCGCTTCCGGCGCTAGACTATTAGTTGATATGGGGTTTTATATACAGGGGTCTTTCCATGCGTACCAAAATTCTCTGCCTTTTGATCGCGGCCGCGCTTTTCGCGGGCCCGCAACTGGCGCATGCGCAGGGCAAGCCCTCGGCGCCTAAACCTGCGGCACCCGCGCCCGCAGCACCCGGCGGCGCACCGATGATGGCGGCGCCCACGATGCCGGTCCCGGGCGTGCGCCCCGTGCCCGTTGCCGGCGATGACGACCGCCGCGTCGCGACGCCGGCCGCGCCGCTGCCCGAATGGATCCGCCGCCCGATGCGCGCCATCGACCCGATGACGCTGCGCGCCGAAGGGCAGAGCATCCGCCTCTGGGGCATCAAGCCCGCCTCGACTTCCGAAACGCCGCTCGAGCTGAAAGCGCTCGATTTGATGGACGGCCTGATCCAGGAAGGCCAGGTCAACTGCCGCATCATGGCGAAGGAAAGCACATGGACGAACATCGTCGCCCGCTGCTCCACGCCTGAAAACCAGGATCTCGCGCTCGAACTGCTCTCGACCGGCTTTGTCGTCGTCGACCGTGCACAGACCTACGGCACCGTCTTCGCGACCTCTTACGAAACCGCGCAGGAAAAAGCGCGCCTCGACGGCGCCGGCGTGTGGAAGCTGCTGAAGGACGAAAAAGAAGACCCGAGCGGCCCGCCCAGCTGGCTGAAACCGCATATGGGCGTGCTGCTGCCCGTCGCCCTGATGTTCGGCCCCTTCGGCGGCCTCGCCATCGTCGGCCTTGTCATGTGGTACTGGCTGAAGCGCATGGCGACCGCGCAGGAACAGGAACAGGAACAGACCAGCCGCAAGGAAGCGATGCTGCTGACGCGCGAACGCCAGGTCCTCGTCACCACGCTGGAAGGCGAGCTGACCGAGAACAAGAACAAGATCGAGGCCTTCCTTGTCATCTACGGCGACATGCTGCGATCCTTGCAGGATGCCAACGAAACGCCGAAATACCAGCAGGGCGGCGACATCGTGCAGAAACACCCGTCGTTCAGCCGCACGGTGTTTGAATCGAACGTGAACAAGCTTTCGCTGCTCGATATCAAACTGGCGGGCAAGGTGTCGAAGCTTTATTCGGGCATGCCGAAGGAACAGGAATACATCAACCTCGAGCCCGGCGTGCCGCTTGAAACCGCGCAGCAGCTGGTCGAAAAAGTGCTGAAGGAAGCCGAAGCGCTGATCGAGCCCATCAATACCGTCATCACCGGCTTGCAGGCGTCACTGCAGGCGAAAAATGCGGGCGTCGCAGCCGGCGTCGCGCCCCCGCCCGTGCAGGCCGCGGCCTAACAGTTACAGCGTTACAAAAGAAGAAAGGCCGCCATGTGACTGGCGGCCTTTCTCTTGTTGCTTTCGCGAGCAGACAATTTGTCTTTTCGGGGCTGTCTTTACGTACCCGTCTTCACGCGCGCGGTCGCCGTGGCGGAAGCTTCGCCATCGTTGTTGCCGGCGGGCTGCGGGCGCTCGATGTATTGCATCAGGTCGGTCAGGTCGATGAAGAGGTCGGCCTGGCGGCGCAGTTCGTCAGCCACCATGGGGGGCTGGGTGCGGATGGTCGAGACGACCGTGACGCGGGTGCCTTTGCGCTGCACCGATTCCAGCAGGCGGCGGAAGTCGCCGTCGCCCGAGAACAGCACGATATGGTCGACGTGGTCGGCCAGTTCCATCATGTCGATGGCCAGCTCGATATCCATGTTGCCTTTCACCTTGCGGCGGCCGGAATGGTCGGTGAATTCCTTGGCGGGCTTGGTTACCATCGTATACCCGTTGTAATCGAGCCAGTCGATCAGCGGGCGGATGGGCGAATATTCCTGGTCTTCCATCAGCGCGGTGTAATAGAAGGCGCGGACGAGGCGGCTCTGCTGCTGTATCCAGGCCAGCAGGCGCTTGTAGTCGATGTCGAAATCGAGGCTCTTGGCAGCGGCGTAAAGGTTCGCGCCGTCGATAAATACTGCTAATTTTTCCTCGGGATAAAAGAAGTTTGAATAATTCGTTTTCAAGTCGGCTCTCCCTGCCCCGGTGGCTAATTCCCGGCAGCGCGTTTTTTATTGTTGCTTGTTTTTAGTCTGTTTTCCCAATCACCCAAACCGACCCCGATCACGAGGCAATCACTCCTGTAAACACAGGATAAAAGCCCGGAATAGCGGCTTGCAGACGGTTCTTCTTGTAATCCAAATAGGTTGACTCTGTCAAGGTATTTTATTAAAAATCCAAGTAGGACGGGGGCTGCCAAAGTCAATGCTGGCGCCCTATATTGTCCACGATTGGCCCCTGTCGGATACCTGCAACCCGAATCATGTTGCAAAAAAGGGTGCAAGACTTTATAAAAAATGACTGTTTTTGAGTTATTAACCGGAAAGTGAAAGACCATGGCCCGCGTCACAGTTGAAGACTGCATCCTGAAAGTGCCGAACCGTTTCGAGCTCTGCCTGCTGGCATCCCAGCGCGCCCGCGAAATCGGCTCGGGTTCCGCGATGATGGTCGACCGCGACAACGACAAGAACCCCGTCGTCTCGCTGCGCGAAATCGCCGATACCGACATCTCGCTCGACGGCCTGCGCGAAAGCCTGATCAAGAACCACCAGAAAGTCATCGAAGTCGAAGACGAAGGCGAAGATGTCATCGACGTGATGGAAGGCGAATCCGAATGGGCGCAGGTTGCCAACCAGGCGGCCGAGACCGAAATCGAAGGCGCCGGCCTGCAGGAAGATACGGCTGAAGCAGCCGACGCAGGCATGGAAGAAGAGGCTGAAGAGCCTGCTGTTTCCGAAACTGCTGCTGTTGAAGGCGGCGACGAGGAAAACTTCTGAGACTTGAATCTCCTGTTAAATTCCGGAAAGCCGCCTATAATCAAGCATTAGGCGGCTTTCTTATTGGCCGCGGCAAAAATAACGCCCCAACAGGCGGCAGGGTGCAGCGTTGATCCGTCAGTACGAACTGGTCGAACTTATCAAGTCATACGATCCCGACATGAACGAGGATCTGGTCAACCGTGCCTATGTTTACGCCATGAAGATGCACGGGGCGCAGACGCGCGCCTCGGGCGACCCCTATTTCTCGCACCCGCTCGAAGTGGCCGGCATCCTGACCGAGATGAAGATGGACACGGCCTCCGTCTGCACCGCGCTCTTGCACGACACGGTCGAGGATACCGACGCGACGCTGGAAGATATCCAGAAGCTGTTTGGTGATGAAGTCGCCAAACTGGTCGACGGCGTCACGAAGCTTTCCAAAATCGAATTCCAGACAGCCCAGGAAAAACAGGCCGAAAATTTCCGCAAGCTGGTGCTGGCGATGTCGGAAGACATTCGCGTCCTGCTGGTGAAGCTTTCCGACCGCCTGCATAACATGCGCACGCTCTACCACATCCCCAAGCCCGAGAAGCGCAAGCGCATCGCGATGGAAACGATCGAGATCTACGCGCCGCTGGCGGAGCGCATCGGCATCCACAAGATCAAGGAAGAACTGGAAGACCTGAGCTTCGCCGAAATGAACAGCGAGGCGCGCGAGAGCATCAAGACCCGCCTGAACTTCCTGCGCGCCGAAGGGGGCGAGGCCGTCGTCGCGCGCATCATCGAGGAGCTGAAGAAGCGCCTGGTGGAGGCGGGACTGGAGGCCGAGGTCTTCGGCCGCGAAAAGACGCCTTATTCCATCTGGAAGAAGATGCAGCGCAAGAACATCTCGTTCGAGCAGCTCTCCGACATCATGGCGTTCCGCATTATCGTGAAGAACGTGTCGGAATGCTACCACGCGCTGGGCGTCATCCATGGGCTTTACCCGACGGTGCCGGGCCGGTTTAAAGATTATATCTCGCTGCCCAAGCCTAACGGCTACCGTTCGCTGCACACCTCCGTCATCGGGCCCGAAAACCACCGCATCGAGGTGCAGATCCGCACGCCCGAAATGCACGAGGAATCCGAGCTGGGCGTCGCCGCGCACTGGTCGTACAAGGAAGGCGGCGAGGCCGCGAACAAGATGGACGGCCGCCAATACCGCTGGCTGCGCGAGTTGATGGACATCGTCGAACACGCGCAAAAGCCCGAAGAGTTCCTCGAAAACACCAAGCTTGAGCTTTATCAGGACCAGGTTTTCTGCTTCACGCCGAACGGCGACCTGATCGCGCTGCCGCGTGGCGCCTGCCCGGTCGACTTCGCCTATGCCGTGCACTCCGACCTCGGCGACAAGACGGTGGGCGCGAAGGTCAACGGCCGCATCGTGCCGCTCAACACCGCACTCTCGAACGGCGACCAGGTGGAAATCACCACCTCGAAAAGCCAGACCCCCAGCCCCAACTGGGAACGCTTCGTCGTCACCGGCAAGGCCAAGGCGCGCATCCGCCGCTTTATGCGCATGCAGCAGCGCGACGAATACATGAACCTCGGCAAGGCCATGCTGGTCAAGGTCTTGAAGCAGGAAGGCTACGACTACGTCGAGCGCAACATGACGCAGGAACTGGCGCGCCAGTTCAAGGTCGAGAATACCGAAGACCTGCTGACGGGCATCGGTTCCGGCAATATCGCCAGCCGCGAAGTTTTCTATGCGCTCTACCCCGAGCACAAGCCGGTGCAGCCCAACCAGCAGCCGATTACCTTTACCGTGCCCGCCCAGCCCGACAAGAAAAAGGGCAAGGCCGCGCCCATGCCCATCAAGGGGCTTATCCCCGGCATGGCGCTGCATTTCGCGCGCTGCTGCCACCCGCTGCCGGGCGACCGCATCGTCGGCATCGTGACGACGGGCAAGGGCGTGACCATCCACACCATCGACTGCGACACGCTGGAATCCTTCGCCGATACGCCCGAGCGCTGGCTCGATGTCGCCTGGGAAGAAGGCGAGGATACGCCCGAAAGCCATGTCGGCCGCCTGATCATCACCATCGCCAACGAACCGGGCGCGCTCGGCACGCTGTCGACCGTGATCGGCAAGAACGGCGGCAATATCACCAATTTGAAAATCACCAACCGCGCCATCGATTTCTGGGACATGATGATCGACGTTTACGTGCGCGACAGCCGCCACCTCTCCGACATCATCGCCGCCCTGCGCGCGACGCCTGAAATCACCGCTGTGAACAGGGCCAGAAGCAAATGATTTTGGGCATCGGCACAGACCTCGCCAGCATCGACCGCATCGCCGAAACGCTGCAGGAACACGGCGAACGTTTCGTGAAGCGCTGCTTTGCGGACGAGGAACAGGCGCGCGTCGAAGGAAAATCCAAGGGCGACATGCAGCAGCGCTCCGCCGGTTACGCCAAGCGCTGGGCGGCGAAAGAGGCCTGTGCGAAAGCATTATCCCTCGGCATCACCGAAGACGTGTTTTTGAAAGATATCGTCGTCGTCAACGACGGCGCGGGAAAACCCGGCATCGAGTTGCGCGGCGGCGCGAAAGAGCGCCTTGCCACGCTGACGCCCAAGGGCATGACGCCCCATATCCATGTTTCACTCAGCGACGAGCCGCCGCTGGCGGCCGCCTTCGTCGTCATTTCCGCCACGGCCGGAGGAGCATAACCCATGACCGGCACCAACGAGGACAAGCCCATGACTACCACCACCACCGAAACCGTCACGCCGCAGCCCGTCGTCGCGCCCAAGAAAAAGGACGAGGCATTCGAGCTTGCCAAGGCCATGGTGGTCGCGGCGATTATCGCGCTGGTCATCCGCTGCTTCCTGTTCGAGCCGTTCAACATCCCCTCGGGCTCCATGTACCCGACGCTGCTGGTGGGCGATTACCTCTTCGTCGAAAAATATTCCTACGGCTACAGCAGATTCTCCTTCCCGCTCGACGCCGTGCCGATCGACGGCCGCGTCATGGAAAGCACGCCCAAGCGCGGCGACGTCGCCGTCTTCCGCAAGCCCACCAACACCGACATCGATTACATCAAGCGCATCATCGGCCTGCCCGGCGACACCATCCAGATGAAGGAAGGCCGCCTTTACATCAACGGCAAGATTGTGGAGCGCAAATTAATCGGCTCCGAAGAAGTGAACGACGGCAACAGCTCCTACATCGTCAATAAATACCTCGAAACCCTGCCGAACGGCATCAAGCACAACATCTACGAGAAATCGGACGAAGCCGAACTCGACAATACCGAAGAATTCAGCGTGCCCGAAGGCCATTACTTCGCCATGGGCGACAACCGCGATTCATCGCAGGACAGCCGGACGCGGGAAGTTCTATATGTGCCCGCCGAAAACCTGATCGGCCGCGCCGCCTTCCTTTTCTTCTCGACCGAAGGGGTGGGCGACAAATGTGACCGCGACGGCATGTTCGGCGCGATGAAAAGCGTCGGCTGCCGCCTGGTCGAATGGCCCTCCGCCGTGCGCTATGGAAGGATTTTCTCGCGTGTCAGCAAGCTCTGAGCTGGAAACCCGCATCGGCCACCGTTTTTCCGACCGCCGCCTGCTCGAGATGGCGCTGACGCACGCGAGCGTCCCGAACAACCCCGACAACAACGAACGCCTCGAGTTTTTAGGCGACCGCGTCTTCGGCCTTGCGGTCGCAGAGATGCTGTATAAGGCTTTCCCCAAGGAACGCGAGGGCGATATCGCCAAGCGCCACGCCGCGCTGGTCGCACAGCCCGCGCTGGTGAAAGTGGCCGAAGTGCTGCAGCTAGGCCCACACCTGAAATTTTCAGCAGGCGAAGCCAAGGCAGGCGGCGCACGCAAAGATACCGTGCTGTCAGGCGCGATGGAGGCGCTGATCGGCGCGATTTATCTCGACGCAGGGCTCGCCCCCGCCGTTGCCTTTGTCAAAAGGCACTGGGAAACGCTGATCGCCGCCAGCGGCGCGCCGCCGGAAGACCCGAAAACGAAACTGCAGGAATGGGCGCAGTCCAAAGGCCTGCCGCTGCCCGCCTACCGCGAAGTCTCGCGCAAGGGCGCGGACCACAGCCCGGTTTTCGAAATGGAAGTGACGATTAAAGACCACGGCACCGTCAGCGCCGCCTCGACCTCCAAACGGCAGGCCGAAAAAGACGCGGCGCAGAAAATGCTCGACAAGATAGGCGGTATTGCATGACGGCGCGTTGCGGATATGTCTCTGTTATCGGTGCGCCAAACGCTGGAAAATCCACGCTGGTCAACCAGCTGGTGGGCTCGAAAGTCTCCATCGTCAGCCCCAAGGTGCAAACGACGCGCACGCGTGTGCTGGGCATTTTGATGGAGGGCGAGGCGCAAATCATCCTGGTCGACACGCCCGGTATCTTCGCGCCCAAGGCAAGGCTTGAAAAAGCCATGGTCGCCGCCGCCTGGGCGGGGGCGAAGGATTCCGAGGAAATACTGCTGATCATCGATGTCGGCCACGGCTACATCAACCCCGACACCCGCGCGGTCATCGACCGGCTGAAACAACAGCAAAGAAAAGTCGCGGCCGTGCTGAACAAAATCGACCTGCTGAAAAAAGACAAGCTGCTGTCGCTGGCGACCGAAATCAACGCCGAAGGCATCTTCACCGATATTTATATGATATCCGCGCTGACCGGCGACGGCTGCAAGCGCCTCGCCGAAGACCTCGCGAGGAAAATGCCCGAAGGCCCCTGGATGTTCGCCGAGGACCAGGTCTCCGACATGCCGCTCCGGCTGCTGTCCGCCGAAATCACGCGCGAGAAAATCTTCCTGCAGCTGGGCGACGAACTTCCCTATGCCTCCACCGTCGAAACCGACAAGTGGGAAGAATTCGACGACGGGTCGGTGAAAATATCACAAACAATTTACGTTATGCGCGACACGCAAAAAGCCATCTTCCTCGGCAAGGGTGGCAGCCGCATCAAGAGCATCGGGCAGGCCGCGCGCAAGGACCTGGAGGAAATGCTCGAGCGCCGCGTGCACCTCAACATCTTCGTCAAGGTGCGCGAAAAATGGACCGACGACCCCGAACGTTACCGGGACTGGGGCCTCGATTTCAATTCATGATATTCAGGTTTTAAGCTTGAGCGGCTTGCCGACCTGCAGGGGCGCCGCAGTGCCGCCATGTGCCTCGGCATCTATCGCCTTGGCCGCAGCTTCCTTTTCCGCGCGGAGCTTTTCAGCGTGACGCCCGGGGAAGCTGCGGATGGCTTCTTGCGTCGCCGCATGGCCGCTTTGCCCTGCCCATTGCGCGGCGTCGAGGCGGCGGTCGTCGACGGCCTTCGCATCGGCGCCGGCCTGCATCAGAATCTCGGCGCATTCGGTTCTGCCCATCATGCCGGCTGCTAAAAGCGGCGTCATCTCGCTTGATATCATGCGGTCTTCGATATTCGCGCCCTTGGTGATGAGCAGGCGGACGAGGCGTGGCATATCATGGACCACCGCGTGGATTAAAGGCGTCCAGCCGTCGTTATCCTTGTGGCCGATATCGCTGCCTTGTCCTATCAGCAGCAGCGCCATGGCTTCCTGCTTGCCCTCGATCGCCACCATCAGCGGGGTTTTCCTGGCCGAATTGCGCCAGTGCGTCGCCCACGGGTGGCGCTGCAACAGCAATGTCACCGATTGCGTGTCGCCGGCACGCGCCGCTTCGAAGAAAGTGCTCCGCGCCGGCTCGGGCGGGTTTTCGGCTTTCTGGTTAAAATCGGTACCCATGCGAATCCTTTATACACAGGTATTTTAAGCCATAAATTTTAAGGAAATATGGACACACACAACCCCTTTGAAATCACGGGGTTTTCGGGGTTGACAGGCGGGGCGGGAATTTTGTATTGTCATAATCTAGAATGAAACGACAGTAGACCCATGCTCCGCAAGATATTTGCCAAAGCCACCGGCAAGACCGAACAACAGATATTGAACGAAGACCTGCGCCAGGCCGCCATCAACGGCAGTCTCGGACGCGCGCGGAAACTTGTGCGCCAAGGTGCGCAGGTCGACAGCAAAGATCTCAATGGCATGACGCCGCTCTATTACGCTGTCGACAAGCTGCATGTCCCGCTCGCCGTCTATTTGCTGGAGCAGGGGGCAGACCCGAACAACGCGGGCGAAACCAGTTACGGGCCTGTGCTGGTCAGGGCGGGTTTCGCCGGCCGCCACAACGTCGTCGCATTGCTGCTGCAGTATAAGGCCGATATCAACATGCGCAATTATTCCGAGCGCACAGCGCTGCACGAAGCCACGTGGCACAGCCACAAAGACACTGTCAGCCTGCTGCTGGAAAAGGGCGCCGACCCCAATACGACCGACCGCATGGGCTCCACACCTTTGCGCGACGCGGTTGTGTTCAACCACCGCACCATCGCGCTCGACCTGGCGCGGCATGGCGGCGATGCGGATATCGAATACAAATACGGCGACAGCCTGCGCAAAAGGATGGAACAGCTAGGCTGGATAGACGTTGTGCAGGCCGTCGACGATTATAAAAAGAAAGTCCAGCAGCAAGCAGCCGCCGAAAAGGCCGCACTCGAGAAAAATATCGCCAGCGCGGATATCCTGCAAAACGACATCGCCGTCAAAAAACCCATTACCTTCAAGCCGAAATAGCGCGGTTTTCAGGCGAAAAACCCGCCATAACCCCCTTCATTTCGCGCGAATCGGTGCTATATTCTCTTATTGCCGGGCAGGCAGTCATTATGTAATCAGGGACTTTTCATGAGCTGGACAGACGAACGCATCAACCTCCTCAAAAAAATGTGGAAGGAAGGCAAAAGCGCCGCCGAAATCGCCAAGACGCTTGGCAAGGGCGTGACGCGTAACGCTGTCATCGGCAAGGCGCACCGCATGGGCCTTTCCGGCCGTCCGTCGCCGATCAAGAAACCCGCGCCCGCGCCCAAGAAGGAAAAAGAGGCAGCAGCGCCCCGCAAGGAGGCTGCGCCCGTAAAGGAAACCGCAGCCGCGCGCAAGCCCGCCGCGCCCGCCACCAAGCATCCGCCGCTCGCGCGCGAAGTCGAAGAACTGCCGCGCAAGCCCGAAAAAGAAATTTTGCCGCTGAACGGCGGCACGCCGCTGATCGACCTTACCGAGCGCATGTGCAAATGGCCGATCGGCGACCCGCGCGAGCCCGACTTTACGTTCTGCGGCCGCGGCATCCGCGTCGGCACGCCCTATTGCCCCGACCACGCCGCTATGGCCTACCAGACCTCCAGCCGCGGCCGTCCTGCCGCGCATTCGAACAGCGGCAAGGTATCGCCCGCCGCCGCCGTCAAGGCTGAGGTGCCCGAAGACGATGAAGATGTCGTTGTCGAGGACGCCGATGATGAAGAGGACGATGAAGAGGCCACGGCGTAAGACGCCAGCCTCCGCTGTCTTCAGGGCATTCCCGGTTTTGGCTGTTTTATAACAGGCTGCGGCGTTTTCGGCGCGATGGCCTGTGACAGGCGTCCGGCCATTTTCACGATATCGTCTTTCTGGATCAGCGCGTCGAGGTATTCCTTCGGCACCGCGCCCGCGCCGTGGCGCGCGCCCAGCACGTTGCCGACGATGGCGGCGACGCTGTCGCTGTCGCCGCTGTGGTTGGCGGCAAGGCAGAGTGCGGCCTTGGTATCTTTTGCCGCAGGAGCCGAGAGCAGCGCATAGGCTGTTTGCGCCAGCACCGGCGTCGCAAGGAAGGCATTGGCATAGCCCAGTTCCGAGGGCAGCGCGTCGATGGTGCGGTAAAGATGCGGTTCTTCCGCCGCGCGTGTTTGCGCGTGTTTCAGCGCCTTGATGCAGATGGCGACGCCATCCTTGTAAAGCGGGTCGGCGGCGAAGCCCTGTATGGTGTCGATGGTTTTTGTGACGGCGTCTTTCATATCGATATCATTCGCCGCGAAATGGATCAGCAAGGCGGTTGCGCCCGTGGCGGCATATGATTCAGGATGGCCATGGGTGATGGCGGCGCTTTCGCAGGCCAGCACAAATATATCATTTGCGGGAATATCCAGCAGCGCCAGCGGCGCGACGCGCATCATGCCGCCGCAGCCCGGGTTGGGGCCCGCCGTTTCCTGACCGCGGATGGTGCAGTTATATGTCAGCGGCGCCGCGACTGTGCCCCAGCTATCCTGCAGCAGCGCCGCAATCGTGCCGCGTCCCGCGCCGCATTTGAACCAGAAGGCGCGGTCGTTCGCGTCCCAGTCGATGTTCGCGTCGATTTTTTCCTGCATCGCCGCGCTGTCGTCCTGTTTCACGCACCAGTTAAGCCAGGCCTGCCAAAGCAGCGGGCGCAGGGTATCGATATCCTGTTTGCCTGCTTTTATCATCGCCGAGGCCGTCGCCATCGTCATGGTGGTGTCGTCGGTCAGGCGTCCGGCGGGATAATCGATGCCGTTGCCATAGGCGTTTTTAAAGGCGACCATATCGGTCAGGCCTTCCTCGCCGTATTTGTTGATGATGTCGTTGAGGCTCTTCACGCCTTCGATCGGCGCGCCCAGCGCATCGCCGCAGGCGCCCAGCAGCAAGCATCCCCTGATTTTATCAAGGGCAACCATTTAGTTCACTGCGCGGACTTCGTTCACTTCGGGAATGAAGTGGCGCAGCAGGTTTTCGATGCCGTTTTTCAGCGTCGCGGTCGAGGACGGGCAGCCCGCACAGGCGCCCCGCATGGTCAAAAAGACAACGCCGCTTTCGAACGAGTGGAATTCGATATCGCCGCCGTCCTGCGCCACGACGGGGCGGATGCGGGTATCCAGCAGTTCCTTGATCTGCTTCACGATCTCGCTGTCGGTATCCGACACGCTGGAGGCGTTTTCATGCAGGTGTTCGTCGTTCATCACGGGGCGGCCGGTGGTGAAATGCTCCATGATCACGCCCAAAATCAGGGGTTTCAGCGCGATCCAGTTCGCGGCTTCGGTCTTGGTGACGGTGACGAAATCGCCGCCCAGGAAGACGCCGGCCACGCCCTCGACCCTGAACAATTGCTGGGCGAGGGGGGAGGAGGAGGCCTTGTCTGCGCCTGTGAATTCCGCCGTGCCGCGCACCATGACTTCGCAGCCGGGCAGGAATTTCAAGCTGGCGGGGTTGGGGGTTTGTTCTGTCTGGATGAACATGTCAGGGGACTCCTTTGCTGGTCGAGTACACGAAATGGAGCGCCTCGCCCGGGAAGACAAGGGGGTGGATGGCGTGTGCTGCCTGTGCGGCCTCGGCGAAGCCGGTCAAAATCAGCTTCAGTTTCTTCGGGTATGTCGCGATATCGCCCACGGCGAAGATGCCTTGCACATTGGTCTGGCTGGTCGACTGGTCGACGGGGATATGGTGATGTTCCACAGTCACCCCCCAGGTGGCGACGGGCCCCAGCTGCGGCGTGATGCCGAAGAAGGGCAGCAGCACATCGGCTTCGAGCGCTTTTTCCTTGCCGTCGAGGTCGGCGACGATGACTTCTTTCAGCTTTCCGCCCTCGCCGCGCAGGTCGTGCAGTTGGTAGGGGATAACCATCTCCACTTTGCCGCCGCTGGCCAGTTTCTGAAGTTTGTCGACGTTTTCGGGCGCGGCGCGGAATTTGTCGCGGCGGTGGACGAAATAGATTTTCTCGGCAATTTCGGCCAGCGAAATCGACCAGTCGACGGCGCTATCGCCGCCGCCCGCAATCACCAGTTTCTTGCCCGCGAAATCCTTGCGCTGCCTGACCATGTAGAAAATCGACTTGCCTTCATAGGTCGCGAGTTCCTTCAGGGGCGGTTTGTTCGGGCCGAAGGCGCCTGCGCCCGCCGCGATGATAATCGCCTTGCAGGCAATCACCGTGCCGGTCGAGGTGGTAACGATAAAGCCATCGCCGGTTTTTTCGACGCCCTGCGCCTGCTGGTTCAGGTGATAAACGGGGGAGAAGGGCTGCGCCTGTTTTTCCAGCTGCGCGACAAGGTCGCCCGCCAGCACTTCGGGGAGCGCCGGGATGTCGTAAATGGGTTTTTCGGGGTAAAGCGCCGTGCACTGCCCGCCGATATGCTCGAGGCTGTCGATCACATGGCATTTCATTTTCAGCATGCCGCATTCGAAGACGGCAAAGAGCCCTACCGGCCCCGCCCCCACGATCACGACATCTGTTTTAAAGGTGTTCCCGTCCATGGCTGTTTTTATGTCATATAAAGGCTATAGAGTCCACCCTTTGTTGACTCGTGTTATGGGCGCAGGTAACATAATTTTACCAGTTTCTACAGCAGTTTAACGGAGTATCGTCCCGGTGTCGCCCGACAGCCTGCACGGCCCCGCGCCCGCGAAAGTGAGCGCAGAGCGAGAGGAGTTTTTCCGCGCCGTCCATGGCGCGGATGTCGACTTCCTGCGCGTCTTTCTGGCCAAGCAGCCCGACGCCGTCAATTGGCGCACGCCGGGTGGCACGCCGCCCATGGTGCTGGCGCTGGGCTCGCAGGACCGCGACCGCTGGCTCAATCCGCGCGGCACCGGCCGCACCGAGGAAACCATCGAACTGCTGAAAAGCTTCGGCGCCGACATCAACGCGAAGGACGCGCAGGGCCGCACCGTGCTGCTGGAGGAATGCCACCACGACAAGCGCGAGTATATCATCGAGGTTCTGTTGAAAAACGGCGCGGATGTAAACGTCGCCGATAAAAACGGCTCTACGCCTTTGCACCTGCTGGCATCATATACCTACGCCACCGAAAATATCCGCATCATCGCGCAGGCGGGCGGCAACCTCGGCGCGCAGGATTTTCTCGGCAATACGCCGCTGCATATCGCAGCCGGCGACAGTACCTTCGGCGTCGAGGCGGGCAACGAAGACAACGTGCGCCAGCTGTTGTCGCTGGGCGCGCCGCTGCTGGTGCGTAATAACAAAATGCAAACGCCGCTCGAAACCGCGCTGCTGAACGGCGATTTGGCTGCGCATGGCAAACGTATTTGCGCCGATTTGATACAATCCGTGCAGGACACGCTGCCCAAGGAACCCCGCCGCAAGCAGGCGGAGGAAGCGGAAGAGCCGCGCGTTAAAACACCGGCCCCCAAACCCCCACCGCTGCCGCCCGGCAAGTTCAAGCTGAAACCGCCCAAACCGTGAGCCATTCCGTCCGCATCGAGCACGAGGAAGATATGCGCGTGCTGGCCGTGCGTCTGGCGCAAATCCTGAAAACAGGCGACGTGGTGACGCTGCAGGGCGGGCTCGGCGCGGGCAAGACGGTCTTCGCCCGCGCGCTCGTCAATGCGCTTTCCCCTGTGGAAGAAGAAGTGCCGAGCCCTACCTTTACCCTTGTGCAGGTCTATGACGCGCAGGTGCCCGCCATTTGGCATTTCGACCTCTACCGCCTTGAAAAACAGCAAGATGTGCTGGAACTGGGCTGGGACGACGCGCGCCGGGGGGCGGTTGCGCTCATCGAATGGCCGGACCGGCTCGGTAGCCTTTTGCCCAGGGATAGGCTAGATATAACCATCGATTTCGTCGCCGATTCCGATACCGCGCGGGATGTGACTTTCACCCCCCACGGCAAATGGGTCGGCCGCCAACAGGAAGTGTAAGCCATGCCCGCCACACCCAAAAAAGCCTTCGTCCTCGCAGCCGGCCTTGGCGAGCGCATGCGCCCCCTGACCGATACCTGCCCCAAACCGCTGCTGCTGGTCGGCGGATCCACCATGCTCGACCGGGCGCTGGATGCATTGGTCGAGGCAGGGGTGGAGGAAGCCGTCGTCAACGTGCATTACCTGCCCGAGATGATCGTCGAGCATTTAAAAACCCGCAAAGCGCCGAAGATCACCATCGCGCGCGAGGAAAAACTGCTCGATACCGGCGGCGGCGTGAAAAAGATGCTGGCATTTTTCGGCGACGAGCCATTTTTTGTACTCAACGCCGATGTGCTCTGGACCGACGGTCCCTCCGGCTCGACGCTGAAACAGATGGCGAAGGACTGGGACGCATCGAAAATGGATCTGATGCTGCTGCTCCACACCACGCAGGACCTGCCCAGCTACGCGGGCAAGGGCGATTACCATCTGGCCGAGGGCTCGTCGCAACCCGTGTTCAAGGGCCGCACCGACAAGGACGCAAATTACATTTTCGCGGGCCCCCGCATCGTGCATCCGCGCCTGTTCGAGGGCAGCAAAGAGGGCGCGTTTTCCTTCCTCGAGCTCTTCCACAAGGCGGAGCTGGCGGGC
Organism: uncultured Micavibrio sp.; assembly: GCA_964575605.1. Classification (GTDB taxonomy): domain Bacteria; phylum Pseudomonadota; class Alphaproteobacteria; order Micavibrionales; family UBA2020; genus JAPWJZ01. Next base: position 2,703 of record CAZNRN010000013.1, on the reverse strand, counting down.
AGGCTTTATGCCCACCGCCATGACGGTGACTGGCATCATGTCGGCACACCCGAGGCCTTTGCCGAAACCAACCGCATCCTCGCCTCCAAGGCCAAAAAACGCGCGCCATGACGGGATTGCGGGACACACCTGCCGTCGTCAATATCCCGGCGGGGCGTTCCTTCGCCGACAGCCTCGCGCTGGGAATCCTCGAGCAGACGGGTCGTGACCCGCTGAAATTGTCGGAAATGCTGATTTTGCTGCCTTCGCGCCGCTCGATCCGGACGATGCGCGAAGCTTTCCTGCGACTTTCCAACGGCGACCCGATGCTGCTGCCCGCGATGCAGCCGATCGGCGACGTCGACCCCGACGAAGTCGCAATGCTGCTGGCGGGGGAAGACGATGCCGCTGCCGCGCTCGATATCCCGCCCGCCGTCTCGCCGCTGGAGCGCCAATTGCTGCTGGCGCGGCTTGTTCATGCGCGACGCATCGGCCCCGGCGATGAAAAGGTTTCCTTCGACCAGGCCGTGGCGCTGGCCGACAGCCTCGGCCGCTTCCTTGATGAGGTGCAGACGGAAAAGCTCGATTTCACCGGCCTTGAAAAACTGGTGCCCGACGAATTCGCGTTGCACTGGCAGAAGACGCTCGATTTCCTCAAGGTGCTCACCCAGCACTGGCCGGAGATTTTAAAGGAACGCGGCGTGCTGGATGTCGCCGAGCGCCGCAACCTGCTGATCGACGCGCAGATCAAGGCCTGGAAAAAGCACCCGCCGCAGCGGCCCGTGATTGCCGCCGGCACGACCGGCACCGTGCCCGCCGTGCGCGAATTGCTGTCGCTGGTGGCGTGCCTGCCGCAGGGACAGGTCGTGCTGCCCGGCCTCGACCGCCAGATGGACGAGGAAAGCTGGCAGAAACTTGCCGAAGACCATCCGCAATATAACCTGAAAGCGCTGCTCGCCCATTTCGGCCTGCTGCGTGAAAGTGTCGGCGAGTGGGAGCTGAAAAAGAAACTGCCGCTGAACCACGCGCGCGTGAAATTGCTGTCGGAGGCGATGCGTCCCGCCGAAACCACCGAAAACTGGCGGTCCTTGCGCGCGGGCGATATCCCGGCGCAGGCGCTCGACAACTTCACCCGCGTCGATTGCGGCACGCCGCAGGAAGAAGCCGATGTGATTGCGCTGATATTGCGCGAAACGCTGGAGACGGAGGGCAAGACCGCCGCCCTCATCACCCCCGACCGACGCCTTGCGCGCCGTGTGTCGCTATCGCTCCGCCGCTGGGGCATCGAAATTGACGATTCCGGCGGTCAGCCGCTGACCGAGCTTGAAATCGGCACATGGATGAACCTGACCGCCGAAATGGCGGCGGATGAACTGGCGCCTGTCGCGCTGCTGTCATTTTTAAAACACCCGCTGCTGGCCGCCAGCATGAAAAGCGAAGACCTGCGCGGCATGATTTACCTGCTGGATGAAATGGTGCTGCGCGGCCCGCGCCCCAACGCGGGTTTTGACGGGCTGATGGAAAGCGTCCGCGCGCTGCCCGAGCAAAAGCAATACCGTGCCTCGCTGCTGGCCTGGCTGGAGAAAATGGAAGCCGAGATGAAGGGCTTTACCTCCCTGATGTCGCAAAAGGGCACGCAGCCCTTCCGCACGCTCTTGGAAAAACATATCCGCCTGGCCGAAACGCTGGCCGCGACCGAGGAAATGAACGGCGCCCAGCGCCTCTGGGCCTGGGAGGCGGCGGAGCCCATGAGCCGTTTCCTCGGCGATTTGTGGCAGGTATCGCGGCAGGTGCCAGATATCACGCCCGATGATTACGTCTCGCTGCTCTCCGGCCTCATGAAAAACGTTTCGGTGCGCTCCCACATCGGCGCGCATCCGCGGCTGTTTATTTTCGGGTTGCTCGAGGCGCGGCTGCATTCGACTGATTTGGTGATACTGGGCGGGTTGAACGAGGGCACATGGCCGGCGCTGCCCGCTCATGACCCCTGGATGTCGCGCCCGATGCGCCGCAAATTCGGCCTGCCGCCGCCGGAATACAAGATCGGCATCGCCGCGCATGACTTCGTGCAGGCGGCCTCGTCGCCCGAAGTTGTCATCACGCGCGCGCAAAAGGTCGACGGCACGCCGACCGTGCCCGCGCGCTGGCTGCTGCGCCTTGAAACCGTGCTGCAGGCCGCAGGGCTTGAACTCGCGCCGCGCAAGGCCGAGGTCTACCGCCAGTGGATGCAGGATATAGACCGTCCCGCCGAAATCAAACCCGTCAAGCGCCCCGAACCGCGCCCGCCGGTCTCCTCGCGCCCCCGCCAGCTGCGCGTCACGCAGGTCGAAAGCTGGATGCGCGACCCTTATCAAATCTACGCTTATTACGTGCTGAACCTGAAAAAGATCGAGGATATCGACGCCGATCCGGGCGCGTCCGAGCGCGGCACGTTCATCCACACCGCGCTTGAAAAATTCATCAAGGAATATCCCGACAAACTGCCGGTTGATGCCGCGCAGAAACTGCTGGAATTCGGGCGCCAGGCGCTCCGCGACCAGCGCATCCCGCAGGAGGTCGAGGCCTTCTGGTGGCCGCGGTTCGAGCGCGTTGCCGACGAATTCATCCGCGAGGAAAGGGAATGGCGCGAAGACAAAAAACCGTTCCTGACCGAGATTAACGGCAAATGGCAATTCACCGTCGCGGGCGGGCCCTTCACCATTACAGGCAAGGCCGACCGCATCG